>JAJYET010000002.1 GCA_021785655.1 bacterium | reverse complement strand
GATAGGCCGCGGGTGTAAGAGCAGCAATGCTTTGAGCTGAGCGGTACTAATCGGTCGAGGGCTTGACCATCTCTGCCACACCGTTCGCGGGCGCGCCCCCGGGACGTGGGCTCCTACTGCGCTCGGGTGGCGCCGCCGGCGGTCCGGTGGCGCGCCCTCTAATGTGACAATCGAGATCCGGTGACGATAGCGGCGGGGAAACACCTGTTCCCATTCCGAACACAGCAGTTAAGCCCGTCAGCGCCGATGGTACTGCCCTGGCAACGGGGTGGGAGAGTAGGTCATCGCCGGGTCTCTTTTTTTTGCTGCCAGGGCCGAACCATTGGGGGTTTCGGGGCCGGATGTGGGGGCGGCGGCGCCGAGGAGCACGGCCGCCAGCAGGGCCATGAGCGGTGCTGAGTTGAGATCGGTGGCGATACCGGTGAAGACACCCCCCAGCCCCTGGCCGAGCACCCAGAAAGCCGGCAGCAGGAGGAGGCCCAGAACCAGCGTGGGACGGCGCAGCGAGGCCCGCCAGACCAGGGTCGCGAGGAGCAGGTAGACGACGGTGCAGGCGATGACCACCGGCCATTGGAATTGGAGTGCCACTCGGGCCAGCCGGTAGTCGAGGGACTGCAGGGGGCCCGGCGCCGACTGGGCGGCGGTCTGGAGGTTGTAGGCCATGACCGCCCCCGGCGGGTACCGCCAGGCGAGGTCCAGCAGGGCGCCCATCCCCCAGTAGAGGGTCCAGATCCAGATGCCCATCCTCGCCCAGTGGTTCAGATCGCGGAGGCCCCGCAGTGCCAGGATGGAGAGTGCCAGGTAGAGGAGGGCAGCCCCGGGGGCCCCTGACCAGAGAGACGCAGTTCCCGTGGCGACGAATCCCATTCCCTCTCCGAGGACCCAGACCACGGTGGCCCAGCCGGCCGAGGCAACCAGCGCGGTCCGGCGGCTGGTGGGCACCAGGAGCGCTGCGCCGATCGCCAGCTGGACCATCGCGATCAGAAGGGTGGTGGCGGTTAGGTTGGCGGCCTCTAGGCGGGCCACCGCGAACAGGAACCCGCTCAGTCCGGGCGGCTGATACATGAGGGCGGTGCTGTACAGCACCTGACCCGAGAAGGCTGGCGTGAACATTCGGGGCTGGAGCTGCAGCACGGCGTCGGCGAGCCAGAGGGCGCCCAGCGCCACCGCCAGGAAGTCCGGGCCTAGTTTGGGCCGCCAGACTGCCAGTGGCGGAGGCGGTCGGTTCTCAGCGGCCGGCACGGAGGCGCGCCTCGTCGGCTCCGTCGGCGGGGAACAGGTGCCAGAGATACCAGCCGGCGACCCCCACCATGAGGGCGTTGTCGAAGACGAACATGATGATCCCGCCCAGACGCTGATCGGCGAGGGCGCTGAACCCGAGAAGTGGCGCCCGGTCCAGATAAAAGAGGTAGACGGGATGGGGTAGGAGAGCCACGGTCAAACCCACCACCACCGCTGGCAGCGCGCCCACGGTGAGATAGGCCACCTCCCCGAGCACGCTGAGGTTCCAGCGCTCGCCGGGCCGGTGCACCACCACCGCCCACCAGAAGATGAACCCGACGGCGATGAAGCTGAGGTGCTGGAGGACGTGCCCCAGAGGGTGGGTCAGGCCGTAGTCGAAGAACGGAGGCCAGTGCCATCCGACCACGATCAGAAAGTAAACCGGCCCCGCGAGGAATGGGTTCACGATCGCCCGCAGGAGGCGGCCCGCCCGACCTCCCAGCCAGGCATCGACGGTTCGCGGCGGCAGGCCCAGGATCATGAGGGGCGGGCCCACCATCGCCAGCAGAAGGTGTTGGGCCATGTGCATGCTGAAGAGGTAGTTGTCGCCGATCACGTCGATGGCCGACTCCAGGGAGACGAAGATCACCATCACGCCGGCGACCCAGAACAGTAGCCGCCGGTCCCGGCGGGCCCCCGGGAGCCAGCGGTAGGCGGCGAGGGCCAGTGCGCAACCCGCCCAGACCGAGGGGTCGAACTCCCAGACGGTCAGCCAGTGCATGCGGGCGGTACTCCTGGATTCGGATCCCCCCGCCAAGGAGTATGCCTCACGCCGATTGCCCGCTTGGGGTGTCCACCAGTGCCAGCTCCCGGGCCAGAATGCGCTCCTCCCGACGCGGCTCGGGCGCCAGGGATGCCCGGAGCTGGCCGCAGGCGGCGGTGGCCCGGTCGCCCCGGGAGTGCCGGATCGTGGCCCGGGGTCCAACCAGCGCCGCGAACTCCCGGCAGGCCGCCGCCGAGGGCGCGCGCAGATCGCTGCCGGGAATCGGGTTCATGGGGATGAGGTTGATGTGGCCGCGGATCGTGGCCGCCATCTGCCCCAGCCGCCGGGCGGATCCGGGGTCATCATTCACGCCCCGGATCAGCACGTACTCGAGGGTCACCCGGCGCCCGCTCGCCGCGGCGTACTGCCGGGCGGCATCCAGAAGGCTCGCGATGGGGAACCGTCGGTTGATCGGCACCAGGCGGTCCCGCAGGTGGTCCTGGGTGGCGTGCAGGGAGATCGCCAGGCGCACCCCCAGCCCCTCCTGGGCGAGTTGCATGATCTCTGGCACCAGCCCGCTGGTCGAGAGCACCACCTGCCGCCCGGAGATCCCCCACTCGTGCAGCAGACGGATCGCCAGGACCACCTGGTTGTAGTTCTGGAGCGGCTCGCCCATGCCCATGAGGACGACGTTGGTGGGGCGCCCGAGGCCCTCAGCGTCCCACCGGCGGGCAGCCTCCAGCACCTGGTCCACGATCTCCGCCGCGGTCAGGTTGGCCCTCAACCCCAGGCGCCCCGTGGCGCAGAAGACGCAGCCAATGGCGCAACCGGCCTGGGAGCTTACGCACACCGTCCGGCGGCCCCGGCTACCATCCCGCGCGGGGTGGGCGATCATCACCGCCTCCAATTCGTGGCCAGCCCCTGTGCGCAGCAGCAGCTTCTCGGTCAGGCCCCGGTCGGTGGCGGTCGCCGCCATGACCTCCAGGCTCGACCAGGCGGCGGACTCTTCGAGTTCAGTGCGAAGCGGGAGCGGAAGGTCGCTCATGGCCTCAAAGCCGAGCTCACCGCCCCGCAGCATGTGACGGCGTATCTGATCTGCCCGGTAGGGCGGATGGCCCCGCCCCTCCAGCCACGAGCGCAGCTCCTCTCGCGAGAGGGAGCTCAAGGCCAGTCCGGTCATGGTCGGGACGCGGCCATGAGCCGTAGGGCCGACTCCCGCGATGCTGGGTCGCTCGCCAGCTCGCCTCGGGTGGCGACCGTGACGGTGCGGTGTCCCGGCCGGGCCGCTCCGCGCATGCTCATGCAGAGGTGTTCCGCGGTCAGGGCCACCGCCAGTCCCCGGGGCCGCAACCCGCGCTCCAGGGTGGTGGCGACCTCCTCGGTCAGCCGTTCCTGCACCTGCAGCCGCCGCGCATGCGCGTCGACGACCCGCGCCAGCTTGCTGAGCCCGGCCAGGCGGCCGTCGGGCAGATAGGCGATCGCGGCCCACCCGAAGAAGGGGAGCAGGTGATGCTCGCAGAGACTGTGGAAAGTGATATCACGGACCACGACCAGCTGCCGCTCAGGGGCCTCTGCCAGCCCGGCGGAGAGAAGGGCTGCGGGGTCCTCGCCGTAGCCCGACGCCAGCTCGGCCAGGGCTCTTGCGACCCGGCCGGGCGTGTCGCGCAGCGCCTTCCGCTGGGGGTCTTCACCCATCCAGGCCAGCAGGGTCCGAACCGCCTGCTCGACCCTCGTCTGGTCGGGCGTCTCCTCAGGGATGGCCATCACCAGCCCGACCTCTCGATTCCATTGCGGCAGCGCTGCCGAGCCGCTGCCACAGGGCCCGGGCCGCGCGCACCCCGTCCCGCAAGCAGGCCTCCATCCCGACCCCGCGATAGGCGGCGCCCGCGAGTACCACCGGGTAGGAGAGAGCCGCCACCTGCGCTTCGACCGAGTCGCGCCAGGCGAGGTGGCCGGCGCGGTACTGGGGAAGGGCCGGCGACCAGCGCTGCACCCTGGCCTCCAGAGGCACCTGGCGGAGGCCGAGGTGGCGGCGCAGGTGGGTGTGCACCGACGTGACCAGGGTGGCGTCGTCCACCTCCAGTGGCCAGTCATCCCCGTGCCCGCCTGCCGACGCTCTGAGGAGCAGAATTCCCGGCCGCCGAAGGTGGGGCCACTTCTGATCCATGAAGGTGCATGCCGTGACCACACGGCCGGGAAAGCGGGGCACCAGGAAGCCGCTGCCCGGAGGTCGTCGACTGATCGCTGACTCGGGGTAGGCCAGGGTTATGGTGGCCACGTTCGAGTACCTCTGGCGCCGCAGCTCCCGAGCCAGCTCCGGTGCCAGGCCCTGCAGCAGCTCGGCGGCGGACGGGGCTGGAAGTGCCAGGACCAAGCCGTCGAACTCCTCGCTGCCCTGGCCTGTCTCGACCCGCATCTGCCCCAAGGGGGCCGGCCAGGCGCCCCGCACCGGAGTCTGGAGCCGGAGCGCCGACGGATCGAGCCCGCCCGCCAGCTTCTCTGCCAGGGTCTGGAGCCCGCTGCGAAGGGAGATGAACCCGGTCACTGCTCCGGGGGGAGCCGCTGGCTGCTGCCGCAGGCCCCGGAGCAGGCTCCGGTCGCGCCCGAGCGCGGAGAGCAGGTGCGGAGCCACCGCACCGACGCTCAGCAGCTCGGCGGGACCGGCGTACACCCCGCCAAGGAGCGGGTCCACCAGTCGCCTGACCGCCGCCTTCCCCAGCCGGCCCTCCAGAAATGGGCCAAGTGGATCGTCAGGGCTCACCGTCGGGCCGAGGAGCCAGGGCTCCAGGAAGGCCCGCAGGCTCCCCCACGGCCCCAGCGAGCGGACCACCCCAGGTTGCAGTGGGTGGAGCGGAACCCCGAGGGAGGTGCCCTTGGGGATGGGCACCAGCCGTCGCCCGGACCAGATCGAAGCCGACGTGGTGCCGGGACGGACCAGCTCCCCATCCAGCCCGAGCGCGCTCAGGGTTTCGATGGTCGACGGGTCCCGCACCAGCATGCTCTCGGCGCCGACGTCGACCCGCTGACCTCGCACCTCTGCGCTCAGGACGCGCCCACCGACTCGGCCCTCGGCCTCGAAAACGGTGATCTGGCAGGGCACCCTGTCATCGTGGCTGGCCCGGTCCAGCTCGCAGGCGGCGGAGAGCCCCGACACCCCGGCCCCGACGACCGCCAGGCGCAGAGGAGTCAACCCGGGCTGGCCAATCCCCGGCGCACCACGTCCCGCAGCACGGCGATGAAGGCCGGGTCGTCGTTGGGCATCGCCGTCCGGGAGATCGTGATCCCAAGGTCGGCCGCGGCCCGCTGCGCCTCGACGTCCAGGTCGTACCGGACCTCGAGGTGGTCGGCCACGAAGCCGCAGGGGCAGACCAGGAACTCCGTGATTCCCCGGGAGGCAGCCCGCCTGACCACCTCCAGCAGCTCCGGGCCGAGCCAGGGCTCACCGGTGTCCTGGGCGACGCTCTGCCAGCCGATGTCCCATCGGGGGAGGTCGAGGATCTTGGCCACCGCGGCCGCGGTCTCGCCCAGCTGGTCCGGATACGGATCGCCCATCTCCCGCAGCCGCGCCGGCAGGCTGTGCGCCGTGAAGATCACCATGGCACGCTCGGCCCGAGTCGGACCGATTTCCGCGAGTCTCGTCGAGATGGCCCGTGCCAGCCAGGAGAGGTAGGACGGCTCGAGGTGCCAGTCCTCGACGAAACTGATCTCGAGCGGGCTCCCCGCGCTGGCCGCACGGGCGCGCTCGACGTACCCCGCGACGCTCATTCGCGAATAGTGGGGGGCGAGCACCACGCCCACCGCCTCTCTGATCCCGGCGCCCACGAGGCCTGCCACAGCGTCCTCTATGAAGGGGGCGATGTGCTTCATGCCCACCGTCACCGACCACCCGGGCCCGTCCTGGGATCGGAGAAGGTCCTGGAGGGCAGAGGCCTGGGACAGGGTGATCTCGGTGAGCGGCGACCGTCCGCCGATCGCCCGATAGCGAGCCTCGAGTCCAGCCAGCGCCTCGGGGCGGGGCGGTCTGCCTCCGCGCATGTGGGTGTAGTAGGGGAGGATCTCCTCCGCGCTGCGGGGGCTGCCGTACGCCATGAGCAGGACGGCCCTGGTGGCGATGGTCTCGGAGGGGGCGGAGTCGCTGGCGGGGGAGAGCTTCACGCAACCTCCATTCGGCGTCTTGGGCACGGTCGTCTCGGAACCCACTCTACCGGGCCGTCCAACAGCCGAGCGTTGCTAAAGTGGGCCGCGCCAGAGCCACTGGGCGCGGGGGCAGAGGCTTTGGACGTGGGGTCGGGGCTCATATCCGTGCGTGGGGTAGGTGGATGATGCGCGATCTGGGTGCGGAGTCGGAGGACCTGGCGCCCGGGGCGGAGCTGATGGAAGGTGCCTCAACGGTGCTCGGCCTTCCGGACCACCGGCGTCGCGAGGCTCTGTCCGACCTGGGCCGTCCCCTCGCCCTGGGACTGTTTGCCGCCATGGCCCGCCTCAGGGCCTTCGACGAGCGAGCGGTGATCCTGCAACGACAGGGGGTGATCGGGACCTACCCGACTTACTTTGGCGAGGAGGCCATCCAGGCGGGCAGCGTCCTGGCCCTCAAGGACCATGACTGGCTCTTCCCCACCTACCGGCAGAACTCGGTCGTGGTGCTCCGGGGCTGCCCTCCGGAGGTGCCGCTCCTCCTCTGGCGCGGCAATCCCGCGGGATGGCACGACGTGCACCGGTTGCACACCGCGCCGGTCTGCGTGCCGGTGGCCACCAACTATCCCCACGCGGTGGGCGCAGCGTGGGGCAGCCGGCTGCTGGGAGAGGAGACGGTGGCGCTGGCCTACGGCGGCGACGGCTCCACCTCGGAGGGAGACTTCCACGAGGCCTGCAACCTGGCCGCGGTCGTTGGGGCGCCTGCCATATTCCTGGTCACCAACAACCAGTGGGCCATCAGCACCCCGCTGCGGCTCCAGACCCGGGTCGAACGTATCGCCGACAAGGCCTCGGCCTACGGGATGCCCGGAGTGCGGGTCGACGGCTTCGACGTCTTCGCCTGCCACCTCGCGGTCCGCGAGGCCGCAGCCAGGGCGCGGCGCGGCGACGGCCCGACCCTGGTGGAGGCCGTGGGATACCGGCTGGGGCCCCACGGCACGGCCGACGAGCCCTCGCTCTACCGGGACCCGGAGTCCGCCCGGAGATGGGGCCCGTGGGAGCCGCTCGGAAGGGCGGCGGCTGCTCTGGTGGACGCCGGCCTAGCCTCCCCGGAGGAGCTCGGTGAGCTTCGTGCCGACGCGGCGGCAGAGATGCGCCAGGCCGGGGACCGGCTCCAAGGATTCCCCCTACCGTCCCTGGAGGATGTGGCGTCCCGGGTGTACCGCGAAACTCCCTGGACTCTGCGCAGGGAGCGGCTGCGCGAGCCCACCTACCTGGAGGAGGGCTGAGGTGCCAGCGGGCGTGACCATGGTCGAGGCGGTGGGCCGCGCCCTGGGCCAGGTCCTTGACGACGATCCCCGGGCGATTCTTCTCGGGGAGGACATCGGGGTCAATGGAGGGGTCTTCCGGGCGACCGCCGGGCTCCAGGCGCGGTTCGGCCCCGATCGGGTGGTGGACACTCCGCTGTCCGAGGCCGGGTTCGTGGGGGCAGCGATCGGGATGTGCCTGGTCGGGCTGCGCCCGATTGTGGAGATCCAGTTCGACGCCTTTGTGTACCCCGCCTTCGAGCAGCTGGCCTCGCACGCGGGCAGGTTCCGCTGGCGGACCAACGGCGCTTACGGCCTGCCCATGGTGATCCGGATCCCCTACGGTGGCGGAACCAAGGCCCCGGAGCTGCACTCCGACTCCCCGGAGACGCTCTTCAGCCACACCCCGGGGCTGCGGGTGGTGGCCCCATCCGACCCCCTCTCCGCAGGAGAGATGCTGGTGGCGGCCGCGGCTTGCGGCGACCCCGTGATCTACATGGAGCCCAAGCGGCTGTACCGCCGGGGCCGCGCCGAGATCCCCGATCGATTCCAACCCTCGAGCCTCGACCGGGCCCAGGTGGTGCGCCCGGGTGCCGACGTGGCCATCCTGGCTCACGGAGCGATGGTCGAGGTGGCCCTGGAGGCAGCCGAGCGACTGGCGGACGAGGGGGCCAGCGTGCGGGTCGTCGACATGCGCTCCCTCTATCCGCTCGATCGAGAGACGCTCCTCCGCACCGCTCGCGAGGTGGGCCGGGTGGTCGTGGTACACGAGGCTCCCCGTCACAGCGGCGTCGCGGCCGAGGTGGCGGCCATCCTTCAGGAGGAGGTCGCCGACCACCTCCTGGCCCCCGTCCTCCGGGTGACGGGGATGGACATGCCCTTCCCGCTCTTCCAGCTGGAGGACCAGGCGCTGCCGTCGGTGTCCCGGGTGGTCCGCACTGCCCGCGCTGCCCTGGAGTACTGATGCCGCTGCCTGAGTTCCGGCTACCCGACCTCGGCGAGGGGGTGACCGAGGGTGAGGTGTTGGAGTGGCGCGTGCGGGCCGGGGACCGCGTGGAGCGGGATCAGGTCCTATGTGTGGTGGCCACGGACAAGGCCACCGTGGAGCTGCCCTCCCCCTTCTCCGGGGTGGTGGGCGAGGTCCTGGTCCCCGAAGGACGGGTGCTCCGGGTGGGCGAGCCGCTCCTCCGGCTCGCCGGCCCGGCCGGCGCGACCACGGCCCCGGAGACAGGGGGGCAGGCGGAGTCCCCGGTGGCGCCGACTTCAGTGCTGGAGTTCCGGCTGCCCGACCTCGGCGAGGGGGTGACCGAGGGTGAGGTGGTGGAGTGGCGCGTGCGGCCGGGAGACCGGGTGGAGCGGGATCAGGTCCTGTGTGTGGTGGCCACGGACAAGGCCACTGTGGAGCTGCCATCCCCCTTCTCCGGGGTGGTGGGCGAGGTCCTGGTCCCCGAAGGACGGACGGTCACGGTGGGGGATGCGCTGGTGAGCATCGAGGCACCGGACGGAGGGCCGGCAGCCCCTTCGGCCGCACCGCCGGAGCGGGCGCCCCTGGCCGCCGGGGAGGAGATCCCCTCGATGGCTGCGCGGCGGGTCCTGGCGCTCCCGGCGGTGCGACGGGCCGCCCGGGAGAGGGGGGTCCGCCTGGATCAGGTGCTCGGCAGCGGTCCCGGCGGCAGGGTGCGGATGGAGGATCTGGCCACCTCGGGGCGACGGGACCGCCTCCGGGGCACCCGTCGGGTGATGGCCGAGCGGATGGCCGAGGCCCACCGGCACGTCCCCCAGGTCACGGTGGTGCTGGACTGCGACATGGCGGCTGTGGAGGGGGTGGTGGCGGATGCCGCCGCTGAGGGCCGAACCGCGCTCGGCCTCGTGTGCCTGGCGGCCCGCGCCGAAATCGAGCGCCTTCCGATCTTCAACAGCAGCTTCGACGAGCCGGCCCTGGAGCTGATCTACCATCCGGAGCTCCACCTCGGGATCGCCGTGCAGACCGAGGACGGCCTCAAGGTGGCCACCCTTCATGCCGCAGGGCGGCCTTCGGCCACGGAGCTGCAAGCTGAGATCCAGCGACTGGTCGCCGGGGCTCGGGCCGGAACCCTCTCCCCGGCCGAGCTCAGCGGCGCCACCTTCACCGTCTCCAGCGGGGGCAGGCTGGGAGGGCTTCTGGCCACCCCCCTGGTGAACTGGCCCAACGTCGCCACCCTGGGGATTCACGAGATCCAGGACCGTCCGGTGGTGCGCGACGGCCAAGTCGTGGCAGGAAGGTGCGCCGTGCTCTCCCTCTCGTTCGACCATCGGGTGATCGACGGGATGACGGCCTCAAGCTTCCTGTACGGCGTGGTGGCGCGACTGTCCGATCCCACCCCCCTGCTGGACCGTGGCCACCAGCGGTGACCACCGACACGCTCCAGCCCCGGTTGGGCTCCATGTGAGGGTCAAGGTCCAGCCGGACCCGCAGACTTTCCTTCGTGCTAGCGGAGAGTTCATCTCCGCTGATCCCTGGAGCTCCAGCGTCGTGGCCGACGTGGCGGAGCGGATCGCCGCCGGAGCTCAGCCGGGGTCGGGTGATGACCTCTTCATCTCGGTCGAGGAGGAGGCAGTGGTCGTCGGGGTGGCGATGCACACGCCTCCCCACCCGCTCTTCCTGTCCCGGATGCCGGCCGCCGCAGCCGACGAGCTGGCGCGGGTCCTGGCCCGGGGGGAACGTCGGCTCCCCGGGGTCAGCGGGGCCAAGGACTCCACCTCGGCCTTCGCCAGCGCCTGGTGCCAGCTGACGGGTCGGCGCTCGCGGTTGGTGGCGGCCCTCCGCCTGTACAGGCTGCAAAGCCTCTCGGCGCCCGAGGGCGCTTCGGGGCACCCGGCGGGAGCCCGGGCGCCCCAGGACACCGAGCTGGTCTCACGCTGGATGAGGGAGTTCCACGACGAGGCAACCCCGCAGGCGCCGGCCCAGGATTGGCGACTGGTCGCCTCGAGGCGCATCGCCGCGGGAGGTGTGCGCGTCTGGTGGGACGGCGGTCAGCCGGTGGCCATGGCGTGCTCCAGTCAGACGGCCGCGGCAGTGGCGAGGGTGGGGCCCGTCTACACGCCGCCTGAGTTCCGGCGGCGCGGCTACGGGACGGCGGTGACCGCGGTGGCCACCAAGGCGGCGCTCCTGGCCGGGGCCCGGGACGTAGTCCTCTATACCGACCTCGCCAACCCGACCTCCAACTCGATATATCTCGCCATCGGCTTTCGCCCGGATCACGACGCTCAGGAGCTCCACTTCGCCTGACCCGGGCAGCGCCTCCCCGCGTCTCTCACCGCAGCCCGCTGGAGAGCGGTACAGCGACGACGCCAAGCGCCGCCACCAGGCCGCACACCGCGACCGTGGTCCATCTCCTCCAGCCCTGGCGGCGGTCCGCGGGCAGGAGGGCTCGGGCCTCCAGCAGGAGAAGGAAGCCCAGCACCACCGGCAGGAGGACCGCGTTGAGCGCCTCGGCGTCCACGGCCAGGCTGATGAGGTCGGTGCGGGTCAGCACGAGCAGTGCGCCTGCGGCCAGCGCCAGCGCGTAGGTGACATAGAACGGGGCGGTGTCCCGACCCGGGCGGCGGTTCAAGGAATGCTGCCAGCCGAACACCTCGGCGAGAGCCCAGGCTCCGGCCAGGGAGGCCACCAGAGCCGCCACCAAGCCGGCTCCCAGCACCCCTGCCCCGAGCAGGACCCGGGCGGTGGGGCCGCCCAGGAGGGGGGCGAGCGCGGCTGCAATCTGGCCCACCGTCCGCAGGGTCGAATCCGGATGGGATGTGCCAAGGGTGGCGGCCAGTGCCACCACCACCGAGATCATCACCAGCTGGGTCAGCAGCGCGCCGATCATGGTGCTGCGTCGCTCGGCTTCGATGGATCCGCGGGTCAGGCCCCGATCGATCACCGCCCCCTGCTGATAGAAGATCATCCAGGGCATCACCACCGCCCCGAGATTGGCCGCCAGCAGGAAGAGGAATGCGGGCGCGGCGTGGGGGATGGTCGCCATCCCCGAGAGGAGCGCCGGGAGTCGAGGATGGGAGAGGATCATGGCCGGCAGGAACACCAGCTCCGCCAGGCCCACCGCGATGCCGATCCGCTCGGAGCGCCGGTAACTCCCGGTGGATGCCACCCCGACCAGGAAGGCCGCGGCCACCGACACCGACAGCCAGCGCGGTACGCCGAACATCTGCCCCACCCCCGCGACCCCGGCGAACTCGGTCACCAGCGCACCCAGCGCCGAGGCCAGCAGCGCCAGCGAGGCTGCGGCCGCCCAGCGGCGTCCGAAATACCGCCGGATCAGGGCGGCGTGGCCCTGCCCGGTGAGGATGCCGAGCCGCACCGTCATCTCCTGCACGAGGTAGAGGACGGGGATCAGGACCACCAGGGGGACCACCATGGCGTACCCAAAGCGGGCGCCGGACTGGGCGGCCGTCGCCAGGCTGCCCACATCCGTGTCGGCCAGCATCACCATGAGCCCCGGCCCCCAGAGCGCCAGCGCTATCCAGACAGGGCGCGGACCTCTCGCCCGCTCCAGCCCGGAAACGCCGGCCCCCGCCGGGCGGTCCGGGGCACTCGGCAGCGAGGCCAACCCGGCTGCCCGCCCATTCCCCTCGCGGCCGGGATCCACTCCCGGCACGCCCACCCTCCTTGGGGGCCGGTACGACCCCCAAGCAAATTCTACCCGGGAGGTCGGAAAGTCGACCCCTCGGTGTCCTCCTGCGGGGGGCCGGGGCCCTGGTGCCGAGACCGGGAGTTGAACCCGGACGAGCTTGCGCTCACTGCCCCCTCAAAGCAGCGTGTCTACCATTCCACCACCTCGGCCGGACCGGGGGCATCTTAGCGGATCTGGGCTGGGCCCCGACCGGCGGCTGGGACAATGTGCCCATGGCCGATCTCTACCTCACCGCCGGCCCCTGGGGACGGGGGCAAGCAGTCTCCGGAGGCCGCCCCATCTCGGTCAGCTGCCAGGACACCTTCCTCGTGGCGGCCGCGGACGGCAGCGTTGGTGGTGGGCAGGAGTCCTCGGGGCTCTACCACGCGGACACCCGTTACATAGCGGAGTACCGCCTGTCGGTCAATGACGAGCCACTGCAACCCCTGTCAGTTTCCCGGCGGGGGTTCTGGCACGCGAGGTGGGAGTTGCTGGCCTCGCGGCGCCGTGGGATCGGGGCCGGCGAGTCGAGCCCGGGCACCGTCACGGTGACCCTCGAAAGGCACCTCGGTTGGGGCCAGATGCACGAGGACGTGACCATGCGCCAATGGGGTGGCGCTCCCTCCAGCCTGCTGCTCACGATTCACATCGAGGACGACTTCGCCGACCTCTTCGAGGCCAGGACCCAGAGGTGGCAACGCCGAACCCACCTGTCCACCTCCTGGGACCCCCGCCGCGGGCTGGAGACGGCCTATCGCCGCGAGGACTTCGTGCGCCGCCACCTGCTGAGGTTCAGACCCCGGGTGGCCGGCGCGGGGTATGCCAACGGGGAGCTCCGCTTCCCTCTCGAGCTGCGACCCGGCGGCGAGTGGCGGCTGTGCCTGCAGCACGACCTCATCGACCGTCCCGGAGCTCGGCCCGGGTTCCGCCCCTGCCCCCTGAAGGACTCTCAAGGCTGGTCCCGCCCCGCTGTCCAGGAGCGCCGGTGGCAGCGCTCCGTGCCCCATCTGTCCGCAGCAGACCTTCGCCTCGAGGGGGCCTACCGGAGAGCGGTGAGTGACTTCGCATCTCTGCGGATGGATAGCCCCGCTCCCTCACACGGCCTCTGGGTGCCGGCAGCGGGGACGCCGTGGTTCGTGGCCCTCTTCGGCCGAGACTCGCTGATCGCGGCCCTCCAATCTTTGATCGTGGATCCCCGGCTGGCCATGGCCACTCTCCGGTGGCTGGGGGATCTCCAGGCAAAGCAGTCCGACCCCTTCCGCGACGCTGAGCCCGGGAAGATCCTTCACGAACTGCGTCGAGGAGAGTGGGCCCACTTCGCCACCGTGCCCCACTCCCCCTACTACGGCACCGCGGACGCCACTGCCCTCTACCTGCTTCTCCTGGTTGAGCTCTGGCGCTGGACGGGAGACGCCCAGGCCCTGAAACCCCTTCAGCCGGTGGCGCTTCGGGCGCTGGAGTGGATCGATCGCTACGGGGACCTGGACCACGACGGCCTTCAGGAGTACCGGCCGATGGCCCCGGGGAACTATCGAAACCAGAGCTGGCGGGACGCCGAGGATGGGATCCTGGACGAGTTCGGCGGACTGCCACCCCTGCCGCTGGCCACCTGCGAACTGCAGGGCTACGTGTTCGCAGCCAAGTCGGGCGCGGCGGACCTGTTCAGGGCCTGGGGAGACCCCGCCGCCGCCGCCAGGCTGGAAGCTGAGGCTGCCGCCCTGAAGGAGCTTTTCCGCCGCCGCTACTGGGACGGAGACCGGCTGGCGCTGGCCCTGGACGGCAACAAGCGACCGCTGTTCACCGCCAGCTCCAATCCCGGCCACTGCCTCTGGGCGGGCATCCTGGAGCCCGAGCCGGCCCGACTTTGCGCGGAGCGGCTGATGTCCCCGGACCTCTTCTCCGGCTGGGGACTCAGGACGCTCTCCACCCTCCACCCCAGCTTCGACCCGCATAGCTACCAGTCCGGATCGGTCTGGCCCCATGACACCGTCATCGGTGCCGCCGGGCTGGCCCGCTACGGTCGGCTCGAAGGGGCATGGCGCCTTCTCGACGGGGTGCTCGACGCGGCCACGGCCTTCGACTTCCAGCTGCCGGAACTGTTCTCCGGCCTCGCCCGTGATGGATCCGCCCACCCGGTGCCCTACCCTCTCGCCAACCGCCCCCAGGCCTGGGCCGCCGGTTCCGTCTTCCAGGCCATGAGAGTTCTACTCGGTCTCCACCCGGACCTCGGGGAGGGGCGGCTCTACGTCCATCCACAGCTCCCGTCCTGGTGTCCGGACCTTCGGGTGGAGGGGGTGCCAGTCGGTGGCGGGCGCCTCAACATTTGGGCCCACCGGGGCCGAAACGGCACCGAGCTGCGCCGCGCGGAGCTCTTCGGGGTAGAAGCCGAGATCGTCCAGGTGGCGCCCCCGTGGTTCGGCAGCTGAGCGCAGGCGCCCCGCGGCGACCTGCCGGTAGAGCGCCTCGTACTCGGCCGCCATCCGCGCCGGAGAGAAGCGTTGCCGCGCCCAGACGGCGATGGCGGCGCGATCCAGCTTGCCGCACTCCTGGGTCTTGGCGACCAGCTCCTCTAAATTCTTCCCGACGAAGCCGGTCTCCCCATCCCGGACCAGCTCCCTTGCGGAGCCCCGGTCCAGAGCCACGACCGGAGTCCCGCAGGCCATGGCTTCGGCCATCGCCAGCCCGAACGGCTCCTCCCAGCGCAGGGGCAGCAGCATGGCCCAGGCACGGGAGAGAAGCCCGGCCTTCTCCCGGCCATACACGTTGGGGAGATGGCGGACCTGGCCGCCGTCCAGGTGGGGGCGCACCCGCTCCTCGAAGTAGGCGCGTCCCTCCGGCGTGGCCTCCACCTTGCCCGCGAGCACGAGGCGCATCCCGGTTCTCCGCGCCACCTCGATGGCCAGGTGCTGTCCCTTCTGGGGGCTGATGCGCGCCAGGGTGAGCAGGTAGCGGTCCGGGGAGGCAGGCTCGGGGGAGGGGAGGGAGTCAAGATCCACCGCGTTGTGGACCCAGCCGGCCCAGCGCAGCCGGGGCGCCAGAGCCATCTGGGAGCGGGAGATCGCGACCAACCCCGTCGCCTGCCCCAATTTGGAGTAGAACTCCGACTCCCCTTCTCCCACCGGTCCGTGGACCGTGTGCAGGGTGGGCAGCTCCCAGAGGAGGGAGTCCAGGGCGATGGCGACGATCCCTCCACTGTGATCGTGGATGACGGCTCCCGCGCCGTGCTCCCTGATCCACTCCAGGACCGCATGGGAATAGGCGAGGTCGAACCAGCGCTCATCCACTCGTCCCAGGTGGCGCCCGTATTCGGAAGGTGCCAGCGCCACCGCCCCGGGAATCCGCGACCCCTCCGCCCCGAGAACGATGACCTGGTGCCCGCGCCTCTCCAGCCCCAGGGCCAGGAGCCCCACCACCAGCTCTATTCCCCCGTATCCCTCGGGGGGGACCGGGTACCAGGGAGGAGAGATCAGAACAACCCTCAACCTAGCTCCTCTCGCAACTCCCTCTCCCATTGGTTTATACCCGCATCTCCGGGCGCCCAACCAGAGCCCTTGTAGATGCGGGCGGGCCCCGGACCCACGCGGCGAGGGCACCCAGGCAGAATGGCTCCGGCGACATTCCGGGGCCGACGTGGAGCAGGGTGGGGGCTTTTCGGGCCAAGGCCGGTGCGGCGCCCGCCGATCCGGGTCGGGTGGTTCATCACCTCTCGACCCCCCAGCCGGAGCCGTCCTTACAGGCGCGGAGCTGGCTGCGCCCCGGGCGTCGGGCGGGCTAGGCCGACTTGATGCTGGTGCGCAGGCAGCGGGTGCAGACCCGCATCCGCCTCGCCATCCCGCCGCCCCGCGGGGCCACCCGGGCGTTCACCAGGTTGGGCATGAAGCGTCGCCTGGTGTGGACCTTGGAGTGGCTTACGTTGTTGCCCGCGACCGGCCCCTTGCCGCAGATCTCGCACCGCTTGGCCATGGCGACCTCAGTTGAAGGCTAAGTGACGGGGCCCGGCCGGCGGGCGGCCCCGAAGTATCATTCCGCCGCAGTCTACCAGCCGCGAGCGGCCGGTGGCCGGATCGCAACGTGGGGGAAGAGGACTCATGCCCGGAGCACGACCGTTGGTCCAGACCCACCCCCTTGGCACGGTCGAGGTCTCGCCTCGAGTGGTGGCGGCGCTGGCGGCCAGGGCTGCGGAGGAGTGCTACGGGGTCGCGGGGATGGCCGACCGCGGCTTTCGGGATGGGCTGGCTGAACTTCTGAACCGCGACGCTTTCGAGCGGGGCATCGACCTGCGTATCGAGGAGCGGGGCATCCGGGTTGAGCTGTATGTGGTGGTAGAACACGGGGTGCGCATCCTGGAGGTGGCTCACAACCTCATGAGTTCGGTCGCCTACAGCCTGGAGCACCACCTGGGCCTGGCGGTCCTCAGCGTCGACATCAATGTCCAGGGGCTGCGTCTGCCCGAGCGAGCCGATGGCGGCGCCTGAGGTCTCGCCGCCGGTTCCGGCGGTGGTGCTGGGACGGGGGCTGAGGCGGGGATTGCGCTCGGCCCTGGCACGACTCTCCGAACAGCGGGAGCGGATCAACGACCTCAACGTCTTCCCGGTCCCGGACGGGGACACCGGCACCAACATGCACCTCACCCTGCAGGCGGCGCTGGCGGAGGCCGAGAACCTGGGGCCGGATCCGAAGGCTGGGGAGGTGGCGGCCGCAGTCGCCCACGGCGCGCTCATGGGAGCCCGCGGCAACTCGGGGGTGATCCTCTCGCAGATTCTCCGCGGCGTGGCGGAAGGGCTTCAGGGCAAGGCAGAGATCGGCGCTGGCGAATTGGCCGCGTCCCTGAGGGAGGGGAGCGCTGCGGCCTACCGGGCGGTCAAGCGGCCGGTGGAGGGCACCATCCTGTCGGTGGTGCGTGACGCCTCCGAGGCGGCCGCCGCCGCCGCGTCCTCAGGGTCCTCCCTCGCCGAGGTCCTGCAGGCCTCCGCCACCGAGGCCTGGGACGCGGTCGAGCGGAGTCGCAGCCAGCTGGAGGTGCTGCGCCGGGCCGGGGTGGTCGACGCCGGCGGCTTTGGCGCCGCCGTCATCCTCACCGCCCTGGCTGAGGAGATCTCGGGGTCGGGATCCCTCCAGGAGCCGGATGCCGTGGCCCTGGCGGGGGACGGCCATCGCTCCGGGGTGCTGGCGGTCTCCTCCCCGGAGCAGGGCTTCGGTTACTGCACCGAGTTCAGCCTCGTGGGATCCGAGCTCGGGGCGCTGGAGGTCCGCCAGCGGCTGGGGGGGGAGGAGGACGAGGATGACTCCGCCCTCGTGGTGGGGGACCCGGGGCTCTTGCACGTTCACATCCACACCGCGGAGCCCTGGCAGCTGCTCACGCGGGCGGCGGAGCTGGGTCGCATCGAACGGCTCAAGGTGGAGGACATGACCCGCCAGCACCAGGAGGCCCGGGCCCGAGCCGGAAGGCGGCCGGAGGCCCAGGTGGGAACCCGCGGGGTGGTGGTGGTGGCCCCGGGGTTCGGCTTTCACCAGCTCCTCCTGGGACTGGGGGCGGCGGCGGTGGTGGAGGGAGGGCAGGGGCGCAACCCCGCCATCGAGGAGCTGCTCCGGGCGGTCGGGGAGGCGCGCTGCGCCGAGGTCCTGCTCCTGCCCAACAACCCCAACCTGGTGCTGGCGGCCGAGCAGGCGGCCCGGGTCAGCAGGAGCCAGGTCGCGGTGGTTCCCTCGCGCAATCTTCCCCAGGGGATAGCGGCCCTGCTGGCCTTCGACCCGGAGGTTGGCTTGGAGGTGAATCGCAAGCGGATGCAGCGGGCCATGGCCGACGTCCACTGCATCGAAGTGACCACTGCGGTCCGTCCCAGCCGGTAC
This sequence comes from bacterium, assembly GCA_021785655.1. Taxonomy (GTDB): domain Bacteria; phylum Chloroflexota; class Dormibacteria; order Aeolococcales; family Bog-877; genus JAJYXT01. The sequence goes on along the minus strand of JAJYET010000002.1, from coordinate 137,886 downwards.
CCGGGCGGGGCGATCGCCCGGGGGGACACCATCGCCGTGGTCGACGGAAACGTGGCGGCCGTGGGGTCCGGGGCCGAGGAGGTGGTGGGGGCGGCGCTGGGAGGGCTGGGGGGCCAGGCCCTCGAGGTGGTGACGATCTATCGCGGGGCCGGCGTTGACGCTGCAGCCTCCCGCCGTCTGGAGCTGGCGATCAAGGGGCGGTTCCCGGAGTTGGAGGTGGAGTCCCACGACGGGGGGCAGGCCCTGTACCCCTACATCATCTCGGCGGAGTGACGGTGGCGGTCCGCATCGTCACCGACAGCACCTGCGACCTCCCGGAGGAGTTTCGCCGGCGCCACGGCGTGGTTGTGGTGCCGCTCCGGCTCCACTTCGGCGAGCAGACCTATCGGGACCGCGTGGACATCTCCGACCAGGAGTTCGTGCGCCGGTTGGAACGCGGCCGTCAGCCTCCCACCACCTCCCAGCCGCCGCCGGGTGACTTCGAGGCGGTATACCGAGAGCTTCTCGGCGGCGGCGCTGAGGGGGTGGTCTCCATCCACCTCGCCGCCGTGCTCAGCGGTACGGTGAGCTCAGCCTCCATCGCCGCCGACCAGGTCGGGTCGGGGCGGGTGCTGGTGGTCGACAGCCGGACGGTGAGTATGGCCACCGGCTTCCTGGTGCAGGAGGCGGTCCACCGCGCCGAACGGGGGGAGTCGGCGGCCCAGATCGCCACTGCGCTGGCCACCATGCCGCCCAGGCTGGGGATCATCGCCCTCCTCGACACTCTCCGGTTCCTGCTTCTCGGGGGGCGGATCGGCAAGGTCCGGGCCATGCTCGGAACCGCGCTTTCGATAAAGCCCCTCATCGGGCTGGGGGCGGACGGCTCGGTGGTGCCCCTGGGGCGCGTCCGCTCCCACTCGGCGGGGGTAGCCCGCCTCGGCGAGCTGCTGGCCGAACACGCGCCGCTGGAGCGCTGTGGGGTCATCCACGTCGGCGCGCCCGACGAGGGGGATGCGCTGCGGGAGGCCACCCAACGGACCTACCCGGGGATGGAGGTGCTGATGAGCCAGGCCAGTCCGGTGCTCAGCACCCATACCGGGCCAGGCACCCTTGCCTACTGTTACCTGGAGGCGGCCCCAGATCGCCGCTGACCACGGCGGCCAGGCGGCCGACCGGCGACCGGTCGGTCCCACCCTGGACACCCCGCTGCAGCGGCTGCCCAAGATCTCGGGAGAGCGCCTGGCGGGGATGCGCCGCTTGGGTCTGGTCACCGTGCGGGACCTCCTGTGGCACTTCCCACGCCGCCACGAGGATCAGCGCCGACGGGTCCCGGTGGGGCACCTGCGCCCCGGGGAGCGCGCCACGGTCGAGGTCGAGGTGCTCTCCGTCCACCTGAGGAGCGCCCGGCAACGCCGGATGGAGCTGGTGGAGGCCGAGGTCGGCGACGAGACCGGCAGCGTCGGGGTCATCTGGTTCAACCAGCCTCATCTGGGCCGAATCCTGCATGCCGGGCGGCGGGTGACCCTGCACGGACAGGCCACCCGCCGCCCCGGCCAGCGGCTCCAGCTCCGCAACCCCGAGGTCCAGCTGGAGCGCCGAGAGGGAGTCCAGGTGAGCGTGGGGGGGCTGGTCCCGGTCTATCCCGAGACCGCCCACCTGACCTCGAGGTGGCTGCGGGCCAAGGTGGGAGAGCTCCTGCCGCTGGCCGCCTTGGCCGACGAGACCCTGCCCGAGGAGGTGCGTCGGCGCGAGGGGCTGGTGCCCCTGGGCGAGGCCTTGCGCCAGGTCCACTTCCCGGAGAACCAGGGGCAGCTGGATGCGGCCCGGGCGCGCTTCGGCTTCGAGGAGCTCTTCTACCCCCAGCTTGCGGCACTCCTGGCCCGCCGCCAGCGCCTGGCCCGCGCCGGCACCAGATCCCCCTACGACGTGGAGGTGGCGCGCGCCTTCACCCGTGCCCTGCCCTTCCGCCTCACCGACGACCAGCGCCGCGCCGCCCACGAGATCCTGATCGACCTCGACCGACCCTCGCCCATGAACCGCCTGCTCCAGGGGGACGTCGGGTCCGGGAAGACGGTCGTGGCCGCGATGGCGGCCCGGATGGCCATCGCCGCCGGCCATCAGGTGGTTCTCATGGCCCCCACCGAGATCCTGGCACGCCAGCACCTGGAGACGATGAGGGAGCTCCTGTCGACCTTCGAGATATATCCCCGCCTCCTGGTGGGGAGCACCGGTGCCCGCCAGCGGCGGGAGATCCTGGGCGGCCTCTTGGCCGGTGCTGACAAGCTGGTGGTGGGCACCCACGCCCTGATCGAGGACGAGGTGCGCTTCCCCCAACTGGGGCTCTGCATCGTGGACGAGCAGCACCGGTTCGGGGTGGCTCAGCGGCTGCGCCTGCGCGAGAAGGTGGACCTCAATCCCGACTTCCTCTCCATGACCGCCACCCCCATCCCCCGCAGCCTCAATCTCACCCTCTACGGGGACCTCGATGTGAGCCAGATCCGCACCCTGCCCCCGGGACGGGTGCCGGTGCGCACCGAGCTGGTGGAGGCGGCGGGCCGGGACGCCGCGTACCAGCTGATCCGCTCGGAGGTGGCCTCCGGCAGGCAGGGGTTCATCATCTGCCCCCTCATCGAGGACAGCCCTGGGGCGGAGGCGCGCTCGGCCATCGCCGAGTACGAACGGCTCACCAAGGAGGTGTTCCAGGACCTCCGGCTGGTGCTGGTGCATGGCCGCCTCCCGGCCCGGCAGAAGGCCGAGCGCATGGAGTCCTTCGCCGCTCACGAATACGACCTGCTGGTGGCCACCAGCGTGGTCGAGGTCGGAGTCGACGTCCCCAACGCCACGGTGATGGCGATCGAGGATGCCGGGAGGTTCGGGCTGGCCCAGCTCCACCAGTTCCGCGGCCGGGTGGGTAGGGGCGCGCAAAGGGCACACTGCCTGCTCTTTGTTGGGGAGGAGGACCCGGCCGCGTCCGCGCGCCTGCGGGCACTGATCGACCACTCGGACGGCTTTGAGCTGGCTGAGATCGACCTGCGACTCCGCGGGGCCGGCGATCCGTACGGGCTCCGGCAGCACGGCTTCCCCGAGATGAGGGTGGGCGACCTGCTGGACGACCCCTTGCGGGAGCGGGCCCGGGCCGCGGCCGAGGCGGTGCTCAGGGCGGACCCCGAGCTGACCGATCCCATCCTGCGGCGGGGGATCCGGGACTATCGGGTGGTCTTCGAGTTCGACTGAGGGCCGATTCCCCCGACGGCTCGGGCTGCCATGCTATGGGAGTTGACCATGCACCACCGGAATCCCGCCGCCCCAGACCCGGGCCTGGCCCCGGGAGGGGGGCCAAGACGTCTGACCCGGCGCGGGCTGAGGCCGGCCCGGGGCGCGCGGCTCACCGGCGGGGAGGCCGCGGGGCGCTGGTTGCTCACCGTGGAGGAGCCCGACCTCCGCGCCACCTCGGGCGTCGCCCGGGGAGCGCTCTTCAACATCCTCGGCGACCAGGTGTACGGCATGAGGGTGGTCGATCTCTGCGCCGGAGTGGGGACGCTGGGCATCGAGGCCCTCTCCCGGGGTGCCGCCCACGCCACCTTCGTGGAGGTGAGGGCAGCGCGCGCCCAGCTGATCGCCCGCAACTGTTTGAGCCTGGGCTTCTCGGATCGGGCCCAGGTGGTGACCGAGGATGCCGAGGGTTGGGTCCGACGCAGTGGGGACATCATGGCGCGCTCCCAGCTGGTGCTGGCGGACCCACCATATGCAGCGCCCGGGCCGGAACTGCTCGCACGTCTCCTGGTCCAGGTGGGCCGGCTGGCCGCCGAGGTCCCTGGCTGGGACCCCACGGTGGTCCTGGAGCATCACCGGGAGCTGGTGCTGGACGATGCTCCTGGGGCGTTAAATTGCGTGCGGGTCGCCCGCTACGGCTCCACCGTGCTCTCCTTCTACCGGAGGTCCCCATGACCACCGCCGTCTATCCCGGGAGTTTCGATCCCATCCACGAGGGGCATTTGGACGTGATCAAGCGGGCTCGGATGATCTTCGACAGGGTGGTGGTGGGGGTGCTGGACAACACCGCCAAGCGCTGCCTGTTCACGGCCGCGGAGCGGGCCCAGATGGTGCGCGACAGCCTCGGCCCGGAGAGCGACGTGGAGGTCGCCCACTTCTCCGGGCTGGCCGTGGAGTTCGCGATCAGCCAGGGGGCGGCGGTGATCGTGCGTGGCCTCCGGGCGGTGTCGGATCTGGACAGCGAGTTCCAGATGGCGCTCATGAACCGCCGTCTGGAGCCCAGGGTGCACACCGTGTTCCTGACCACCAGCTTTGCCAACGTGTATCTCAGCTCGTCGCTGATAAAGGATGTGTGTGCCCACGGTGGGGGCGTTCAGGGGCTGGTGCCGGCGCCGGTCGAGGCCGCGCTCCGCCAGCGGCTGGAGAAGGCGGGTCCCCGCCCGAGAGCGGAGGAGGGAGCATGAGCGACGACCAAGACGACTTCGGGGTGGAGAGCGAGCGGGTCTCGATCTTCGACGTCCTCGACCAGTTGGAGGCGCTGGTGAACCAGAGCCGCCGGGTGCCGCTCACCCCCAATGTGGTGATCAACGAGGACGAGATCTTGGACGCCATCGACCAGATCCGGGTGGGGCTGCCGGATGAGATCAAGGAAGCTCGCCTCGTGCTGGAGACACGGGAGGCCCGGTTGCGCGAGGCGGAGGCGCAGGCGGAGCAGACGATCCTCGCGGCCCAGGAACGGGCCGAGCGCCTCACCGATCAGCACGAGATCACCCGCCAGGCCACCGCCGAGGCCGATCGGCTCCTCGCGGAGGCGCGGGAACGCCACCGCAAGATGCGCAAGGACGCCGACGACTATGCCCGGGAGCGGATGGAGTCGCTGGAGACCCAACTTTCCAGCGCTCTCAGCGAGGTGCGCCGAGGCTTGGAGACCCTGGAGTCAGGACGGGACGGCGAGGAGAGGCCCAAGGGGCGCGGCCGGAGGCGCTGACCCCGTCACCTGATAGACTGGCGCCCGAGATGGCTCTTCCGAAGGAACGCGTGCCCAAGGCCCGCCGGGATCGGCGGCGCTCCCACCTGGCGTTGGCGGCGCCGGCCCTCGCTCCGTGCCCCCGCTGCCGGCACCCGCGCCGCCCGCACACGGTGTGCCCCAACTGTGGGCAGTATCGGGGACGGGAGGTCATAGCGACTGAGTAGGGCCCCGTGCCAGGGGAGGGGATGAGGGGCGACGCCCTGGTGTTTCCCGGTCAAGGGGCACAGGCGCCCGGGATGGGGACGGAGCTCGTCGGAAAGGGCTGCTCCCTCGACCTTATCGAGGTCGCGGAAGCCGACGGGGTGCCGTTGCGCTGGCTCCTCCTGGACGCCGGAGCGGACGACCTGCGCCAGACCGAGGCGGCCCAACCGGCGCTCTTCTACACCGGGGTGGCCCTGTTCCGGCTGCTCTCAGAGGGGGGGCTGGTGCCAAGCCTGGCCGCCGGCCACAGCCTCGGGGAGTACTGTGCCCTGGTGGCTGCGGGAGCCATCGCCCCGGAAGCGGGCATGCGACTTGTGATCCGCCGGGGACGAGCCATGGCGGGGGCTCCCCCGGGCACCATGGCGGCCGTCCTGGGACTGGCGCCCGACGTCCTGGAGACGATCTGCGCCGAGGTCACCGCGTCCGGTGCCCTCTGCGTCCTGGCCAACGACAACAGCCCCCAGCAGCAGGTGGTCTCGGGGTCGGCCGCGGGGGTGGAGGAGGTGTCCCGGAGGGCCCGGGAGGCCGGTGCCCGCCGGGTGGTGCCGCTCCAGGTCGGGGGCGCATTTCACTCTCCCCTGATGGCCGGACCGGCCGCCGAGTTCGCCGCGGCCATCGCCGAGACCGAGATCACCGATCCCTCCTTCCCGGTCGGCGCGGGGGCCCTGGGCCGGGTGGTGAGCAGCGCCGCCGAGATCCGCCGCGGGCTTGAGGTTCAGCTGCAGAGCCCGGTTCTGTGGACGGCCACGGTCCGGGCGCTGAAGGCGGCGGGGGCAGAGCGCTACCTGGAGTGCGGTGCCGGAGCCACCCTGGGGCCGCTGATCAAGAGGGTGCTGGACGGTCCGAACGTGGTCCAGGTCGACTCCCCCCAACGAGCTGCCGCGGTCGCCCAGGGGATGGGGCTGTGACCCATACAATTGCCGTCAGCTTGGGGCCCAGGATCCCGCCAGCCATCCGCACCCGGCGACCCGGCCGGTGAAGTCCTTCGTACGCAGGCTGGTGCGGCCCGGCCGCGGCGAGGAGGGCTCGCAGGTCGCCCAAACCGATGCGGCTCCCCAGGACCACCTCGCGGTCCTGCCGGGGGAGCGGCTCAGCGGGGGCCGCGCCCGACTTGGCACAATTCCCGAGCGCGACAACGTGGAGCCGGCGCCACCGCTGCCGGACCCATCGGAGCTGGCCAACCAGACGGCTTCCAGCCGTCCAACGAGGGGTAGAGATGGCAGACACGACGTGGGAAGGCTTCCAGGCGATCGTGGTGGAGCAGCTGGGCGTCGAGGCCGAACAGGTGACTCCCGAGGCGAACTTCGTGGAGGACCTGAACGCGGACTCGCTGGATCTGGTGGAGCTGATCATGGCCTTCGAGGAGGCGTACGGGATGGAGATCCCGGACGAGGACGCGGAGAAGATCCAGACCGTGGGACAGGCCTGGGACTACGTGAGGGAGCATCTGGACCTGGCCAGCTGATCTCGGGCCGCCGCCGCCGAGGAAGGACCACCCCGGAGGAGGTGGCGGCCCTGGAGGCCGAGGCGGAGAAGCGCTTGGACCAGCTGGAGGCCCGGCTGGGCTTCCGGTTCAAGCAGCGAGAGCTGCTGCGCGAGGCCATGACCCACACCTCGTGGATCAACGAGCGGGGGGTGGCGGGGCGCGACAACGAGCGGCTCGAGTACCTCGGCGATGCGGTCTTGGAGCTGGTGGCCGGGGAGTACCTGTTCAAGCGCTTCCCGGGATACGACGAGGGGCAGCTGACCCAGATCCGTTCGTCGCTGGTGAGCACGGTGGCCCTTGCCCGCCTGGGCGAGGAGCTGACCCTGGGGGAGACCCTCCGCCTCGGCAAGGGAGCGGCGAAGTCCGGGGCCAGGCGACTGACCTCCCTGCACGCCAACGCCTTCGAGGCCCTGGTGGGCGCCACCTTCCTCGACCAGGGGTACCGCCGCGCGGGGCGGATCTTCCTCTCCCGGATCGGGGACCTCAGCGCCTGGACCGACCCCAACTTCAAGGGCCGACTCCAGGCCGTTGCCCAGGAGAAGCTCGGTGGCCCACCCCAGTACCGCACCGCGCCGGTGGGGCAGGACGCCCGCAGCCGGCAGTACCTCTCCCAGGTTTCCGTTGAGGGGCACGGGATGCTGGGGGAGGGCCGGGGCGGCACCAAGCAGGCCGCCGAGCAGGCGGCCGCCCGCCTGGCGCTGGAGAAGCTCATGGCTCCCGAGCCGAAGCGGAGGCGGGGACGGAGCGCGGCCGTCCCAACCCGGGAGATGGAGCCCCCGCCGGCGGAGCCGGCCCCTCCGCCCTCGACGCTTGCAGCGGTTCCGCCGGCGGGCGACGAGGCCCCGCAGCCGCGGCGGAAACGGCGCCGGTCTCGCTCCCGGTCGGCGGTGGAGCTCCCGGCGGAGCCGACCGCGGTCCAACCCGACGGACTGGAGCCCCAGGTGGCCCAGGTCCCTCCCCAGGGAGCGACGGTGGCGCCGTCTGAGGCGGCGGTTTCGCTGGCGGGTGACGAGGCCCCGCAGCCGCGGCGGAAACGGCGCCGGTCTCGCTCCCGCTCGGCGGTGGAGCTCGCGGCAGAGCCGACCGCGGTCCAACCCGGCGGACTGGAGCCCCCGGCGACCCAGGTCCCTCCCCAGGGAGCGACCGTGGCACCGTCTGAGGCAGCGGTCCCGGTGGCGGGCGACGACGCCCCGCCGCCGCGGCGGAAACGGCGCCGGTCGCGCTCCCGGTCGGCGGTGGAGGCCCTGGCGGCGGAGCCCGACGCTGTTCCGCCCGCGATGGCCGGGGGGGGCGCGGGCGCCGAGGTGGAGGCCTCCGTCGAGGAGGCGGCCGCCGGCCGCCGCCGGCGCCGCCGGAGCCGTGCGAGGTCCGTGGTGGCGCCCGCCGCCCCATCAGAGCCGGGGGCGGGGATGGAAGAGGACGGGCCGCCGCCCGCCACCGACTCCCGCACCGCGGAGGCTGCTCCCAGCCGTCGGCGGTCGCGCCGGAGCCCAGGGGCCCCTACCTCCGGCCCGGCCCTTGGCGAGCCGCCGGCATCTGCCCCGGACGCGGCCCAGCTTGGTCCGCCATCCGGATCGGATGCGGAGGCCCAGGAGCTCGCAGCTCGGCCGGAAGGTCCGGCCTCTCCCCGCCGCACCCGGCGTGGTCACCGAGGAGGGCGGCGTCGGACCAAGGTGGTGGTCTCCGGCCCGGAATGAGGGTCACGCGCCTCCAGCTCCAGGGGTTCAAGAGCTTTGCGGCGGCGACCGAGCTCAACCTCGGGGCCGGGATCACCGCCATCGTGGGGCCCAACGGGAGCGGCAAGTCCAACCTGGTGGACGCGATCCGCCTGGTGTTGGGGGGAGCCAGCGCCCGCGAGCTTCGGGGCCAGCGGCTGGACCATGTGATCTTCGCCGGTGGCGAACGGCGAGCCCCTCAGGGGATGGCCGAGGTCTCGATCACCTTCGACAACGAGGACCGGCGACTCCCCGTCGAGGACCTGGAGGTGGCCCTCAGCCGAAGGGTCTTCCGCGACGGTGGCAGCGAGTTCCGGCGCAACGGCGAGCGGGTTCGGCTCCGCGATGTGTACCGCCTCCTGGAGGCTACCGGCCTCGCCCAGTCGGGGTACGCGGTCATCGCCCAGAACGACATCGAGGCCATCATCCGGGCGACGCCGGCCCAGCGCCGGCACCTGATCGAGGAGGCCGCCGGGGTCCGCGGGACCCAGGCGCTCCTGGACGACAGCGCGTCCCGGATGGCCTCCCTGGACCAGTGGTTGGAGGGGTCTGGAGGCCGGCTGGCGGAGCTCTGGCCCAGGATCGAGGAGCTGCGGGCCGAGGCCCAGCTGGCGGATGAGGCGTCGGCGCTGCAGGGTCAGATCCGCCGGATGCGCGGGGGGCTGGAGCGGGCCGCCTGGCTGGAGGCGATCACGGAGGTGCGGCGTGCGGAGCGCCAGCTCCAGGGCGCCCGCCGCGCCCTGGAGCTGGCGCGGGCCCAGGAGTCCGAATACGCGCTGATCTACCGGCGGGAGCGAGGGGAGCTGGAGCTTCGCGAGCGGCTCCGGCTGGAGCACGAGCGCTCCATCGGCGAGTTGGCCCTGAGCCGCCAGCGGCTGGAGGGCGAGGCGGCCAGGTGGGGAGAGCGCGCGGTCCAGGCCGTGCGGGACCGCGCCGCGTCACTGCGGCTCCGGCGTGAGGCTCTCGGGGACCTGGAGCAGATGGGGCCGGACGCCCCCGAGGACGAGCTGGAGGGCGCGTTAGGGACAGCGGACCGGCGGAGCGGCCTGGAGCTGGAGGTGCGCGAGCTGGAGCGCCGGGAGGCGGGTCTGCGCGGGGAGCTGTCGCAGTCCGAAGCTGAGGCGGCCAGGCAGCGGGCGGCCCAGCAGAATGCGGCGCGCACCATCCAGAGGCTGGCAGCACGGGTGGAGCTGCTCAACTCGCAGGGGACCAGGGCTCGGGAGGGCCTCGGCGCGCTCCGGGCCGAGGCCAGAGAGCTGGAGCAGCGGGTCGGGCAGGAGCAGGAGGCCCTTCTGGCGGCCGACAGGGCCCAGGGAGCTGCGGTCGGCCGGCTGGAGATGGAGATCCAGGCTGAAGCGCAGGCCCGCCGCAACCGACGCCTCCTGGAGGCGGAGCTGGAGGAGGCGGAGCGGGCGGCCAGGCAGGCGGCGGGAGAGCTTGCCGAGGCCGAGGCCCGGGTCCGGCGGCGGGGAGCCAGTCGCGAGATCGCCGCCGCCGTGCAGGCCGGGGAGCTGGCGCTCTCTCCCATGGCCGATGCGGTGCGGCCGCTCTCTCCCGATGACGCCGTCGCTGTGGACGCCGCCCTCGGCGAGTTGGCCCTGGCGCTTCTGGGTGCCGAGGAGGAGGCCAAGCGCGGGCTGGCGCGGCGCGGCGGGGCGGCCGAGATGGTGGTGTGGGCGGCTCCGCCGGCGCGCGGACCCGGGTCCAGCCCGCCCGCGAGCTGCCGCAGGCTCCTGGACGCGGTCACCGGCGATGCGCTGGCGCTGGAGGTCATCGCCAGCCATCTGGCCCTCGTCTGCCTCGCCCCGGATCGGGTCGCTGGCAGTGCCTGGCTGGGCATGGAGCCCCTGGGCCGGGCGGTGCTCCCAGACGGGACGGTGTTGGGCAGCGGGTGGGAGCGCACCCCGGAGAGCGGTGGCGGGGCCATCGTGGGCGCCACCACCCTGCGGTCCCTCCGGTCGGAGACGGAGCGGCGCGAGCAGCTGGTGCGCGAGGCGGAGGAACGGCTCGAGTGGGCGGTGACCCAGCACCGGAACAGCCAGGAGGCGGCGGACTGCTCTCGGGGCGAGGTGGCCGCCGCGCGGGAGGAAGCCGAAGCTCGGAGGACCAGGGTGGCCCGGGGGGAGGCCGAGCTGGCCGAGCTGGGCCGGCGGATGGCGACCCTGGACGCCGAGCTGTCGAGTCACCAGCCCCAGGTCTCGGGGGCGCTGGCCGAGCTTGCCTCGGCCCGGGCGGAGGAGGAGGCGGCGACCCGCGAGCAGGAGGCGGCCGAGGAGCGGAGGGGGACGACCCTGGAAGAGCTGTCCCTGGTCCAGGCCCGACTCGCCGAGGCTCGGTCCGAGGTGGCCACCCTGCGCTCGCAGTGGGCCGAGCTCGAGGCCCGACGAGAGGCCAGCCTGCGCCTTTCACGCGAGCGCCGCGCCCAGCGGGACCGCCTCTCGGCACGGGTGCTGGCCGCGACCCAGGGCGCCCGGGACGCGGAAGCCGCGGCCGCCCAGGCGATGCGCCGCCAGTGGGCCGTCCGGGAGGAGCTCGGTCGGCTGGTTCGCCGAACGGTGGCCGAGGCTGGAGCGATGGCCCCGAGCGCACCGGCTGACGCCGATCCCCTGGCGCGGCTGGCCGAGCTGGAGCGGCGGAGGGCGGAGCTCAGCGCTGACGTTCGGAGGGCTGAGGATTCGGTGTCCGGCTTGGAGGCGCAGCTCGCCGGGCGGGAGGCGGCGGCGGCCCAGCGGCGACCGGAGTTGGAGTCTGGCCCCGAGGAGCAGGCGAGCCGGGTTGAGGATCCCGCCCGGACGGCCCAGGAGCTAGGGCGTCTGGAGCGGCGGCTGGCCCAGCTCGGGCCGGTGAACGCCCTGGCACCGGGGCAGCTGGCTGAACTGCTGGATCGCACCGAGGATCTCCGCCGGGTCCACGAGGACGTGGAGGCGGCGAGGAGGGAGCTCTCGGCGGTCGCGGTAGCGGTGGGCCAGCTCACGGCCGCCAGGTACCGGGCGACCTTGGGACGAGTGGCAGCGGAGTTCGAGTCCGTGTGGAAAGAGCTGTTCGGGGGCGGGCGGGCCCGGTTGGTGTCGGTGCCGGGTGCCGACGGGGAGCTCCCGGGGGTGGACCTGGAGGTGCAGCCCCGGGGTAAGCGGGTGATCCCGCTCGGCCTTCTGTCCGGGGGCGAGCGGGCACTGACGGCGCTGGCGCTGGTGCTGGCCATCCAGCAGGTCTCGCCCAGCCCCTTCTACGTCTTCGACGAGGTGGACGCCGCCCTGGATGAGGTCAACGTGGGCAGCTTCGTGCGCATGCTGCGCCAGCGAGCCCGCACCACCCAGTTCGTGCTGGTGACTCACAGCCTGGCCACCATGGCCGCCGCCGACCGCCTCTACGGGGTCACCCAGGACGGGAGGGGCGCCAGCCGGGTCCTGTCGGTCCGGTTGGGAGCGGACGGCTCACCGGTGGAGTACCGGGGAGCTCCGGAGGAGGCGGCGTTTGTCTGACCCCGCCAGCGGGCGCCGGCCCAGGTGGTGGTCGCGGCTTCCCCGCCGTCTCGACCGACTGGGGAGCGGGCTCGGCCACCAGATCCGGGCCCGGCTGGCACACGGGGCGGTGGACGCCGCCACCCTGGAGGAGATCTTCGAGTTGCTGCTGGCCAGCGACTGCGGCGCCTCGATGGCCGAGGAGCTGGTCCAGGGGCTGCGCGAGCGGGCGGAGCGCGAGCGGCTTCGGGATTCGGCCGAGCTGCTCGCCGGGTTGCGCTCGGAGATGGAGAGCAAGCTGGTGGGGCGGGATCGGGAGCTGCGCCTGGGCGGAACGCCCGGGGTCTGGCTGGTCGCGGGCGTGAACGGATCGGGGAAGACCACCACCGTGGCCAAGCTGGCGGCGCGGATCAAGGCACAGGGGCTCACCCCGCTGGTGGCGGCCGGGGACACCTTCCGGGCCGCCGCCCAGGATCAGCTCCGCCGGCTGGTCGAACCCCTGGGAGTGGATGTGGTCGGGCACCGGCCCGGGGCGGACCCCGCCGCCGTCGTGTACGACGCCATGGAGGCCGCTCGAGCACGCCACCGGGACCTGGTCCTGGTGGACACCGCGGGCCGGCTCCACACCAAGGACAACCTCATGCAGGAGCTGGCCAAGGTGCGTCGGGTTATCGCCGCCAGCATCCCCGACCAGCCTGAGGAGTCGCTGCTGGTGCTGGATGCCTACGTGGGAGCCAACGCGCTGGCCCAGGCCCGCGCCTTCTCCGAGGTCATCGGCGCCACCGGCGTGGTGCTTACCAAGCTGGATGGGAGCGCCCGCGGGGGCTACGTGTTCCAGGTGGAGCGGGAGCTCGATCTCCCGGTGAAGTTGGTGGGAACCGGCGAGGGCTCGGACGACCTCGACGACTTCGATCCCACCGCCTACGTCTCGGCTCTGCTCGCTGACGAGCCGGCCTGAGCGGGGCCGTACCCGGGAGCGGGGCTGCCCGGCCCACGGCATCCGAGAGCGCCCCGCTCCAACCCGTGGCAAACTCGCATGGGGGCGCGGCGCGAGCCCGGCAGGCCTTGGGGGCGCCGCCGCCGACCCTGTATCCTGTCAAGGGCATGACTTTGACAGCTGATCTTGCGCGCTCCCGGTCGCACCGGCTGCAGCTCCTGGACGCCTACGGGCCGGTCCTGACCGACCGTCAGCGCGAGGCCCTGCGGCTACACCTCGAGGAGGACTGGTCGGTGACCGAGCTGGCCGAGTCCCTCGGGGTCTCGCGGGCCGCTGCCCACGACCTCATCCGCCGGGGACTGCGCCGGGTGGAGGAGCTGGAGTCCAGCCTCGGGCTCTGCGGCCAGCTGGCGGCGGCGGAGGCCAGGGTGGCCGACCTCGAACGGCGCCTCGCGGGCAGGCCGGCAGGGGACGGCGCCCATGTTTGACACCCTCACCGACAAGTTGGGCCTGGCCTTCAAGCACCTCACCGCCAAGGGACGGCTGGACGCCGAGGACGTGGAGGCGGGCCTCCGGGAGGTCCGGCTCGCCCTTCTCGAGGCCGATGTGAACTACAAGGTGGCGCGGGAGTTCGTGGACCGGGTGCGAGAGCGGGCCGTGGGGGCCGACGTCCTGCAGAGCCTTACCCCAGGTCAGCAGGTGATCAAGCTGGTTTTCGGGGAGCTGGTGGAACTCCTGGGCGGGGAGGACCAGGCCCTCTCCTACAGCCCCGAGCCGCCGACGGTGGTCCTCTTGGTGGGCCTCCAGGGGGCCGGCAAGACCACCACCGCGGTGAAGCTCTCGCTGCTGGTGCGGGCGGAGGGGCACCGGCCCGCCCTGGTCGCAGCCGACCTCCGGCGCTCGGCAGCTGTCGACCAGCTGCAGATTCTGGCCGCCGAGCACCAGGTCCCGGTCCTGGTACCGGAGTTGGGCCGGGGGCTGGCCCACGGGGTAGCCTCGGCCGTCCAGGCGGCTCGCCGCCAGGGACACGACGTGGTCCTGGTGGACACTTCCGGTCGTCTGCACCTGGACCAACCCCTGATGGATGAGCTGGCCGAGATCCGGTCCGCGGTCCGCGTCCACCACTCGCTTCTGGTCGTGGACGCCATGACCGGGCAGGAGGCGGTGCGCGTCGCCGACTCCTTCAAGGAGCGGGTGGGGGTGGATGGGATCATCCTCACCAAGCTGGATGGGGACGCCCGGGGTGGTGCCGCCCTGTCCATGCGCGCCGCCATCGGGCTGAGGGTGTGGTACTGCGGCGTGGGGGAGCGGCCGCGCGACCTCGAGCCCTTCCATCCGGAGCGGATGGCGCGCCGGATCCTGGGTATGGGCGATGTCCTCACCCTGATCGAGCGCAGCCAGGAGCAGATAAGCGAGGAGGAGGCGGTCTCCGCCCAGGAGCGGATGCGCGAGGGGCGCCTCACCCTGGACGACTTCGTGACCCAGCTGCGCCAGCTCCGCCGCCTCGGTCCCTTGGAATCGATCCTGGGGCTGATGCCGGGCGGGCGGGAGCTGATGCGCGCCCAGGGCTCGGCGCTCCCCGGCGAGACGGAGCTGCGGCGGTTGGAGGCCATCGTGCTCTCCATGACCCCTGAAGAGCGCCGGAGACCGGAGATGGTGGACAGCTCGCGCCGCCGTCGGATCGCCCGGGGGAGTGGCACCACCGCGGCCGAGGTTTCCCGGCTGATCAAGGGGTTCGAGCAGATGCGGTCGATGATGAAGGGGCTTTCGGGGCCTGGCGGCCGCCGGCGGCTGGCCCAGGAGCTGTTGAAGACACCGCGCGGCCGCACGCCGGTGATCGGCGGTTGAGAGCGGTCGAGCGCGCCCAGCGAGGAGGAAGAGAATGGCGGTGAAGATACGGCTGAAGCGGATGGGGGCGAAGAAGCGCCCCTTCTACCGGGTGGTGGTGGCGGACGCCCGCTCCCCGCGTGACGGACGGTTCATCGAGATGGTGGGGTACTACGACCCGCTGCCGGATCCGGTGGTGGTGAAGTTGCAGGATGACCGGATCCGATACTGGATGGCCACCGGCGCCCGTCCCTCGGACGCCGTGAGGGAGCTCCTGGAACGGCAGGGGATGCTGGAGGCGAGGCCCCGCCGGGCCCGTTCGGCCGGAGCCGCCGCCGCCCCCGAGGCCGCGCCGGCGCCCTCCCGCGCGGCCGGCCCCGCGGCGGAGCCAGAAGAGGTGGCGGGTCTGGAGGAGGAGGTGGACGCCAGTCCGGCCGCCGACGAGCCCGAAGTGGTGGCGGCTCCCGAGACCGAGGGCTGATCCGATGCCGGACTACTCCGAGCTGGTCAGCCACATCGTCCGGGAGCTGGTCAGTCGCCCTGACGACGTTCGCGTCGAGATCGAGGGGCAGGGACACCACTACCTGGTGCGGATCTGGACGGCACCCGAGGACCTGGGCCGGGTGATCGGTCGCCAGGGCCGGAACGTGGAGGCCATCCGAATGGTGGTTCGGTCCGCATCGCTCCGGTCTCGGGACCGGGTGCAGGTCGAGGTCGTCGATTGACGAAACCCCCAGACCGGGTGCGGGTGGCGCGGGTGCTGAGGGCCCATGGGTTGCGGGGCGAGGTGGCCCTGGAGCTCCTGGGCGGCGGCTTGGACCGCCTACCCCAAGGCACCGAGGTCTTCCTGGACGGGTCGCCCCGGGTGGTCGAGGAGCCTCGCCCCGCTGGCGCCCATCTGCTCTGCCGGCTGAGCGGGGTGGAGGACCGGACCTCGGCCCTGCGTTTGGTGGGCGGGTACCTTGAGGTGCCCTTCGACAGCGTCCGGCCACTTCCGAGGGGGGAGTACTTCCACTTCCAGCTGGTAGGTCTCCGGGTGGTCGACGAGCTGGGGGTCGACCGCGGCATCGTGGCCGACGTTCAGCCCTATCCCGCCAACGACGTGTTGGTGGTGAGCGGTCTGGGACGGGAGAGCCTGGTCCCAGCGGTCCGGGCGGCAGTCCTGAACGTGGATCTCGAAGGGGGGCGGCTCACCGTGGCCGGCAGTTTCCTGGAGCCGTGGGACGATGCGGGTTGATGTCCTCACCCTCTTCCCGGAGGTCTTTCCCGGGCCGCTGGGGGCCGGCGTGGTGGGCCGGGCACTGGCCACCGGAGTTGTCCACTTGGAGACTCACGATCTCAGAAACTGGGGGCTAGGTTCGCGCCGCCAGGTGGACGACGCCCCCTTCGGAGGAGGGCCGGGGATGGTGCTGCGACCCGAGCCGCTGTTCGCAGCGGTGCGCGGCCTGCTGGCATCCGCTCCATCCCGCCCCATCCTGATGTCCGCCGGAGGCAGGCGCTTGGATGCCGGCCTGGTGCTGGAGCTGGCCCGGGAGGAGTCCTTGCTGCTGGTCTGTGGCCGGTACGAGGGGGTCGATCAGCGGGTGGTGGACGGCCTCGGCCTGGAGGAGGTCTCGGTCGGGGACTTCGTGCTGGCCGGCGGGGAGCTCGCGGCCATGGCCCTGGTCGAGGCCGTGGCCCGGCACCTGCCGGGGACGCTCGGGGACCCTGACTCAAGCCTCGACGAGAGCTTCGCGGAGGGGCTCCCGGAGTATCCCCAGTACACGCGGCCGGCAGTCTTCGAGGGACTTTCGGTACCATCAGTGCTTCGCAGCGGCGATCACGCAAAGATCACCGCCTGGCGGCGCCGGGCCGCCCTGGAGCGGGCCTCCCGGATCCGCCCGGACCTGCTCCTCAAGGCGGACACGACAGGGCATTTGAGACCCGCCGCCCGGACGGGCGGCGAGGCTGGTGGAGGTGCGCAGTGAACATCATCGACCTGCTCGAGGAGGAGCAGCTGAGATCCGACGTCCCGGAGCTCCGGCCCGGGGACACGGTCAGGGTCCACGCCAAGGTGGTCGAGGGCACCCGCGAGCGGATCCAGGTTTTCGAGGGGGTGGTCATCGGGCTGAAGGGTGGTGGCGTCCGCGAGTCGGTGATCGTGCGCCGCACCGCCCACGGGGTGGGGGTGGAGCGCACCTTCCTCATCCACTCCCCCCGACTCGCCAAGATCGAGGTGGTCAGGCATGGCGTGGTGCACCGCGCCAAGCTCTACTATCTGCGGGGGAAGGTGGGCAAGCAGGCCCGGATACGGGAGCGTCGGGAAGGCCCCTCGAAGCCCGTCGCGGCCGGCGCGGCGACCGATGAGGTGGCGGCGGAGGAGCCGGTCGAAGCTCCGGAAGCGGCGGGGCGGCGCCGGGGGCTGCGGAGGCGGGCCACCGCCAAGTGACGCCGACTTCGGCGCGCCGCCGGTCCGCACTCCCCGCGAGGCAATAGACTTGGAGCATGCCTGACACGCTCCGCCGAAAGGTGCTGGTGATTGCCCGTCAGGCTTCCAGGTCCGAGGTGATCCGCCAGGCGCTGGCCGAGAACGGGCTCGAGTTGGTAGGGTTCGACTCGACCGCCACCGCCGCCGCCGAGCTGGAGGCTACCCCGGCTGACGCGGCGGTGGTCGAGGTCATCGGCGAGGACCCGGCGCTGGTTCCCCTGGTCCGCCAGATCCGTGCCAGCATCCTGCACGCCGCGATCCCCATCATCCTGGTGGCCGTGGACGCCAACTCTCCCCTGGTGGCGGCGGCGCTGGACGCCGGCGCCAGCGAGAAGCTGCCCCGCACGGCCTCCGCCAAGGCGCTCTCCGACCTGGTCCGCTCTCGGCTCGATGCCTCGGTGGCGCCGGAGCGACCGACCAAGGGCCGCGGTGAGCTCTGGGTGGTTTGCGGACCCCGGGGGGGCACGGGCAGGACGATGCTGGCGGCCAATCTCGCGGTGCTGGCTGCGGACGCCTACCGGGTGGCGCTGGTGGATAACGTCCCCCGCTTCGGGAGTGCGCTGCTGGCGTTCAACCTTCCTCCCCAGACCCCCACCTGGGTGGAGCTGGCCTCGGTTGGCCCCGAGGAGGAGATCTTCGACCGGCTTCCCCGCCACCCGAGTGGGGTGTCGGTCCTTCCGGCGCCCGCGAGACCCGAGCTGGCGGACTCCGTTGCGCCGGCAGCCGTTGGGGCGATCATCCTGAGGCTCACCCACCCCGCGGAGCTGGTGGTGGTGGATCAGGGTGGGCGGCTCGACAACGGCGGGATAGACATCCTGGAGCGGGCCGAGCATATGGTGGTGGTGGGGACCCCGGACAACCCCGGGGTGTTCGCGGTCCTGGCCTGGCTTCGGATCTGCGACCAGTTGCGGATCCCCCGGGACCGGGTGTCGGTGATCCTCAACTGCGTCCTCCCCTACCACCAGGTGGAGGTGGACCGCGCCTCCCGGGTGCTGGAGCAGCCTGTCCTCACCGTGCCCCACGCCGGACTTGACGGGGTCCGGTCGCTGAGCGGCGGCGAGCCGCTGGCCTGGCGCCAGCCCGGCAACCGCTGGGTGAAGTCGCTGCGGGGGACCTTCGCCCAGATCTCCCCGCCGCTCGCCACCAAGCTGAAGCGCTAGCCCGGGACGTTCTCCCGGAGCCACACCGCAGAACCCCCGGATCCCCGCTCCACCACCCGGTAGGAGCTGTCCAGGAAGCCGCGGAGGGCCGTGGGGAGGCCGCTGCCGTCCACCACCACCAGCTCCGGCAGGGCGCTGCGGACCCGGTCGATCAGCGCCCGCTCCCCCAACCAGAAGTGGTCCATGTAGATGGCCGGGGTCGGAAGGACGGGGCGCAGCCGGGCCAGCAGGTAGGGCCAGGCGTTGGCCGACCAGACCACGGTGGAGGCCCCCTCCAAGTGGTGGCTGCGAATGAAGGCCACCGCCTGAGACTCGCCCAGGGTCTCCAGGCCGAAGGCGGAGAGGTACTGGGCCTCGGTGACGGCTCCGACCGCCCGCCCCACCGAGAGCGGGATGTACTCCAGGGTGAGGAGCCCGCCGAAGAGGCCGGAGGCGTTCATGGCGAAGAGGGCCGCCCAGGTGCCGACGCAGAGGGCCGCGGACGTTGGCAGCGCCAGCCTGGGGAACTTGGGGGCAGAGAACCACCCGGGCCGGTGCAGGCCGGCCAGAACGAGGCACAGCGGAACCACGGCCGGCAGCAGGAAGTGGGGGTAGGCGCGGTTGGGGAGGAGGTAGGCGAAGAGGTCGGCGACCAGCCAGACCGCCGCCAACTGGGCCATTGGGGGATCGCGCCGCCGGCCCACGGCTCCCACCAGCAGCAGCGGGCCCGCCAGGGCCCGGGGGATGAGGGTCAGGGCGGTCATGGGCAGGGACTGGGAGGTGTACTGGCGGTACGAGCCGACGAGGAAGAACCAGACCTGGCCAAACCCGGCGGTGATCAGATACGGGGCCAGCCCCGCCCCCACCCCGAACCCGCAGGCCAGGAGCAGGGCCGCGATCCGGTGCACCCGACCTGTCTCCGGGCGGACCGCGATCAGGAGGACCGCCGCCGCGACCGCGGCCAGCGCCGTTTGCTGGATCAGGACGGCGGTGGCCAGCGCCACTCCGGCGCCCACCATCCAGCCCGCCTCCCTTCGCTCGAGGCCCTCGAGGACCAGCACCATCCCCAGGGCCTCGGGGGCGATGAGGAAGTTCTCCGGGAGGGCCAGGTCCCCCCCCAGTAAGGGGATCCCCAGGAGGACGGCGGCCGCCAGCAGCGGCCCCAGGCGCCGCCAGCCGCTGGCCCTCCGCTGCAGCGCCCAGCTGAGCGCCCCGAGGGCCAGGAGCCCGGTCAGGGTGGACAGCAGGTGGAGCCCGAACTCGCTGGGCCCGAAGGCCCAGAGGGCCAGGTCGTAGATCCAGAAGAGCAGAGGCGGCTTGTTGTTCCAGATGGTCTGGTAGAGGGCTAGTCCGTGGGTGGAGAACCAGGCCGTG
This sequence comes from bacterium, assembly GCA_021785655.1. GTDB lineage: Bacteria > Chloroflexota > Dormibacteria > Aeolococcales > Bog-877 > JAJYXT01. Next base: position 118,277 of record JAJYET010000002.1, on the reverse strand, counting down.
GTGGCGTAGCCCGCCTCGTCGCTGTACCAGTGCGGCTCGAACAGCGAGGGCACCCTGAGGCCGACGTAGATCACGAAGGGGAGGGCTGCCAGCAGCGCCCCCCGGCGCGAGGGGACGTGTCCCCGCGGGCCCAGGGCGGGCGACGTGACCGGGTCCGGGAGCGTCAGCTCCTTCACCCCGGTGCGGCCCGCTCGCTGCGGCGGCTCATCTCAGCTCAACTCTCCTGGCGGCGGCTGAGTTTCGGCTTAGAACGGGCCGGAGGTCAGGTGCCGGAGCCGGTGGGCTCCTTGCCCTCGGGCCAGTACTGCTCCTCCAGGATCTCCTTGTCCTGAAGTCCGCGGCGGCGCATCAGCACCCGACCCCCGGCGATCATCCCCGGGTGACCGCACAGGTACACCATGCCCTGGCCCGGCGCCACGCCGAAGTCGTCGGCGTGCTTGCGAAGGACATCCTCGGCCCGGCCGACCTCACCCTCCCACCCCGGCTCGTCCCAGGGCCGACTCACGGTGGGGATGTAGCGGAAGCCCGGGAGCTCGCGGCTCAGCCGCTCCATCTCCTCCAGGTAGCCGAACTCGTCGGCATGGCTGGCTCCCTGGAGCAGGAGGATCCTGGGTACGGCCCCACCTTGGCTTTGGGCCTGGCGGGACAGCTGGCGCAGGAAGCTGACGAATGGCGCCACCCCGGTCACCGTGGCACAGAAGAGGTGGACCAGGTCCGCTGCCGGTGGCTGGCGCAGGAACAGCCCCTTGGGGCGCCGGCGGAGCCAGACGGCCTGCCCCTCTCCCAGCCGGTGCAGGTGAGGGGTGAGCGCGCCACCGGGAATCAGCTCGATGAAGAGCTCGAGCTCCGGTTCGTCGGGCGCTGAGACGATCGAGTAGGGGCGCTCCAGCACCCGGCCCTGCAGCTCGATCCCCAAGGTGGCGTACTGGCCGGCCCTGAAGGGGAAGGGGTCGACGGGGCGGACCCGGATCGACCAAAGGTCCTTGGTGAAGTCGCGGCGGGCCACGATGAGCCCCTGCTGGTACCGGTCGTCGACAAGGACAGGCAAGCGCCAAGCCTCCAGGAGCGGGAAACCAACCCAGTTTAGTGGCGGGTTCACCTGCGGCCGCTTGAACTGGGCGGAGGCGTGGAAGGCTGTTGTTATCATCGCCTGGCCTCAAGGCCTCGGAGTTCAGATCGTCCATGCCCAGCAACCTCATCATCGTCGAATCACCCAGCAAGGCCCGGACCTTGAGCAAGTTCCTCGGGAAGGGATACGAGGTCAAGGCCTCCATGGGCCACGTCGTCGACCTTCCCCGGTCCAAGCTGGGGATCGACGTGGACGATGGCTTCACCCCCGACTACACCGTGATCAAGGGGAAGGAGAAGCAGCTCCAGGAGCTGAAGTCGGCCGCCCGCCGGGCCGGCCGGGTCCTGCTGGCGGCGGACCCGGACCGGGAGGGGGAGGCGATCGCCTGGCACATCGCCAACCAGTTGCGCCTCAGGCAACCGGAGCGGATCGTGTTCCGCGAGGTCACCCGTCCGGCGGTCGAGGCCGCTCTCAAGGTCCCGCGGGAGATCGACCGCAACCTGGTGGACGCCTACCAGGCGCGCCGCTCCATCGACCGCCTCCTGGGGTACAAGCTCAGCCCGCTGCTCTGGCGCAAGGTCCGCAAGGGACTGTCAGCCGGCCGGGTGCAGTCGGTGGCGGTCCGCCTCGTCTGCGACCGGGAGCTGGAGATCGAGGCGTTCAAGCCGGTGGAGAGCTGGACCCTGGATGCCCGGCTGGAGACTACCTCCGGAGAGGAGTTCTCCGCGCGCTACCACCCCCCGGCCAAGGGACGGAGGGGCCGCGCCGCCGACGAGGAGGGAGCCTCGGCGCTGCCGGACGAGGCCGCGGCCCGCGAGGTGATGGCGCAGGTGGAGGGCCAGCCCTTCAAGGTGGCGTCGGTCGAGGTGCGCCGCCAGCGGCGCAACCCGCCCCAGCCGCACATCACCAGCACCCTGCAGCAGGAGGCCTCAGCGCAGCTCCGATTCAGCCCCAGCAAGACGATGCGGGTGGCGCAGCAGCTGTACGAGGGCGTGGAGCTGGGCTCAGCGGGTCCCGTGGGCCTCATCACCTACATGCGCACCGACTCGGTCCGCATCAGCGAGCTGGCCAGGGGCGATGCCCACCAGTACGTGGAGAGCACCTTCGGGCCCCGCTACCTCGGCTCCAAGGGCACGGCGCGCCGCCGCGAAGCCGGGCCGGTGGCCAGCCAGGACGCCCATGAGGCGATCCGCCCCACCAGCTTGGAGCGCAGCCCGGAGGTGGTGGCCAATCACCTGACCTCCGACCAGCTGCGACTCTACCGGCTCATCTGGCGTCGGTTCGTGGCCAGCCAGATGAGCCCTGCAGAATTCGAGAACACCAGGTGCGAGCTGGAGGCCGCGGGCCATCAGTTCCGCGCCACCGGCAGCCGCCTCACCTTCGACGGCTTCACCAAGGTGATGGCCCCCGAGGAGAGGGAGGACCAGCTCCTGCCTCTTCTCGTCGCGGGCGATCTGGCGCACCTCCTGGAGCTCCTCCCCGAGCAGCACTTCAGCCAGCCCCCTCCCCGCTTCACCGAGGCGACGCTGGTCCGGGAGCTGGAGGAGCGCGGGATCGGGCGGCCCAGCACCTACGCCCCCACGGTGGACCTGATCCAGACCCGCGGCTATGTCCGCCAGGTGGAGCGGCGGCTGCATCCCACCCCCGTCGGGGTGGCGGTCAACGAGGCGCTCACCACCCAGTTCCCGGATGTCGTCGACCTGGGGTTCACGGCAGAGCTCGAGCGGCGGCTGGATGCGATCGAGGCCGGCGACGAGGGCTGGATCCCCGTCGTGCGGTCCTGGTACGAGCCCTTCGCCAAGGTCCTGGAGAAGGCCCAGGAGGATATGCCTCGGGTCCGGGTGAAGGCGCCGCCAACCGGCGGCGCCTGCCCCAATTGCGGAGCCGACCTGGTGGTCCGCACGGGCCGGTTCGGCGAGTTCGTGGGCTGCAGCCGGTACCCCGAGTGCGACTACATCCAGGGCCGCGAGGAGCGGGCCGCCGCCGAGGAGGTTGGGGAGGCCTGCCCGGAGTGCGGCCGCCCGCTGGTGAGGCGCACCGGCCGCCGCGGCCCCTTCGTGGGCTGTTCCGGCTACCCCAAGTGCCGCTACATCCGTCCCGAGCCGGGGGCCGGCCGGCCGGCACGGCCCGCGCCGGAGCCCACCGGAGACAGCTGCCCGGAGTGCGGCCAGCCCCTGGTGCGTCGGATGGGTCGGTTCGGTCCCTTCGTCTCCTGCTCCGGGTACCCCAAGTGCCGGTACCGGCCACCTCGGGAGGCGGCCGCGGCGGCGCCGGTGGCTGCTGCCAGCGGAGGGGACGGGCGCTGATCTTCCGGGGGGGGGGCCGCCGTCGGCGGCGGTAGACTTCAGACTTCGTGGCTTCTCATGAGGCATCCACCCCCCGGGCCACCACCATCGTGGCCGTCCAGCGGGGGCCGGAGATCGCCGTGGCCGGCGATGGGCAGGTGACCTTGGGCGACGTGGTGATGAAGCACCACGCCAGCAAGGTGCGGCGGCTGTTCCACGACCAAGTGGTGGTGGGGTTTGCCGGGTCGGTCTCCGACGCCTTCACCCTCTTCGACAAGTTCGAGCGCCAGCTGGAGCAGCACCAGGGCAACCTGGTGCGCTCCGCCGTGGAGCTGGGCAAGGAGTGGCGCACCGACCGCTACCTGCGCCACCTGGACGCCATGCTGGTGGTGGCCGGGGAGGGACAGCTGCTGCTCCTAAGTGGAGACGGCGACGTGATCGAGCCGGACGACGGCCTGGGGGCCATCGGCAGTGGCGGCCCGTACGCCCTGGCGGCGGCTCGAGCGCTCACCCAGCACACCGAGCTTTCCGCTCGGGAGGTGGCGGTGGAGGCGCTAAGGATTGCGGCCTCCATGTGCGTCTACACCAATTCGGAGATCACCGTGGAAACTCTTCCGGCACCCCAGGAGGTCGCAGATGCCCGAGGGTGAGCTCACCGCGGCCGAGGTGGTGAGCTCCCTCGACCGCTACATCGTGGGCCAGCAGGATGCCAAACGAGCCATGGCGGTGGCACTGCGCAACCGCATCCGGCGGATGCGGGTGGCCCCCGAGGCCCGGGGTGACATCATGCCCAGCAACATCCTGCTGATCGGACCCACCGGCGTGGGCAAGACGGAGATCGCCCGCCGGCTGGCGCTGCTGACAAACTCCCCGTTCATCAAGGTGGAGGCCACCAAGTTCACCGAGGTGGGGTATGTCGGACGGGACGTGGAGTCGATCATCCGCGACCTGCTGGAGCAGACCATCACCCAGCTCCAGAGCCAGCGCGTGGCCGAGGTAGAGGATGAGGCCAAGCAGCGCGCCGAGGCCCGGATCGTTGACCGGCTGGTGGAGCAAGAGCGCGCCTCCAAGGAGGGGCCTGTGCCCGAGGCTGCCGCCGCCCCACCCGAGGGAGCCGACGGAGCCACCGCCGCGCCCGCCGATGAACCGGACCGGCGCCTGGCCCTCCGGCGGGAGCGGGCGCGCCGCCGGCAGCTGGCCCGCAAGCTGGCCAACCGCCAGCTGGAGGACCGCCTCATCGAGATCGAGGTGGAGGAGTCGTACAGCGCTCCGGTCGAGGTCTTCTCCGGAACCGGGTACGAGGAGATCGGCTGGTCGCTGGCCGACTTCTTCAGCCAGATGGCGCCCCCCCGGCGCCGGATGCGCAGGATGAGCGTCGCCGATGCCCGGCACACCCTGACCCAGGAGGAGACCGAGCGGATGGTGGACATGGACCGGGTCTACGACGATGCCATCCGGTCGGTGGAGGAGAACGGGATCGTCTTCATCGACGAGGTGGACAAGATCGCGGGGGCGTACACCGAGAGCCACGGGCCGGACGTGAGCGGGGCCGGAGTGCAGCGCGACCTCCTGCCGATCATCGAGGGCTCCACGGTCAGCACCCGCTACGGGTCGGTCAGCACGGAGCACATCCTGTTCGTGGCGGCCGGCGCCTTCACGTCCGCCCGCCCCTCCGACCTGATCCCGGAGTTTCAGGGGCGGTTCCCGATCCGGGTGGAGCTGACCTCGCTGGGAGAGACCGACCTGAGGCGGATCCTGGTCGAACCCAGCAACTCGCTCACCGGTCAGTACCAGGCCCTGCTCGGCACCGAGGAGGTGGAGCTGGAGTTCACCGCCGAGGGCACCGCCGAGCTCGCCCGGCAGGCTTTCCTGGTCAACGAGCGGGACGAGAACATCGGCGCCCGGAGGCTCTTCACCGTCATGGAGCGGGTGCTCCAGGACGTCTCCTTCGCCGCCGAGCAGTACCGCAACCAGCGGGTGGTGGTGGACGCCGAGTTCGTCCGCCTGCAGCTCGGGGACCTGGTCCGCGACCAGGACCTGCGCCGGTACGTGCTTTAGGGCCAGCCGGGGCCACCAGCCGGTCCGTTCCACCGAGGAGACCCTGGGCCGGCGGGCCGCGGCGACCGGTTCGCCCGGCGTTCGTTTCCGGGTTTTGGGCTACCATGGACAGCGGCGATCAAATTCACATGCCCGCCGGACGGCCCCCGGGTTCCCCTGGGCCGGGCGCCGGTGGATGGTGGGCAGAGGTTCAACGCAACTGGAGGCGCACCATGCCCGTGGCCACGCTCACCGAGCTCTTGCAAAACGGGGTCCACTTCGGTCACCAGACCAGCCGGTGGAATCCCAAGATGCGGCCCTACATATTCGCCAGCCGCGGTGGCATCCACATCCTGGACGTGGCGCAGACCGTGGAGCTGCTGGACGCCGCCTGCGCCTTCGCGCGGGACACCGTGGCCCAGGGGGGGCAGATCCTGTTCGTGGGCACCAAGAAGCAGGCTCGGGACACCATCGAGGCAGAGTGCCAGCGCTCCCACCAACCGTATGTGATCAACCGCTGGATGGGGGGCATGCTGACCAACTTCGAGGTGGTGAAGCTGCAGCTGCGGCGCCTCACCGAGCTCTCCGAGCGCCAGGAGCGGGACGGCTTCGCGGCGATGATCAAGAAGGAGCAGCGGCGGCGCGAGGATGAGCTGGAGCGCCTGCGGCGCAACTTCTCCGGCATCACCGGGATGAAGCGGCTGCCCGCGGCGCTGTTTGTGGTCGACCCCCACAAGGAGCGGCTCGCGGTCACGGAGGCCAACAAGCTCAAGATCCCGATCATCGCCATCACAGACAGCAACTGTGACCCGGACGAGATCAGCTATGTGATCCCCGGCAACGACGACGCCATCCGCAGCGTCCGGCTCATCGTGACCCGGCTCACCGACGCGATCGTCGACGGGCTGGATCAGCGTCGCCAGATCGAGGCCGCCCAGGCCCAGGCGGCGGCGGAGCGCGCGGCCCAGCTCCGGGCCGCCGAGGAGCAGGCGGCCAGTGAGGCCCGTACGGAGCCGGAGCCGGAGGAGGTCGCGGAGTGAGCCAGGAAATCTCGGCGGAGCTGGTTCGTCAGCTGCGACAGCAGACCGGGGCCGGGATCATGGACGTCAAGCGCGCCCTGGTGGAGTCGGCGGGCGACTTCGACCGTGCCCGTGACCTGCTCCGCACCAAGGGGCTCGCCTCGGCCGAGAAGAGGGCGGAGCGGGAGACCCGCGAGGGGCTGGTAGACGCCTACATCCACCCCGGAGGGCGGCTGGGGGTGCTCCTCGAGGTCAACTGTGAGAGCGACTTCGTGGCCCGTACCGACGAGTTCAAGGCGCTGGTCCACGACCTGGCCCTGCAGGTGGCGAGCCTCGGGCCGCGCTGGATCCGCCGCGAGGACGTCCCCGCGGGGGAGGTGGAGCACGAGAGGGAGATCTACCGCCAGCAGGCTGCCGCCGAGGGGCGGGACGCCGCCCGGGTGGACCAGATCGTGGAAGGGAAGCTCCGCAAGTGGTTCGAGACGGCCTGCCTGTATGAGCAGCCCTGGATCCGGGACGAGGCCGGCAAGAAGGCCCGCCGGGTGGAGGAGGTGATCAAGGAGACGATCGCCTCGACGGGGGAGAACATCTCTGTGGCCCGCTTCGCGCGCTTCCCTCTGGGGGAGAGGGCCGAGGGAGGCTCAGGTGGTTGAGGCGGTGCCCCTCACCGGGATGGCGGGCCAGGAGCGGCGGCGTCCCCCGGCCCGCTACCGGAGGGTGGTGATCAAGCTCAGCGGGGAGGCCCTGGTCGGGGATGGGGGCTACGGCATCGACCCCCTGGTCCTGGACACGGTGGCCCTGGAGCTCCAGGCCGCGCACCAGCTGGGAACCGAGATCGCCGTGATGATGGGGGGCGGCAACATCTTCCGCGGGCTCGCCGGGGCGCGACGGGGGATGAACCGGGTCACTGCGGACCTGATGGGGATGCTGGGCACCGTCATCAACGGGCTCGCCCTCCGGGACGCTCTGGAGGCCCACGGCATGCCCACCCGGGTCCAGACCGCCATCGAGATGCATCAGGTGGCCGAGCCATACATCAGGGGACGGGCCATCCGGCATCTCGAGAAGGGGAGGGTGGTTGTCTTCTGCGCCGGCTCCGGCAACCCCTTCTTCACCACCGACACCCCGGCGGCCCTGCGGGCTGCGGAGATAGGAGCCGACGTGCTCATCAAGGCCACCCGGGTCGACGGGGTCTACAGCGCCGATCCCACCAAGGACGCCAACGCTGAGCGTTTCGAGACCATCTCCTACCTCGATGTCCTGAATCGCGGCCTGCAGGTGATGGACAACACGGCGATCACCCTCTGCATGGACAACCGCCTCCCGCTTCTGGTCCTGGACCTGTTCACCCCTGGCAATCTGGCCCGGGCGGTGAGCGGAGAGCGGGTCGGGACCCTGGTAACCGACCAGGAGCAGAGAGGGTGAGCGCTGACCTTCTGCGCTCCGCGGAGGAGCGGATGGCCAAGAGCCTGGAGGCGCTTCAGCGCGAGCTGGCCTCGATCCGCACCGGGCGGGCCTCCCCGGCGCTGATCGAGCACGTCAAGGTCGACGCCTACGAGAGCCAGGTGCCGATCAACCAGGTGGCCAGCCTCTCGGCACCCGAGCCGCACATGATCCTGGTCCAGCCCTGGGACCGGCACCTCATCGCTCCCATCGAGCGGGCCCTGCAGCGCAGCGAGCTGGGGCTCAATCCCAGCAACGACGGCCAGGTGATCAGGGTGCCGGTTCCCCCGCTCAACGAGGAGCGGCGGCGGGAGTTCGTGCGCCTCGTCAAACAGCGCTCCGAGGAGGCCAAGGTCGCCGTCCGCAACATCCGTCGGGACGACCTGGAGCGGCTGCGCAAGCTGGAGCACGACGGGGAGATCTCCGAGGACCAGGCTCAGCGCGCCCACGGCGACCTGCAGCGGATCACGGACCGCCATGTGGAGCGGGTGGAGGAGATCGCCCGGCGCAAGGAAGTCGAGCTGCTCGAGGTGTGAACGGGGATTCGGGCGGTGGCTGAGCGCGCGGCCTTGCCCGCCCACATCGGGATCATCATGGACGGCAACGGGCGCTGGGCCCGGCAGCGCGGTCGGCGACGCACCGAGGGACATCGAGCGGGGATCCGGGCCATCCGGCGGGTGATGGAGGCGGCGGATCGGGCGGGGGTCCATCACCTGACCCTTTACGCCTTCTCCACCGAGAACTGGTCCCGTCCCCGATACGAGGTGGCGACCCTGATGCGTCTCTTCGAACAGACCCTGCAGGCGGAGGTGGACGAGCTCCACCAGAACGGGGTGCGGATCCGGGTCATCGGCCGCCGCGAGCGGCTCTCGGCCCGGCTCTGCCGACTGGTGGAGGAGGCCGAGGCGCGCACTCGGGAGAACACCCGGGGGGGCCTGAACGTGGCCATCAACTACGGGGGCCGGGCGGAGATCGTGGACGCCGTCCGCTCCCTCGCCCGCGCGGGGGAGGACCTCCGCCAGGTGGACGAGCAGATGCTCGCCGCTCACCTCTACACGGCGGGGATGCCTGATCCCGACCTCATCATCCGCACCGCAGGAGAACTCCGGACCAGCAACTTCCTGATCTGGCAGGCGGCCTATGCCGAGCTGTATGTCACCCAGACCCTCTGGCCGGACTTCGGCGCGGCTGACCTGGAGGCGGCCCTCGCCGACTACGCCGTGCGCGTCCGCCGCTTCGGCGGGGTTCCGGAGCTCGGTTGAGGCTCTGGGTCCGGAGCGCCAGCGGGATCACCTTGCTGGTGGTCCTGGGCGTCGCACTGGAACTGGGTTCTGGTTACCTGGCGGCCCTGGTGGTCCTGGTCGCCGCCCTGGGGCTGCTGGAGTACCGGAGGCTCTGGCGGGGAGTGGGGCTCCTACCCAACCTGCTGGTCCTGGCGCCGCTGTCGGCGTTCTGGGTGCTGCGCTACGCCTATCCGACGGTGCCCGCCGCCGGCCTGGGCCTCACCGCCGGGGCGCTGGCGGGCCTGGCCCTGACCCTGCTCTCCCGGCCCGACTCCAGGCCGGTGGCGCGCTGGGCGGTGGCCATCGGGGGAGCCATCTGGATCGGTTACCTGGCAGGCTTCCTGCCCCTCCTGTATCGGAGCGCCCACTCCCGGGGGGCGGAGATGGTCCTCCTGGCGGTGGGGGTGTCCGTGCTGGGGGACACCGGGGCCTATCTGGTGGGCTCCCGCCTGGGGCGCCACCCCTTCATTCCCCGCATCAGCCCCTCCAAGACCTGGGAGGGCGCTGCCGCCGGCTTCCTCCTCCCGGCGCTGGCGATCACGGCGCTCCTGCCGCTGGCGCTCCCCGGACTCTCCTGGGCCGTCGCTGCGCTGGTCGCCGCGACCTGCTCGCTGGCGGCCATCGCCGGGGACCTGGCGGAGTCCCAGCTCAAGCGCGAGCTGGGAGTCAAGGACTCCGGAAGGCTGATTCCCGGACACGGCGGCATACTGGACCGGGTGGACAGCCTGCTCTTCGTGGCCCCGGTGATGTACACGCTTCTGGTGGCCTCCGGTGCCCTCCGCTAGGCGGACCCGGGTCGTGGTGGTGGGCGCCACGGGGTCGATCGGGAGCCAGGCGCTGGAGGTCATCGCCCGCTACCCCGAGCACTTCGAGCTGCTGGGGGCCGTGGCTGGGCACGGGACACAGGCCCTGCAGGCGGCGCTGAGCCCGTTCCCTGGGGCGGAGGCCGTGGTGGTCGACCCTGGGGGACCCGTCCCTTCCGGGGTGGGGATCGGCGAGGAGGCGGCTTGCCAGCTCGGTGCCGACCCCCGGGCCGATGTGGTGCTGGTGAGTGGCGGCGGCGCGGCCGCCCTCCTCCCCACTCTGGCCGCCCTGCGGCGCCGCTGCCGCGTGGCCATCGCCACCAAGGAGGTCCTGGTGATGGCAGGGGAGCTGGTCACCGCCGCCGCGCGCCGGTCAGGTGCGGAGATCGTGCCGGTGGACAGCGAGCACTCGGCGATCTGGCAGTGCCTCCGCGGGGAGTCGGCTCAGGAGGTGGCGCGGCTCTGGCTCACCGCCAGCGGCGGCCCCTTCCGTGCCGCCCCGCTGGCCGGCCTCAGGGATGCGACCCCGGAGATGGCCCTGGCCCACCCCAATTGGAAGATGGGGCCCAAGGTGACCGTGGACAGCGCCACCATGATGAACAAGGGGCTGGAGGTGATCGAGGCCCACTTTCTCTTCGGGATCCCCTATTCCAGGATCTCGGTGGTGATCCATCCTCAGAGCGCGATCCACTCCGCCGTCGAGTTCTGTGACGGCACCCTGGTGGCCCAGCTCGGGGTGCCCGACATGCGCGCCCCCATCGCCCTGGCCCTCTCTGGGGGCAGGCGGCTGCCCGGGGTGGTCCCGCCGCTGGATTTGGCCGCGACGGGCAGGCTGGATTTTGAGGAGCCCGACCCCGAACGCTTCCCGGCCCTCAGCCTGGCCCAGGAGGCGGCGGGCCGGGGGGGAGGGGCTCCAGCGGTGATGAACGCCGCCAACGAGGTTGCGGTCGCCGCCTTCCTCCGGGGTGAGCTGCGGTTCGGGGAGATCGTGGAGCTGGTCTCGGAGGTGACCGGATCCTACTCCGGTGCGCCCCCGGAGACCCTGGAGGAGGTGCTGGCGGCGGACGCCTTCGGACGGGCCATGGCCGGCGAGATGGTGGGACAGCTGGACCGCCGCGGTACCGCCGGGGGCCAGCGGCTGTGACCGGGTTCGCCTTCACCTGGCAGAGCGTGGGGGGCATCGTGCTCATGCTCCTCGTCGTCATCTCCCTCCACGAGGGCGGCCACTTCGCCGTGGCCAAGTGGGCGGGGATCCAGGTGGACGAGTTCTCGATCGGGTTCGGGCCTCGGCTGGCCAGCCGCACCCGCGGGGAGACCCGCTATTCGTTGCGTCTTCTTCCCTTCGGGGGCTATGTGCGCATGGCCGGGATGAGCGGGCTGGAGGACCCCGCCGCCAGCGGCGGCCCCAGGGCGTTCCTGAAGGCGTCTCGTTCCCGCCGGGCGGCGGTGCTGGCGGCGGGAGGGATCACCAATCTGCTGCTGGCCGGCCTTCTCTTCACCGCGGTCGCGGCCGCCGGAGGCCCCTCTCCCGAGGTGCAGCACGGGGGAGGGCTGGCGGCGGCCGGCGCCCCGGCGTCGGGATACCAGATCACCGGGGTGGACGGCACCACCACCACCTCGCTGGTCCGGATCCGGGACCTCATCCAGGCGGCCGGGGGGCGGCCGGTCCGGGTGGAGATGAGGCCCTGGGGGGGAGGGGCTCCGCGCACCTATCTGGTCACCCCTGAGCTTCACTGGGTGGGGCTCCAGGCCCACTCCCCGGTGCCGCTGGAGGCCCAGATCGTGGCCATAGACGGCAGGCCGGTCCCCCATGCGCCGCCCACACAGCTGGCATCCAGCGTTCCCGGCTCCGGGGCCCTCAGGGTCACCTACCTTGCGGGGTCGGAGCGCAAGACAGTCCAGGTTTCCAGATCCCAGCTGCAGGCCGAGTGGCAGGTGGGCTACCTCGCCTCCGCTGGCAACGCCCTGCTGCCGAGCCTGGGGAACGCCCCCACGCCCTGGTACCAGGCGCTGGCGCTGGGGTTCTGGACCGTGCCCCAGGAGATCGGGGCCACCTTCGTCAACCTCTGGACCCTGATCACCCCCCACCACAACCCCAACCTGCAGCTCACCGGTCCCGTGGGCATCGCCCAGGAGACCTCGATCGCCGCCCAGATCTCGCTCTCCGTCTACGCCACCCTGCTCGGGCTCATCAGCCTCAATCTCGGGCTGTTCAACCTCCTTCCGATCCCCTTCCTGGACGGGGGCCGCCTCTTCTTCATCCTCCTGGAAACGGCCCGGCGGCGGCAGGTGAGCCCTCGGGTGGAGGCGGCGGTGCACACTGTTGGGTTAGCCTTGTTGGTGATGCTGTTCATCTACGTCACGTTCGGCGACATCTCCCGGCTGACCAGGTGATCGAGCGCCGCAAGACGAGACCGATCAAGGTCGGGTCGGTGGTGATCGGGGGAGCGGCGCCGATCAGCGTCCAGACCATGACCAAGACGGCCACCGAGGACGTCCAGGGGACTTTGGACCAGATCGCCAGAGCCGCGGACGCCGGAGCCGACCTGATCCGGGTGACTTGCGACACCGATGAGGCCGGGGTGGCGCTGCGCGAGATCGTCAAGGGCAGCCGGCTGCCGATCGTGGCCGACATCCACTACGACGCGCCCCTGGCGCTCATGGCGCTGGCCGCCGGCATCCAGTGCCTTCGGCTCAACCCCGGCAACATCCGCCAGCCTGAGAAGGTCGCGGAGATCGCTCGCCGGTGCCAGGAGCTGGGGGTGCCGATCCGTATCGGCGTGAACGCCGGCAGCCTCCCGGACCGCAAGCAGCTGGCGCGGGGCCGGGGGGAGGGGGGCCCCGAGGACGTGGCGCGTCGCATGGTGGACGCCGCGCTGGGCCACATCGGGATCCTGGAGGAGCTCGGCTTCCAGGACATCAAGGTGAGCCTCAAGGCCAGCGACGTCCTGACCAACCTGGCTGCCAACCGGCTCTTCGCCAGCCTCCCCAACCGCTACCCCCTCCACCTGGGCCTCACCGAGGCCGGCCCCACCTCGACGGGGGCCATCAAGAGCGCCATGGGGATCGGCATCCTGCTCTCGGAGGGGATCGGAGACACCATCCGGGTCTCCCTCGTGGACCAGCCCGAGGAGGAGGTGCGGGTGGGCCGGCAGATCCTGGCCAACCTCCAGGAGCGGCCCACCGGCCCCAACCTGGTCGCCTGCCCCACCTGCGGTCGGCTGGAGATCGACATGATGCCCATGGTCTCCCGGGTGGAGGCCGCGCTGCAGCGCGTCCGCCGCCCGATCACCGTCTCGGTGATGGGTTGTGTGGTGAACGGGCCGGGCGAGGGGATGCACGCCGACATCGGCATCGCCGGAGGCAGGCAGAAGGGGATCCTCTACCGCAAGGGCAAGGTCGTCGCCACCCTGCCCGAGTCCGAGCTGGTCGACTCGCTGATCAAAGAGCTCGATCGGATCGCGGACGAGGACCAGGAGCTGATCGCCGCGGGACGGGAGCTGCCCGAGGGGATTCCCGGGGCCTGAAACATTGGGGCCCGTCGGGCCCGGCCTGAGGGACCCGTCAGGCGGGGACCGCGGTGGTCACCCGCCGAGCACAGGCGGCGACGAAGGACTGGAAGAGACCGGCAGCGTACGGCTGAGTGGTGAACAGCTCCTCGGGGTGGAACTGCACGGCCACCACCCATTCCTCTCCCTCCATCTCGACCCCCTCGATGAGGCCGTCCTCGGCCCGGGCCGAGGGGATGAGCCCGGGGGCCAGCCGCTCCAACCCCTGGTGGTGCAGGCTGTTGACCGCCACCTCACTCTCGCCCAGGGCGGCCGCGAGCCGGCCTCCGGGCACCAAGGTGAGGCGATGGGTCAGCGAGAATCGGGGCCCCCGGCGCGGGTGCTCGAGACCCTGGGGCCGCTGGCTGGGGAGGTCCTGGACCAGACTCCCGCCGAGGACCACGTTGAGCACCTGGAGGCCCCGGCAGATTCCCAGGATGGGCAGCCGCCGCTCCAGCGCCCAGCGCGCGAGGCGGAACTCCAGATCGTCCACCCGGTCGTCCCACTCGCTGGTCGGGTGGGGCTGGGCGCCGTAGGCGCTGGGGTTGATATCCACGCCGCCGGGGAGAAGGACCCCATCCGCGAACTCGAGACCATCGAGGTCTCGGGTGCCCAGGGGGACCAGGATCGGGGTGGCCCCAGCCGCCTGGAGGGCTGCCAGGTAGGCTTGGTTTGCCGTCTGGAGAGGGACTTCCGTGCCCGCCTCCGGGTCCGGCCGGGTGCCGGGGCGCAGCGGCATCAGCACAAGGGGCCGGCACCCCCCGGTGGCGGTCACAGGACCGTGGCCGGCGACGCGCTGGCCACGAACTCCCGGATGCGATCCACCGCCTTCTCGAGCGCTGGACGCCCCACGGTGTACGCCAGGCGGATGTACCCCCGTCCCGCCTCCCCAAAGGCTTCCCCGGCGAGAACCGCGACCCCAGCCTCCTCCAGCAGCCGGGACGCCAGCTCTCGGCTGGGGATCCCGGTCCCCTCCACGTTGGGGAAGGCGTAGAAGGAGGCGGAGGGCAGGTGGCAGCGGATCCCGGGGATGGTGTTGAGCCCGGACACGAGCAGGTCCCTCCGGGCCTGGAACTCGGCGACCATCTGGCCCACGGCCACCTCCGACTCCGGCGCCCGGAGCGCTTCCACCGCCGCCAGCTGGGTGAAGGCGGCGGCGCATGAGCTGGTGTTGATCATGAGCGTCTCCATCCGCTGGGCCAGCTCCCGGGGCATGACCCCATACCCCAGCCGCCACCCGCACATGGCGTAGGTCTTCGACAGCCCGTCCAACACCACCGTCCGCTCGGCCATCCCGTCCCGGGTCCAGAGCGGCCTCGGCAGCTCCGAAAAGCAGATGCGCGAGTAGATCTCGTCGCTGAGGACGAGGAAGTCGTGGCGCTGGGCCAGCTCCGCCAGACGGTCCAGCTGCCCGGAGCTCAGGACGCCGCCGGTGGGGTTCTGGGGGGAGTTGATGATCACCAGCCGGGTGCGGGGGGTGATCAGCGCCTCGAATTCATCCATGTCCATCCCGAAGCCGTTCTCCTCCCGGAGGGCGATCGGCCGGGCCCGGGCGCCGACGAAATCAGTCAGGGAGCGGTAGACGGGGTACCCGGGGTCGGGAAGGATGACCTCGTCGCCCGCCTCGACGCAGCTGAGGAGCAGGAAGTGGAGGATGTTCTTGGAGCCGGGGACCACCACCACCTGGTCCGCCCCCACCGGGACCCCGCCCCGGGCCGACATGCTCTCGGCGATGGCCGCCCTCACCTCGGGCAGCCCGGCCGCCGGAGTGTAGTGGGTGGCCCCGGAGCGCATCGCCGAGTACGCCGACTCGACGATGTTGTCCGGGGTGGAGAAGTCCGGTTCCCCGATCTCCAGGTGGATCATGGGCCGGCCGCTGGCCTCGATCTGCTTGGCCTTGGCGAGGACCTCGAAGGCGCTCTCGGTTCCCAGCCGGCTCATCCGCTCCGCGAAACGCATTTGGACCTCCCGCGCCGGCCGCGACCCGCGCTATGAGACGACGGTGATCTGCCCCAGCATCCCCAGGCTCTCATGGGGGAGGCAGAAGTACTTGTAGGTCCCCGGCACCGTGAGCTTCAGGGAGAACGAGCCCCCGGGGTTGAGGGGGTGATTCCAGGAGCTGGCGCCGCTGGGTAGGGCGGCATCGCCCGGGCTCGCCGCGAGGGCAGAGTCGTCAGTCGTGGTGTGGAAGATGTTGCCCACGTTCTTCCAGGTGATGGTGCCCCCGGCCTTGAGGCAGACGCTGGCCGGGGTGAACTTCAGGGAGTTGGTGGCGTCGACTGTGACAGCGCTCTGAGCGCTGGCCGCGGTGCAGCCGCCCGACGAAGTCGTGGATGTCGAGGAGCCAGGGGTGCCACCGGCTCCCGCCGGCTGTCCAGGAATTGGACCGGTGCCGCAGGCGGCGACCAGGAGGGCCGCCCCCAGGGCGGCCAGGCCCAGAAGCAAGGGGGGGCGCCGAGAGGTCGGATGCGTCATGACTCCTCCTTGGATGTGTCGCCCCTGATGCTACCGCCCGGGGTGCGGCCCGGTCGACTCCGGCTCCATGTCCGGGAGGACCAGGGAGCGCAACTGGCGGAGGCGGGCGAAGAACCCAGCGGTGTGGGGTGAGCGGCGCAGACCCAGCCCGGCGAAGTCGTAGTGGTGGACCCACTCATGGAGGAGAGTATTCGTGAAGGCGCTGGCGCTGACCACCTGGCCCCTCACCGCGGTGCGGTGGTAGACGCGGATGGCGCAGCGCTGTGGGGTGCCCGACCGGGGGATGCGACAGCGGTAGTAGCCGTACGTGGCGCGCGCCAGGCGGCCCTGGTCATCCCGGGAGTGGACCTGGGGCCGGTCCGCGACGGTGAGGGCGCAGGGCTGGAGGTCGAACGCTGAGTTGAGCACCTCGATCAGGGCGGTCCCCAGCAGCTCACGCTCGCGGCTACCGGAACTGGCGAGGAGGGCTGACAGAAGTGGGGGCACGGTGGCCGGGGTGGGCACCGACGGGAGTGCGGCCGCCAGGCTGGCGGCATACCAGAGGTCGCTTCCTCGCCTCCTCACCCCGGCGAGTGTACGCAGCACCGCTCAGCCGTACGTCAGGAGCGCCGCGAACGCCGCGAGGCTCTCGCCCGGATAGGCCCGCACCCGGGGCCACTCCCAGAGTGACTCCGAGCTTTCCGCCCAGGCGAAGCGTCCCACCCAGTTGTCCTCCAGGCCCCCCACATATCCCAGGGACCCGAGCTGGGAGAAGAGCTGCCCCTGGCCGGGGCCGGCCTGCTCGGGCGAGGCGTAGGGCCAGAGTCCGCTGTAGGCGATGAACTGCACCGGCTCCCCGGTGATCGCCTCCAAAACCCGGGCGCTGTCTCCGGTCAGCTCCTGGATAGTGGCCAGGGACTGGCCCCAGAGGACCGTGCCGTCGTTGTAGGTGTGGTCCTGGACCGCGAACCCCATCTGGAGGAGCGAGCTGAGCTCGGTCGCCGACAGGTATTCCTCCTCACCGTTCTTGACCCCGATGAGGCCGCTGCAGGGGAAGAAGGTGGCGGTGAGGCCGTCCGCCTCCAGCACCGGGAGGGCGTACTGGTACTCGTTGGCAAATCCGTCGTCGAAGGTGATCGCCACCGGGTGGGCCGGGAGCGGGAGACCGTACAGAAGGAAGTCGGCCAGCCGGTAGAGGGAGATCGCCTGGTAGCCGTCGGTACCCAGATACTGCATCTCGGCGGAGAACTGAGCAGGCGGCACCGTGAGCCCGTAGTCGAGGTCATAGCTGTACTGGCTGGAGTACAGGGACCGGTCCGGGAAGGGGCCCACCAGGTGGTACATGAGGATGGGAACCGAGGCGGTCCTGGGCACGACCGTGGCCGGTGTGATCACCGGCGCCTCCATGGCCGCGGGCCCCTCCCCGACGACCAGATAGGTGCTGGAGGCGGGAGACGACGAGGGCCCGGCCAGGAACAGGTGGGTGTGCTCGTAGAGGCCAGCCACCCCCGGGGGAGACAGGGCCGAGGCACTGGCGAAGGCGATCGCGACCGGGATCTCGGTGGCGTTGGCCACCTGCACCCTGGGGTTCTCGGTGCTGGCCCACTCGGCACCGGCCACCGGCCGCCCCACCGCGAAGGCGACCACCCGGGCCGCCCCGGAGAACTTCGCGGCGAGCATCGCCGAGCGCGCGGCCTCAGAGGGCCAGCTCGATTGCTCAGCCGGGGCGAGGACCGGCCACTGAAGGTTGTAGCTTCCCTCGACCATGTCCTGCAGGAAGGCTCTGCTGACCGACCGGGCGGAGGCCGGCGCCGAAGGTGTTGGACTCGCGCTGGGGGAATGACCGCCCGGCTTGGGCTGCACGCCGCAGGCGGCGAGCAGAAGGGCGGCCGCGACTGCGGCCACCGAGACCCTCACCGTGCCGCCCGCTCGATGCAACCCTGGCCCCCCTCGGTCTAACCGTAGTTTCCCACCGGGGCTCACTCCCTGCCGAGGAGCTGACCCACGCCAGTGCCCCGGGACCGCCCTCAATACGGGCGCGGGCGTCATGCGGGAGCCAGGCTCGCCGGCGCTGGCTCGGTCGCCGCTCGGCCGTCGTACGCTCTCCTACATGTCGCCGGCTGCCGGCCCCAGCGCAGGGCGCTCCGCGGCCCTGAGCTGGGGCACCCTCGCTGGGCCACTGTTCGTGACGGCGTTCACTGCGATCGGAGCCCGTCGGCCCGGCTATGACTGGCGCCGCCTCCCGGTCAGCTCCCTGGCCTTAGGCCACCATGGGTGGCTTCAACGTGCCAACTTCATGGTGGCCGGGGCCCTGTACTGCTACGCCTCCCGGGAGCTGGGCCGGGGCCCGCGTCGACGCGTCGGCCCCCGCGTGGTCCCTCTCCTGGTCGGTGGGGTGGGGATCGGCCTGGTGGGCTCTGGGGTGTTCGCGACCGATCCAGTTGGTGGTTTCCCGCCCCCGACATCCGGCGAGGAGGGGATCCCGCTCGTCGGCGCCGGGGATTCCGGGCCGACCCTGGGCGGGCGGCTGCACAACCTGTTCGCGATCCCCATCTTTGCCGGCATACCCGTCGCCGCCCTCACCAGCGCCGCCCCCGCCGTCCGGGGCCGCGACTGCCGCTGGGCCGCCTATTCCGTGGGCTCGGCCATCTCGGTCCTGGGCACCTTTGCGCTCTTCGCCGCCGCTCTTGCCCCTTCGTCTCGCCTGGCGCACGTGGGGGGAATATTCCAGCGCCTATCGATCGGGGTCGGGTTCGGCTGGCTCAGT
This sequence comes from bacterium, assembly GCA_021785655.1. Classification (GTDB taxonomy): domain Bacteria; phylum Chloroflexota; class Dormibacteria; order Aeolococcales; family Bog-877; genus JAJYXT01. Next base: position 99,569 of record JAJYET010000002.1, on the reverse strand, counting down.
GCGCTGTCCGTCCGTGCCAGCCGAACTCCCTAGCGCGGGTGGCCCGCCTCCCGGTGGGGGAACGAGCCCGGAGCGTCGGGGCGCTCGGCCAGCGCCAACTTGGATCCGCGCCTCTACCTGGGCCGGACCGGGCTGCGCTCCAGCGCCGCCTGGCTGGCGAACGTGCTCTGCAAAAGTCCTCGCCAGCATGATCGGAGTAGTCCGCCGAGTCTCCTGGCGGAGACCCCGTCAATCGCCCTCCAACACCCCAAGGACCACAGCGACCCCCGCCGGCGGAGTTGACGGATTGAGTTGGGGCGGAGAGGCGCCACGTGCCGCCCGCGGGGCTGGCACAATCGCCTCATGACTCTGCCGCCGGTGCCGTCCGCGGTCGCCACCGTGCTCTCTGACCTCGGAACCGTCCGCACCTGGGCGGCGGATTTCTACCGCGACTTGCACGCCCACCCCGAGCTGTCCCACCAGGAGCATGCCACGGCCGCCAAGATCGGGGCGCGGCTTTCGGCGTCGGATGTGGAGCTCCACACCGGTGTTGGAGGGACCGGGGTGGTCGGCCTCGTCCGAAATGGCAAGGGGCCGGTGGTGATGTTGCGGGCGGACATGGACGCACTCCCGGTCGCTGAGGCCACCGGGCTCGACTATGCCAGCACCACGACCGTGACCGATGGGGATGGCCGTGAGGTGTCCGTCATGCATGCCTGCGGCCACGACATGCACGTTGCGTGCCTGCTTGGCGCCGTCCATCTTTTGGCCACCAGCCGCAGCCGCTGGAGAGGCACCGTGGTGGCGGTGTTCCAGCCCGCGGAGGAGACCGGCGACGGAGCCCGGGCCATGATCGACGGCGGCCTGGCGGGGCTCCTGCCTGAGGTGGATGTCGCCCTCGCCCAGCACGTATTGCCGGCCTCGGCGGGAGTGGTGGGCACCCACGCCGGCCCGACCCTCTCCGCCGCCGACAGTCTGCGCATCACGGTCCACGGGCGGGGTGCGCATGGCTCCATGCCAGAAGCCTCCGTTGACCCCGTTGTCCTGGCGGCGATGATCGTGGTCCGCCTCCAGACCGTCGTGGCCCGCGAGACCCGCCCTGGGGAGCCGGTCGTAGTCACGGTCGGCAGCCTTAGGGCCGGAACCAAGAGCAACGTGATCCCCGACCACGCCGTGATCGAGCTCAATATCCGCAGCTACAGCGAGCAGACTCGGGCGGCAACCCTCGACGCTATCCGCAGGATCGTCGACGGCGAATGTCGGGCGTCGGGATCCCCTAGTCCGGCCGACTACGACCTGTTCGATCACTTCCCCCTCACCGAGAACGACCCCGAGACCACTCAGAGAGTGGCCGCCGCGTTCACCTCGTTCTTCGGCGACCGCTCCGGGCCCATGCCGGCCCAGAGCGCCAGCGAGGACTTCAGCGACATCCCCACCGCCCTGGGGATCCCCTACTGCTACTGGGGGATTGGAGGCACCGACCCCCAGCTTTATCGCCGGGCCGAGCAGGCAGGTCGCGTCGCCCAGGACATCCCCGTCAACCACTCGGCGCTCTTCGCGCCCGTAATCCAGCCCACCCTGGACACCGGCATAGAGGCCATGGTCGTCGCCGCCCTGGCCTGGCTGGCCCCACCCCAAGCAGCCGGCCAATAGCGACGGTGTCGAGCACAGGCTCCACCCTCCAGCTCGTGCTCGAGCTCCTGGGCACCTTCGTTTTCGGCCTGAACGGTGCACTCACCGCGATGGAATCCGAGAACTTGGACATCGTTGGCGTCGTGGCTCTGGCGGTGATCACCGCCCTCGGAGGGGGCATCATCCGCGACATCCTCATCGGCTCGCTGCCCCCCGCGGCGTTCCGGGACTGGCGCTACCTGGCGGTCGGTGCCGGCGCCGGTGTCCTGGCCTTCATGGCCCGCCAGCTCTGGCTTCGCCTGGAAAGGTCGATCACCGTCTTTGACGCCGCCGGCCTCGCGCTCTTCTGTGTGACGGGCACCACCACCGCGTTCGCCGCCCACCTGGGCCCCTTCCAGTCGGTCGTCCTCGGGACCATCACCGGCGTGGGGGGAGGCACGGTCAGGGATGTGGTCATCCGCAAGGTGCCGACGGTTCTGTCGAGCGGCCTCTATGCCGTCCCGGCGGCCTGCGGCGCCACGCTCACGGCGGTGGCGCTGGGCCTCCACTTCTACAGCGGCGCCATCGCCGTCTTGGCGGCCGCGATCTGCTTCTCCATCCGGATGGCAGGAGTGCATTTCAACCTGAACATGCCAATCTCCCACCGCCACTCCGCCGCAGCGCCCCCTTCCCCCGACGAGGACCGGTGACCGCCACCGCCTGGATCAACCGACCCACTCAGGAGGTCGTCTGACCACAAACTTTGGCCACTACGCCTGTCTCAAACCCCTTGACATCTTCCGCTGGCGGCCCCGCCAGCCCACGGTGGCGTCCCGCACGTCGCGACGGGTGGAGGTGCCCAGCACCGGGCCGGGCCAGGCGGCGACGTTGGGGATGACCATCCCTCTGGTCTTGCCGGAGCAGGGCGGCCCTAGGACCAGGGCCGCCATCTGCGGCGGGGCCGAGATCCAGACCCGGTCATCCCAGCTGAGGAGGATCCGGAAGGGCGGGGGATACCCGACGGGGGGCCCGGAGGGGAGCTGGTGCCGGGGTCGCAGCGGGGGTGGAGCGTAGCACGTGACGAGCCACCAGCCGGTGAGGCCGGCGATGAGCCAGATGACGGTGTAGGGCATGTCCTCCTCCGGCCCGCCGCCGGCGAAGATGGAGATCACCGCTCAAGCGAGCCAGATGGCCGCCAGGACCTCGCGCCAGCGGCTGGCGAGCTCGGAGACCAGGATGCTGAGGAAGTGCAGGCTGCGGGCCATCAGGAGGAGCCAGGCTTGGCGTCCCGCTAGGCCCGGGCAGCCACCTGGGCCTTGACGAACTCCGCGAACTCCGGGACCCGCACGGGGTCGTCCCAAGGAACATCCCGGTGGGGGGTGCTTGCCCTGGGTGGCGAGGAGGGGCTCCCAGTCGCGCAGGAGCGGGGCCAGGCCGAGGGCCCAGTCGGCGGCCTACCGGGGTGGGTGTCAGTGGCGTAGGCCCGGGCTTTCCAAGCCTGTAATGCCACCCAGCCGTGGGTGTGCCAGGAGGCGGGGACCTTGATGCCCTGGGCCTCGAGCCAGCTGGCGAAGGCTTGCAAGTCGGCCCACCGCTGGCCGAGCTGGGCAGCGGAGCAGCGGTCCAGGTCCCAGGGGCTGGGAGGCGGAGCAGCCGGCCGCGTGACTCGTGGCACTTGGGACCCCCTGCGGCACTCTGGCACTTTCCGGGGGCCGGACCCGGTGGGTGCTGTGTACGGCGGCGAGCAAGATGGCGTCAAGCTGGACTGGCCACGTTCCTCCAGGAAGTGATCGCCAAGGCTCTTCCGATGTGCCAAGACCCACTCTTGGAGATCGCGCCGTTCCTTGGGGCCGCCCTCTGCAGGGGTGATCTCCGGTGCCGGACCTTGGGTTGCGGAGCCCGGAGCAGCACCAGGCCGATCGACTGGGCTGCGAACGTCCGGCAGCGGAGGCAGAGGCGGTGGGCGATGTCGACTCCATTCGGGCCGCCGCCGGATGTTGGGGTGTTACCAGCCGGCCAGAGTGGCTCTGACGAGGACCTGCGCTATCCACACGAGGAGCTCGATTGCCTGCTCGCGAGATAGGTTGGCCATGTCGGTGGTCCAAACGACGGCGTCGGATCCGAACAAGGGGACGAGCGCCTTCGCGAGGCGGCTGCGAGCATCTGCGGGAACATCACTGGGCAGGCCCTCGAGGAGGGCTGCGATCCAGTGCCCGCGGTTAGTCAGTCCTCGGCGGGGTGTCATGTGCTCCCTTCCTGGTTCCAGCGAGAAGCGGAGCATCGTGCGCAGCTCGGTCTCATGCTCGAAAGCCCATGCGGCGGTCACCCGCACGAGCTCGGCCGCCCTGGCGCTGATCTCGCCGGGTGATGTATCCGCCGGCGGGGCCCAAGTGGTGTCTTCGAGCGGGAAGTCGGCCAGGGACATGGTCGCGTGGAGGACCACGGCGTCTCTGGTCGGGAAGTAGCGGTAGGCGGTTGCCCGAGACACCCCCGCGAGCTCTGCTGCGGCGGGGACCGTTAGTGGACGGCCGGTGCGCAGCAGCTCATGCGCCGCTTCCCTCAGGAGACGCAGGGTGCGCGCCCTGGGGCCGGACAGCTCGCCTACATCGTACGGACGTTCCATCGCCGCTCCTCCTTGACAAGCCAGAGACTGGGGTCTATGATACGCCAGTCGCACAATGAGATAGGAGTCGCATACTGAGAGTCGAAGTCTACTCGAGGCGAAACAGACCACACACACCCATTTAGGAGGGCCACCATGACCACCGCGCTCGAAACCTACCCATCCACCCAAACAGCTCCGGCGCTGACCGGAATCCAACACCTTGGCCTCACGGTCCGCGACATCGTGGCCAGCGAGGCCTGGTACACCGAGGTTCTGGGACTCGTCCGAGCCTTCGTCGAACCGCATGGAACCGGCGACGGCTACGCCGTGGTAATGACGCGTCCGGGCACCGGGCTGTTCATGGGCCTCGACCACCACCCCGGTGCCGACGCCACCATGTTCAGCGAGCTCCGCACCGGGCTCGATCACTTCGCCATCCAGGTCGCCAGCCGGGAAGATATCGATCAGTGGGCTACTCGCCTCGAGGCCATGGGTGTCGAGCACGGAGCGCTGTACGAGACCACCGAGCCGGTTCGGCGCGCTCAGCTGACGTTCCGCGACCCCGACGGGATCCCGATCGAGCTCTTCTGGTTCGGAGGCTGAGATGGACGGACTACCGCAGCTTCCGAGGCGGGCCGGGCCCAGGCCGCGTACCACCACCGAGATCCCGCACACCCAACTGGACCAGCAACCCGACGACCCCCGTTACGTCGACGCCATTCTCGCCGAGGCACTGACATGGCCCTCCGTGGTCGCAGGGCCATCGGTGATCTCGGTGGAGGGCGCCCGGGCACTGATGTTGAACGGCCGAGAGTTCTGCCACGTGCACGCCCAAGGTGACTTCAGTCTGCACGCGGCCTTGCCGCTCCCGCTAGCCGCTGCCGCCGAACATGCCGGATGGGCCGAACCTCACGTCCTCGCCCGTACCGGCCAAGCGCCCGGGAACATCGTCATGATCTACGCCCCTCGCGACAGCGCCGAGCAGGACATGGTCCTGGGATTGGTCCGCGCCTCCTACGAGTTGCACTCAAGTAACCACCAGCCGTATAGCGGCAGTTTTGAATCCCCAGCTGCCAAGGAGAACGCCATGTCCATCTTTGTCGTCGGACCCAACGACGGCGAGCAGTCAGGTGGCGGGCCAATCCGCTGCCGCATCATCGAAGACGGTACCCACACCCAGCATCGGCTGGGCCTCATCGAGGCGATTGTGCCGCCGGTTCCGGGTGGCCCGCCCCAGCACATTCACCGTGATCACGACGAGACCTTCATCGTGACCGAGGGAAAACTCACATTCACCTCCGGAGCCGACAGTGTCGACGTCGAAGCGGGATCCTGCATCACAGTCCCCTCCGGCACACCGCACACCTTCGCCAACCCCTTCGGCGAAGCAGCCAAGTTCATCTGCACGCTAACTCCCGACGTCTATGTCGGGTACTTCCGTGAGTTGGGCAAACTGCCCGTCGATGAGCTGGGGCTGCTCGATCCCGCTGACGTCGGCCGGACGATGGCGGCGTATGCCACGGAAGTCATCCGCTAAGGTGCAGACACAAAGGTGGCGGCGCCCCGTGTGTTCCTCGGAGCTGCCAGAGACGCGCAGGGGAGGGACGCACAGAAAGACGCGAATCAACCTGACGGCTTCAAGTGGGGTGAACGACCGGACTGTGCAGGAACATCAACGGGATCAGAGAACAAAAGTGAGGATAACCATGAGAACGCTGAGCAAGGTGGTAGCCGTCTTGGGCCTGAGTTTTGGGCTCGCTGCCGGAGTGCTCGTGGCGACGGCAAGCGCCGCTTTCGCCGACTACGGGCCAGGGGCTTCTTACCAGATCGAGATCTCCGCTAACACGCACAGCTTAGGCAGCATCATCCCCATCGCCAAAGCCAATGGCTCCGGTGGTGGCTTTTGGTTCTGGGCGGCGCTGACGCCGACGAGCAGCTCAGGTGGCACGGTGGACTACGAAGAGGACGACTGTATCCACAATGCCGGGATAGCTCCGAACGGCGACATCCACAACGCCGGCAATACCACGTACACCGTCAGCGGCGACACCTTGATCATCGACAACGTGCAGACGGGCGCAGGCCCGGTCGACATCACGGTGCCCTCGAGCGCTGGGCACTACGTCTACCCAGATAACAGCCTCGGGCCGTTGTTCGGCGAGAGTATATTGTCTGCGCTCCCCGCGCAAGTGCAGGTGGCGCCGTAGGGGTCCGGCACCACAGCAGCGGTCCAGCGGCAGCCAGGGGGAGAGGTGGCGTCCACCTCTCCCTCCGTGTGGATGGGGAACCTGCAAGTAAGCACCTGACCGGAGGCATCTGACCTCGACCGGTGAGTAAGGTGGCGGCGGCCGGTGGGGGGGCAAAGGGAGCGGCTCGGGAGGACCGGACGGCGGTCATCGGCGGCTGGCGGGCCACGCGGCAGGAGGCAGGGCCCGCCCGCTGGCCTGAAGACGGACTCCGGCAGGGGTGATGGGCGTGCTCCATCCCAGGTAGCCAACAGGCCGGTCGCCACCGCCCGGAGGGAGCTATCCTCCGGCACCCAGGGCGGCGAGGTAGCGGTGCAGAGCCCAGAACTCCTGCTTGTGGGACATCCCCCGGGCCAGGCGCAGGTACCAGCGCCGACCGCCGTGCACCAGCCGGGCCGGCACGGACAGCAGCCAGCGCCGCAGGACCTGGGTGTTGTGCTCCTGTCCCAGGTCACGTCCCGTATGTGAGGCCGTTGCTGAAGGCCAGCGCGGAGTCCCTCCGGAGGCGGAGAGCGAACAGATCGCACCCGAGCGCGGCGAATGGAGAGTTGGCACTGGTGGTCCAGTCGGCGATGCACTGCACGGCCCACACGGCGCCCTGAAGGGGTAGTGGGCCCCTCATAGCCGCGGCCCCGGTCGCCTGCCGGGGGTGGGCGCGCCCGCGATGGAGTTCCGGGCAGGGACCCTGGCCGGTCTCCCGCCCGGGTTGGCATCAGGGGCACTCCATGCGCCGAGTGGCGTCTGGCAGGAAGGCCACTCATGGGCCGTTCCGATCTCGAAAGGCTGCTGCCGGGGATGGGACTCGAACCCATACGGACTTGCGTCCGGCGGTTTTTAAGACCGCTGCGGCTGCCATTACGCCACCCCGGCGGAGTGCCGCTGAGTGGGCAGCGTAGCGGAAGTCGGGCTTGGCCGCGGGTCCCGGGCTCACCGCTTCCAGACTCAGCTACGCTGACCGGCGTGGCCAAAATCAGCTCCACCCCCCGCAGGCTGGTCCTGGTCCTGGGCTCGGGGCCGGACTCACCAGCGGCTCGGTTGGTCTCGGGACTGGCCGACGCCGCCGTGGCGGCCGACCACGAGGTCAGGGTCTTCCTCTTGGGAGAAGGGGTCCTGGCGGCCGGGCAGGTCGCTGGCTCTGGTGCCTCGGTGGCCCACTGCGACGCCGACTGGCGATGGAGGCGCGGGGGTGAGGCGCCGGACCCGCGGGTCTACAGGGGCAGCCTGAGGGACCTCGCGCTCTGGTGCCGAGAGGCGGACCGGGTGCTGCAATGCCGGTGACGCCTCGGGAGGTGGCGCTGGTGGCCCGAAGTGGGGGGTCGGAGGGAAGGTTGGCGGTGGCGCTCGCTCTAGCGCTCCCGCTGGGCGGCTGCGACGCCGTCCTGGTGCTGGAGGGCGCGGCTCGCGAGTTGGCCACTCAGCCTGACATGACAGGTGCCCCGGGGCCGGATGAGGTGACCGAACAGATGGAGGCCCTACTGGCCGACGACGGCGTCGAGATTCTGGTCCGGGTGGATTCCGGGGAGGACCAGGCTCTCCTGCGCCGCCTGCGGCCGCAGGTGCGGACTCTGGGCGTGGACGCGATCGAGGCCCGATGCCGGCAGGCCCAACACTGGCTAGTGGTCTGAGGTGGGTATAGAGCTGCACCTGATCACCCGGGCCGGGGATCCCCGGGGCTGGCAGTCAGTGGCCTATGCCCTGAGGCTCGGGCGTCGGCCGCTGGTGGTCCTGGCCGGAGCCGCAGTGGCGGAGTCCGAGGAGAGCATCCAAGGTCTGGTGGGACACCCGGTCAGCGGTGAGACGATGCCCATCCTGGCGGTGCGCGCCGACGCCGAGGAGCGGGCTGCCACCGAGCGGTGGGCCCTTGTGGACTACGAGGCGCTGCTGGAGCTGTTGCTGGCCGCCGAGGCGGTGGTCTCCTGGTGAGGCCCGAGGGGCCGGCGGACGGCCTGTCTGATTTGGAGGTGGAGCGCTACAGCCGGCAACTGCTGCTGCCCCAGTTGGATGAGGCAGCACAGCTCCGGCTGCGAGGGGCCACGGTGGCGGTAGTGGGGTGCGGGGCGCTGGGCTCGGCGGCAGCCCCCTACCTCGTGGGGGCGGGGGTGGGCCGGGTCCTGCTCTTCGATCCGGACGTGGTGGCGCTGGACAACCTCCACCGCCAGGTGCAGTTCACCGCCGCCGACATCGGTGCCTCCAAGGCGGAGCGGCTGGCGGAGCGTCTTCGCTCGCTAAATGAGCTGGTCGTGGTGGAGCCCCGGACCGCCAAGGCGGCTCCGATGGCCGTCGCCCCGGCTCTTGAGGGTGCGGACCTGACCCTGGAATGCACCGATGATCCGGCCAACAAGTTCGCGCTCAACGACTGGGCGGTCGGTGGCGGGCGCCAGCTGGTGATCGCCGGGGTAACGGGCCTGCGGGGGCAGGTGCTGGCAGTGGGACCGGGCGGGCCCTGTTACCGCTGCCTGTTCACCGCGCCCCCGGCCGCCGCGGCGGACTGCCGGACGGCGGGGATCCTCGGGCCGGTGGCCGGGGTGGTGGGGGCGATGCAGGCTCTTCTGGCACTCATTCGGCTCACGGGCATCGGCCCGGCTAACCTCGAGGGACGGCTCTGGGACCTCGACGCCGGTGCCATGCGCTGGCGGGAGATCCACTTCCCGCGCGACCCCAGCTGTCCCAGTCACCGGAGGTGAGGGCTCTCCGCTCACCATAATTGGCGCCATGTCCGAGCGCCGGTCTCCTGGCGCACACTGGGAGGTGTCCCGCTGATGACCGAGGACGTGGTGGGGATATTCGGCGGGTCGGGGCTGTATGAGCTCTTGGAGGCGGCCGAGGAGGTCCGGGTCGAAACCCCCTACGGGGCGCCCAGCGACGCCGCCTTCGTGGGCCGGATCGGCACCCGCCAGGTGGTGTTCATGCCTCGGCATGGCCGCCACCACACCATCCCGCCCCACCGGATCAACTTCCGCGCCAACCTCCATGCGATGAGCCAGATGGGCGTGACCAGGGTGCTGGGTCCGGCCGCGGTCGGCTCGCTGCAGGCCGAGCTGGCCCCCGGGGACGTCGTCATCCCCGGCCAGTACGTGGACCGGACCTGGGGCCGGTCGGACACCTTCTGGGAGGGGCCGGAGGTGGCCCACCTGGCGGCGGCCGACCCGTACTGCCCTGAGCTCGGCGACCTGGCCGAGTCCAGGGCCACCAAGTCCGGGAGGACGGTCCACCGGCATCGGACCATGGTCGTGATCCAGGGTCCGCGGTTCGGAACCCGGGCAGAGTCGGCCTGGTACTCGCAGATGGGGTGGGGGGTCGTGGGCATGACCGGGTACCCGGAGGTGGCGCTGGCCAGGGAGCTCGGCATGTGCTACGCGTCCATCGCCCTGGTGACCGACTACGACGCCGGGCTGGAGGGCCGGCCGGACATCGCCCCGGTGAGCCACCAGGAGGTCCTGCGGGTGTTCGCGGCCAACGTGGATCGGGTGCGCTCCCTCTTGGTGGACGTGGTGGCCGCGCTTCCCCAGGAGAGAGGGTGTGCCTGCGCCAGCTCGCGCCTCCCCCAGGACGCTGCCGAGTGAGCGGGGGCCAACCGGCGGCCGAGCCGGAGCCGCGCTTTCCGCTGATCACCTCGTATGAGCTGTGGCGGCGGATGTGGTGGGTTCTCGCGTACGGCATCGTGGTGCTCTTGGCGGGGGAGGGCATCACCATCTACGGCCACCACGGGCTCGACCCCAGCTTTCTCGTGGTGCTCGCCCTCTTCCTCATCATCCTTGGCTGGCTCTACCTTCGGCAGCGCTGGCACTATGTCTCCCTCACGCCCGAGGGCCTCCTCATCCGTCACTGGTTCCGGCTGACCAGCCTGCCCTACGAGAGCCTCCGCCAGGCCCGGGCCCAGCCCCTGGGGACCTTCTTCGACACCCCCAACCGTCGCTCGCTGCTCAGCGGGAGCCTCAAGCGCTACGCCTCGAGTCCGGTCTGCATCGTGCGGGTGGAGATGGACCACGAACGGCTGCTGGCGGTGGGTCGGGAGCTGGGCCGGCGTACGGTGCTGGATCAGGACCTCATCCTGCTGGTCCGGCGCGCCGATGAGCTGGACCGGGGGCTGCGCCCGCGGATCCGCCGCCGGCCTCCCGCAGCGGCGTCCCGGCCCAGCCGGCGGAGGTGACGCTCTCGAACTGGCCCGCCATACGGCGGGAGTGGCCGTACGCCTTGGCCGCCGCGGTGCTCTTCGCGTTCGCTGCCGTACTGCTCCACTGGCCGCTGAATCCGCTGGTGGCGGTGGTGATGGCGGCGGCGGTCTGGGGCTTCTCCCTCCTGCTCCGCCGCCACCAGGACCTCACCGGGGTGGATGGGAGGGATCTCGCCATCGCCGGGGTGCTGGTCGCGGCCGCGTTGGCGGTGCGGCTGGCCAGTCCCATCTACCTGGACTTCCTCCAGGGCCACGTGGGCGTGACGGGCACGGTCTCCGCTCCGACCGGGGTGCACCGCACCCCCACCCACGACGTCCTGGGGGTGGGGGCGTGGGGGCTCGGCTATCCCTTCAACACCTCGGGGTGCACCCAGGCCCCCGTCGGGCCCCACAACACAGAACGCCAGACCTGTGGGTTCGTGTTCGACGAGGTCTACTTCCCCGTGGACGCGCTCAAGAACCTCAAAGGCATCGACTACTTCGACCCCGAGCCGCCCCTCACCAAGCTGATCATCGCCGGGGGCATCAGCTGGCTGGGGTTCAACCCCTGGGGCTGGCGCATCATGTCCGCCATCCTCGGCAGCCTGGTGATCGGGGTCCTGTACTTCCTCGCTCGCCGTCTCTGGCGCCGGAGCCGGCTCTTCCCCACCCTCGCGGCCCTTTTCTTCAGCCTGGATGGGCTGGAGCTGGTGGAGTCGCGCACCGGGGTGATCGACGCGATCGCGGTCTTCTTCGTGATGTTGGCCTTCTGGATGTTCCTCCTGCATTGGCACGCCAAGACCGCGGCCCAGTGGCGATGGACGCTCTACCTGACCGCCGTCGCCTCGGGGCTCGGGCTGGCCTGCAAAGCAGACATGGTTCCCGGGGTCGCGGTCATGGTGGTCCTGCTCCTCGGGCGCTGGCTCCGGCCCCGGCTGCGGGTGCGGTGGGGGGTGGGCGGGGCGGCCCGGTGGATCCTTCCCCCAGCTCCGGACGATCCGGTGGAGGCCTCAAGGCGCACCATGGTGCGGCAGCTGCACTGGTCCTGGCACTACCTCGGCGCCCTGGTCGTGATCCTGTTCCTCTTCTACGCCTCCTTCTTCCGGTACTGGACCATCTCCCACACCCTCTATGTGAACTTCGCCAACCCCGGGGGGCCCACGGCCACCTGCACCGGGCTGGTGGAGAAGGCCTCGGTCTGCCGCCTCCCGGTGGCCATGCCCCTCTCCGAGTTCCACATCGGGCAGGTCGACTTCTGGCTGCCCACCGGATTCAATGTGGGCCAGACTGTGGCCGACGTGGAGTGGAACAGCCTGGGGAGCCTGAGCTACCAGGCCACCCTCAAGGCCACCCATCCCTTCGCCTCCCCCTTCTACAGCTGGCCGCTGGACGCCCATCCGGTGCTCTTCTATGCGACCTACAACGGCAACGGGGTGAGCACGGCAGGGGGGCAGACGGTCTCCAACTACGCCTGGATCACCGACATGGGCAACCCCGCCGTCTTCTGGCTGGGGCTCCTGGCCCTCGCCTGGTGTCTCTACCTCCTGGTCCGGCGCCGCGACCGGGTGGCCGGATTCATCCTCCTCGCCTACCTCTTCGACTGGCTCTTGCTCTGGTCCTGGCCGTCCCGGATCCTCTTCTTCTACGAGTACATCGAGGCCCTCCCGTTCGTCTGCCTGGCCCTGGCTTACCTCTGCACGAGGCTCCTCCGCGCCCGGATGGTGCTGCAGCTTGACCGGGCCCGCCTGGGCGGCCTCTCCCTGGCCCCGGTGGGCGGGGCGGTGGTCCTGGCCGTGGTCCTCTGCTTCGCCTACTTCTATCCGCTCTGGACCGGCCAGCCGATCTCCTCGACGGACTTCTTCCAGCACATCTGGGTGTCCGGTTGGTACTGACCGGCTGGCCGGCCCTCACCGCCTACTGGCTACTCGTCGCCGGTGCGGGCTGGGGGCTCACCTCGCTGATCGGGTTGCGGTGGCTGCCCTTCGAGCGGCTGGCCGCGGCGGCACTGACGGGATTGGTCGGCTCCACCCTTCTCGCGTTCCTCGTGGCGCTGGCGCTGGGGCCAGGTGCGGCGGCCGCCCTCCTGCCCCCGGCTTTGATCACCGCCCTCGCCTGCGCCAAGTCCCGTCCCTGGAAGCGCCGGCTATTGCTTGCTCGGCTCCGCCCTGAGTTCAGCACGGCCGGCTTCCGCTGGTCCTTGACGATCGTGGTGGCCACCGGGCTGGGCAGCTGGTTTCTCTTCGCCCACGCCCTACAGGTCGGACCGCACGGGACCCTGGTGGCGGCTGCCAACCTCTGGGGTGACTGGTCGGTGCACACCAGCTATGTCCAGAGCTTCCATCTGGGCCACAACCTCCCTCCCCGGGACAGTGTGGAGGCCGGGACCGCCTTCCGCTACCCCTTCCTGGTGGACTTCCAACCGGCGCTCCTGGAGGCGCTGGGGCAGAACCTCGCCGGCGCGCTGGACATGCCGTCCTTCGTGGTCGGCTGGGCGGCGATGGTCCTCGTCTTCCAACTCGCGACCAGGGTCACCCGCCGGCCCGCGGCGGGTGCGCTCGCCCTCGGACTGGTGCTCTTCGGCGGCGGCCTGGGGTTCTTGGGAGCGTACGGAGACGGCTGCCAGCAGCTGGCGGTCAGCCGCCCGGGGTTCGACTCCGCGGCCTGCACCCACCTCAGCATCACCACCCCTTCCGCGGTGGTGGCCTTCGTGGGGCACATCCCCACCGAGCTCACCCACCTGCCTCGCTTCTACGACGGCCAGCAGCAGCTGGACCCGCCTCTGCCCGACCTGCAGTGGTACGAGCCCCTCCTGGTCTACTGGCTCCCCCAGCGCGACTTCGCCTTCGGGATGGGGATGGTGGCGCTGGGGCTGAGCTGCCTCTGGGAGGCGGTGAGGAGGCGCCGGCTGCCGCTGGCCATCTCCGCCGGCGTCCTCACCGCGGCCGTTCCCCTATTCAACCCCTTCGGCTACCTGTTCCTGGGGCTCTCGGCCCTCTGGTGGAGCTGGCGCCGCGGGTGGTGGCGGGGGATGGCCGCCGCCCTCATCCCGGCGGCCCTCCTGGGGCTGCCCCAGCTCTTCTTCGAGGTCGCCGGTCCCCACGGGTCCGCGACTGGACCGCTCGGGCCCAACCTCTTTCCCGCCCTGGACCTGGGCTGGCTCTCCCACGCCACCTCAGCCTGCACCGCGACCCAGCTCCAGGCAGGGGCCGCCTGTTCTTCCCTCTACCTCACCGGCGCGTCCCCCCTCGTCATCCTGAGATACCTGGGGCAGACTCTTTCGCAGCCGTCCTTCTACGGGGCCTTCCTCGGCTTCTGGCTCTCGAACACCGGGATCTTCCTGGTGCTGGCGGTGGGGTTGGTGACGCTGGCCGCCGCCCGGGGACGTACCCCGGCCAGGGCGCGACGCCTCCAGCTCCTCCGCTTCTGGGCGCCGGGCTGGGTGGCGTTTCTGCTGGCCAACCTGGTCATCACCCAGCCCTGGAACTGGGACAACACCAAGTTGCTCAGCTACTGGTACCTGGTGGCCGCCATCCCCCTGGCCTGGCTTCTCACCCAGGTGCCGCGGGGAGCCTGGCTCCGGGTTCTGGCGGCCGTCGCCACCCTGACCCTGGTCCTGAGCGGGGTCCTGGCTGAGCTCGCTGGATTGGAGGGGCGGAGCACCACCCTCCAGACCCAGCCCAGCGGTGCCACGGCCACCCTGGCCGGGCCCCCGGAGTTAACGGTCGCCAGGGAGGTGGAGCGGAGGACCAGCCCTAAGGCGATCTTCCTGACCGAGGGCCAGCCCAATGACCCGGTCACCGCGCTCGCCGGGCGCACCGCGGTGCTGGGCTACTACGGCTGGCTCTGGAGCTACGGCCAGCCGCTGGCCGCCCGGTACCGGGCGGTGCAGCTGATGTACGCCGGCTGTCCCGGCTCCGGCCCCTGCCGGCTGGGCTACCTCCTGGCACGGTACCGCGTCGGGTACGTCGAGTTCGAGCCGGGTGACTACAACCGGATCGCCGCCAATCTCGCCTGGTACCGCAGCCAGCACCTGCCTGTCGTGGCTTCGGCCCCGGGCTACCTGGTCCTCGACGTCCGCAGCCTCTGGCGCTGAAGCGCCGGTGTCCAGCCATACTCCGAGGGTGATTCCGCCGGATCGAGCCCTGTGCTAGACGGGCACTGCCACCTGGTACCCCCGTGGCTCCGAGAGGCCGGGTCGGCGGCCTGGCGCGACCCCTGGTTCGCCGCCTGCCACGGCGCCGCCCACCCCCGGTTCGCGTCGGGGGCGGACGTGGTGGCCGAGCTGGACCGGGAGGGAGGGGGACGGGCGGTGGTCTTCGGCTGGCCCTTCTCGGACCCGGGTCTGCTGGCCGAGGTCAACGACTGGGTCGCTGAGGAGGCCGTGCGCCACCCGACCCACCTCACCGGCTTCGCGGTGGTCAACCCCGCCTCCAAGCAGGCCGCGCCCGAGCTGGAACGCTGCCGAGGGCTGGGTCTGGCAGGGCTGGGGGAGCTCAACGCCGACGGCCAGGGGTTCGATCTCGAGTGGGGCGGGGGGCTGCGCCGGGCCCTCATGGTCTGCTCTGACCTGGGCTGGCCGGCCGCCATCCACTGCAGTGAACCCGTGGGGCACGACTACCCGGGCAAGGGAACTGCCACGCCGGAGCGTCTCTGGCGGCTCCTCGGCCCCCTCTTGGAGGAGGCCAAGGGGCTCAGACTCTGCCTTGCCCACCTCGGTGGAGGCCTCCCCCTGTACGCGCACATGCCCGAGGTGGCGAGGCTCTGCCGCAAGGTCTGGTTCGACACGGCGGCACTACCCTACCTGTACTCGGAGAAGGTGCTGGCTGACGTCGCCCGGCTGGTCGGCCGGGAGCGGATCTCCCTCGGTACCGACTTCCCGCTGCTGCGGCCGAGCCGCTACCGTACCCACCTGCAGGCGATTCTTGGGCCCGAGGGCCGGGATCTCTGGCTGGAGGAGGCGACACAGCGGTGGGTGGCGGGATGAGCCCGATGGGGGAGCTGGCGTTCGCCGTGGTCTCGATGGAAGGCCCGGACGAGTACAGCCAGGCCGGCGGGCTGGGGGTGCGGGTCGCCCACCTCAGCACGGCCCTGGCCGCCGCGGGCTACCCCACCTGGCTCTAC
The DNA here is from genome assembly GCA_021785655.1 of bacterium. Lineage (GTDB taxonomy): Bacteria > Chloroflexota > Dormibacteria > Aeolococcales > Bog-877 > JAJYXT01. Next base: position 83,854 of record JAJYET010000002.1, on the reverse strand, counting down.
TTCGTGGGGGACCCTGGGCGCCCGGCCACCGAGGTGCGCCACGGGGTCACCCTGCGGAGGGTCGCCCAGGAGGTGTCGCGCCTCCACCCCAGGGGCGTGTACGACGGAGAGGAGCAGAAGGCCGCCCATCTGGCCGCCACCTTCCCTTCTGAGCTGGTGCTCAAGTTCGCCCTGCCTCAGTTGCGAGAGGGCAGGACCCCGGTGGTGCTCTTCGAGGAGTGGCATACCGCCCCCTTGGTGCGCAGGGTGTCGGACTTCCTCTGGCAGGAGGGGGCGAGGGACCGCTCGCTGCTGGTCTGGAATGCCAACAACCAGTTCGGATTCGAGGCCATCGACTGGGCGGCCCTCGCCTACACCTCCTCGGTGACGACGGTGAGCCGCTACATGCGGGTCCTGCTCCAGGCACGGGGAGTCGACCCCCTGGTGATCCCCAACGGCATCCCGCTGTCGGCCCTGCGGCGCCCTCCCGCGGTCGCGGTCCAGCGGCTGCGACGGGCGGCGGGAGAGCGTCAGTTCGTCCTCAAGATCGGGCGCTTCCACCCCGACAAGCGCTGGGCGCAGGCGATCTCCGCTCTGGGCGAGCTGCGGCGCCGGGGAGTTCCCGTGCGGATGCTGGCGCGGGGCGGAGGGGAGTCATACGGCCGCGAGCTCATGCGCTCCGCTGAGGGGCTCGGCCTCAGGGTCGCCAGCTGGCGGGCGCCGGTCCACTCCGCCTCCGACCTGGCCGTGGCCATCGAGGCCAGCTCCGACTCGGACATCCTGGAGCTGGCCACCTTCCTGCCCGAGGCCCTCCTCCCGGTGCTGTACGCCGCGGCCCAGGCGGTGCTCGCCAACTCCGGGTTCGAGCCCTTTGGGCTGGTGGGATTGGAGACGATGGCGGCCGGTGGGGTGGCGGTCGTGGGGGCGACGGGCGAGGACTACGCCCGCCACCGCCACAACTGCCTTGTGGTCCAGACCGACGAGGCCTTCGAACTGGCCGGCATCGTGGAGTCGCTGGTCGCCGAGCCGGGACAGGAACGGGCCATCCGCCGAGCCGGGCGCGCCACCGCCAGGACCTACACCTGGCCCGAGGTCGTGGCCGGGGATCTGGTTCCCCGGCTGCCGCTGCTCGCGGCTCGACAGATGGTGCGGTGGCCGGCTCTGCCTAAGGGGTGAGCGCCCCCAGCGCTCTCCGTTCCCACCGTCTGAGGACCCTGGCGCTCCTGGCCCTCACCTTCGCCGTGGGCTTCAACCTGAGGGCCGCAGTCCTGGGCGTGCCTCCGGTCCTGAGCACCGTCCGCGGTGATCTCCACCTCAGCTACTCGCAGGTGGGACTCCTGGGAGGCATGCCGATCCTCGCCTTCGGACTCACGGCCATCCCGGCTGCCCGCCTGGTGCGCCGGCTGGGAGGCTGGCAGGTGGTGGTGGCGGGGCTGGGGCTGGCGGCGGCGGGCGAACTGCTGCGGGTCGTGCCCCTCCAGCCCGCGGCGCTGTTCGTTGGCACAGCGATCATGGGGGTGGGGATCGCGGCCACCCAGCCGGGCCTGCCGGTCCTGGTCCAGGCCTGGTTTCGAGGCCGGGTGCAGAGCTCTTCGGTGACCCTGACCCTGGGGATCACCGTGGGGGAGCTGGTGGCGGCCAGCGCGACCGGCTCGGCCCTGCTCCCGGCGGTGGGCAGCTGGCAGGGGACCATGGTCTTCTGGGGCCTACTCGGTCTGCTCTGCGCCGGGTTCTGGGCCGCCTTCGCTCCCCGCGCCGATGCCCGCCGGACCGATGACCGGACTTCGCGCTGGCTGCCGCTAGTCCGACCGTCCCGGGTCTGGGCCGTCTACGCCTGCTTCGCCGGTCAGTCCCTGGTCTTCTTCTCCGCCAACACCTGGATCCCGCTCTCGGCACCGGGTGGGTCCCACTCGGCGGCGGCGACCCTGGCGCTGGCGGCCCTCAACGGGGTGATGGTGCCGGTGGACCTGGTCCTGGTCTTCTGGCCCCGCCAGTTCGCCACCCGCTGGGAGTTCTACCTGGCGGGCGGGCTGGTGGTCCTTCTGGGATGCCTCGCCTGGATCTGGTGGGGCCCCACCATCCCCTGGCTCGGCCCCGGCCTGATCGGCGCCGGGGTGGCGACCAACTTCGCTGGCCTGCTCGCGTATCCACCACTGGTGGCCCCAGCCCACCAGGTGGCCCAGCTCACTTCGGTGATGCTGGCGGTGGGGTATGGCTGCGCCTTCATGGGACCGCTGCTCGGGGGGGTGGCGGTGGACCTGGGGGGCGGCCGCCTCTCCCCGTTCATACCCATAACCCTGGCCGCGGCGGTCATGATGGTGGTGTCTCCGGCTGTGCCCCGGAGCCTCCCTCGGCGGCTGGTCATGGGGGAGGCGCTTACGGCGGGCTGAGGTGGAGGAGGAGCATGGGAGTGACCTTGGGCGGGGATGACTGGGACTACCGGGGCGACGTCTGGGTGCGCCGGCGCCGGGTCGGCCCGCTGGACAACGACGCCTACTTCGTGGCCTGTCCCGAGACTGGGGAGGCGGTCCTGATCGATGCCGCCAACGAGGCCCCGCAGCTGATCGCCGCGGCGGAGGGGCTGGAGCTCCGAGCCATCCTGGAGACCCACGGGCACTGGGACCACTGGCAGGCGCTGGCGCAGGTGTCGGGGAAGTTCCCGGCTGCCGTGGTCGCGGCCCACCCCGACGACCTCGGCATGTTTCCGCCGCCCCCGCCGGGTCACCACCTGCACGATGGAGAAGTGGTCGAGTTCGGCCACCGCCGGCTGAGGGTGATCCACACCCCGGGGCACACCCCGGGCAGCGTCTGCTACCTGGCCCCGGGGGTCCTCTTCTCCGGAGACACCCTCTTCCCGGGCGGGCCAGGCTCCACCCGGCCCCCGGAGGGCGACTTCGGCACCATCCTCACCAGCATCGAGGTGAAGCTCTGGCCGCTGCCGGACGAGACCCTGGTGCTCCCCGGCCACGGGAATCCCACCACGATCGGGGCCGAGCGTCCCCAGCTGGAGAATTGGCGCCGACGGGGCTGGTAGGGGGCTAGAGCGGGAGGCGGGGCTCGAGGTGCACGAACGTCGTTCGGTGCAGGGCCACCGGCCCCAGTTCCAAGAGTGCCTCGAGGTGCTCCCGGCTGCCGTACCCCTTGTTGCGCCTCCAGCCGAACCGCGGATGGAGGCGGTCAAGCTCCACCATCCGGCGATCCCGATGCACCTTGGCGACGATCGAGGCGGCCGAGATCGCCCCCACCAGCCGGTCGCCCCCGGGGATGCAGCGATGCGGCCGGCCCGGGTCCAGACGGAGGTTGCCGTCCACCAGATAGAGGGGGGCCGGCACCCGGCGCATCAGCTCCTCGAAGGCCCAGCGGTTGGCCCATCCCACCCCCCGGAGATCGATCTCGTGGGGTGGGACCTCCACCACCGCGACCGCCCTGGCAGCCTCCAGGATCGCCGCCTCGGCCCGCTCACGCTGGGGGGCCGAGAGAAGCTTGCTGTCCCGGAGCAGAGGGTGCGAGAAGGCCGCCGGCAGGACGACGGCGGCCGCCACCAGGGGGCCGGCCAGGGCGCCCCGACCGACCTCGTCCATCCCGCAGGCGCCCTCGGGCACGTCCAGGGACATCTCCCCAACTTTACGTGAGCCAGCCTCTCCGCCTGGGCCGCGTCCTGGAGCTGATCCTGCGCGGCCCGGCGCGGCTCAGGTCGAGGGAGTTCCGGGCCCAGGTCACGACCCACCGGGGCGCGGCTCTGACCTGGCCGATCCCGAGGGACCCGGGACCACTGCGCATCGCAGAGCGGGAGCTGATCGCCTGCGGGCCCGCCGGGTGGCGTCACGAGCTGCGGCGCGTTCGAACCGGCGGCCCGGCCAGATCGGAGAGCGGGACCGGGAGCTGGTGGGAGCTGGACCACCCAGAAATCCAGGAGCACCTCGACCCGGGCCTGCTCCTCTCCTCGCTCTACGACCTTCGCGCGGTGGACACCGTGAGGGGACCGGTGCTGAGTGGCCGCGTCCGGCCAATGGGGGACATGGATGATCTCGCCGCTCTGGTGTACGGCTTTGGCGGCGACGGCTGGAGGGGGCTGGTGGATCCCCGGTTGGGGGTGCTGAGTGAGGCCCGGTGGCTCAGGTCGGGCCGGGCGGGATTCCGCTCCCAGATGAAAGTGGAGCTGCGGGGCCGGCCGCTGCCTCCGGTTCGTCCACGGCGGGAGTGGCAGGCGGCACTGGAGCGGATGGCGAGCGCCGCAGGGGAGCTGGCGCGGGCCCGGTTCCGGGCCACCTTGCGGGTGGGCTACTCGCTGGAGGGAGTCCGGGCCCTCCCCGACCCCCACCCCGCCAGTGGGTTCAGCGGTGGTTATGAGTGGAGGGGCTGGCACCGGCGGCTGTTCCCGGTCGGGGTGAGGGGGATGGCGCAGGAGTGGGCGTCCCTGGAGGAGCACCGCCGCCGCCTCCCACCCCACCTCCCCCAGGCGGGAGGGGCGGGTTTCGACGCCGAGTCCCGGCTCCTGGCTCGCCGCGGGGGGTGGGAGGTGCGGGCCCTTCCGGTGCGCTCCGAGCTCGACCCGTACGGCCCGTGGGGAATGGCCAGCACCGGCGGGCGTGGTCCCGACTGGCTTCGGGACGAGGGCCTGGTGCGGATGGACCCCGCCCTGCGCGAGATGCTGGACCCCCTGCTGGTGCTGGCTGGGGTCCGCCTCAGCAGGGTGCGCAGGGTCACTGGCGGCTGGTGGATCTCGGGAGTGCCGCGGCCATCGGACCGGGCCCATGGGTACGGCGCCTCCGTCGTCCACCCCTTCGGGGACCGCTGGGAGGGCAGGGTCGATTCCGCGACGGGCGTCCTGGTCTCGTGCCGCAGCTGGGGTGGGCGCGTCGAGCTGTCGTCGCATCAGCTCCATCTGGAGCCCACCTGACCGGACCCGGGCCCCGAGGTAGGCACGAGTGGGGATCACCCAGGAGCGGGCGCCGGCGGTGCCTATACTCGGGATCGAGATGTCGAGCAGCTCCCCTCCGGGCCGGAAGTCGGGTCGGGCCCGGGTGGAGGAGCTCCGGGAGAGGGAGGTCCGGGCCCTCCTGGGCGGGCCCGAGCGCCACCGGAAGCGGCTTCCCGGCCAGCGCAAGCTCCCGGTGCGGGAGCGTCTCCGGCTGCTCTTCGACCCCGAGACGCCATTCGTGGAGGACGGCCTTCTGGCCAACACCGAGGCCGAGGAGGAGCTGGGCGCCGACGGGGTGGTGACCGGGGCCGGGATGGTCCAGGGGCGTCGGGTGCTGGTCATGGCCAACGACCCCACAGTCAAGGCGGGCTCCTGGGGGCCCCGGACGGTGGAGAAGATCCTCCGCATCCAGGAGCGGGCGGAGCAGCTGCAGCTGCCCCTCTGCTACCTGGTGGACTCCGCCGGGGCCAGGATCACCGAGCAGCTGGAGATGTTCCCCGGGCGCCGCCACGCCGGCCGCATCTTCCACAACCAGGTCCGGCTCAGCGGCCAGGTCCCCCAGCCCTGCGTCCTCTTCGGCCCCAGCGCCGCCGGGGGGGCCTACATCCCCGCCTTCTGCGACGTGGTGTTCATGGTCGAGGGGAACGCCTCCATGTACCTCGGCTCCCCGCGGATGGCCCAGGAGGTGGTGGGGGAGCAGGTGTCTCTGGAGGAGATGGGGGGCGCCCGGATGCACTGCACCGTGTCGGGGTGCGGCGACCTCCTCTGCCGGGACGAGGCCGAGGCGATCTCCGCGCTGCGCCGCTACCTCGGATTCCTCCCGTCCAGCTGGACCCAGGACCCGCCCATCGCCGCCCCCCGCCAGCCGGCGTCCCCGCAGGAGCTGGCCGAGATCGTCCCGGATGAGCCGTCCCGGGGGTACGACATCCACCTGGTTCTGGAATCCCTGCTGGACGCCGACTCCCTCTTCGAGATCAAGCCGCTGTACGCCCGGGAGCTGGTCTGCGGCCTGGCCCGCCTGGGGGGGCGCGCCGTGGGAGTTCTCGCCTCCCAGCCGGCCCACCAGGGAGGGGTGCTTTTCGTCGACTCCGCGGACAAGGCGGCCCGCTTCATCAGCCTCTGCGACGCCTTCAACCTGCCCCTGGTCTTCCTGGCGGACGTGCCGGGTTTCATGATCGGATCGCAGGTGGAGCGGGAGGGGATCATCCGCCATGGCGCCAAGATGATCGCCGCCCTGAGCTCGGCGACGGTGCCCCGCTACTGCGTTGTCCTCCGCAAGGCCTACGGGGCCGGGCTGTACGCCATGTCCGGCCCGGGGTTCGAGCCCGAGGCCACCCTGGCGCTGCCCACCGCCGAGATCGCCGTGATGGGCCCGGAGGCGGCGGTCAACGCCGTGTACGCCAACCGCATCGCCGAGCTGCCGGCCGAGGGGCGCCCGGAGTTCGTCTCCCGCCTCCGCGCCGAGTACGCCGCCGACATCGACATCTTCCGGCTCGCCTCCGACCTGGTGGTGGACGCTGTGGTCGAGCCTTCCCGGCTGCGGGCCGAGCTGATCCTGAGGCTGGCCGCGGCGTCCACCCGGCGCCGTCCCGCCCCCGCCCGCCACCACGGCGTGTTCCCGGTCTGACCGTTTCGAGGAGAGAGCCTTGCCTGAGCCTGAGAGCGCCCCGCTGCTGCTGATCCCCGGTCCCACCCCGGTTCCCCAGTCGGTCCTGGAGGCCCTGGCCCGGCCCACCGAGAGTCACAGCAGCCCCGCCACCGCCGCCGCCCTCCGCCAGATCCAGTCCGGCCTGCTGGAAGCCGTCGGGGGCGCGGGTCCGGAACACCTGGCCCTGGTCCTGGCAGGCAGTGGGACCCTGGGGCTGGAGGCGGCGCTCACCAACCTGCTCCGTCCCGGGGAGACGCTGCTGGTGGTGAACCACGGCTATTTCGGCGACCGCTTCGCCGACGTGGGGCGGGCGCTGGGGGCGGAGGTCGTGGAGGTCTCCTGCCCCTGGGGCGAGCAGGTCGATCCCCAGCGGGTCGAGGAGGCGCTGCGCGAGTCCGGCGCCCAGGTGATGACCGTGACCCACGTGGACACCGCCACCGGGGTGGTCGCCCCGTTCGCCGACTATGCGGAGATCGCGCGCCAGCGCGGCGCCACGATGGTGCTGGACTCGGTGGCCGGGGCCGGGGGAATGCCGGTGGGGATGGCGGACCTCGGGATCGACGTGGTGGTGACGGCCTCCCAGAAGGCGCTGGGCGCCCCGCCGGGGCTGGCCCTCCTCGCCATCTCCCCGGCCGCTCTCGAGCGCCGCCGGGCCATCGGCCGCGCCCAGAGCTACTTCCTGGATTGGATGCGCTGGGAGCCTCCGATGCGTGACCCATCCGGCCGCTACTTCGCCACCCTGCCCACCAACCTCGTCGCCGCCGCCGCCGTGGCGCTCCAGCTGGCGGGGTCCGAGGGATGGGAGGTTCGGTTCGCCCGCCACCGCCGGATGGGCCGGTCCGTGCGCCAAGCGCTGCGCGCTCTGGGGCTGGGGCCCCTGGCTCGGGAAGAGGTCTCCAGCGCCACGGTTACCGCGTTCGCCGTCCCCGAGGGGGTCACCCCCGCGGCCCTGCGCACCGAGGTGGCCCGGGAGGGGGTCGCGATCGCGGGCGGGCTCGCGGCCTGGAGCACGAGCGCGGGCCGGATTGGCCACATGGGGGCGGCTGGCCTGCCGGAGCTTCTCCGCGGGGTGGCCGCCCTGGAGGCGGCTCTGGCCCGGCTGGGCCAGGAGGTGGAGCCCGGGCGCGGGGTCTCCGCCCTCCTGGCGAGCTGGGGGCCCGATCCCGCCTGATCGCGGAGCGCACCGGGACCTCCATCCAGGCGCAGGGGCGCAGCCGTTACCCGAACGCGCCGGGCCGTAGCAGCAAAGCGGCCGGGAGCGGGTGGTCCCGCGCCTAGAATCCCGCCTCAGGATGTCATTGGGTGAGCCGGCCGCCGCCAGTCGGCGGGTTCGGGTCGCCGGGCTGGAAGCGCCATCGGTGCTGCTGCTGGCGATCTTGGTCCTGGGCTGGGCGGCCTTCACCACCCCGGAGTTCGACCCCGACTTCTGGTGGCATGCCCGGGTCGGGCTGGAGATCCTGGCTCACGGGGTGCCCCAGCACAACTACTTCACCTTCACCGCCTTCACCCGCCCCTTCATCACCCAGGAGTGGGGCGCGGAGGCGCTCTACGCCCTCCTCTACACCCACCTGGGGATGACCGCCGTGATCCTGCTCATGGCCGCGGCCACCTGGGTGGGGTTCCTCTTGGCGGTCGGGCGGGTGTGGCGCCTTGGACGATCAGCCTGGGCGGTGTCCCTCGGCGCCGCCCTGGTGGTCGTATCCGGGTTGCAGATCTGGGGGCCCAGCCCGCAGATGTTCACCTTCGGGTTGCTGGGGGTGCTGCTCACCTTCCTGGACCGCTACCGCAGCCGTCCGACCCGCCGCCTGCTGCTTCTCCTGGTGCCGCTCTTCGCCCTCTGGAGCAACCTCCACGGCGGGTTCACCATCGGGCTCGGGGTGATGGCGGTCTTTCTGGTCGGCGAGGGGGTGTCGACCGCCCTTCGGCGCCCCGGGTCGCTCGGGTGGCGGCCCCTCCGGGACCTCGTGGTGGGGCTCGTGCTGGCGGCGCTGTCCGCCATGGTCAACCCCAACGGCTGGGGGGTGTACCTGTACCCCCTCAAGCTGCTCCTGAGCCACGTGGCCCAGGCCAACCTCAACGAGTGGCAGCCTCCCGATTTCCACCAGGCGGCGAACATCCCGGCCCTCTTCCTGCTCCTCTCTCTGGTGGTGGCGGCCCGGTGGGCGCGCCGGACCAGGGTCTCCGACCTCTTCCTGGCGGTGGCGGGGGTTCTTCTCCTCCTCTACGCGGTCCGGGACATCCCCATCTTCGCCGTGCTCTCGCTGCCGCTGTGGGTGGACGGCGTGGAGCAGCTTGGGCTGGAGCTTCGCTCCGGGCTCCGGCTGCGTCCCAGGAGACGGGCCCCAGCCCCCGTCTGGTTCACCGCTCTGGTCATGGGCCTGGTGGTCCTGACCACCGCCGCGCGCATGACGTCCCAGCTGAGCAGCCCGGAGAACCAGCTGCAGAGCTCGGCCTACCCGGTGGCGGTGGGGCGGGTGATCTGCGACGGGCCCACCGCCCGGGTGCTGGCCCCGTACGGGAGCAGTGGCTGGTTCCTGTACCGCATCGACCACGCGGAACCGGTGGGGAGCGGGTGCGCCCCGGACCGGGTCTTCATCTTCGGCGAGGCGGTCCTCATGGGCCGCCAGGTCATCTCCGACTACCTCGAAATCGTGGCTGGGGGCCGCGGAAGTCTGCGGCTGCTGCGCTCCTACCGGGTGAACCTCGTCTGGCAGCCGAGGGGTAGCGCCCTGGCCGTCCTGCTCTCGCACACCGGCGGCTGGGCCTGCGTCTTCGGCACCTCGGCCAATGTCCTGTATGCCCCCACCGCCACCGCCTCCAGCTGGCACACGTCCCGGGCGGGGTGCCCGGAAGGCGGCTGACCCGGTCCCTATACCCTAGGGGGGGCCGGATCGCCCGCAGGGCAGGACCAGCGGAGGTGGTGCAGATGGCGACAGCAAGGCCGATGCAGCTGGGGATGGTGGGGTTGGGCCGGATGGGAGCCAACCTGGTCCGGAGGCTGATGCGCGACGGTCACCAGCTGGTGGTCTACGACGTGAACCCGAAGGCGGTGGAGGAACTCACCTCAGAGGGCGCCGTGGGGGCCGCCTCCCTGCAGGAGCTGGCGGAGAAGCTCGCCCCGCCGCGGGCGGTCTGGGTCATGGTTCCCGCCGGGGGGATCACCGAGAGCACGATCGAGGGGTTGGAGGCGGTGCTGGCCCGGGGTGACACCATCGTGGACGGCGGCAACTCCTACTACCGGGACGACATCCGCCGGTCGAGGAGGCTGGCAGGAGAGGGGATCACCCTTCTGGACTGCGGCACCAGCGGCGGCGTCTGGGGGCTGGAGCGCGGGTACTGCCTCATGGTGGGGGGGAAGGCTGAAGCGTTCTCCCGCCTGGATCCCATCTTCGCCTCGATCGCCCCGGGGGTGGACGCCGCCCCCAGGACTCCATCGCGCACCGGCCCCGCTGAGTCTTTCGAGCTGGGCTACATGCACTGCGGCGAGAGTGGGGCCGGCCACTTCGTCAAGATGGTGCACAACGGCATCGAGTACGGGATGATGGCGGCGCTGGCGGAGGGGCTGGACATTCTCCACCACGCCGACGCCGGGCTGGAGCAGCGGACCGGGGACGCCGAGACCGCGCCGCTCGAGGACCCTGAGTTCTATCGCTACCGGATCGACACGGCCCAGGTGGCGGAGCTCTGGCGCCGGGGGAGCGTCGTGGGCTCCTGGCTGCTCGACCTGACCGCCGCGGCGCTGGCGGAGTCTTCGGACCTCCACCAGTTCCAGGGCCGGGTGTCGGACTCCGGTGAGGGACGGTGGACGTCGATCGCAGCGGTGGAGGAGGGGGTCCCGGCCCCGGTCCTCACCGCGGCCCTCTACTCGCGCTTCGCCTCCCGCGACCTGGGCGAGTTCAGCAACCGGGTCCTATCGGCGATGCGCAAACAGTTCGGCGGCCACGACGAGCGGCCGGCCGATCAGGGATAGATTCCCCGGACCGCGGTGGCGTCCGCCACCCGCTTGACCGCCAGGCAGTAGGCCCCCATGCGCAGGGTGGTGCGGTGCTGCTGGGCCAGATCGTCCACCTGGTGGTAGGCCTGCTCCATGATCCGGGTGAGGCGCTGGTTGATCTCCGACTCCTCCCAGAAGAAGGACTGGAGGTCCTGCACCCACTCGAAGTAGGAGACGGTGACCCCACCGGCGTTGGCGAGGATGTCTGGCACCACCACCACTCCGCGCTGGTGGAAGATGTCGTCGGCCTCGGGGGTGGTGGGCCCATTGGCCGCCTCCACCACCAGCTTGGCCTGGACGCGGGCGGCGTTGTGCATGGTGAACTGGTTCTCGAGGGCGGCCGGGATCAGGATGTGTACCGGGAGCTCCAGGAGGGCCGAGTTGGAGATCTCCTCCCTGGCCCCGGCGAAGCCTCTCACCTTGCCGGTGGTCCGCTGGTGCTCCAGCAGGGCGGGGACGTCCAGCCCATCTGGGTTGTGGATCCCCCCGAAGACATCCGAGACCGCGACCACCTTGAACCCCTGGCCGTGGAGCAGCTCAGCGCTGACGCTGCCCACATTGCCGAAGCCCTGGATGGCCACCGTGGCCTGGCTCGGGTCCAGCCCCATCCGCCGGCAGGCCTCCAGGGTGACCACCATCACTCCCCGGCCGGTCGCCGCCGGCCTTCCCTGGGAACCGCCGATCGAAAGCGGCTTGCCGGTCACCGTGGCGGGGACCGAGTAGCCCTTCTCCATGGAGATGGTGTCCATGATCCAGGCCATGGTCTGCTGGTTGGTGTTGACGTCCGGAGCCGGGATGTCGCTCTCCGGCCCGATCAGGAGGGAGATCTCACTGGCATAGCGGCGGGTTAGGTTCTCCAGCTCCTGCAAGCTGAGCTGAGTCGGGTCGCAGATCACCCCGCCCTTGGCGCCGCCGTAGGGGAGGTTGGTCACCGCGCACTTCCAGGTCATCCACATGGACAGCGCCTTGACCTCATCCAGGCTGACCTGGGGGTGGTAGCGGATCCCCCCCTTGGCCGGGCCCCGTGTCAGGTTGTGCTGCACCCGGTAGCCGGTGAAGACGCGAATGCTGCCGTCGTCCATCCGCACTGGGAAATTGACCGTGAACTCACGCCGGACCTCTCGGAGCACCTGGCGCAGCCCCGGGTCCAGGTCCAGGATCGCCGCCGCCTGGTCGAACTGGCGTTGGGCTGTCTCATAGGGGTTGGCGGCCTCGGCCGCCTCGGCTCCCGCGGTGAGGACGTTGCTGGCCATGGCCCCTGACCCTCCTTGCAGTATTAGGACTTGGGAGGGGGCTTGGCCCGACCCGTGTGGAAGGGTAGTCCCGAGATTGCCGGCTGTGTCAAGTGGGATCAGGCGCCGCGCTGCGCACCACTCCGTCCACCACGGTGGCGACCACGCGCCCGCCCCGCACCACCGTGAGGTCACAGCGGTATCCAGGGCGCAGCCGGCCCTCCTGGCGCTCTACCCCTCCGGCGAGGGCCACCCCCGAGGTGTAGGCGAGCAGCGCCTCCCTCCGGGTCAGCGCCAGCTCGGGGTGCCATCCGGCGCGGCTCCGCCACCCGGTCGCGGCCTCCATCCCCAGCATCGGGTCGGCCGACTCCACTGGGGCGTCGGATCCGAAGGCCAGCCGGACCCCGGCCCGGGCCAGCATCCCCCAGGCGTAGGCGTGCCCGGTCAGCCCCGTCCAGATCCGGTCGGCCATCTCCCGGTCGGCGGGGGCGTGCAGGGGCTGCATCGAGGCCACCGCCCCCACCTCGCAAAAGAGCGGGATGTCGGAGGGATCGACCAGCTGGGCGTGCTCGATCCGGGGCCGCCACCCCGGCCAGCTCCCGACCCCGGCGCGCAGGGCAGAGAGGGCGCGGTGGACGGCCATGTCCCCGATGGCGTGGAGGCAGAGGTTGAGCTCCGTCCGGGCGCTGACCTCGACCAGGTCGCGAAGGTCCCGATCGGAGAGGCGAGCCACCCCACCGCCACCACGCATCTCCGCGGTCCCGCTGCCCAGGGACCCGTCCACGAAGGCCTTCACCCCGTACAGTCGGAGCCAGGGGTCCCCCAGGCCCTGCCGAAGGCCCAGCCTCCCGGCGTCCTCGATCAGGTCGGCCGGCAGGTTGTAGGTGACCCGAAGTGGCAACCGGCCACGGGCGTGGAGACGCTGCAAGGCGAAGTAGGTCTCTGGGGGGTCCATCGAGTGGATCGAGCACAACCCCAGCGCCGACAGCCGTTGGAGCACGCGCTCCAGCTCCCGCTCGTACGCCGGAGCATCGGGGCGGGGGATCAGGCGGAGGAACGCCGGCCCGGCCTCTCGGACCACGCCGGAGGGGTCACCGTCGGGGCCACGGTCGACCACCATGGGATGGGGGTCCGGCCCCTGCCAGGCGATCCCCGCCAGCTCCAGGGCTCTGGTGCTAGCCCAGACCGAGTGCTCGTCCCGGCTCAGCAGGGCGACCGGTCGGCCGTCGGCCGCCCGGTCCAGCTCCCGGCGGCTCGGGGCCACCCCCTCCGCGAAGAGGCGCCCCGACCACCCGGAGCCGACCACCCACTCCTGCGGCCCCAGCCTGCCGGCCCGGGCCGCGACCCGGCGCAGGAGCTCCGCAGCGGTCCTCGCCTTGGAGAGATCGAGATCGAGGCGCAGCCGCACCAGTTCGTGGAGGTGGAGGTGAGAATCCCCGAGGCCGGGGAGCACCCGGCCTTCCAGCTCCACGACCCGGGCACCGGCCCCCATCTCCACCGCATCGCGCCCGACGGCGACGATGCGCCCATCTGCGGCCGCCAACACCTCGGGGGCCACCCCCAGGAAAAGGACCGGCCCGGGACGGCTCCCATCGACCACGCCCCCATTCTGGACGCCCGTGTCCGTCGACGCGCACCCGCGTCCCTCGTGTGGGGACGTCCCTTAACCCGGGCGTGCGACCATGGAGGCGTGAGTCCCACGGAGAGCGAGCTGGCGGCTGGGCGGCGCACCCTGCCCCTCGCCGGGACCGCCCTCGACACGCTTTGCATCGACACCGTCCGCTGCCTGGCCATCGACACCGTGGAGAAGGCCAATTCGGGTCACCCGGGGTTGCCCATGGGAGCGGCGCCCATGGCCTACGTGCTCTGGACCAGGTTCCTGCGCCATGACCCCGCCCACCCCGGCTGGCCCGACCGCGACCGCTTCATCCTCAGCGCGGGCCACGGTTCCGCCCTCCTCTACTCCTTGCTCCACCTCACCGGGTACGGGGTGAGCCTTGAGGATCTGCAGCGCTTCCGGCAGTGGGGGTCGATCACCCCGGGGCACCCCGAGCGCGGGCTCACCCCGGGGGTCGAGGTCACGACCGGGCCCCTCGGCCAGGGCTTCGGCAACGCGGTGGGGATGGCCATCGCCGAGCGCTGGCTGGCCCACCGCTACAACCGGGAGGGCCACCGGGTGGTGGACCACCGCACCTTCGTCCTCTGCGGCGATGGGGACCTGATGGAAGGGGTGTCCGCGGAGGCCGCCTCTCTGGCCGGCCACCTCCAGCTGGGCCGGCTGATCTGCCTCTACGACGACAACCACATCTCCCTGGACGGCCCCACCTCCATGGCCTTCACCGAGAACGTGGAGGAGCGTTTCCGGGCCTACGGCTGGCAGGTCCAGCGGGTGGAGGACGGGAACCTGGACCTCGAGGGGATCGCCGGCGCTCTGGACGCCGCGATCGCCGACGAGACGCGGCCCTCCCTGATCGCGGTCCGCACCCACATCGGGTACGGCTCCCCGCACAAGCAGGACTCCAACTCCGCGCATGGGTCGCCGCTGGGGGCGGCCGAGGTGGCCGCGGTGAAGCGGGCCTACGGCTGGGATCCAGACGCCGCCTTCCATGTCCCCGAGGAGGCGAGGGCGGTCTTCGGGGAGGCGCTGCCCCGCGGTGCGGAGTGGCGGAGGGAGTGGGAAGCACGGCACGCGGCCTTCGCCGCCGCCCAGCCGCAGCTGGCGGAGGAATGGGGCCAGGCCCTCCTCGGAGACCTTCCCGCCGGGTGGGAGCGGGCACTTCCCGTCTGGGAGCCGGGGGGGCCGGAGCTGGCCACCAGGGTCTCCGCCGGGGAGGTGCTGAACCGGCTGGCGGAGAGGATCCCCTGGATCGTGGGTGGGGACGCCGACCTCTCCGAGTCCACCAAGACACGCCTCAGCGCAGAGCGCGATTTCGACGGCCAGACTGGGGACGGTCGGAACCTCCACTTCGGGGTCCGGGAGCACGCCATGGGGGCGGCGGTCAACGGCATGGCGGCCCACGGCGGGGTCCGCCCCTTCAGTGCCACTTTCTTCACCTTCTCGGACTACCAGAGGCCATCGGTGCGGCTATCGGCCCTCTCCTCCCTCGGGGTGGTGTGGATCTACACCCACGACAGCATCGGCCTGGGCGAGGACGGCCCCACGCACCAACCGGTGGAGCAGCTGGCGGCGCTCCGGGTCATCCCCGGTCTGGTGGTGCTCCGCCCCGGGGACGCCAACGAGTCCAGTTGGGCCTGGATGGTGGCGTTGCAGCGCGGCTCCGCCCCCACGGCGCTGGTCCTCTGCCGCCAGGGGCTGCCGGTGCTCGACGGCACCAGGGAGCTGGGCCGGGACGGGGTGGCTCGAGGCGGGTACATCCTCCAGGAGGCTCGCGGCGGGCTGCCGGAGGTGGTGCTGATCGGCACCGGCAGCGAGCTCTCGATCTGTGCCGCGGCCCGAGAGCTGCTCCTGGAGGCGGGGATCGCGGCCCGGCTGGTGAGCATCCCATCGCTGGAGCTCTTCCGGGAGCAGGAGGCGGGCTACCGCTCCCAGGTGCTCCCGGACGGCGTGCCCCGGCTGGCGGTGGAAGCTGGTGTCCCACAGCCCTGGGAGGCGGTGGTGGGACCCCAAGGGGCGGTGATCGGCGTGGATCGCTTCGGCGCCTCCGCGCCTTACAAAACCATCTACGAGCACCTGGGACTGACCCCGCAGCGGGTGGCCCAGCGGGCTCGTGAACTTCTTGAGGCTTGAAGAGGTGGCGGAAATGGCCGAGAACACCCTGCGCCAGCTGGCGGACCATGGTCAGAGCGTCTGGTACGACAACCTGAGCCGGGACCTCATCAGCTCCAACGGTCTGCGGGAGCTCATCGACCTGGGAGTGGTCGGGGTGACCGCCAACCCCACCATCTTCGAGCAGGCGGTCTCCGGCAGCGATGCCTACGACCTGGAGATCGCCAGCCTCTCCCGGGAGGGGCTCAGCGACGAGGAGATCTACGACCGCCTGATCGTCGAGGACGTCAGGGCGGCCTGCGACATCCTGGCCGGGGTTCACCGCCGGAGCGGCGGCCGCGACGGGTACGTGAGCCTGGAGGTCGCACCCCGCCTGGCCCACGACAGTGCGGCCACCGTCGCCGCCGCCCTCCGCTACCGGCAGCTGGTGGGGCGGGACAACCTCATGATCAAGATCCCGGCGACGCCGGAGGGGGTGCCGGCGGTGGAGGAGGCCATCGCTCAGGGGCTGAACGTCAACGTCACCCTGATCTTCGCCGTCGACCGCTACCGCGAGGTGATGGAGGCCTACTGCCGGGGGCTGGAGCGGCGGCGGGAGGCCGGCCTGGACGTGTCGGCCAGCCGCTCGGTGGCCAGCTTCTTCGTGAGCAGGGTCGACACCGAGGTGGACCGCAGGCTCGACCGCCTGGCCGAGAGAGCGGCCCCGGAGCGGGCCCGCGAGCTGGCGGCGGCCCACGGGACCGCGGCCATAACCAACGCCGCCCTGGCCTACCTGGCCTTCGAGGAGGTGATGCGGGGACCGCGTTTCTCATCCCTGCGGGAGGCCGGAGCTCACCTGCAGCGTCCCCTGTGGGCCAGCACCAGCACCAAGAACCCTGCCTATCGCGACGTCCTCTACTGCGAGGAGCTGATCGCCCGGGACACCGTCAACACCATGCCTCCGGCCTCGGTCCGGGCCTTCCTGGACCACGGGCGCGTCCGCGACAGCCTGCGCGAACACCTGGCGCTGGCGGAGGCGAACCGGGCCCACCTGGAGCAGCTGGGAATCGACCTCGCCGACGTCACCCGACTCCTCGAGGAGCAGGGGGTGGCCAGCTTCGCCGCGTCGATGGACAAGCTTCTCGCCGAGGTGGGCGGAAAGCGGGCCAGCCTCGGCGCCGGCCGGGTCGTGGCCTCCCCCCGCACCCGCTTCATCGCCACCGCCACCACGGCCAGGATGGAGCTGGGCTCGACCGCCGAGCCGGTCGAGGAGGCAGCCGCCCGGCTGGCGGCCACCCATGCCAGCGCCCGGCTGGCGGCTCGAGACATCTCGCTGTGGCCAGGCGACGAGGCCCAGCGAGAGGAGATGCGCCACCGGCTCGGCTGGCTCGAAGAACCTCGCCGTCAGCAGGAAGCGATCTCCCGCCTCAAGGGGCATCGGAGCTGGGTCCGGGACCGGGGGTTCCGCCAGGCGCTCCTGGTGGGAATGGGGGGCAGCAGCCTGTGCCCCGACGTGCTCTCACAGACCTTCGGAGCGGCCCCGGGGTTCCCGGAGCTCCTGGTGCTGGACTCCACCGACCCCGATCAGGTGAGCCAGGTCGCGTCGCAACTGGAGCTGGAGCGGACCCTGTTCATCGTCTCCTCCAAGAGCGGGGGAACCACGGAGACTCTGAGCCACCTCGCCTACTTCCACCATCTGCTGGTGGCGGCGGTGGGGGAGATGGCTGGGGAGCACTTCGTCGCCGTCACCGACCCTGGGACCCCGCTCGAGGTCAAGGCCCGGGAGCTGGGCTTCCACGAGGTCTTCTCCGCCAACCCGGAGATCGGCGGGCGGTACAGCGCGCTCTCCGACTTCGGGCTGGTGCCGGCAGCCACCATCGGCGTGGACCTGGACCAGCTACTGGCGGCGGCTCTGGCCATGGCCGAGGCCTGCGCGGCTGCTGAAGGCAGCCCCGGGGAGGAGCTGGCGGCGGTTCTGGCCGGGTCGGCGGCCAGCGGTCGGGACAAGGTCACCATCGTGGCGGACCCCGACCTCGAGGCTCTGCCCATCTGGATCGAGCAGCTGCTGGCAGAGTCCACCGGGAAGGAGGGGAGGGGACTGGTGCCGGTGGTCGGCGAGCCGATCATGGAGGTGCCGGCGTATGGCGCCGACCGCCTCTTCGTCCACCTGGAGAGCGGGTCCGCCAACCCCGATCCCAAGATCACGGCCTGGCTGCAGGAGCTGGTCCGGGCCGACCAGCCGGTGGTCCACCTCCCATCACCGCACCTCCTGGACCTGGGAGCGGAGTTCTACCGCTGGGAGGTGGCCACGGCGCTGGCCGGCTCGCTGCTCCAGATCGACCCCTTCGACCAGCCCAATGTTCAGGAGAGCAAGGACAACACCGCCCGGCTGCTGGCGGGGTACGAGGCCCAGGGCCAGCTGCCGGAGCCGGCGTATGACCTCGCGAGCGGGACGTTGCAGCTGAGCGGATGCCCCGGCTCGGTTGACCTGGATTCGGCCCTTCGGCAGTGGCTGGCCGGGGTGGGGCGCGGCTGGTACATCGCCGTCATGGCCTACCTCCCGATGCGCCCGGGACATCCTGAGGATCAGGAGGAGATCGCGCGGCTGCGCCGGGCCCTCAGCCTGGCCACCGGGTGCGCCACCACCTTCGGCTTCGGTCCACGGTTCCTCCACTCCACCGGGCAGCTGCACAAGGGGGGGCCGGACACCGCCGCCTTCCTGCAGATCACCGGTGCCCACCGCACCGCCCCCGCCATCCCCGGCCGCGCCTACGACTTCGCCACCCTTCAGGCGGCCCAGGCGCTGGGCGACTACCTTTCCCTCTCTGGCCGGGGGCGCAGGGTCCTGAGGGCCAACCTGCTGGACGTCGGGGCCGGCCTCCTGGAGCTGACCCAGGGGCTGGAGCGGCTTCTCACCCCGGTGGGCGGGGCCCATTGAGTGGGCGGCGGACGGCCCTCGGGGGGGAGCCGGGGGGTCGTGGCTGAGCCTGGCGCCCCGGGACGTTGCCGGGTCCTGGTGCAACCGGACCCGGAGGCTCTGGCCCGGTTCGCGGCCGCCACCGCCACTCTGGTCATCCAGCAGGCCGTGGCCCAGAGGGGGGCCGCCCTGGTGGGCCTGCCGGGCGGTGAGACACCCCGCCGGTTCCTCGAGCTCCTGGCGGAGCAGCCGGGGCTGGACTGGAGCCGGGTGGTGCTGCTGCCGGCCGATGAGAGGGCGGTCCCCTCGACCGACCCGCGTTCCAACGAGGGCATGATCCGAGGCTGCCTGCTGCAGCGGATCGTGGGTACCCGCCCGCGGCTCCTCTCCTGGGAGGCCGGCAGCGGGGGTGGTGCGGCCGAGCTCTGCGCCAACTTCCAGCAGCGGTTTCTGAGCCTCGACCCCGCCGGGGCAGCCGCCATGGACCTGTGCGTGCTCGGCATGGGGCAGGACGGGCACACGGCGTCCCTCTTCCCCGGAAGGGAATACGACCTGGGCCTCCTGTGCCTCGACTCGACCTCCCCCACGGGGGAGCCCCGGCTGAGCCTCGGTCCCGCCGCACTCCGGGCGGCCGGGCGGCTGGCACTCCTGCTGGCCGGACCGGAGAAGAGCGAGACTCTGGTCCGAGTGGTCGAGGGGCCGTACGACCCGGTCTCCCTCCCCGCCCAGCTGGCCGTCCGGCGGCCCCAGGGGGCCGAGGTGTGGTGTGACGCGGCGGCGGCCGCGAGCCTCACCGGGAGCTGAGTTGGTCCAGCTCGCTCCGTCTATCCTCGCCGCGGACTTCGCCAGACTGGGGGAAGAGGTGGCCGCCTGCGAACTGGCCGGTGCCCACCGCATTCACATCGACGTCATGGACAACCACTTCGTGCCCAACCTCAGCATGGGTCCCGAGGTGGCCTCCGCCTGCCGCCGTAACACCGGGCTGCCCCTGGAGGTGCACCTCATGGTGGAGCGCCCGGACGCCATCATCCCGGCGTTCATCGAAGCGGGCTGTGGCACGGTCACCGTGCACCTCGAGGCGGGGCCTCAGCCGCACCGCAGCGTGGCGCTGATCCACCAGCTGGGCGCCAGGGCCGGGATGGCCATCAACCCCGGGACCGCAACCTCGCTCCTCCGGCCTCTCCTGCCCGAGGTGGAGTTGGCGCTGATCATGTCGGTGGACCCGGGCTTCGGGGGCCAGCGCCTTCTGCCCCAGTCCCTGCCGCGGCTGAGGCAGGTGGCGGAGTTGATCTCGCAGCTGAATCCCGGCTGTGAGCTGGAGGTGGACGGGGGCGTGGACTGCGACAATGTGTCGAGCTGCGTAGCCGCCGGGGCCACGGTGGTGGTCGCGGGAACCTCGGTGTTCGCCGCCCCCAAAGGCACCGCCGCCGGGGTCGGGTGCCTCCTGGAAAGGATCTCGGGAGGAGCGGGCGCGCAGCTGCCGTGACCGTGACGCCGAGGAGGTTTGGAGAGAATGCCCCGTAGTCCGCTGGCGGTGCCCGAGCATCCGCAGCTAGCCCCGGAGGTCCGCAACGCCTGGGTGGAGGTGGATCGCAAGCTGGGGGTGTTCATCATCCCCCAGCTGCGCGAGCTGGGACAGGACCAGGCGGTCGACGGGCTGGTGGCCCGGGGTGCCGAGCTGGCGACGCTGGCTTCCCAGGGGGAGCACGAGGCGCTGCTTCCCGGATATGGGGCGCTGCTCCAGGAGGCCCAGGCCGCGCTCCGGGAGGCGAGGCGCCAGGAGGTGGTGGCCAGCCAGGCGTCCGGGGCCCGAAGGCACGAGGCGGCCGAGGCTGAGTCGGCGATCCAGCTGGCCCGCAGCCGCCTACCGGCGCGGCGCATGGCCAGGCTAGAGGCGCGGTTGGCCGAGCTGGGCGAAGTGGGCCCCAAGGAGACGCGCCTCGCTGTCGCAGAGGCCATCGAGGAGTGGGATCGCATGACGCAGACTCGGGACGCGAAGCTCGCCGAGCGCATGGCCGAGACCGCCCACCTGCCGGTCAGACCCCGGCAGCGGGAGACCGCGCGCAGCCGCAAGGCGAGAAGAGACCAGGAGCGGATCCTGGAGTTGGCTCGCAACTTCGACCCAGAGCGGGCGCTGGGAGCCCCCGCCCGGGGCGGTCAGTGACGGGAGGCCTCTAACTCCAGGGCCTCGCCCTCCTCCGCCTCGATGGTGATCCAGTCCGGTTGCCCCAGCAGCCGGCTGACCTCGACCATGATTCGCCCCTGGGCGTCGAACACGGCGTCCTGTACCCGGTCGATGCTGGGGCGGCTGCTGGCCACCACCTGAGCGAGATCCGGGTCAACCTGGGAGACCTCGGCCCGGCGCAGCTCCTCGGTGATCGCCGGCGGCACCACCCGGCGCTCCCGGATGCGGGCGTCCTCGAGGTCGGCGAGAACGCGGTCCAGGTGTTCCAGGTGGGAGCGGTACTTGCGCAGCTTCCTGGTCCGGGCCAGGCTCTCGCGCTGCCGACGCAGGATGTCGTGGTGGGTAACCCGGTAGCGGTTGTCCCGCTCGGTGGTCATCATCTCGTCACTTCCTCGGTTGCGGCGCCACGCCTCATGGGTTGGTCCCTCTGGGGTGCTCAGCGTGGCTTGGGCCCCTCGGTGTCAACGGCAATGGACGCAACCCGGTTACCCGGTGCTCCCCACCACCCGGCAGCTCCGCACACCGCGGCTGCGCAAACGGAGTATACCCCGTGGGGCACGGTTTAAGCCTCTCTCGGCGACCCCAATTTCGCAACCTCCTTCGGGCCGCGGGGCGGGGTGGTCTCACCGGTTGGCCCGCTGGCTCGCCGGACCGAGCGCTAAGCCCGAGCCGGCCACCTACCGGGGACACGACCAGCGGCCGAGCGGCACCGCGATGGCGGACGGGAACGGGGGAGGCGGCGGCGCCGAGTTTGCGGAAGTCCGCCGGGAGGGTGGGCCGCAGCCGATCTCTTAGACTGGGCACGTGGCCACCACGCCTCGCAAGAGCCGCCCGCGCGCTGCCACCCGCTCCGCGGGAGCCCTGCCGCACGGGCTCACCGCCCAGCAGGGCCGCGACATGTACCGCAAGATGGTGCAGATCCGCCACTTCGAGGATCACGCCGCTGAGGCCTACGCCCAGGCCAAGGTGGGCGGCTTCCTCCACCTCTACATCGGGGAGGAGGCGGTGGCGGTGGGAGCGATCGCCGCGGCGCGTGAGGACGACCACATCCTGGGGCACTATCGCGACCACGGGTACGCGCTGGCTCGGGGCTGCGACGTCAAGGCCTGCATGGCCGAGCTCTTCGGGCGCGAGACCGGGATCTGCCACGGCCGGGGCGGGTCCATGCACCTTGCGGACGCCTCCCGTCACTTCTGGGGCGGCCACGCCATCGTGGGATCCCACATCCCGATCGGGGCGGGGATGGCCTACGCCATGCAGTACCGGGAGGAGCCCCTGGTGGTGCTGGACTTCTTCGGCGACGGCGCCACCGGCAACGGGATCTTCCACGAGGGGCTGAACATGGCCGCCCTCTGGAACCTCCCGGTGGTCTTCATCTGTGAGAACAACCTATACGGCATGGGTGCGACCCTGGCCGAAGAGTCTCCGGTCTCGGACATGATGATCAAGGCCGAGGGTTACACCATGCCCGCGGTGCAGTGCGACGGCATGGACGTGCTCTCGGTGTACGGAGCGGTCCAGCAGGCCGCGGAGCACTGCCGGTCTGGCAAGGGGCCGTTCTTCGTCGAGGCCATGACCTACCGTTTCCGTGGCCACTCCATGGCCGATCCGGAGCTCTACCGGGACAAGGAGGAGGTTCGTCGCTGGCGCGAGCTGGACCCGATCCCCCGCTTCGGGGATTTTCTGGTCCAGCACCGGATCACCAGCCCACAGGAGCTGGCCGAGGTCAACGAGGAGGTCGAGGCTGAGATGCTGGAGGCGGTGCGCTTCGCCGACAGCTCCCCTTGGCCCGAACCTGACACGGTGGACCGCTGGATCTACGCCAAGCCCATCGATCCCGAGGCCTCCGAGGAGACCCCCTCCATGGCGGGTGACCCGGCAGGGGCGGCGACCTAAGTGGCTGAGCTCACCTACCGGGAGGCGGTGCGCAGCGCCATGCGCGAGGAGATGCGCCGCGATTCGCGAGTGATCCTGATGGGGGAGAGCATCACCGGCTATGGGGGCTCGTACGCCGTGACCAAGGGGCTGGTGGAGGAGTTCGGTCCCAAGCGGGTGATGGAGACTCCGATCGCCGAGGCCGGGATCGTGGGCTTCGCGATCGGGGCGGCCATGGGCGGGCTGCGGCCGGTGGCCGAGTTGATGACGGTCAACTTCGCCCTTCTGGCCCTGGACCAGATCGTCAACAGTGCCGCCAAGTTCCACTACATGTTCGGTGGCCAGTGGTCGGTGCCTCTCGTGGTGCGCACCGTCTCCGGCTTCGGCCAGCTCGGTCCGACCCACTCCCAGACCTTCGAGGGGTGGTTCGCGTCCGTCCCCGGCCTCAAGGTCGTGATGCCGGCCACCCCGGCGGACGCCAAGGGGCTGCTGCTGTCCGCCATCAGGGACCCCGATCCGGTGATCTTCATCGAGCACAGCCTGCTCTACAGCACCAAGGGGGAGGTGCCCGAGGAGGTGGACCGGGAGGTCCCCATCGGCCGGGCGGCCGTGGTCCGTGAGGGCACCGACGTGACCCTGGCCGGATACTCGCGGATGCTGCTCCAGGCGCTGCACGCGGCCGAGGTGCTGGAGCGCGAGGACGGGGTCTCCTGCGAGGTGGTCGACCTGCGCACCCTGCGGCCCCTGGACTACCCCACGGTGGTCGGGTCGGTGGGTCGGACCCACCGCCTGGTGCTCTGCGGGGAGGACTGGCGCACCGGCGGCTTCGGCGGCAGCCTGTTGAGCGAGATCCAGGACCGGAGCTTTGACGACCTGGACGCACCCATCGCCCGCGTGGCGATGCGCGACGTTCCCCTGCCCTACTCCCGGCGGTTGGAGCAGCAGCTCATTCCCGGCAGCCAGCAGATCGTCGACGCGGTGAGGCGCATGAGCTGATGGCCTATCAGGTCACCATGCCCCAGATGGGGTACGACATGACCGAGGGCACCATCAACCGCTGGCTGGTGGAGGAGGGGACGCGGGTGGAGCGCGGTGACACCATCGCCTCCATCGCCACCGACAAGGCGGATATCGACATCGAGGCCTACGCCAGCGGCATCCTGCGCCGCATCCTGGTCGGTCCCGGCGGGAAGGTGCCCGTCGGGGCTCCCATTGCCGTGATCGCCGAGGAGGGTGAGGAGCTGGAGGAGGGGTTGCCAGCTCCCGGTGGCGGGGAGGGAGCGCAGGCGGCGCCGTCTCCGGAGGTCGTGGCCCAGGGTGAGGCCCCCTCCTCCAGTGAGCCCGACCCGACGCCCGTCCCGGACTGGGCCCACCAGCTGGGCGGGGAGTCCACGGTGTCCGAGGAGCCGCCCCCGGCGGGACGGGTCAAGGCCAGCCCGCTGGCCCGCCGCCGAGCGCGGGAGCTGGGACTTCCCTTGAGTCAGGTGCGCGGGACCGGGCCTGAGGGGAGGGTCACCGCCGAGGACGTCGAGGCCATGGCCCGGTCGGGCGGGTTGGTCGCCGCCGCTCCGAGCGCCCTGGGTCACGCCGCCCCACTGGATCCCACCGATCCCTCGGAGCCGGTCAAGGCCACCCGGATGCGCGACGCCATCGCCCGCCGGATGTCTGAGGCCAACAGCACCATCCCCCACTTCTACCTCACGACCAAGGTGGACGTGGGAGCCCTCATGAAGCTGCGGTCGGAGCTCAACGGATTGCAGCAGCCCGGGGTCCCGCGGTTCTCCGTCACCGACTTCCTGGTGCGGGCCATGGCCCTCACCCTGCAGCGCCACCCCCAGCTCAACTCCGCCCACGTGGGTGGGGGGGTGAGGCGCTTCTTCTCCAGCAACATCGCCCTGGCGGTGGCCGTGCCGGATGGGCTCGTCGCCCCCACGCTGCGCTCCTGCGAGTCCCTCTCCTTCGCCGAGCTGGCCCGCCGGACCCATGACCTGGCCGCCCGCGCCAAGAGCAACCAGCTGCGGCCGGAAGAGCTGGCCGGAGCGCACACCGCCATCAGCAACCTGGGAATGTTCGGCATCAGCCAGTTCTCGGCCATCATCACCCCGGGGCAGGGGAGCGTCCTGGCGGTGGGCGAGGTGGGCGAGGTCGCGGTGGTGCGGGACGGGCAGGTGGTGGCCGGCCAGATCATGGAGATGACCCTGGCCATCGACCACCGGGTGACCGACGGTGCCCAGGGGGCCGAGGCTCTGGGCTACCTACGGTGGTGCCTCGAGCACCCCGCCTCGCTGCTGATCTGAGCCCGTCCCGGCTGGAGGAGAAGCGATGAAGGACCTGGCCATCTTGGGATCCGGGCCGGGGGGATACGTGGCTGCGATCCGGGCCGCCCAGTTGGGCATGAGCGTGGCCCTGGTGGAGCAGGAGGAGACCCTGGGTGGCATCTGCCTCAACTGGGGTTGCATTCCCTCCAAGGCGCTTCTGCGCAATGCCGAGGTGCTGCGGCTGGTCCGGGAGGCCGATCGGTTCGGTATCTCCACCGGCGAGGTCGCCCCCGACTTCGACGCGGCGATCACCAGGAGCCGTGAGGTGGTCTCCAAGCTGGTGGGAGGGGTGGCCTTCCTGATGAAAAAAAACGGGGTCGAGGTGGTCCGGGGCCGGGGTCGGCTGGTCTCTGAGCAGACCATCCGCGTCGAGCCCTCCGGGCAGACCGTCGCCGCCACCCAGATCATCATCGCCACCGGGGCGCGCCCCAAGGTTCTCCCGGGGCTGGACCCGGACGGCCGCACCGTCTTCACCTACCGCCAGGCTCTGGAGCTCCGCCGGCTCCCGGCCTCCTGCGTGATCGTGGGGGGAGGTGCCATCGGCGCGGAGTTCGCCGACGTGTACTCCACCTACGGGGTGCGGGTGACCGTGGTCGAGGCGCTGGACCGGATCCTCCCCCAAGAGGACGCCGAGGTTTCGCGCGAGGTGAACCGCCAGTTCCAGCGCCGTGGCATCGAGGTCCGGGCCGGCGCCCTGATCCAGCGGGCGGAGCGCTCGGCCGAGGGGATGCGCCTGCACCTGGAGTCGGGGGAGCTGCTCGAGGCTGAGATGGTGCTGACCGCGACCGGCGTGCGGGCCAACCTCGAGGAGATCGGCCTGGAGGAGCTCGGGGTCCAGGTGCGGGAGGGGGTGATCGCGGTCGACCCGCATCAGCGGACCAACGTGTCCGGGGTGTACGCCATCGGCGACGTGACTGGCCCCCCCCTGCTGGCCCACGCGGCCAGCGCGGAGGGGGTGATAGCGGTGGAGACCGCAGCCGGCCGGGAGGTCGCGCCCCTCGATGTGGATCTGGTACCCCGTTGCACCTACTGCCAGCCCCAGGTGGCCTCGCTGGGCCTCACCGAGGAGCAGGCGAAGGCCCGCGGACTCCAGGTGCGGGTGGGCAAGTTCCCCTTCACGGCCAGCGGGAAGGCCATCGCCATGGGGGAGACCGGGGGCTTCGTCAAGACCGTGTTCGACGCGGCGACCGGACGGCTCATCGGCACCCACGCGGTGGGGCCGGAGGTTACCGAGCTTCTGCCCGAGATGGTGATGGCCGGGTGGTCCGGCGTCCGGCCCGACCAATTCGAGGCGCTGGTTCACGCCCACCCCACCCTCAGCGAGAGCCTCAAGGAGGCGGTGCTCGCCGCCGACGGGGCCGCGATTCACATCTGACGCCCGGTGCGCCTGCCCCCGCTAGAGCCCGGTGATGCGGATGCCGGTCTGGGCGTGGTGCAAGCGGTTCAGCCTCAGAAGCAAGGGCGTGAGCCCCTCCGCGTATCGGCAGGTGGTCAGCGGACCTGACTCCACGGCCCGGAGCCCCGCGATTCGCTGAACCAGCTCCGCCACCTCCCTTCTCGCCTCCCGGTCGTCCCCACCCACCAGCACGTCCTCGTCGAGCAGCAGCCCAAGGTCCAGGAGCTGCCCCGCCGCCACCGTTTGGAAGGCCCCCACCACCCGGGACTCGGGGCAGAGCTCCGCCAGCTCCTCGGCCGCCGAGCCGGCTTCAGGGTGCAGCGGCTCAGGCCCGCGGGAGGCGAATGACATCGGCACCGCCGTGGAGACGACGACCTTGCCGGCCAGCTTGCCGGCCAGTCCCGGGATGGTCGTCCGCACCGCTTCGTAGGGGAGGGCGACCACCACCAGCGCGAGGGCTGCCACCTCGTGGTTCGGGCCGCCACTGACCTCAGCGCCCGTGCCGTCCAGCCGTGAGTTCAGCCTTCCGGCAACCCCCCCGGCTCGCGCCGAGTCTCTGGAGCCCACCTGCACTTTCAGCCCGGCTGCCGCCAAGCGCAGGGCGAGGCCAGTCCCCAAGGGACCCGTTCCTCCGATGATGCCGATCGGCTCTCCCACCTCTGCTCCTCGTGCTCCGCGCCTCACCTCAGCGCATCTACGATATCGACATGGAGCAGCTGGGAGAGGAGCCACTCGCCCTGGGGTCAGGGCACGAGCTGCTGCCCTGCCCGAGCACCGAGGGGCCGGAGGGGGCGGCCGGGATGCCGGCGGACCTCGAGGCGGGCCCCACTTGCCAGCTCCTCCTAGTGCGGGAGGCCGGGCTCCCCCCGGCCCCACCTCCCCGTATCGGATACCCCTCCTCCGACTCGCACTTCCGGGTGGTGGCCGGAGCTGGATGGGAAGAAGGTGGAAACGCCGTGGCCCTGCTTTTGGCCCCCCTTGCCGACACTCCCCCCGGAGAGCTCGAGGTGGGATGGCCGGACCGAGCCGTGACCGTGGCCCTGCCTTCGGAGTGGCGGCGGCGTCTCACCGCCACCGGGCCCGACCCCGCTTGAGCCTTCCCAAAGTCGACCTGGCGCCCCGCCGGGGACCGGGCTTCCTCCAGGTGGTCGGGCAGGACCGCATGAAGCTCGCGCTGCTGCTGGCGGCGGTGGACCCGCTGATCGGCGGGGTCCTGATCCGGGGCGAGCGGGGCACCGCCAAGTCCACGCTGGCGCGCGCCCTGGCGGCGGTGCTGCCGCCGCGCGAGGTGGTGGTCGGATGCCGCTTTCACTGCCGGCCCTCCGCTGGGGACCTCTGCGATGAGTGCCGGAAGCGGTCCGAGGGGGGGCGCCAATTGCCTCTCGAGATGGTCCCCACGGGGATGGTGGAGCTGCCCCTGGGAGCCACCGAGGACCGGGTCGTGGGCTCAATTGACCTGGAGTTCGCGCTCAGCTCCGGAGAGGTGAAGTTCCAGCCCGGCGTCCTCGCTGAGGCCAACGGCCAGGTCCTCTACGTGGACGAGGTCAACCTTCTCGACCACCACCTGGTCGACGTTCTCCTGGACGCCGCCGCCAGCGGGCGCAACTTCGTGGAGCGGGAGGGTGTCTCCGCCAGCCATCCCTCCCACTTCATCCTGATTGGGACCATGAACCCCGAGGAGGGGGAGCTGCGCCCCCAGCTGCTGGACCGCTTCGGGCTCTGCGTTGACGTCGTAGGGCTCCGGGACCCCGAGCAGAGGGTCCGGGTGATGGAGTCGGATCTGGACCTGGCAGGGCCCGCCAGCGGCGACGAGGGGCTGCGCTTCCGGCTGGCGGAGGCGCGCCGCCGACTCCCCGAAGTGGAACTGCCCCGCAATCTGATCCGGGCCGCTGCCCGGATGGCCGTGGATCAGCAGGTGGTCGGGCACCGTGCCGACCTGGTGATGGTGAGGGCGTCCCGCGCGCTGGCCGCGCTGCGGCCCGGGCCCTCCGGGGCGGTGCGCCCGGCGGGCCTCCAGGACCTGATGGAGGTCTCCGAGCTGGCCCTGGTGCACCGCCGGAGGGTGGCCGGCAGCTGGGTGCCGCCGGTGGCGGAGGGCGCAAGGGACCAGGGGGCCGACGCCCCGGGCCCGGGCGGCGAGCCTGGGCCTTCGGAAGGCGGGGAAGGCGGAGAGGAGGGTGGAGGGGAGACGGGCGAGGGAAGTCAGTCCAGCTCCCCGGGCCCGGCCGGCGAGGCCGCGTCGGGCCGGGCGGGACCGATGCCGGCGCCGCCCGCGGCCAGCGTGGAGCTGGAGGAACGCTATGAGGCGGGACGATTGCAGCTGCCCCATGAGCGCCGTCGGCGCCGCGGCAGTGGCCGGCGCAGCCGCACCACCTCGCAGGACCGCCGGGGCCGGTACGTGAGCTCCCGCTGGCAGGAGAAGACCACCGACCTGGCTCTGGACGCCACCCTGAGGGCTGCCGCTCCCCACCAGGTTGAGCGCCGCAGCGCGGCCCCTACCGCCGACGGGAAAGCGATCCAGCTCGAGCGGCAGGACCTCCGCCAGAAGGTCCGCCAGCGGCGGATCGGCAACCTGATCGTGTTCCTCGTCGACGCCTCGGCCAGCATGGACGCCGAGCAGAGGATGGACGCCACCCGCAGCGCCATCCTGGCCCTCCTCCGGGAGGCGTATGTCCGCCGGGACCGGGTGGCGATGGTCTCCTTCGCTGGCCGCAGCGCCCGAGTCGTGCTCCGGCCCACCTCGAGCGTGGACCTCGCCGAGCGCCAGCTGAGCCGGCTGGCTGTGGGGGGGACGACTCCCCTCACCCACGGCCTGGTGGCGGCCCTCGACCTGATCCAGGCGGAGCGGCGCCGCGACCAGGAGGTGCTGCCGCTCCTGGTGCTGATCAGCGACGGCCGGGGGAACATCAGCCTTCGGGGGGACGAGCCGCTGCGCGAGGCGCAGGCCGCCGCCGCCGAGATCCAGCGGGCGCGGATCCACACCGTGGTCATCGACACCTCTCGCGACCACCCTCCCCCCAACCAGACGGCCGGGAGTCCGCTGCTGGCCGGATACCACTTCAACGCCTGTGCGGACCTCAGCCGCCGGCTGGGAGGGGAGTACTTCGCCCTCTTCGACGTCACCGAGCAGGGGATCCTCCGGCCGGTGGCCGAAGCCCTCCGCCGGGGCGCCTGACCGGGACGCCGCTCGGGAGGGGGGCGGCACCTCTGCGACAATCGAGAGGTGAGCGAGCCGCGGAGCGTCTACCCCTTCACCGCCCTTGTGGGCCAGACCCGGATGCGCCTGGCGTTGGAGTTGAACGCCGTCAACCCCAGCATCGGCGGGGTTCTGATCCGGGGCCAGAAGGGGACGGCCAAATCCACGGCGGTCCGGGCGCTGGCTCGGCTCCTCCCGGAGATCCAGGTCATCCGGGGGTGTCGGTACGGCTGTGACCCGCTCTCAGAGCGTCTGTGCCTGGAGTGCCAGCAGCGCCGGGCGGACGGAGAGGAGCTGGTCGCGGAGCCCAGGCGGATGCGGGTGGTGGAACTTCCCATCAACGCCTCCGAGGATCGGGTGGTGGGGAGCATCGACCTGGAGGCGGCCATCCAGTCGGGCCAGCGCCGGTTTCAGCCGGGGGTGCTGGCCGAGGCCAACCGCCAGATCCTCTACGTCGACGAGGTGAACCTTCTCGACGACCACATCGTCGACGTCCTCCTGGACGCGGCGGCGATGGGGGTCAACGTGGTGGAGCGCGAGGGCATCTCCGTCTGGCATCCGGCACGTTTCATCCTGGTGGGAACCATGAACCCCGAGGAGGGGGACCTGCGACCGCAGCTGCTGGACCGCTTCGGGCTCTGCGTCGACGTGGAGGGCATCTCCGACCTGTCCGAGCGGGTGGAGATCGTCCTGCGCCGGGAGGCCTTCGAGGAGGACCCCGAGGGTTTCCAGGCGTCCTGGGCGGATGCCGAGGAGCGTCTTCGGGTGCAGATCGCCGAGGCGATGGCCCTCCTGCCCCAGGTGGAGGTGGGCAGGCCGGTGCTGGAGGCGATCGCCCGGCTCTCCATCGCCCTCGACGTGGACGGGCATCGCGCCGACCTGGTCGGGCGGAAGGCCGCTCAGGCGCTGGCCGCCCTCCGGGGCGGACGGAGCGCCGGGATAGCCGAGGTCGCCGAGGTGGCGCCCATGGTTCTGAGTCACCGCGTGCGCAGCCATCCCGGCCAGCGCCCACCCGATGTCTCCGAGGTAGCCAGCCGGGTGCTGGGCGAGGCCTGATGGCTCACCGGTCACGACCGGCTGCAGGCTGCGTCACACTGAGGTCGCGGGGCGGTGAATCGGTCGGCTCCGGGGATACGGTGGAGGTTGCCGGTCGCGGTGCGGGGACCGTCCTCCCACTTCGGTGGGACCTCCACCGCGGCCGGTTTGGGGCGCGTCGACCCCCCGCCCCCCCGAGGGTGGACCAGGGTGGCTGACGTCGACCTCTCCGACCTGCTTCCCAAGGTGCCGTTGGAGGAGCTGTTGATGAGGGAGGCGCTCGGCGCTCCGGGCCAGCCTCCGGTTGAGGTCGGGCTCCAGGGGCCCCGATTCGCCAATCCTCGCGGCGTTCCCGTCGGCAACCTCAGGCTGGCCCTGCTCAGAGCTCTGGGTGGGGTCGCCTACCCCGCCTCCCGTGAGCAGGTCCTGGACGCGGCGCGCCCCTGGCTCCGATCATCGCCGCAGCTGGCGGCCGACCTGGAGGCGCTCCCCCAGGGCGACTACGGTGGGGAGATGGATGTGATCTGTGAGCTGGAGCTGGCCCGGCGTCACTCCGCCGGGGGCGGGAACCCGGGGGGGAGTTCCGCCGCCACATAGGCGCGGCGTTCCCGGTCGTAGTCGATGACGGCCATCCCGTCGGCGAGGGCCCGGCGCAGCCGCTGGCGCAGGCGAAGGAGGTCGGCAAGGGGCGGCGGATCGGTCTCCAGCAGCCCTGACGGGACCGGAATCGCCAGCCCGCCCAGCCGCCGCCGGGCCCGCAGACGTCCCGCCTGGTCCGGGTTCAGGAACCACTCCACCACCAGGCGGTCGGTGGGTCGGCCCTGGTTGAGGTCGTCGGTTCGCCGACCGTAGTAGTCGGGGTGATGCCGGCGGGCAACCGCTCCCAGCCGGTGCAGATTGAAGTGGGCGTTGCGCAGCTGCGAGGGATCGAAGGTCCAGACCATCCGGTCGAGGCCCTGGGCGCGAGCCCAATGCCGCTGGGCGTCCTTCAGGGACCTTCCGACACCTGCGTCGCGCAGCTCCGGCAGCACTCCGGCGGCATGGGATCGGTGATAGAGGCGTCCGTGCCGGTCCCTGCCCAGAAAGCCGAAGGCGAATCCCACCGGGCGGGAGCCTTCCCTGGCCAGCAGGACCACCCCGCCGGCCTCCGAGATTGCCTTCAGGAGGGAGCTGGGCGCCGCCACCTCTGCTGACCCCCAGATCTGCGCCTGAAGCTCGGTGACCTGCTCCAGGTCCTCGATCCGACGGGCCCGGCGGATGGTGATCCGGTGAGGTGGGCTCTCGGTCTTGGCCATGAACGTCTCGATCCTAACTTGGGGCGGGGCCGGCGGGCTCCGCTCGGGATGGGTGCGACCTTCCCTTCGGGATAATCGGAGTCCAGATGGGCACCCCGACCGCGCGGATCCGCAACTTCTCGATCATCGCCCATATCGATCACGGAAAGTCGACCCTGGCCGACCGGCTCCTGGAGGCCACCGGGACCGTGGCCCCGAGGGAGATGACCGAGCAGGTGCTGGACACCATGGACCTGGAGCGGGAGAGGGGGATCACCATCAAGGCCCAGGCGGTGCGCATGCCCTACCGCGCCGAGGATGGTCTCGAATATGAGCTGAACCTCATCGACACTCCCGGCCACGTCGACTTCGCGTACGAGGTCTCGCGGGCGCTGGCGGCCTGCGAGGGGGCGCTCTTGGTGGTGGATGCCAGTCAGGGGATCGAGGCTCAGACCCTGGCCAACGTCTACAAGGCCATGGAGCTGAACCTGGAGATCGTCCCGGTCATCAACAAGATCGACCTGCCCCAGGCCGATCCCGAGCGGGTCGCGGCCGAGGTGGAGTCCGTGATCGGTATCGCCAAGGAGCGCTGCCTCCTGGTCTCGGCCCGCACCGGGCAGGGCGTGTCAGAGGTCCTCGAGGCGGTGGTCAACCACCTTCCGGCCCCGGTCGGCGACGTAACCCGGCCACTCCGTGCCCTCATCTTCGATTGCAAGTACGACCCCTACCGCGGGGTGGTGGTGTACGTCCGGGTCTTCGAGGGGCGGCTGGAGTCCGGGACCCAGATCCGGATGATGGCCGGGCAGGGGGTCTTCACCGTGGACGAGGTGGGGTGCTTCCGGCCGGGCATGGAGGAGGTGGCGGAGCTGGCTGCGGGGGAGGTCGGCTATCTCGTGGCCTCCATCCGCAACGTCCGCGACAGCAAGGTGGGGGACACCATCACCGAGGCCCAGCGGCCCGCCACCGAGCCGCTGCCGGGGTACCGGCAGGCCAGTCCCATGGTGTGGGCCGGCCTCTTCCCGGTCGACAGCGACGACTATCCCGACCTCAAGGAGGCCCTGGACCGCCTGCAGCTGAACGACGCGGCCCTGGTGTTCGAGCCCGAGACCTCAGCCGCGCTCGGCTTCGGCTTTCGGTGTGGTTTCCTCGGCCTGCTGCACATGGAGATCGTCCAGGAGCGGCTGGAGCGGGAGTTCGATCTGGAGCTCATCACCACCGCCCCCTCTGTCGCCTATCGCGTCAACCTGAGGGACGGCCAGCAGCTGGAGATCGACAACCCGGACCAGCTGCCGGATCCCTCCCAGGTGGTGTCGATCGAGGAGCCCCGCGTCAAGCTGGAGGTGGTGACGCCCCGGGAGTACCTGGGAGGGATCATGGAGCTCTGCCAGGAGCGGCGCGGCGAGTTCAGCCACCTGGAGTACCAGGCCGGGGACCGCGCCCTGCTCACCTACGACCTCCCCCTGGGCGAGATCATCCATGACTTCTACGACCAGCTGAAGTCGCGCAGCCGGGGCTACGCCTCCATGGACTATGAACTTG
This sequence comes from bacterium, assembly GCA_021785655.1. Classification (GTDB taxonomy): domain Bacteria; phylum Chloroflexota; class Dormibacteria; order Aeolococcales; family Bog-877; genus JAJYXT01. The sequence goes on along the minus strand of JAJYET010000002.1, from coordinate 50,639 downwards.
CCGGATACCGCCCTGAGCAGCTGGTGAAGCTGGACGTCCTGGTGGCCGGGAACTCGGTGGACGCCCTCTCCACCATCGTCCACCGCGGCCAGGCCCAGGGCCAGGGCAAGAGGCTGGTCCGGCGCATGAAGGAGGTCATCCCCCGCCAGCTCTTCGAAGTGGCCCTCCAGGCAGCGGTGGGTGGCAAGGTGGTGGCCCGGGAGACCATCCCCGCGCTCCGCAAGGACGTGTTGGCCAAGTGCTATGGGGGCGACATAACCCGCAAGCGCAAGCTGCTGGAGAAGCAGCGGGAGGGGAAGCAGCGGATGAAGCGGGTGGGGAGCGTGGAGATTCCCCAGGAGGCGTTCATGGCGGTGCTCACGATTGACCGCTGACGGCTTCCCGGGTCCCCCCAGGTCCCTCTACGTCCACCTTCCGTTCTGTCGCCGGCGCTGCGCCTACTGTGATTTCGCGATCGCGGTCTCGGGCCCGGGCCTGCAGGACCGGTACATGGGCGCCCTGTTGGAGGAGCTGGTCTTCGTGGCCCACTCGGGGGCGGCGGCGGAGCCGCTGGAGACGGTCCACCTCGGCGGGGGCACTCCCTCCCTGCTTGGTCCGGCGCGGCTGGCGCGGCTCATGGAGGCGGTGGCCGCCGGCTTCTCCCTGGCGGCTGGCTGCGAGGTGACCCTGGAGGCCAACCCTGAGGAGGTTTCCCCCGCCGCCGCGCGGGAGTGGGCCCGGATGGGGGTCACCCGCGCCTCGCTGGGGATCCAGAGCCTGTGGGACCCCACTCTGCGATGGTTGGGGCGGGGCCACGATGCCGCGCTGGCTCTGAATGCCCTGGGCTGGCTGCGCGAATCCGGCATCCCACAGGTCAGCTGTGATCTCATGTTCGCCATCCCTGGCCAGTCAACGCCCGCCTTTCTCAGCGGGTTGGACCAGGTGCTTCAGTTCCAGCCGGACCACCTCTCCTGCTACGAACTCACCCTGGAACCCGGTACCACCACCCGGCGCTTGGTGGACTCAGGACGCTGCAGGCAGGTCGCCGAGGCCGTGGCGTTGGAGCAGCTCCGGTCGGCCCGGGCCAGGCTGGAGGCGGCGGGCCTCACCCGCTACGAGGTTTCGAACTACAGCCGTCCCGGATGCCAGTCGCGCCACAACCTCAACTACTGGAAGGGAGGCACCTACCTGGCGCTGGGCGCCGGCTCCCACGGTTTCTTGGGTGGGCTGGCGGCCGGCGCCCTCGGGCTGCCGGTGGAGGGCGCACGGGGTGTCCGCTACTGGCACTATCGGGACGCCGCCACCTATGTCCGAGTCGTCGGCCAGGGCTCACCCGGCATCCGGGCTAGTGAGCAGCTGGACGACTCCCAGCTGAGCCTGGAGCGGCTGGCCCTGGGGCTGAGGCTCACTCAGGGGGTGGAGGTCGGAGAGGAGCGGCTGCTGGCGGTCTCCCGGAGGCTCGCGGCCCACGGCTGGCTCGAGGTGGAGGGGGAGAGGGTGCGGGCGACCCCCGAGGGGATGGAGATCTTGGACCGGATCACTCTGGAGCTGGCTGCGGCCTGATCACCCCGGGGGCAGTCGTAGCCCAAACACGTGGGGCATCAGGACCCCCAGAACATAGCCGGCCAGGGCTGCGGCGCACCCCACGCCCATGACCTGAACGGCGCCCCGCCAGAGCGGGTGCCCTACCACCTTGGACTTGGCGGCGCCCACCGCTCCCAGGGCCAGCACCGAGAGGCCGAGGGACAGGAGCACCGCGGCGATGCCGGCGAGCGCCACGTAGGGGACGATCGGTACCACCGAGCCCACCAGGAAGGTGACCGCCATCACCAGGGCATCGCGGCCGGGGTTCTCCTGGTCGGTGCCGGCGATTCCCAGCTCCTTCTCGATGTGGGTCTGCTCCCAGAGGCGGGGGAAGCGCGCCAGCTCTCGGCTCAGCCCCTCGGCGGTGGCGGCGGGAACCCCGCTCTCCACCAGGATGGCCACCATCTCCTCGTGCTCCTCCTGGGGCTGGCTCTCCAGCTCGGCACGCTCCTGGTGGATGGCAGCCTGCTTCAGGTCTCTCGCCGCCACGGCGGCCAGATAGGCCCCCGTCCCCATCGAAACCATCCCCGCCAGTGCGCCGGCGATCCCCGCGATGAGGATGGTGGTGTGCGAGACCGCGGCTCCCGCCGTGGCCGTGGCGACGCCCGTGGTCAGCCCCAGGGTGGTGAGCAGCCCGTCCTGCATTCCGAAGACCACCTCCCGGATGCTGGCCCGCCGGGCGAGATCCTCCCGGGTGGTTTCGGTGGGATGCCGGACCCGGAAGGGGTTGAGCGCCTGAGCCCGGCCGACGCGGGCGCGCTCGACATCGGGGGGAGTGCGCCTGACCATGTGGCGATTCTATTTGCCGCGGGAGGTGCCGAACACCCGTGTTAGACTCCCCTTAGCACTCAGAGTTGGCGAGTGCTAAGCAGGGGCATCTGCCGAGATCGAGGCCATGGACGGACGCAAAGAGCGCATTCTGCAGGCGGTGGTTTCCGACTACACCGAGACGGTGGTCCCGGTGGGCTCCCACGTCCTGGCGGCGCGCTACTTCATGGAGCTCAGCTCGGCGACCATCCGCAACGAGCTCTCCGAGTTGGTCGACGATGGCTTTCTCGCCCAGCCGCACCCCTCCGCCGGGAGGGTGCCCACGGATCTGGGCTACCGCTACTTCGTCGACTTCCTGCTTCCCCAGGAGATCGTCGAGCCGGTGCTGCGCCGCCAGGTCCGCCAGCGCTTCCTGGAGGTGGAGCCGGACGTCGAGGCGATCCTGGAGCTGGCCGCGGTCACACTTAGCCGACTGAGCGACAACGTCGCCCTGGTCACGGGCCCGGCCGAGGGAAGCAGCCGGCTGGCGCGCGTCCAGCTGGTCTCGACCAGCCCGGGCCATGCCCTGGTGGTCGTGGTCGGCAGCGGCCGTCGAGCCCAGCAGCGGACGGTGGAGGTGGATCCGTCACTCGACCAGGAGGCCGTTAACTCTGTGGCCGAGGCGCTCAACCGGGCGGGGGTGGGTATGTCCGCGGATGAGCTGGAGTCCAGCCCCATGCCCGAGGTGGTGCCGCGGGCGGTGGTCCTGGAGGTCGCGGCGGGCCTCCGACAGCTTGAGAACCGCTCGGCGCTGGTCCTCCACGACGGGGTGAGGAATCTGGTCCGCAACCCAGAGTTCGAGGACCCCAACCGGCTGCGGGTGGTTCTTGAGGTTCTCGAGGCGCAGCGGATCCTGGCCGCGGTGGTGGGCCAGCTCGCGCCCCAGTCGGGGGTGCAGGTCGTGATCGGTCATGAGAACAGCCTGGAGGAGCTCCAGGCTTGCAGCCTGGTGCTGACCAGCTATCGTGTTGGTACCCAGCTCTGGGGGACCGTCGGCGTGGTCGGTCCCACCCGCATCCGCTACGCCCGGGTCGCCGCTCGGTTGCAACTGATCTCACAGGTGACCGGAGAGGCTCTGGCCCGGGTTCTGGCCTGACCTGTGGACTTTAACCAGGAGGAGGCGCCCGTGCCCGATCCGACCGGCGACCGCGAGCCTGAGGTCCAGAGCCCAGAGGGGGCGCTGGCAGAGGCGCCGGACCCGACCGAGGAGCTGGGGAGGGCCCGGGAGGCGTACCTGCGGCTGGCGGCCGACTTCGAGAACTTCAAGCGCCGGCGGGCCCAGGAGGCGCAGGAGCAGGCGCGGTACGGGGCTGCTGGGCTGCTGCGGGCCATTCTGCCAGTCCTGGACAACCTGGAGCGAGCCTTGGGCCACCTGCCCGACGACGCCTCGGACGGGCTGGCGGAAGGCTTGAGGCTCACGGTGCGCCAGCTCGAGGAGGCGCTGCGCTCCGAGGGGGTGGAGCGCATCCCGGCAGTCGGTGAACCCTTCGACCCTCGGCTGCACGATGCGGTGGCCACCATGCCCGGTCAGCCGGCCGGCCAAGTGGTGGCCGAGTACCTGCCCGGGTACAGGCTCCATGACCGCGTCGTGCGGGCCGCCCAAGTAGCAGTGGGTGGGGGACCTCCGGCGGAAGGCGGCCCGGCAGCGGCGGGAGACGCAGCCGGCTCCGGTGGCCCCGGAGAGGAGTTGCGGGAGGGTGAACCCGGCTGATGCCCCAGACGCGTCGCGACTACTACGAGGTCCTGGGAGTCGACCGCAGCGCCAGCCCGGAAGAGTTGAAGCGCGCCTACCGCACCCTGGCCATGCGCTACCATCCCGATCGCAACGGCGGTGATCCTACCGCCGAGGAGCGGTTCAAAGAGGTCGGCGAGGCCTATCAGGTCCTCTCGGACCCCGCTCGTCGGCGCCAGTACGACACCTTCGGTCAGGCCGGGGACGGGTTCGGCGCGCCCGGGGGCTTCAACTTCCAGTCCGCTTTCGACCTCTTCGACATGTTCTTCGGCGGTGGTCAGATGAGCCGGGGCCGCAGCGGGCCCAGGCGCGGCGCCGATCTACGCCTGCAGGTGAGCATCAGCTTCGAGGAGGCCGTGAGGGGCGTCACCCGCGCCTTCGAGGTCACCAAGCCGGCGGCGTGCGAGGAGTGCGGCGGCACCGGCGCCCAGCAGGGCACCTCGCCCACCACCTGCACCGAGTGCCAGGGCCGGGGACAGGTCCAGCGGGTGCGCCAGTCCCTGCTGGGCCAGATGGTCACCGTCGAGCCCTGCCCGCGCTGCCGCGGTGAGGGACAGGTGATCGAGTCCCCCTGCCCCGCCTGTCACGGACAGGGGGTGGTGGACCTGCGCAAGTCGATCGAGGTCCAGATCCCCGCCGGGGTGGACAGCGAGATGCAGGTGAGGGTGCCGGGGGAGGGAGCTGCCGGCCCCCGCGGCGGAGCCCCTGGCGACCTCTTCCTGGTGATCAGCGTGCGGCCGCACGACCTCCTCACCCGGCGAGGCATGACGATCCTTTACGACTGCCCCATCACCGTCTCCCAGGCGGCCCTGGGCGACACCGTCGAGGTGCCCACGGTGGACGGGCCGGCGACAGTCACCATCAAGCCGGGCACCCAGTACGGAGAGCAGCTGCGCGTCCCTGGGAGGGGGGCGCCCGACCCTCGCACCGGCCGGCGGGGCGACCAGGTGGTGAGGCTCAGAGTGGTGATCCCCACCCGGCTCACCGAACGGCAGCGGCACCTGCTCCGCGAGCTGGCGCCCCCTGACGGCAAGCCACATCCCGTGCGCCGCGGCTTCTTCGAGCACCTCAAGGACGCGATCGGCATCTGAGGGTGTTTGGCCCCCGCGGGGTGGGGGTATTCAGATGGTGGGATTCGCGAATCTCCCGGCGCTTGGAAGGCGGTTTACTTGAGTTGGGAGGTGATTTACGATGGCACGTTGGGATCCGTGGAGTGATCTTTTCAACCTGCAGAATGAGATGGCCCGGTGGGTCAACGAGGCCTTCTCCGGCACCCCGCTTCTGACCTCTGGGAGCGGCCGGGCCACGACCTCTGTGGCCCCCACGGCGTATCTGCCCCTGGACATCCGGCAGACCGAAAGGGAGTTCCTCGTCGAGGCTTCCATCCCGGGATTCAGCCCCCAGGAGGTGGAGGTCACCGCTGACCAGGGCATCCTCACCCTCCGCGGGGAGAGGAAGGCAGATGGAACCCAGACCGAGGGCACCTACCTCCGGCGGGAGCGGGCCCACTTCTCCTTCGTTCGCCAGCTCACCCTGCCCGCGGATGTGAAGGAGGACGAGATCCGGGCCACCTTCCAGAACGGAGTGCTCACGGTGCACCTGCCGCGCGTGGAGGCCCCGGCTCCCCGGCGGATTCCGGTGGCCACCGAGGAGCAGCCGGAGCCCCAGGTCCTGGAGGCCCCGGCCGCGCAGAGCTGAGTGGCGCGGGGCGGCCGTCCCGGCCGCCCCGCCCCTCACCCCTCGGACAGGGCGTCGGACACGGCTGGTCGGAGCGATTCGGCCAGCCGCTCCGGGCTCCGGACCATGAACGGCTCGTCCAGGAGATGCTGCCAGACCGTGGAGTCCGATCCGCCGATGGCGGGGTTGAAGTAGATGCGCGGCGAGAGCCGGGCGTGCAGCGACACCGCCGGGTCCAGGGAGCCCTCACGGGCAGGATAGAGGGCGAGGTTGAAGCTCATGACCCCCTCCGCGGCCAGTTGTTGCAGGGCGGCCGAGAGGCCGCGACCGAACTCCTCCAGGTCGCCCACGGACAGGTCTGAGAGCCGGGCTTTCCCCGGGAACACCACCATCAGGTCGGAGACCACGCTCCGGGAAACGAAGGGCGTCAGCCAGACGGTGTGGCGGCCCCGGCCGACCCACCGCTCCTGGAGCTGGAACTCGGTCTCCACCAGCTCCTCCCAGTAGGGCCGGCCGAATCGCCGGAGGTGGCGGAGGCTGGCGGCCACCTCCTCCTCGAGCAGCCGTCCGGGACGGTCTGTGGCAAACACCTGGAGGTGGGGGTGGACCTGGGTCGCGCCCGCCAGTGGCATGTAGTTCCAGGTGACCAGCCCGAAGTCACGGCGGCGAAGCGCACCCGGGGCTCCCAGATAGCGCTGGGCCGCCCGCAGCCCATCAACCAGGTGTCGGGGCCGGATGTCCTCGGGAGCCAGGAAGTGGGCCTGGGACAGCACCACGACCGCGCTGCGCCGGTCGTAGGGCGAGATGTTCGGGAAGAGGATGGACTCACCCTCGACAACTCGGAAAGCACCGTCCACACAGGGTTCCAGCCGGGGGGTGACCACCAGCACCCGTTCCGGGCAGAAGGGGCAGTGGGCCCGGCTGGCGGCCACCTCGGCGCTCAGGTCGGGACGGCGCAGGTGGAAGCCCTGGAAGTGGGCCACCCGTCCACCTCGTCGAGTGAGCGGGTCGCGACGCAGCTCCACCCGGATCCGCACCCTTCGCAGGTCGCCATCCCCCTCTGGCGAAATGTAGACGCCGGTCCTCCACTGGTGGGAGAAGCGGACCGTCATGCCGTGTCGCCCAAGGGCGGACCGAGCTCCCCGGCCCGAGCCAAGAGGAGTGTCACCGCCACCACGCCGGCCACCACCGTCCGCAGGTTGCGGGGCCCCAGCGAGACCGCGGCGGCGCCCCGGCCGCTCAGCCGGCGCAGCTCACCCGGCGACCAGCCACCCTCGGGACCGATGAGGATGGCGGCGGGCCGCGCGGGATCATAGGGAGCGGAGACCAGCGAGATCGCCGTCCCCTCCTGGTGGCAGACGAAGAGCTGAGTGTCGGGCTCCTGGGCCCGGATCCGCTCGAGGGCCGCCTCCAGCCCCTCGGGCTCCTCGACCAGCGGCGCGCGGCTTCGGCCCGCGAGCTGCGCCGCCTCGCTGGCAACCTTCGACCACCGTCGGTGCCGGCCCGCGCGGGCCTCGGGACCGGGCCGTGGGACGGTGCGCTCGGTGAACACGGGCCAGATCGAGGCGACCCCCAGCTCCGACGTCCGCTCGCACACCTCGGTCATCCCCAAACCCTTCGGGACCGCTTGGACCAGGAGCAGCCGGCACCGGGGCTCTCCCCGGGCTGGCTCGGCCGCCAGGACCCGTCCCCGGACCAGATCGGCCGAGACCAGGGAGAGTTCGACCACCAGCTCCTGGGTGCCGTCCACGACCACCCGGATGGACTCACCGGGTCGGGCCCTCAGCACCCGCGCGAGATGCCAAGCGTGCTCCTCCCTCAGCTCAACCTCGCCCGTCGGCGTCAGAACGCCGCCCTTGGCGAAGTACACGGGCACTCGGCGATTCTAGAGCGAACGCCTCCGGCCTAGATCAGGGGGCGGCTGCCCGCCCGGTCTGCCCCGTACGATGGGGATGTGGAGTGGCCAAGTGACAGCATCACCCACCGGGTGGAGGTGGAGCCGGGGGTGGAGCTGGGGGTGCATGAGGTCGGCAGCGGCCCCCCCCTGCTGCTGATCCCGGGTCTCGGCACCGACCACCACGCCTTCGTCTGGAACATCTCCGATCTGGCCGCCTTCTGGCGCTGCCTGGTGCTCGACCAGCGGGGCCTCGGGGCCTCGGACGCGACTCCCGGCCCCTACACCATGACGCAGCTGGCCAGCGATGCGGCTCGGGTGATCGCCTCCCTGGCACCGGGCGGGGCCGCTGTCTTCGGCGTGTCGATGGGAGGGATGGTGGCCCAGCGTCTGGCTGCCCGGCACGGGGAGTGGGTCAACTCCCTGATCCTGGGCTGCACCGGCCCGGGGGGCCGGCTGGCGGTGCGCGCCGACCCGGAGGACACCCGCCTGCTCCTGGGTGGAGACGCCCGGGACCCCGGCATGGCCTACCGGGTGGCCTGCCAGGTCCTCTACGAGCGGAGCTTCGCCGTGGCCCATCCCGAGGTCATTGAGGACGCGGTGCGCTGGCGCGCGACGCACCCGGTCCGACCTGGGGTCTTCGCCGCCCAGTGGTCCGCGATCCGTCACCACGACATAGCCCCACTTCTCGCCCGGATCTCCGCCCCGACCCTGCTGCTCCACGGCACCTCTGACCGAGTCATGCCCGCCGGCAATTCTTCGCGACTGCAGGAGGGGATCTCCGGCTCGGCGCTGGAGTGGTTGCCAGGACGGGGCCATATGTTCTTCCAGGAGGATCCGGCCACCACGCTGCGGCTTCTGCGCCACCACCTGGACCCCAAGGTGGCCAGCGGGCTGCGCTGACTCTGGGAGGCGAGGCGCGGACGGGCGGCGCGGCCGGATACAATCGGGGTTCGCGCTGGATCGGGTGGGGGCGCGGCCATTCAAGCAAAGGAGGTGAGGTCCACTGTCGGAGGTAAAGCTGCGGGAAGGGGAGTCCTTCGAAAGCGCTCTGCGTCGCTTCAACAAGAAGATCAAGCAGAACGGAATCCTGACCGAGGTGCGACGCCGGGAGTTCTACGAGAAGCCCAGCGTCCGTCGCAAGAAGAAGACCATGGCGGCGCGCAAGCGGCGGGCCAAGCAGGTCTGAGCGCGGAGGTCAGCCCCCAGGTCATTCTCAGTCGTTCCCTCTCCCCCTTGGAGCGGGCGGTTGCTCGGTCCGCCGGCCTGGGGGATCTCCTGAGGGGGGCCCTCCAGGACCTCAGGATCTCATCGGGGCGGGTCAACTGCCGGCTCACGGGCGCCAGGGAGATGACCCGGTTGAACCGCGCCTTCTCGGGTCAGAACTCCAGCACCGACGTGCTGGCCTTTCCCGCGAGCGAGACAGCTGCCGGCTTTGACTTCACCTTGCCCCCCGGACCGGTGCCGGAGCTTGGGGACATCGTGATCTCCGTTCCCGACGCCTGGATGAACGCGCCCCAGGGCCCGGCGGAGGAGCTGAGGCTCCTGGCGGTCCACGGACTGCTCCATCTCCTGGGGCACGACCACCACGAGGCCGGGGAGGCCAGGAGGATGACCATCGAGACCCGGCGGCTGCTCGGACTGGCGGCCGACCGCCGGGGGGAGGCTGCCCCCAGGGTGCCCGCACTGGTGCCCGCGGGACGTTGAACTCCCTTCCGATCGCGCCCCAACTCGGGCCGATTCTGGTCCTTGGCCTTGGGAATCCTGGGGCTGCGTACGAAGGGCAGCGTCACAACGTGGGTGCCCGCGTCGTGGAGCTGCTGGCAAGGCGCCTCGGGGTGCGACTGAGGGGCGCCCGGAACCCGGCCTGGACAGGCCGGGGACACCACGCGGGCCGGGAGATCGTCCTGGCCCGCCCGCGCACCTACATGAACGAATCAGGGGTTGCCGGAGCCAAGCTCCTGCGAGATCTCGGACTGACCCTGGAGCAGGTGCTCGTGGTGTACGACGATCTGGACCTGGCGGTGGGGAGACTGCGGCTGCGCCGGTCCGGGAGTCCCGGCGGCCACAACGGCATCCGCTCCCTTCAGGCGCACTGGCGCTCACAGGAGTTCGCCCGTCTTCGCGTGGGGATCGGACGCCCCCCTCCCGGCGTCGATCCGATTGATTACGTGCTTGGCCGTCCCGAGGGGGAGGAGAGGAAGCTTCTGGAGGGTGCCTGCGAGCGCGCCGCCGAGGCCGCACTCTCGGTGGCCGAGCGGGGGTTGGAGGCGGCGATGACCGAATACAACCGGGGCGCGGGCGGGAACGGTGACGGCTGACACCGCGAGCTCCCTTCTGGACCTGCTGGCCGGGGGCCAGCTGGGCACGCGTAGCCGCGAGTTCCTGCAGGGACCGCCGGCGAGCGGCCGGATCGGCGGGGTGACCCACCCCGGGGCGGTCCTGACGGCCGCCCTCTGGTTGCGCCTTCTGGGGCGCACCGTGTGCCTCATGGTGGACTCGCCCGAGGAGGCCTTCTCCGAGGCCCGGACGTGGCTGGGTTCCGGTGACGAGGAGGTCTGCCTCTTCCCCGCCCCCGACGTCCTCCCCTTCGACCGCGTGGCACCGGCGGCAGCGGTCCTGCGTTACCGGCTGGGGACTCTGAGGCGGGTCCGGACCGGCCCGCCTACCGTGGTGGTCACTTCGCTGGAGGCCATGGCACGGCCGACCCTGGCCCCCGACTGGGTCGGCTCCTGGCTGAAGGACCTGGAAGTGGGCAGCCGAGTTGCGCCCGCGGACTTTGCCCGCCTCTTGATGGAGGCCGGCTACCGGAACGAGCCGGTGGCTCTGACCCCCGGCGACTTCTCCCGACGGGGAGGGATCGTGGACTGCTTTCCCCTGGACGGCCGCCCGTGGCGGGCGGAGTGGGACGGAGACGAGGTCGCCGGGCTCTGGAGGTTGGATCCGGAGACCCAGGGGTCGAGGGCCCGCCTCGACCGGGTCTCCCTGATGCCAGCCAGGGAGTTTCCCATGGATTCGGCCGCCCTGGTGCGGGCCGCGGGCCGGCTGCGCTCCGCCGACCTCGAGGGAATGCGGGACGACGTTCGCGAGCGCTGGGAGGCGGAGCGGGCCCGACTGGAGGAAGGGGTCCAGCCCGACTCCCTGGACACCCTTGCCCCCCTCCTGGCGGAGCCGGAGAACTCCCTCCTCGCCCATCTGCCCGAGGATGCGGTCTTCCTCTCCGATCGCTGGCCGCGCCTGGTCCGCGCCCTGGAGGCGTGGGTCGAGGAGGTGAAGGCCATCAAGGAGGCGGAGACGGCGCGGGGCGAGTTGCCAGTTGGACTCCCATTCGCACTGGTCCCCCTGGAGGACGTTGAGGACCGGCTGCGGTCCTCCCACTGGGTCGACCTCAGCCGCGAGGCGGCCGAGGGACCAGCCTTGCTGAGCGATCTCCGGATGGGTTCGGTTCCGGCCTTCAACGGCGACCTCGGGGCCTTCGCCGGCTGGGCCAGGGAGTTCACCGGAGGAGGGGGGGCGCTGCTGCAGATCGGGTTGCAGGAGGCGCGCGTTGTCGAGCTGGCAGCTGAGCTCCGACTGGAGCCGATCCTGGTACCGGAATTCCGAATTGACGAGACTCCCATCATCCCCGGCCGGCTTACGGTGGCGCCCGGAGATCTCGAGAGTGGCCTGGTGGTCGGCGAGGTGGCGGTACTCGCCGACGCCGACCTCTTCGGCGCCCAGAAGCGGCGCCCCTCGAATTTGGTCCGGACCGTGCACCGGGCTGAGTCCAGCCACCAGGGGCGTCTGCACCAGTCCGGTCCCGGAGCTCCTGAGGCCGGAATCCTGGGGTTCGAGCTCCAGCCCGGCGACGTGGTGGTGCACCGGGACCACGGGGTGGGCCGCTTCCTGGGAATGAGGCTGGTGAGCGACGACGAGGGTGAACGCGAGTACATGCAGCTGGAGTACGCCGACGGACACCGGCTCTACGTGCCCGCCGAGCACCTGGACCGGATCCAGAGGTACGTTGGCGGGGTGGGGGCCAGTCCCCAACTCTCCCGCCTGGGCACCGGGGAGTGGGAGCGGACCCGCCGGGGGGTGCGGCGTCGGATAGATCAGATCGCCGAGGAGCTGGTCGAGCTCTACTCGCGCCGGCAGCAGGCGAAGGGTCACGCTTTCGCTGCGGACTCGCGCTGGCAGCAGGAGCTCGAGGCCTCCTTCCCCTACCAGGAGACCCGCGATCAGATGCTGGTCCTGGACGACATCAAGCGGGACATGGAGGCGGAGCGCCCCATGGACCGCCTGCTCTGTGGGGATGTGGGCTTTGGCAAGACCGAGATCGCCCTTCGGGCCGCCTTCAAGGCGGTCGAGGACGGCTGGCAGGTGGCGCTGCTGGTACCCACCACCGTGCTCGCCCAGCAGCACTACCTGACCTTCAAGGAGCGCTTGCGAGCCTTTCCCGTGGTCGTGGAGCAGCTCTCCCGTCTGAGGTCCGAGGAAGAGGCCGCCGCGGTCCTATCGGGGCTGGCGGCGGGGACGGTGGACATCGTGATCGGCACCCACCGGCTGCTGCAGCGGGATGTGCGCTTCAAGCAGCTGGGGCTTGCCATCCTCGACGAGGAACAGCGCTTCGGGGTGCTCCAGAAAGAGCGGCTCAAGCAGTTGCGGACCGCGGTGGACGTGCTCTCTCTCTCCGCGACCCCCATCCCCCGCACGCTGCACATGGCTCTCGCGGGCATCCGCGACCTCTCGGTCATCCGCACCCCTCCCGAGGGCCGACTCCCGATCCGCACCTATGTCACGGCCAAGGAGGAGGGGCTGGTTCAGGACGTGATCCGCCGGGAGCTGGCCCGGCGGGGACAGGTCTACTACGTTCACAACCGGGTCCAGACCATGGTCCGAGAGGTGGAGCTGGTGCGCCGGCTGGTACCGGAGGCCCGGGTGGCGGTGGCGCACGGCCAGATGGAGGAGGGGGAGCTGGCGCGGGCGATGCTGGCCTTCTCCTCGGGCGAGGTCGACGTCCTCTGCTGCACCACCATCATCGAGAATGGGCTGGACATCCCCAACGCCAACACCCTCATCGTGGATGACGCCTCCCGCCTGGGGCTGGCCCAGCTCTACCAGCTGCGTGGCCGGGTGGGACGGTCGGGCCAGCGCGCCTACGCCTACTTTCTCTACGACCCCGAGCGCTCGCTCACCGAGCAGGCGGACAAGCGGCTGGACGTGGTCTCAGAGCTCCAAGACCTGGGTGCCGGCCTCACCCTGGCCATCAAGGACCTGGAGATCCGGGGTGCCGGCAATGTGCTCGGGGAGGCCCAGCACGGTGACGTCGCAGCGGTGGGGATCGAGATGTACAACCACTTGCTGCGCCAGGCGGTGCTGGAGGCTCAGGGCGAGGAGCTGCCGGAGTCACCCGCCCAGGTGACGGTGAGCCTGCCCCTCCGATCCCTGCTGCCGCACCAGTACATCGGGGATGAGCGTTTGAGGTTGCGGGTCTACCAGCAGCTGGCCGCGGCCACCGAGCCCGCCACCCTCGACGAGCTGGCCCGCAACCTGAGGCAACGTTTCGGACCGCGACCACCGGAGGTCGAGAATCTCCTCGTGGGCCTGCGGGTGCGGCTGGCGGCGGCCGCCGCCGGAGCTTCCGCGGTCGAGTCCGGGACGGGCGAGGTGGTGGTGCGGTTCGAGCCAGGGCACGGGCTTGACCTGGGTCGGGTGGCCCAGGAGGTCCCCGCGGTGGCGGCCAGTGGCAACCAGCTCCGGGTCCGGCTTCAGGTCGCCGGCCCGGAGTGGCCGCAGCTGTTACTCCTGGTTCTGCGGCGGCTGGCGGACCAGCGGGTCCTCCAGCCTGCGGGCGGCGGGCGGTGAGCCAGGATTCGGAGGCCGTTGGGCGGCTCTTCGCGCTGATGGCGCGCCTCCGGGGCCCCGGAGGCTGTCCCTGGGATGCGGCCCAGACCCCGAGGACCCTCGTCCCCTACCTGCTGGAAGAGGCCTACGAGTTGGCGGACGCGATCCTGGGCGGTGACGATCAGGCGGTCCGGGAGGAGCTGGGCGACCTCCTGGTGGAGGTCGCGATGCAGGCCGCCATAGCAGCCGAGCGGGGAGCGTTCGACCTCCGGGAGGTTGCGGACGGCGCAGCTGCCAAGATGATCTCCCGCCATCCCCACGTGTTCGGCGACCAGGTGGTGGGCGATGAGCCCGAGCTGCTCCGCAACTGGGACCGGATGAAGCGGCGGGAGAAGCCCGATCGGACTTCGGCCCTGGACGGGATCCCCGTGTCCCTGCCGGCCCTGCTGCGCGCCGTCTTGGTCGAGCGGCGAGCTGCCCGAGGAGGTCCTGGGGCGGCCGGCTTGGGACTTCCGTCGGCGACGCTGCCGGCGATGGGGGAGGGCCTTTCGGGCCTGGAGCCCGGCGCGCCCGACGCCGAGCTTCTGGCGGGCGAGCTGCTCTGGCAGGTGGTCGCCGAGTGCCAGCGCCTCGGGGTGGACCCGGAGACGGCGCTGCGTCGGGCGACGGACCGGCACTCGGATCACTATCGGGCGGCCGAGCGAATTCCTCCCCCGTCCCCTGACCCGTCCTCCCCCGAGGTTACCTGAGCGCCTATACTGCCCCCTTAGCCGCGGGAACTTCCCGCACCACATTCAGCCGAGATCCACCCCACGTCATTCCCCAAACGAGCTGATGGCGGCGGTCCCATTTGGGACGCCCTGCGCGAGGTGCGGATCCGCTGGATCCTCCTGCGCCGGGGACGCTCCCTCACCGCCGGACAGGCACTCCTGGCCGCGGGTCTTCTAGTCTCGGCCGGGATCGCGGTGGCCGCGCTGTCCACTTACCGATCCGACCAAGCGCTGGGCCGCCAGCTGCTGGCCACCCAGAGCCAGACGAGCCAGCTTCGGACGGAGGTCGCGGCCCAGAGCCAGGAGCTCAAGGTTGCCGGGACCACCCAGTGGCAGGCCGAACTGGCCCGCGCCGATGGCCTCTCGGCCCCCGGAGAGAGCGTGTACGTGATCGAGAGCGCAGCCGCGGCGGCCGGTCCCGGACCTGCCCAGGCGGGGGTCGAGCGGGCCGCGCAGGTCGTGAGTCAGCTGGCCACGGCGGTCCAAGGCTCTCCCTGACCCTGGGGTCCCCCCCGGGTGTGCCCTAAGGGGATGCGCTACCGTTCCAACCTCAGTGCTGAGTGCTCGCGTCCTGAGCCTGCTGGCAGCTGGACTGATCGTGTCCGGTTGCGGTTCCACGGCCGCGTCCGGTGGCAACTCCAGGGGGGCCCTCGGGGCGGCTCCCGCGATGCCCGCTACCGGGAGTGCCCCGCGAGGATTCCAGGCGGTGGACCTGAGCTGGATAAGTGCCGACCAAGGGTGGGCCGTCGGCGTGGAGCCCGGCTGCAACGGCCAGCGCTGTGCCACCCTCCTAGAGACCACTGACGGCGGGACGCAGTGGGTGACCGTGACTGATCTGCACGCTTGCCTGCTCGAGGCGGCTCCGGTGGGGTGCCCGGCGGGGACGACGCAGGTCAGCTCGATCCGGTTTGCCAACCCGGACGTGGGGTACGCCTTCAGCGCCGATGGGGGCCCGGCCCTGGCCACTGGCAACGGCGGCCTGACCTGGTCCCTGCTGCCCGGCCGGGACGTGAGCGCCATCAAGGTGTCGTCGGGAACCGCCGTGCGGGCCAGCTTCTCCAAGGGTGGCTGCCCTGGTCCGTGCGACTGGTCCATCGATCAAGCCGCGGTGGGCAGCTCCCAGTGGCGGACCATCCTGACCCCCCCGGCGGACGTGAACCATGACCGGGTGGTGCTTCTCCACCAGGGGCCGGAGTACCTCTACGCGGCCTTTCTCGGCGCTCCTCAGGCCGGGGCGGGCATCCAGCCCGCCCAGCTCTTCATCTCCAGCGACGCCGGGGCCAGCTGGACTGGCCTGCCCGACCCATGTGCCCTACTCCGCCCCGGTCTGGTGGCAGCGATGCTCGCCTCCGCCCCCGGTGGGGTGCTGGCCGCCCTCTGCGCTCCCCGCTCCGGATCCGGCCCCCAGTTCGTGACCATCTCCACGGACGCCGGTTCCCATTTCGGCGCTCTCCTCGGGCTTCCGGCCGGGGCCGGGCGCTATACCGAACTGGCCGTCGTCAGTCCGGAGGCGGTCTTCGCCGCCGTGGCCGGCCGCCAGCTGGTCGGGACCATCAACGGCGGCCGCTCCTGGCGGGTCCTGGCCCGAGGCGGAGCGTCCAGCGCTGCCCCGGCGCCGATCTTCCTGGGCTTCGAGAGCCCGACGGTGGGCAGGTGGATCGCGTCCGGCGCAGTGCTGTGGAGCACTGCCGACGGGGGGGCCAGTTGGCATCCTCACCGCTTCTGATCGTCCGGTGTGCCCTTCGAGTCTGGCTTTGACCTCTCCGGATGGCCGTGTTAGAATCACCCTGCGGCGTGGAGCAGTGGCAGCTCGTCGGGCTCATAACCCGAAGGTCCCAAGTTCGAGTCTTGGCGCCGCAACGCTCCCCCCGGCTGGATCTGTCCATCGCTCGGCGGTATAGCTCAGGGGTTAGAGCGCTCGGCTCATAACCGAGGTGTCCCTGGTTCGAATCCAGGTACCGCCACCATCAAAACGCTGGTCGGCGCGTCTCGGGCATGGGGCACAGGCGCCTGACCAGCGGTGTCGCGTTCGGGCCGAGGTCGGAGATCGGGGTTTCTCGGGGCTTTTTCTCGGGACCTGATCACTTCGCGCACGATGCCCGATGCGGGTCGGCGCGGCGCGTGCGGCCCGCACGCTGCTGCTTCTCAATGCCGGGCTCGCCCTTTGGCCGGGCGCATAGGGCAGCGCTGGTGCAGCCCTATGCATCTGCACTGACAAACCGAGATGGGAACTTTCGTGCCCATCGCTTCAGCCGCTCGCCGGGGTGGCGGCCTTTCCCATCACGATCAACTCTGCCCGGCGACACCGGTCGGCACTTCGGGGCAGCCAGGACCGGCGCCGCGGCTGTCTCACGCGCCCTGAACCCCGAGGAGTTGTTGCGCGAGGACCTGGGCGAGCCAGTGCTCGTAGCGTTGCGCCGTCCAGCCACGGTCGACGACGAGCAGTCGGTACAGCTCGGGAGACATGAGCGCGTGGACGATGTCGGCGGCGTCACGCTTGTCGAGGCCAGGTCGCAGTGCGCCGGCTCGCGCTAAGGCAGCGGCGATGAGCCCCTGGCCCAGGTCCCGCAGGTTGGTGTGGTTGGTGAGCAGCTCGGCCGCGTCGGGGTCGGTTGCTGCGGCGCTGAGCAGGATCGCGTAGGTGTCGCTGCTCCTGGTGTTGATCGAGACACAGATGCTGGCGAAGCCAGCGACGAGCTTTGCGGGATCGGGCTCGGAGAAGAGGTCTGTGACCTCGGGCCGGCCCTGCAGGGTGAGGCCTTGTTCGTCGCCGGCGATGGACGTGTCGAGCAGGGTCTTCAAGATCCCAAGCTTGGAGGAGAACAGCCGGTAGATCGTGGCCGGCGGCACGTCCGAGCGCTCGCTGATCGCCTCGATGGTGGTGGCCGCGTAGCCCCGCTCGATGAAGAGGTCACGGGCCGCCTCGACGACCGCGTGGCGGGCGAGACGCGTGCGGGCTTGGCCGCTGCGCCCCTTTGGTGGTTTGCCGCCCTTGACTTCTGCGCCCACGGCGAACGATAGTAACACTACTGAATCGAGAGAACAACTATCATATCGGAAAGAGAGATGACCGAGACGCGATCGACCCACGGCAGGGATCCGAGCGTCGGGGACTTGCCGACGCACGGACTTGGTCGGCTGGTGGCGTGGTGCTATGACCACCGGCGCCGGGTGGCTCCGGCCAGCGTGGGGGCAGCCGAGTGACCCCCGCCACGACGTCGTCGACCACGATCGCCCCTTCACGGACCACGGCCGCCCTTGGGCTCGGCCTGCTCGTCCAGAGTGGCCTGGCCGGCGGCGTCGCCGATAGCCACCACCAGTGGCTCACCTGGCACGAGAACCTGGGCGATGTCCTCGTCCTGATCCCCCTCTCGTGCCTCGGCCTCAGGCTCGGGCTCCGGCGTCGCCGACCAGAGTCACGACACCTCCTCGCACCTCGCGCCGGGCTCTTCGCGGCGATCGTGGCTGTCGTTGCGACGGGACACGCCGGCGGGAACTGGCTTGCCCTCCACGTGACCGTCGCCGTCGCGGCGATGGGCCTCGTCGCGCGGCAGGCAACGCTGTCGAGGTTCGCGCACCGAGGGCGGAGCGGAGCCGCCCGGCGCCCACGGCCCGGCACTGGCCACGAGGGACCGTGATGCGTCGGTCCCTTGCCGCGATCGTCAGCGCCGGGTGGGGCATGGCGCTCGGCGGGACGTTCGGCGGTGTCCTCCCGTGGCTGTCGGGCGATTGGCACATCCACCACCCGCTTCCCGACTGGTGGCTCGCCCAGACGGCAGCAGGGCTTCTCATCTGCGCTGGCCTCGTTCCGATCGTGCTGTCCTTCGTCCGCTTCGTCCAGGCGAAGGGAACGCCTGTGCCCGTGGCAGCGCCACCACACCTCGTCGTGACCGGGCCCTACCGGTACGTGCGCAACCCCATCTACGCGAGCTTCCTCGCCATCCTGCTGGGCGAAGCACTCTTCTTCGGATCCCTCGGCCTCCTGGAGTATGCGGCCGCAGCGATGGTCGTCGGCCTCGGCGCTGTCCACCTCTACGAAGAGCCTGCCCTCGCCCGCACGTTCGGCTCCGACTACGACGCCTACCGGCACGCGGTGCGAGCCTGGCTGCCACGGCTGCACCCCTGGCACGGCGATCCGGCGAGATCGACAGAGGAGACTCCTCGGGCCGGGCCCCGACCAACAACCAGCGGCGACAAAAGGAGGTGCCAAATGGCCCGCATCGAACCGGCCGGCCGCGCTGCAGCCGGCCTCTCCACGCGGATCGCCCTCTACTTCACCAGGCGGGCGATCGCCCGGCTCACCGGCAAGACGACCGAGCGGATGGTCGAACCCCTCGAGGTCTATGCCCGGGTGCCGGGGCTCTTCAAGGGCTACGCCAAGCTCGAACAGGCCACGGGCAAGCTCCACCGCCTCCCCAAGCGGCTGCACGCCCTGGCCGAGCTGAAGGCAGCCGCCCTCACCCACTGCGAGTACTGCATCGACATGGGCTCCGCCATCGCCCGGCACTGGGGTCTCCGGGACGAGGAGCTCCTCGCCCTCTCTCACTACCGGACGAGCCCGCTCTTCTCAGAGCTCGACAGGCTCGTCCTCGACTACGCGGTTGGGATGTCCCGAACGCCTGTCGAGGTGTCGGACGACCTCTTCGACGAGCTCCGTCAGCACCTCGACGACGAGCAGATCCTGGAGCTCACCCACCACGTCGCCCTGGAGAACCTGCGGGGCCGCTTCAACTTGGCCCTCGGGATCGGATCTGCAGGATTCAGCGAGGGCATGGTCTGCGCACTCCCAGACGACGCCGGAAGTTCCTAGGCAACTGCGCCATGGTCCAGGTCGGTCGGCTCAACGTCGCCTTCGGGATCGGACACCATGCCGTGGTCGGAGGAGTCGCGGGATGCCGGGGTCCTTTCGCACTCGGCGAAGTGGGGATCCGTCGACGGAGCCTGACTCGAAGGGTCCGTTGCGTCCTCCCGGATTTCGCGGAGCCCGCACCCGGCAGACCGAGAGTGAGAAGAGCAGGCGCAGCGGCCGGCGGCAGAGAGCAGACGCCGTGGCCGCCGCTTTCCTAGGTCTGCTCCTGGTTGCCCTCTGTCGTCTTCGGGTCGGCTCGGCGGAAGTCGACCTCGACATGAGGCGCGTGCTCGTCGTCGGCGAGCGGCTGCCAGTCGGGCCCCACCCGCCAGGTCATCACCACACGTGACGGGGGCGCCCACTCGAGGACTACCCCGCGGATCGCCTCGGTCCCGTCCGCAGCCGTCTCCTAGAAGCGGCCACAGGTTCGGGCCTCGATGGTCATCGACGTCGTGTCCGTGGTCATCCGATGGGCGGGAGGGACCCATCCCATCGGCCGTTCGACCTAGGCGCGAAAGGCGGTTTCTGCGGGGACCGAGACGGAGATGGTCTTTGGCTCGGGCTCCGACGAGGATCTGTGCGGCTCTCTCACGCTGCCTCCTTCCGGCTGCCTTCGGGGCAGCACCAGCTCCGCCCGGGTATACGTATGCCATGTTGATCATGCCGCATGTGCACCGCTGCTAGTGCCCAGCCGTGACCGAGGATCTCGACCCGTCCAGCCCCGTCTTTCAGATGCGCACCGGCTACCTGCTCGGGACGGTCGGCTCGATCGCCTACCAACGCTGGGCCGAGGTGCTCGCCGAGCTCGAGGTGATCCCCACGCAGGCCAAGGTGCTAATGGCGCTCGGAGAAGCCGGCCCCCTCGGACAGCAACGGCTCGCAGAGCTGGTTGGCGTCGACCCGAGGAACGCCGTGGCCGTGGTCGAATCGTTGGTCGGTGCCGGGCTCGTCAGCCGGGCGGTCGATCCGTCGGACCGCCGCCGGCGCGTCCTCGCCCTCACGGCCCCAGGCCGTTGACTCGTGAAGAAGCTCGTCGCCTCGACCACTCAGAATGACGATGAACTTCTTGCTTCGCTCCCTGTGGCCGACCGTGAGACGTTGCGGCGTCTGCTTTCCGACGTGCTCCACGCGTCCGAGGGCGGCGGATGAGGGTCCGACCTGTCACTGCGTGCCGAGCGGGCAGCAACGATGGGACCATCCTTCGGGGTGCAGACCGGCGCGCCGGGCACCGAGGCAGGCGGTGAGCTCGGCCCGCCGGGTGGCCGCGGGGTCGGAGCAAGATCCAGAGCCTGCAGTTGTCGTGGAACGTAGTAGTATGTAGGTGTGTCGCGGGTAGACCGGGGCAAGCGTGCCGATTACCTCCGCTCGCGCCACGGCGTCGACCCAGCGGGGGCCGACGATGCGGTCAACGACGACCATGCTGTTTGGCTCACTCCCGACCCGGCGAGTCGCGGCGGTCGGTCGGTGCGGGTGATCGGCTACTCGACGAGCGCCCGCGAGGTCCTCACCGTCATCTTGGTGGCAGCTGATGCCGACGACACGGAGCCACCTGTCGGGGAGGGGTGGGGCGCCAACGCCGGGGTCTCAAGCCCAGGCGATCGACGCCTCTACGGAAAGGAGGACTGATGAGCCAGAAGATCGAAGACGTGCTGGCCGAAGAGGGAGCAGCAGCAGAGAACTACGCCCTCGAGGACACCTTGCCCGACAACGTCGAGGTCAAGAGGCCCAACCTCGGACGACCCACCGTGGTGTCGGTGCGGTTGTCCGCAGATGAGCACGCTCGGCTCCAGCGGGCCGCCGAGAAGGCGAACCTGCCCGTCTCCACGCTCATCCGCCTCTGGGCGCTCGATCGGCTCCGTTCCGAGGCCGAGGGGAATGGTCCCAGCGTGGCAGACCGACTCACCCGCCTCGAACGGGCCGTCTTCCAGCGCTCCGCGTAGAGCGGGTCGACCGAGGCCTCGTGGGCAGCAGCTTCCTCGACAAGATTGAGGGCATCGAGTTTCCCGGGCCAGCAGACCTTGCGGGCCGTGATTGAGTAGGGCAGCTGCCCTACGCCGCTCGTGCGCAATGCTGCGACCAGGAAGATCGTCGGATCTGAACCTGATAGTCGCTCGATGGTCGTGAACCCCCGCCACCGTCCTGTTGGGCCTCAACGCGGCGGGGAGGCGATCGGCACCGAGCCCGGCGCCGGCGAGCTGAGGGCATGGATTGTGGCCGGATGGCATTAGGAGCTGGCGCCGGGCAATCCCCCGGGGGGGGCGAACGCTCAGGAGCCGATGCCGAGATCGATCCGGGCCGGGAGCGGGACCTCGGTGAGATCGCCGACGGCGCCTCCTGGGGGAGTTGCGGATACAATCTGGGCCATGCCCGCGCAGCGCCGTGCCGTCGCCTACGTGGTGATCTTCGCAGCCATCCTGGCGATCGCCATCCTGGCCTTTCACATGGCCCCTGGCCCCAGCATCCCATCGGCCCCGGCCGGCACGCTCCAGAAGGCGCTCGCCGACTACCAGCTCCAGGGCCAGGGCAAGACGGTTCCCGCTGGGGCCCCCATAATCAGCAGCAGCCCGAGTCACCGGGTCCAGGTGCAGAACTCCGGCGCCCAGGTCCAGTGGTGGACCACCACCGGGAAGGAGTACCAGTCGGTGACCGACGGCACTGACCCCGGCACCCTGTTTGAACGCTATGGATTCACCAATTACAGCTACCAGAGCTCGAGCGGGAATAGTTTGCTTCTCTCGGTAATTCTCCCCAACGTCCTGATCGTCTTGGTGGTGCTCCTCTTCATCTGGTTCATCATGCGCCAGAGCCAGTCGGGCAACAATCAGGCCCTCTCATTCGGCCGCAGTCGGGCCCGGATGGTGGCCGGGGACAAGCCCCAGGTCACTTTCGCGGATGTCGCCGGGGTGGACGAGGCCAAGCAGGAGCTCACCGAGATCGTGGAGTTCCTCAAGTACCCCGACCGCTTCACTTCGCTGGGGGCCCGCATCCCCAAGGGGGTGCTGATGGTGGGGCCGCCCGGAGCCGGCAAGACCCTACTCAGCAAGGCGGTGGCTGGGGAGGCGGGGGTTCCGTTCTTCAGCATCTCGGGCTCGGAGTTCGTCGAGATGTTTGTGGGGGTGGGGGCCTCTCGAGTCCGGGACCTGTTCGATCAGGCCAAGAAGAACAGCCCCTGCATCGTCTTCGTGGACGAGATCGACGCCGTGGGAAGGCAGCGCGGGGCCGGCTTGGGTGGGGGCCACGACGAGCGGGAGCAGACCCTGAATCAGCTGCTGGTGGAGATGGACGGGTTTGAGACCAACACCCACGTGATCGTCATCGCGGCCACTAACCGCCCCGACGTTCTCGACCCGGCCCTCCTGCGACCGGGCCGCTTCGACCGCCACGTGACCCTGGACCGGCCGGACATCCGCGGGCGGGAGGCGATCCTGAAGGTTCACGCCCGCAACAAGCCCTTGGACACCACGGTGGACCTGACCGTGCTGGCCCGCCAGACGGTGGGGTTCAGTGGCGCCGACCTCGCCAATCTCATCAACGAGGCGGCCATCCTGGCGGCCCGGCAGAACCGCAAGGTGATCGCGATGCAGGAGCTGGAGGAGGCCATCGCCCGGGTGATCGCCGGGCCCGAGCGCAAGTCGCGGCGGATCTCCGACGAGGAGAAGCTGGTCATCGCCTATCACGAGATGGGGCACGCTCTGGTGATGCGCAGCCTTCCCCACTGTGACCCCCCCTACAAGATCAGCATCGTGAGCCGGGGCATGGCCCTGGGCTGGACCATGCAGCTGCCGGAGCATGACAAGGTGCTGGTCAGCAAGGCAGAGCTCACCGACCAGCTGGCCGGGATCCTGGGCGGTCGGGTCGCGGAGGAGCTGCTCCTGGGCGACGCCAACATCACCACGGGTGCCTCTGACGACATCGGCAAGGCCACCAAGCTGGCAAGGCGGATGGTGACCGAGTGGGGGATGAGCGAAAAGCTTGGCCCTCTGGCTTTCGGCACCAAGGAGGAGCTGGTCTTTCTGGGGCGCGATCTCGGCGAGCAGCGCAATTACTCTGAGGAGGTCGCGGGCGAGATCGATCAGGAGGTCCACTCCCTGGTCGACAACGCCTACCTCACCGCCAAGAAGGTCCTGACACTGCGCCGAGGCACCCTGCAGGCACTGGCCGACCACCTGATCCAGGTGGAGTCGATGGACCGGTCGGAGATGGACGAGCTCATCCGCCAGGTGGAGGAGGAAGCGCCGACGGCGGCAGGGATGTGAGGTGGGCGCCACACGGAAAACGATTCCGGTAGTGGCTACTCCGGGGCGGAGGCGGTGAACCCCGCGCGACGCACATCGTCTGATTCCCCCACCCGGCGCACCAGATAGCGGAGTCTGTTCCCCACCGCCACGGCCTGAAAGAGGTCGTAGCCCTCAGCGCCAAGGCGGTTGAGCTCGTCCAGGGAGTCCAGTTCGCGGTATTCGTACACCGTGCGGGTCGTGGAGGTGGGCAAGGCAGGGCTCCTGTATTCCTGGGTGGAGGCTTTCGCTCCTCCAGTTTGCCACGACGGGGACCTGAACTTTGGCGGGCGGCCGGGTGACCCCCTGCTGATATACTCTCGGCCGCACCGAGGCCGTGGCTTCGGCCGGCCTTCCACACCTTCGGAGGACAACTCAGTCCCTTGACCCAGCTCGCCACTCCCGCGCCCGCCGAGGAGATGACCATGTTCAGCTCCATGGAGGAGTACCTGCGGGTCAGCGCCGACTCCATCCGCACCCTGACCTACGGCGACATCGTGGATGGCACCGTGGTGAGGGTCGACCCCGACGAGGTGCTGGTGGACATCGGGGCCAAGTCGGAGGGGGTGATCTCCAACCGCGAACTCACCGGCCGCGCCGAGGAGCCGGTGATCCTGGAGCCGGGCGACCACGTGAAGGTCTACGTGCTGCAGTCCGAGAACGAGGACGGCAACGTGGTGCTCAGTCTGAGGCGAGCTCGCGCCGAGGGCATCTGGGCCAAGGCGGCCGAGAAGGAGAGCACCGGGGAGGGGGTCGAGGCCGAGGTCAAGGAGCAGAACAAGGGCGGGCTCATCGTCAACATCATGGGTCTGCGGGGCTTCCTTCCCAGCTCTCAGGTGGCGCGCACCCACTCCGGCAACCTGGTGGACCTGGTCGGCGAGAGGATCATGGTCAAGATCCTGGAGGTGAACCGCAAGCGCAACCGGCTCATCGTCAGTCAGCGGGCCGCACAGGACGAGGATCGGGCCCGGCAGCGCGAGGAGCTGTTCGAGCGGCTGGCGGTGGGCGATGTGGTCAGCGGCAAGGTGAGCGGTCTCACCTCATACGGGGCCTTCGTCAACCTGGGTGGCGCCGACGGCCTGATCCACATCAGCGAGCTCTCCTGGGACCGGGTCAGCAACGTCTCGGACATGCTGGCCGTCGGGGATGAGGTCACGGTCCGGGTGATCAAGCTGGACCCGGAGCTTTCGCGTATCTCCCTCTCGCTCCGGCAGATGGGGGAGGACCCCTGGGACAGCATCGAGGCGCGCTTCCCACCGGGCACCGAGATCGAGGGAGTTGTGACCAAGACCAAGAAATACGGCGCCTTCCTCCAGATCGCCGATGGGGTGGAGGGACTGCTGCACATAAGTGAGCTTTCCTGGGAGCACGTGGAGCGCACCGAGGACGTGCTCCGGGTGGGCGACAGCATCAAGGTTGTGGTCCTGCAGGCGGACCGCGGCCGTCGGCGCATCTCCCTCTCCTACCGGCAGCTGCTTCCTCGCCCGGACCACCTGGCCGACGAGCCCGACGTTGCCGAGGGACGCTACTCCGCAGCCGCTGACTACCTGCCCGGGGATGACGACCCAGAGCCGGCCGAGGAGGAGGGGACGGCCGGAGCCCGTGCCGTTGAGGAGCAGGAACCCGAGGCAGTCGAGGGCGACGACGGCGCCCCGGAGGAGCCGGAGGCCGAGTAGGTCGCCGGCGACGGCCCGCACCCCTGGCGGCGCCACTCCTCCACCGCTCCAGCTGCCGGCTGGGCTCAGGGCGCGCGGAGCTGCACTCGACCGTGCGGCGGCGACCCGCCGGTAACCCTTGCCGTTATGGAATCACGCGGTGACGCACAATGGCCCCGGGCCCTCGTGGAAGCTCGCGCCGGGCGCCGTGCCGGCCGGGCGCCACGGGGTACGTGTCCCGAGCGGCTGGGTCCAGGAGGGGCCTCATGTACCCCTACGATCGGTTTTCGGAGCGGGCCAAGGCGGTCCTGACCCTCGCCCAGGGCGAGGCCGAGAAGTCCCATCACTCCTACATCGGGACCGAGCACATCCTGCTGGGCCTCCTCCGCGAGGGTGACGGGCTTGCGGCCCGGGTCCTGGGCAACCTCGGGGTGGAGATCGACAAGGTTCGGAGCACCATCGACTCCTTCCTGCGGGCCGGCGAGCGAGTGATCGTCCAGCAGATCATCCCCACGTCTCGGGTCAAGAAGGTGATCGAGATCGCCTACGAAGAGGCCAAGCGGATGAACGACACCTCCGTCGGCACCGAGCACCTCCTGCTGGGGCTTCTGATCGAGGGTGAGGGGATCGCGGCGCACGTCCTCGAGGACCTGGGCGCCAACTTGGAGACGGTGCGGGCGCAGATCGAGAAGCTGGCGCAGGAGGGGAGGCGAGGAGGGGAGGATCCCCGCCGTCCTGCCCATTGGACCGGCTCCCCGGGGCCCTCCAGCCTCCGGCGCACGTCCCCCGGAGGGGCGTGGGCCAGCCTTCTCCACCCCGATTCCGAGCCCCGCCTCACCGCCGAGGCCCGAAGTGCAGTCGCCCTGGCCGAGGAGGAATGCCTGCACATGGAGGCGATGGCGGTGGGGACCGAGCACCTGCTGGTCGGCCTCCTGCGCCAGGGGCGGGGTCGGGCCGCCTCGGCGCTCGCTCAGGCCGGGGTGGAGCTGGAGCGCGTTCGGGCCGAGGTGGGGAGGGCGAGGGGGGGCGGTGAGCGTCCGCTTGAGCTGGGCTGGGCGCCGGGAGCCAGGGGCGCCCTGGCGCAGGCGGCGACCGCCGCCCGGGGACTGCCGGTCGGCACTGACTTGATCCTCGCCGCCTGTGTGCGCGACGAGGCGGGGGCCGCGCCGGTGCTGCGACGTCTCGGGGTGGAGCCTGAGGAGGTGCTGGCCCGGCTGGCTCAGGCGGGGCCTGGGGAGCCCCCGTCCGCGGCGTAACCGGTTCGAAGCAGAGATGAGATCGCCGATCCGAGGTCCTCGGGGCTTCGGCTGGGCCGGATTGGGCATAATGCGGTTGTGATCGGCACGGCGACCCGCCCCATACCCGCTCTGGTCGCCCAGCTTCGGCTGGCGGACCCTACCCCTGCCGGGGTCGAGGAGATGTTCCGTGTACCCGTTTGAGCGATTCACCGAGAAGGCGAAGAAGGTCCTGACCCTGGCTCAGGACGAGGCCGAGAAGTCCCACCACTCCTACATCGGGACCGAGCACCTCTTGCTGGGTCTGCTCCGCGAGGGAGACGGACTGGCGGCCAAGGTCCTGGCCAACCTCGGGGTCGAGATCGACAAGGTCCGGAGCACCATCGAGTCGGTGCTGGGTCGGAACGAGCGGGTGATCGTCCAGCAGATCATCCCCACCTCGCGGGTCAAGAAGGTGATCGAGATCGCCTTCGAAGAGGCCAAGCGGATGAACAACACCTACGTGGGCACCGAGCACCTTTTGCTCGGCCTTCTGATCGAGGGCGAGGGGATCGCAGCCCATGTCCTGGAGGACCTGGGGGCCAGCCTGGAGAAGGTCCGGCAGGAGATGGAGGGGATCCTCCGCGAACAGGGGCTCGAGGACGACCCCCGGACCGAGCACAAGCGGACCACCAAGACTCCCCTTCTGGACCAGTTCTGTCGCGATCTCACGGAGTTGGCCGAGAAGGACCAGCTGGACCCGGTGATCGGGCGCGAGGTGGAGATCGAGCGGGTGGTCCAGATCCTCTCCCGGCGGACCAAGAACAACCCGGCTCTGATCGGGGAGCCTGGGGTGGGCAAGACCGCGATCGCCGAGGGTTTGGCGCAGGCCATAGTCCACCAGGAGATCCCCGAGTCCCTCGCCCACAAGAGGGTGCTCACCCTGGACATGGGTGCCCTGGTGGCCGGCACGAAGTACCGGGGTGAGTTCGAGGAGCGGCTGAAGAAGATTCTGGACGAGATCCGCTCCTCCAAGGAGGTGGTCCTCTTCATCGATGAGCTCCACACTCTGGTCGGTGCCGGCGCTGCCGAAGGCGCCATTGACGCGGCCAACATCCTCAAGCCGGCTCTGGCTCGGGGCGAGATTCAGTGCATCGGGGCCACCACTCTCAACGAGTACCGCAAGTACATCGAGAAGGATGCCGCCCTCGAGAGGCGCTTCCAGCCCGTCTATGTGGATGAGCCCAAGCTCGAGGAGACGGTGGAGATCCTGACCGGGGTGCGGCCGCTCTACGAGAAGCATCACCGGGTCACGATCACCAACGACGCTCTGCAGGCGGCGGCTGAGCTCTCCGGTCGGTACGTGAGCGACCGCTCGTGGCCGGACAAGGCGATCGACCTCATCGACGAGGCCAGCGCCCGGGTGCGGATGAAGCTCACCACCACCCCGCCCGAACTGCGAGCCCGGCAACGCCACATTCGCTCACTCCAGGCCCGCAGGGACCAGTCCATGGAGAAGCGCGACCTGGACGACGCCGGCCGCATCGATCAGGACCTGAAGCAGTTGCGGGCCGACTACGCCCGGGATGAGGCTGCCTGGCGCGACGAGCTGGGGCAAACGGTGGCCACGGTCACCGACGAGAATATCGCCGACATCGTCTCCTCCTGGACCGGGGTGCCGGTGAGCCGCTTGGTGGAGGCGGAGACCAAGCGGCTGCTGGCGATGGAAGGGGAGATCCACAAGCGCCTCATCGGCCAGGAGGAGG
Source organism: bacterium (assembly GCA_021785655.1). GTDB lineage: Bacteria > Chloroflexota > Dormibacteria > Aeolococcales > Bog-877 > JAJYXT01. The sequence goes on along the minus strand of JAJYET010000002.1, from coordinate 22,615 downwards.
CGGTCAAGGTCGTCTGCCAGGCCGTGCGCCGCGCCCGGGCGGGCCTCAAGGACCCGCGCCGCCCCATCGGCTCCTTCATCTTCCTCGGCCCCACCGGGGTCGGCAAGACGGAGCTGGCCCGCAGCCTGGCCGGCTTCCTGTTCGACAGCGATGACGCCCTCATCCGCCTGGACATGTCGGAGTTCGCCGAGCGGCACAGCACCGCCCGACTGGTTGGCTCACCGCCCGGATACGTGGGCTACGACGAGGGCGGGCAGCTCACCGAGGCGGTGCGCCGCCGTCCCTACAGCGTCGTCCTCTTCGACGAGATCGAGAAGGCTCACCCCGACTTCTTCAACATGCTGCTGCAGATCCTCGAGGATGGCCGGCTCACCGACGCCAAGGGGAAGGTGGTCAACTTCGCCAACACCATCATCATCATGACCAGCAACCTGGGGATCCAGGGAGTGGGAGCCAACGTCTCGATGGGATTCCAGCCCTCGACGCCGGGGCCGGCTGGGGAGGATCCCGCCCACGTCAAGATGCGGGAACGGATCACCGACGAGCTGAAGCGCGCCTTCCGACCGGAGTTCTTGAACCGGGTCGACTCGGTGGTGGTCTTCCACCGGCTCACCGCCGAGGAGTGCCGGCGGATCGTCGACCTGATGCTGGTCCGGGTCCGCGAACACCTCCAGCGCCAGGGGCTGAGCCTGCTCGTGACCGAAGAGGCCAAGGCGGCGATGGTGGAGCAGGGTTTTGACAAGGTCTACGGAGCTCGCCCCCTGCGTCGCGTGATCCAGACCGAGATCGAGGACCCCTTGAGCGAGGAGCTTCTCCGCACTGAATTCTCCATCGGGGACCTGGTGACCATTGACGTGGAGGACGGCAAACTGAGGACCCACGTGGTCCCGGGACCGCCTCCCCCCGATGAACCCAGCCCGATCGTCACCGTTGAGGCGGAGCCCGCCGGTGCCGGAGCGGCAGGCGGCTCCTCCGCTGATGGCGGCAGCACGGACTGACGACCCGGAGGGGACGCCCTCCGGTCCGGACCGCGCGCCGGTGGCCAGGCTGGCCGCCGACCCCAGGAGCCGCCCTGACCGGATCGCCAGTCTGGTCGGCATGTGCCTGGGAGCGATCGGGGGCACGCTCTACTCCACAGTTCTGATCGACAAGATCCAGGGGCCCCTGCACGCCTGGCCGGGCGACCTGATCGCCGTGGCGGCGGGCCTCGGGCTGGGATGCGCGCTCGGGTACGTGCTCGGACCGAACCTGACCGTCCGTCCGTACCTCTGGGCGGAGGATCAGCTGACCACCCTGCCGCTCTCGGAGCTGGTGGGACTGCTGCTTGGGGTGATCGTGGCCCTGGGGATCAGTGCCCTGGTGGCACTCATCGCCGCTGGGCTCCCCTACGGCCTGGGTTGGGTGGTGGCGGTTCTGGTGGCGGTGGTGCTGGTCCCGCTCGGGCTCTCCGTGGGACGGCGTCGCCGCCGCGAGCTGTCTCGACTGGGCCTGCCGATGGCCGGGGGGGGCCCGCCCCTGGCCCGCGTGGTGGTGGACACCAGTGCGGTCATCGACGGGCGCCTGCTGGATCTGGCCCGGGCGGGGTTCTGCCTGTACGAGCTGGTCATCCCCCAGTTCGTGCTCCGCGAGCTTCAGGCGGTGGCCGACTCGGGGGATCCCATCCGGCGGGCCAGGGGTCGGAGGGGGATTGCCATGCTCGAGGAGCTTCGCTCCCTCCCCGGGCTCCAACTGTCCTTTCCGGAGGTCGACTATCCCTCGATGCCGGAGGTCGATTCCCGCCTGGTGCGGCTGGCTCGCGAGCAGGGCGCCTCAATCCTGACGGTGGACTTCAATCTGGACCGGGTGGCCCAGATCGCGGGCATTCCGGTCCTCAACCTCAACCAGCTGGCCACGGCCCTCAGGCCGGCCATGGTGGCGGGGGAACGGGTGGAGGTTGAGGTGGTGAAGGAGGGGAGGGAGCAGGACCAGGGGGTGGGATACCTCGAGGATGGCACCATGCTGGTCGTGGAGGGCGGGCGTCAGCGGGTGGGACAGCGCGTGCTGGTCACGGTGCGCAGCGTGATCCAGACCGCCTCAGGCAGGATGGTGTTCGCCCAGGTGGACGATGATGGCGCGGAGACGGCCGGGCAGCGCCGCTCCCGGCGGCGGGTCCGCGCCGAAGGGACCCCCACTCCCTGAGCGCGGCACAGCCCGGGGGCGCCACTGCGGTGGTGGCCGCTGCGGGGAGCGGGACTCGCTTCGGCGGAGCCAAGCTCTGGGCCGATCTTGCGGGCAGCCCCGTCCTGGCCTGGGTGCTGCGAGCCCTCGGGGACCCGGCCAGCGGGATCACCGAGCTGGTGGTGGTCGCCGACCCCGCGGACCACCACCGGGTGGTCGAGGTGGGAGCGGCGGTCGCGCCTCGCCTGGGGTGCGTCTGCGTCCCCGGCGGCGGGCGTCGCCAGGACTCGGTGCGCAACGGAGTGGAGGCTTCCACCAGGGACTTGGTTCTGGTGCATGACGGCGCCCGTCCCGGCGTGACCCCGGAACTGGTGGCCAGGGTGCTGGGGTCGGCCCGCCGGCATGGTGCCGCCACCGCCTGCCTGCCGGTGGCCGACGCCACCGCCCGCCTGGCCGGAGGGTTGGTGGAGGAGGTGTTGGAGCGCTCCAGCCTGGGCGCGATCCAGACGCCCCAGGCCTTCATCCGCGAACTCCTTCTCCAAGCCCACCACCAGGCTGCGGAGACGGGTCTCACCGCGGATGACGACGCCGCCCTGGTCCTTGCCTTCGGCCACGCGGTGGCGGCGGTGCCGGGAGATCCGCGCAACCTCAAGGTGACGAGAACCGAGGACCTGATGGCGCTCCGGGCGTGGCTGGCAACCTCTGATGGGTTGATCCGTTGAAACCGTGCCCGGGGGTCGGGCTGGGGCTCGACGTGCATCGCTTCGGAGGCCCCGGACCGCTGCGACTCGGCGGACTGGATGTGGACCATCACACCGGGCTAATCGGGCACTCAGACGCGGACGTCCTTCTGCATGCCATCGCGGACGCCGTGCTGGGGGCTTCCGGGCTGGGCGACCTCGGGGACCATTTCCCTCCCAGCGAGGAGCGCTGGCGGGGCGTCTCTTCGGTGGAGCTGCTGGGTCGGGTCATGCAGATGGTCTCGGGGGCTGGGCTTCGAGTGCAAGGGGTGGACGCCACGGTGGTGGCCCAGGAGCCTCGACTCCAGCCCTACCGGCATCGGATGGTCGGCGCGGTGGCCCGCGCCCTGGGCTGCCCCCCCGAGATTGTCTCGGTGAAGCTCAAGACCAGTGACGGCCTCGGCCTCACCGGGCGGGGAGAGGGAGTGGCGGCGCTGGCGGTGGCGTCGGTGGGACCGGCGGGTCCCACCGACGCACCACAGGACGGGATGAGGTGACGCAGAGCATCTACAACTCGATGTCCGAGCGGGTGGAGGAGTTCACGCCGCTTCGGCCCGGGCGGGTCGGGATGTACACCTGCGGGCCCACGGTCCATGACCGAGCGCAGATTGGCAACCTGAGGACATTTCTGGCCGAGGACCTGCTGCGCAGGCAGCTGGAGTACCAGGGCCTGGAGGTGACCCAGGTGATGAACATCACCGACGTCGACGACAAGATCATCGCCAAGGCCCGGGCGGCCGGTCAGAGCCTGGAGGAGTTCACCGCCCCCTTCGTGGCTGCCTTCTTCCGGGACCTCGAGCTTCTCGGGGTGGAGCCCGCCGCGGTGTACCCCAGGGCGACGCAGTACGTCCCCCAGATGTTGCACCTGGTGCAGCGGTTGCTGGACAACGGCAGCGCCTATGCCCGGGACGGCTCGGTCTACTTCCGCATCAGCTCGTTCCCCGCGTACGGAAAGTTGACCCACCTCGATACCGCGGGGCTGCGCTCCGGCGCCAGCGGGCGGGTGGACGCTGACGAGTACGAGGCGAAAGAGCAGGTGAGGGACTTCGCACTGTGGAAGGCTGGAGAGCCGGGGGGCCTCGCCAGCTGGACATCGCCATACGGGTGGGGGCGACCGGGATGGCACCTGGAGTGCTCTGCCATGTCGATGGACCGGCTCGGGGAGACCTTCGACATCCATTGCGGCGGGGTTGACAACAAGTTCCCCCACCACGAAAACGAGATCGCCCAGTCCGAGGCCGCCACCGGCAAGCAGTTCGTGCGCTACTGGGTTCACGCCGAGCACCTCCTGGTGGGTGGGGTGAAGATGGCCAAGTCGCTGGGTAACTTCATCACCCTGGAAACACTGGTGGAGCGCGGGCACGACCCCATGGCCGTCCGCTTCCTGCTCCTCACCGGCGCTCACTACCGCCACAAGCTTCAGTTCCAGGAGGAGTTGCTGGAGGCGGCGGAGCGGGACGTCAGTAGGTTGGCGACCTTCTGGAGGCGATGCGCGGAGGCTGCGACCTCCCCCGGAGACGCCGATGATCTCGTGGAGCTGGCCGAGGTGGCGCTGCAGCGGTTCGACCGGGCGATGGAGGATGACCTGCGCCTCCCCGACGCGGTGGCCGCCCTCTTTGACCTGGTCCGGGAGGGGAACCGCCTTATGGACGGCGGCCGGGGGGGACCGGGGGGAGCACGCGCTGCCCTGGCCACCCTGACCGCCGCGGACCGCCGGCTGGGAGTGATGGAGAGGCGGGCCCTGCGGGCGGACTTCCTGAGCCCGGAAGAGAAGGCGCTTCTGGAGCGGCGCGAGGCGGCACGGGAGGCCCGGGATTTCGCGCTCTCGGATCAATTGAGAGACCAGCTACTGGCACTGGGCATCCAGGTCGAGGACACCAAGGCGGGAACGCGCTGGCGGCGCGCCTGATGCCCGAAGTCCTGTACGGCCGGAATCCGGTCCTGGAGGCACTCCGGGCCGGACGCAGGGTGCGCCGCCTGCTGATCGCCAGTGGGCTCTCCCTGGACGCCAGGGTCGAGGAGGCGGTGCTCCGGGCGCGATCCTGGGGGGTGGAGCCGGAGGAGACGACCAGGCCACGGCTGGCCGACATCGCGCACACCGATCACCATCAGGGTCTGGTCGCCTATTTCGACGGGCGGCAGCACGGCGGGCTGGAGCATCTCCGCCGCCTGGTGGGGGAGGCGGCCCCCCCCTGGCCGCTGGTGGCCGCTTGCCTGGATGGCGTCCAGGACCCTCAGAACCTGGGGGCGCTGGCCCGCAGCGCCGAGGCCCTCGGCGCCCACGCGCTGGTGGTGCCTCGCCACCGCAGCGCTCCCCTGTCGGCGGCGGCCGTGAGCGCGAGCGCCGGGGCGCTCGAACACCTGCGGGTGATCCGCGTGGTCAACCTCACAACCGCCCTGCCGGCGCTCAGTGAGCTCGGGGTGGCGACCATCGGCCTGGACCAGGACGCGGACCTGCGCTGTGACGAGGTCGACCTGCGTGGACCGCTCGCTTTGGTCGTCGGCTCGGAGGGGACCGGCCTGCACCAGTTGGTGCGCCGGCGCTGTGACACCCTGGTTCGCATCCCGATGGGGGGGCGGGTGGCGTCCCTCAACGCCGCCGTAGCCGGAGCCATGCTGCTGTACGAGGTCGCCCGCCAGCGCCAGTTCGCGTTTCCGGGCGTCCCTTAGGCCATCTGGCACCTCAAGCCTCCGGGGCGTACCTGCAGTACGGCGCAGGTCGGAGGCCGCCGGCCGCCCCGAAGGCGGCACCTCGCCAAGGTTCAGCGGGGGTTGCGGCCGGTCAGGGGCGGGGCGGTGGTTGGATGCTCCGGTCTGCGTCAGCTGGCTCGCTGACCGGTTAGGCTGGTGCGCGGGGCCCAGCCGACGTAGCTCAGAGGTAGAGCGGCTGTTTTGTAAACAGCGGGCCGTGGGTTCGAATCCCTCCGTCGGCTCCGCCATTTGGAACCCGAGTGGCTCCCAAGTCAGGCTGCCGGATGGCGCCCGTTCCGTCCGCTTCCCGGCCCCGTGCGCTACGCCCCCAGCCGGGTCCACTTCTCGTGCTGGCAGGGCCAGCCCCAGGGGCCTCGGTGGGGCCACGGCGCAGGACGATGCCCCCGCCGTCCCGGGGTAACTGTGGCCGCATCGCGTTCGTTCCAAGGGCTGATGGAAGCTCGACCCGCCACGGTGGCCGCGGTCGCTCTGGGAAGCTTCTTGCTTGGCGCACTGGCGGCCTGTGGTGGAGCGAACCCCCGGGGGACCGAGTCGAATCAAGCCGCCTTCCCAATCTCGCTTCCAGCCGTCCGCACCCCACCCGATCGTGGAACTCCCGTCGGGATCGCTCTGCTGGCTGCGGGACGCGGTCTTGTGGCATCGAACACGGGCCGCCCCACCGCCGCTTCCAAGGGCGTTGACATGGCGGGGTCGGCAGTGATCTACATGACGGCTGACGCGGGCCACTCTTGGAAGACCCTATGGAGTGAGAAGGGGGTGTACCTGGGGTGGATGGGCGTCACCGGCTCTGAGGTGGTGGCGACCGGCACCGAGTTCCCGACAAGTGGACCCGGTAGCGAGTCCGGCTCCCCCGTCTTGCTCTTGGGGAACCGCAACGGTGCCAAGTGGACGCTGGTCCACCCGGCTCTGCCGAGCGCGGACCTGGGCTGGGGGACGGCGGCGGTTGATTGGGTGTCCCCGACCCTGGCCTTTGCAGGCACTGCTCCTGCGTACAACGGGTCCGTCCCGCAGCCACTGGTGGTCAGCCGGGATGGCGGTGCCACGTGGACCACGGTTCAGCTACCCGGCGGGTCCTCCACGGGCGGAGTCAGCGCCGTTTCCGACTCAGCAATCTTCGCCACGGGCTCGATCACCAAGCCGACCACGGCCTGTGTCGGCGCCGTCTGGAAGAGCACCGACGCGGGCGCCCGGTGGAGCATGCTTCCGGGTTCGTGTGCAGCGGCACCCTTGTACTCGGTGCAGTTCCTCACTCCGAGCTCCGGATTCGCCGGGGGTGGCCAGCTGCCAGCATTCTCCCAACCTCCGGCACGGATCCTGCTGGCCACCGGGGACGGCGGAACGTCCTGGTCGGTGCAGTCGGAGCAGACCGGTACCGCCAACCTGTCCTCGCCAATTGTGCAACTCCGCTTCATCACGAATGAACTTGGAACCCTGGTCACGGGGGGGTGCGCCCCGGGCGCCAATGGCCCGTGCGGAGGTCACGTCTACACCACTTCGGACGGGGGCCAGTCGCTCCACCGCACAGCTCAGGTGGGAACTGACCTCAGCGCTGTCGGCACCCAGGATCTTGGCGTGGTGGACTTCCTCGACCCGCAGGTCAGCGTCAGCTACGATGCGGGAAAGGACTGGAGCGCGCTTCCCGGCATCGGAGCCGCTGGCCTCGAGGCGATCTCCTTCCAATCGGGCTCCCTGGTCCTTTCAACTTCAGCCGGGACCTACACTTCGGCGACCGGTGGTCGCAGCTGGACTTACGTCGGACCATCGGACGTCGCGGGATATGCTCCCCCGAACTTGATCCTTCTTGACGGGTCGACTATCTCGGTGGAGCCAGTCCGCGGGTCCGGTCCGACAAGGGTCGTGCACCTGACCGCGGCGGGTGCAGCGGGACTCGCCTCGGCAGTTTTCGCCACCCCCGACCGCGGGATCACCTTCGGCGCCGTGGCACAGTGCCTGAAGCCACAAATCCCGCGTACCCCCGCCACGGTCTTTGCGACTCGCGATGGAGGTCGGGAATGGCAGCGCCTCGCAACCTTGGACATGTCGGTAAACCAGGCGGCCTACGGCGGCAACTTCGCCGTGGCTCTCGGCGATGTAGGCTGCAAGGGAGCGATGGCCGTCTCGGTTGACGCCGGACTTCACTGGCAGATCCGGGCCATCCCGTCGGCCTGCCAGGACCCCAGCATCACCGGGGCGGGCGGAATCTGGCTCTCCTGCGCGAGCGCTGGCGCCCGTGGGTTCGCGTACCTGGCACGATTCCACCCTGCCACAGCGCTTGAGACCACGCACCGCTTGGAGGGCAGGGCGCTCGGCGCCATGTTCGTCACCGCCGCGAATGGCGACCTGTACGCCGCGGGCGAGGACCACGGCTCCGACGTCCTCTGGGTGAGCCGCGACGGGGGACGAACATGGCGAGGCAGCCTGCTCTCGCTGCCAGGAGGGTGAGGCAGAGCTCGAGTTCCTCACGCTGGTCCTGGCCGCCCGACCCGGGAAGTCTCGCCGGGTTGCGGATGGCGACTCCCGGGCCGCGCCGATCTGGTCCGGCGCCAGGAGGGGCCCGCTGAACCACGCTCGCCATCCTCGGATCCGATGAGCCGGTGGAGGCCGTACCGGTCGACCTCTTGCGTGTCGGATCCTCCCCGCGGCCGCGCCGGTGGGTCCGCCACCACCCGCAGGCCTTCAGGAAGTTTGGCGATCGTGTGAACGAGAGCTGAAAGCTGACCCACCGTGATGGCCGAAAGTGGGACCACTTTGGCCGTCGGCGGAGAGGTCATCGCGACCAGCTGCTGGACGCCCCCGCGGTGCGTGACGACCGAGCGCTCAGCTCCGGACAGAGCTGCCTTGCGGCGAAGGGCCGCACGCGCGGTACAGCTCAAGGGCCACGAGTCGCTCCCGAGCGTGGTCTACGATCCTCCGCGGGTACCCGGTGGGCGGCAATGGCGCTTCCCACGGTCGGTGGGTGTAACGATCGGGCAGCCCGCGGAGCTCTGGCACCCACCGGCGCACGTAGGCCCCCGATGGATCGTGGGTCTCGCCCTGGAGCACAGGGTTCAGGATCCGAAAATAGGGCTGGGCATCCGGGCCGGTCGCGGCCACCCACTGCCAGCCTCCGTTGTTGTTGGCCAGGTCGCCGTCCACCAGTTCGCGCACGAAGTGGCGCTCGCCGTGCCGCCAATCCAGGTGAAGGTCCTTGACCAGAAAGGAGGCGGCGATCATCCGGCAGCGGTTGTGCATGAAATGCTCGGTTCGAAGCTGGCGCATCGCGGCGTCCACCATCGGGTATCCCGTCATGCCCTGCTTCCAGGCTTCAAGGGCATCCGCCGCGCCCGGCCACGGCAGGTTGCGCAGCTCCACCTTGTACTCCAGGGTGGCCACCTCCGGAAAGTGCCAGAGGGTGGAGGAGAAGAAGTCGCGCCAGGCCAGCTGTTCGAGCCACCGTCTGGCTCCACTCGCAGCTATCGGAACGGCCTGAACCGCGTCGAGGGCCGCCCGGATCACGGTTCGCACCGACAGGACGCCGAAGTGCAGGTCGGGGGAGAGTCGGGATGTGGCATCGGCGCCGGGATCGTCGCGGGCCGTCGCGTAGTCGCCCAGTCGCTGGCCGACAAACGTCCGAAGCCGATGGTCTGCGGCGCGCTCGCCAGCCTCCCAGATCCGATCGGTCCTGAGGAGCCCCAGCTCGCTGGGCGCGGGCAGTCGGTCGCTCTGGGGGAGGCTCCCGACACCGAGGAAGGCGGGGGTGGGTGCGGCAGGTGGCAGGCCATCTGAAAGCACCGAATCGAAGCGACGTCGGCATGCACCGAACGTGCGGAGCGGCGGGAGGCTGGCCGGGTCGAGCAGTAGCTGCTCCGCCGACAGCCACAGCGACCGACCGTTCGCTTCGAGTACCCTCGCCACCGCCTCGTCTCGGGTTCGGGCAGAGGGCTCGAAGGCCCGGACTGCCGTGACCAATCGAGCCCCGGATTCTGCTGCGACCGTGGGAACCACTGCGCGCGGGCTGCCGCGCCGAATCACGAGCGCCGAGCCCCGGCGCCGGAGATCCCGGTCCAGCGAGGCCAGCGCTTCAAGGAGGTAGGCGACCCGGCTCGCTCCGGTATCTGGTCGCTGAAGGATCGCCGGATCCAGGACGAACAGCGCAATCACCGGCCGACCTCCCTCGCCCGCTTTGGCGAGGGCCTGGTGATCGAACAGCCGCAGGTCGCGCCGGAACCAGTGGATCGCGGGCTCCATCGGACTCAGCTGGGTCCGGTGCGTGGGCACGCTCGCCTCTCGCTGGGGCGCGTGCTCTCGACCAAGGACATGCCTCGGGCCACTCCGGCCTGCCCTCTGCAGATACCGCGAGGCGCGTGACTCCGTGCGGATGGCGACCTGCTGCGCCCACTCATCAGGTCAAGCTGGAGAGGGAGCAGGCAGGAGGGAGCTCCGGGCACGCCTCGGCGCACGTTGGCCCGACACGGCGCGAGGAGCGAGCGCCCCCGTCGCGGCGCAGGCGACGTCGCGCTCCCGTTGGTCGGTGGGACCGTGGTGTGATCCCGCTGGGCGCCGGTGCCGCGTCACAACTTCCTCAGGAACCTCAGGGCGAAGGCAGCAAATACCAGGACGATGCCGATATTGGCCAGCAACCGCTCCCGGAACCGATTCCTGAAGAACAGCACGTCCACGCCGGCCACGACGACCACCAGCAGGACGACGTAGGGGGCGATAGACCCTCTTCTCAACACTCCGTCACCCGCACAAACGTACTGACCCGCCTGAGGCCGAAAGGAAGTCACGAGATAGGCGCCGCAGCTCAGCGGGTGGACCTTGTTGTATCACCGTGGCCGTCTCGGTGATCAGTAGGAATATTGAGGCCGCCGCCTTGGGGCCACTTCTTCAACCGGGACCGGGGAGCCGGCAGGTGTTGCACGAACGGGTCCACGGGCTCGCACGACGGGCGGCACCTCACTGCCCGACATGGGAGGGGCCCTATGGGAACTAACCCTGGGCTGCGCCCGGAGTAGGTAGGCCGGGCCAGGCGGATCACCTGTTGACTCCTCTGGGTCACCCCGGGCAGGTAGTGGATTCGGGGCCCGAACGGCGAATCTCCCGAACGCACGGCCACTTGATGCACCATAGCGAGATCTGTCCACCGAGGCACCCGCTGGGGGGCATGACCGCCCGACCGGAGGTCGCTGGACTTCCCGTCGATGACTGGGTGGGGAGATGAAGGAGGCGGCTGGCAACTTGCACGAGGACCTGACGGAGGCGGAGCAGATCGACGCCATAGTCGCCCAGGCCGAAGGTTGGAAGAGCCCCACGCTGGCCCGCTTGCGGAGCTGCATTCGCAGCGCTGATCCGGAGATTCAGGAAGAGGTCAAGTGGAGAAAGCCCTCCCGCCCCATGGGGGTGCCAGTCTGGTCTCACCAGGGGATTGTCTGCGTCGCGGACATCCTCAAGGGGGCAGTCAGGCTGACCTTTCCCAAGGGCGCCGCGGTGGACGATCCCAGCGGCATATTCAACACCAGGTTGGACAGCCGGACAGTCCGAGCCGTGGACTTCCGGCAGGACGACGAAGTGAACGAGGCCGCCCTCGCTGACCTGGTCCGGGAGGCGGCCCGGCTCAACGCCTCGAGCCGGAGGAAGCAGTGAGCGCGGCCCTGAACTCTAAGTCGATGGCGCTGCCGGTGCATTGCCCCGGCTGAATGGCTCCAGCCGTTCCTAGGTCCGGCATCCGGCGGATCAGAAGGGCGGTATGAGCCCGCCCGCGCGCGTGAGGGGTGCAGCGGACCCGACGGGATGGGGGCCCGGACTCCTGGAGGATCGCTCGAACCTCCTGCTCCCGAGAATGCCCGGGATCGTCCGAGCCCCATGGCCCAAGGTCAGTCGGGATCGACCAGCACGCCGTTTCGCGACAACTGGGGGTCCGTGCAGGCCGACAGGTCGAAGCAGCACGGCCGGCGCTTCCCGCTACCCAGCTTGGAGATGCTGACCTCGACCCGGCGCCTGCGGGTGTCGGGGCTCTTTGTCGCGTTCACCCAGCGGACCCATTCCCAGCGAGCCATGGAGGTGATGTCTCGCCAGGCGCTGCGCACCTCTTCCGGGGCCGAGGCCAGCGCCAGTTCGAGGTCGGCGGGGAGCGTGGGCTCGGGCCAGTTCTTGGTCGGTTCGACCTCGACATCGACAGCGGCGGTCTGGCCGGCCCTGACCCGGGTGGCAGCCTCCCAGTCGGGATCGACCTTCATCCAGTGGCCGGACCTTCCGTCGGGCTCCAGCACGGTCCGAAATGGGAGCCCGTTGAGGGTGCCCACGACCGCGACCTGCCCGCGGGACGGCAGTTTGGCGCTCTCGCTGGTGGGCAGGCGGAGCACGGCTGACCCGTTGATACTCTCCGCCCGGGCTTGGAAGCGGCAGCTGGCCATGCCATTCTCCGTCAGTGAGGCGCGGCCCCGGGGAGAGATTCTACTCGGCGGGTCAGTCGAAGTGCCCCGCTTCATCATTGGGCGGTGGAGGGAAGGACAGGGGTGACAGGGCCGAGGCTGGCGGTAAGGAACCCGTCCCGGGCACGGGGACGGAATACCCCAGGGGAAGTCCCGGCGGCATTCCTGGCCCCGATCGCCGCCGGTGTGGGAAACCCGGGCTGGGGCCTGGCCAGGCGGCTTCCCAGGCGAACCACCCGGGCTTGGGAGGCGTGCTGAGGTGATTCTTCCGAGGACCCGCGATCCTCGCTTCGTGACCATCCGCCGCGGCGGGTCGCTGACCGACGTCGATCACCACTTCCTCGCGATCTGGGCAGCTCTCTGCGCGGAGCACGTGCTGGAGCACTTCGAGTCGGCCCGACCGGAGGACCTACGCCCCCGCGAGGCGATCGAGACCGTGCGCGCCTGGACCCGGGGCGAGGTTCGGATGACCCGGGCGCGGGCCGCCGGCGGCCATGCCATGGCGGCGGCGAGAGACCTGCGTGGGGCCGCGCGCCATGCCGCGTACGCCGCCGGTCAAGCGGCCGTTGTGGCCCATGTCGCGGCCCATGAGCTCGGAGCAGCGGCATATGCCATCCGGGCTGTACAGGCGGCCGCCCCGATCGGCGCGGGGGAGGCTGCTGGACGTCGGGAGTGCCATTGGCAGCGCGACCAACTGCCCGCGGCGATCCGCGAGTTGGTGCTGGAGGATGAGCGGCAGCGCAACGACCTCTGCTGGTCCGTTTTCCATCCTTGATTGGCGGGAGCCAGCGGCCCGTGGCAGCAGGGGGCGCCCGGGTCGGCGGCGCCGACTTTCGAGGGAAGGTGGTCAGGGACCAATCCGAGCGCCTTCGAGCCGTACCTGGGCGGCCGGGGTCAGGCGGACCGCCTCAGTTCCAGGAGCTGCCGGGACTGGCCCGCCAGGAGCGCCGGCCGCCACTCGCTCGTACCCGACGGCTCGGCGGGGCTGGGCCCCGCTCTGCTGTGACACTACTGACTCTGGCAGGGCGTCTTGGGGGTCAGCCCGGAGGTCATGGGAGCCCACGGTGGCTATCGCCGTGATCTGTTCGTCGCCCAGGCACGGATTCGGGACGGCCACCCGCCCCCGGCGAAGACTTGCCGATCGCCACCTTTGGGTGTGGCAACCAAACTCAGGAGTGAACCGGGACCGCCGGCAGCGGGCAGAGGCCGACCACGAGCTGAAGGGCGCAGCTGAGCTGCTCCGGGTGGTGATCAGGCCAGCCAGCGCGCCTCATCAATGCCGCCCAGGTGAGCATCGGGAGCTGCACCCTGCCGCTGCTCCTCCACGTGGGCATCGTCGCGGTGATCGGCTTCACCGCTCTCGGCCTGGCCATGGCCCAGCTGCGCAAGCGGGAGCGACGGGCAGAGAGCGAGCCCAAGAGGCGGCGCCGATCGCTTACGCGCCTTTGGCCTGGATTGTGACCTGGCGGCGCCGGCCGACCCGGCGCGACCAGGCCACCATGGAGATGAGGATCAGGCCCGCGGTGTAGAGGCCCGCCTGCAGGAGCATCAGCCCGGGCGCGCTCCCGGTGAACCCTCCCGCGCGGGAGGCGAGCTGGATGGGGGCATCCAGAGGCAGTGCCAGGTTGGCGGCGGAGTCCTGGGGCAGGGAGAGCTGGACCCCCACGGCTCCGATGATCACCAGGGTCCCCTCCAGATCCGTGGGCAGCACCGCCCCGACCGCCAGGCCGAGGGGCACGCTGATCACCGCGACCAGCGCACAGGCGGCGAGCAAGTCACCCTCCGAGTGGGGCTTGGAGATGATCCCCATGGCGAGGGCGGCCAGGGCGCAGAGCACGAACCCGCCCAGGAGCAGGACCAGCAGCCGTCCGAGTAACAGCTCCGCTGAGCTGTACCCGGCGAGAATCAGCCGGGGCTCCGACTCCCGTGCCGAGAGGGAGGCAAAGAGGGCGGTGGTGGCCAGCGCCCAGGCTACCCCCAGGGCTCCGAAGCCGATGGCGTTCTCGGGGCTGCTCGCATCCTGGCTCAGGTACAGGGCGACCGGAAGTGCAACCACGATGAGGAGGGAGACCCGCCGTCGCCCCAGTTGGCGTCCCTGCATCTCTGCCGCGGTGAGAACGTGGTGCCAGAATCTCATCCGCCTGCGTATCCCGGGGCCCAGCTCAGGTCCACCACCCTGTCAACCCGGTCCTGTTCCGCCAGCATGTGGGTGACGACGAGGATGGCCTGGCCCGCGCGGCGCCAGCTGTCAACGTGGTCCCAGAAGTTGACGTACACCCCATGGTCGAATCCCTGGTAGGGCTCGTCGAGGAGCAGGACCGTCGGTCGGCCCAGGAGAGCCAGCGCCAGATTGAGCTTCTGGCGGGTGCCACCCGAGAGCTGGCCGGCGACGGCGCGCTCGCGGGCGGGAAAGCCGAACGAACTGAGGATCAGCTGCCCCTCGGTCACGGCCTCTGCCCTGGTCAGCCCGCGGCCCGCTCCGAAGTAGGCGAGGTGCTCGGCAGCCGTCAAGCGGTCGAAGAGTCCGGGCTGCTGAGGGCAGTAGCCCAGTCGACCCAGGATCCTCACGGTGCCCCGGTCGGGGGCCACCAGTCCGGCGCAGATGCGGAGCAGGGTCGTCTTGCCGCACCCGTTCTCGCCGACCAGCCCCACCACCTCCCCGGGCCACACGCTGAGGTCGACGCCGCGGAGGACCACCTTCCGGCCGAAGCGCTTTTCCACCCCTTCGACCCTGAGGGCCGCATGCTGCTGGGCGCGGGCGGGGTCCAATTGGGAGGGCGCGCGGGAGTCGAAGGGGTCGGCTCTCATGCCGGGACGATTCTGCCACAGCACACCAGCTCTCAGGTGCGCGTCCGCCCTCTGCCGGACCGCAGGAAACGGCCGCCCGGAGGCCGCAGCCGTCGGGAGCAGATGAGCTCCCGAGCCGGCGATGGGGCCACGCCTCGTTACCGTGGCGCGGAGTGACGACTGCGGGGACCTTGGGCTCTCCCTGTGCATCTTTGGCCCGTGGCCGGTGACCCAGGACTCCTGGGATGCCCGCTCCGATCCGGCGTTGGTGGCGGCTCCCGGGGGGAGCCCATCACCCGATGGGACGCCCCAGCTGGATCCGGGGAACGGGCTCGTGACTGCGGGTCCAGCTGGACCCGCCTGCTCGCAGGCCCTCGCGATGATGAACTCGACACCGCCAGGTCGGCTGGGTGACCACCCCGGGCGTGCGGATGCCCTCCGTTCGTCTGACATACTTTGAAGGTGCCCGATTCTGAGATCCGACCGGGGGTGCCGGACTTTGCCCAGGACATCGGCCTCAGCCTCCACCATGTCCAACTGGCGATGCCCGCGGGCGGGGAGGGGGAGGCGCCTCTACCAGGGGCTGTTCGGGTTCACCCAGGGGGAGGGGCCCCCGGTTTTTGGGGGACCAGGAGGGGGGTGGTCCCGCGGGCCCGCCCTAGCGGTCCATCTGGGGGTCGAGCAGGAGCTCCGAGCCGTTTGCAAGGCCCCCCAGGGCTCCTCACAGAGAGCTTGGATGAGCTGGCGGAAAGGCTCGTGAAAGGTGGGGTGGGGGTCGGATGGGACGCGGACTTTCCCGGGTACCGACGCCTCCTTGCCCCCGACCCTTTCGGCACGCGCCCGCGGTTCCTCCAGCTGGATGCTTCCGACCACCGGTCGGATGGGGTCCGAGCGAGCCAGCGTGGCTCTCTCGGGCTGATCCCAGGTGACTGAGCCCTCCAGCTTGGCGCCCCTCGGCGTGGACGAGACCTTCCAGCGCTTCGCTGAGGGCGCGGGGATCCCGGGGCTGGCCTGGGGGGTGGTAGCCGGAGGCCGGCTGGTGCACCAGGGCCGATCTGGCCTGGCAGACCACGCGGGTGGGCGAGCCGTGGCGGCGGACACCGCCTTTCGGATCGCCTCCATGACCAAGAGCCTCACCGCGGCGTGCGTCCTCACCGTTCGTGACCGGGGGCTTCTGCAGCTGGACGACCCTCTTGAGCGGCACCTTCCGGCGGCTGCGGCTCTGAGCGCCGAAGGGGCGGACGACCCGCCGATCACGGTGCGTCACCTGCTGACGATGACCGCCGGCCTTGTGGAGGATGACCCCTGGGCGGACCGCCAGCTGGCGCTCCCGGATGACGAGCTTCTCGGCCTGCTGCGGGGCCGGGTGGCCCTCACCCGGAGGCCCGGAGAGGCCTTCGAGTACTCCAACCTGGGGTACGCCCTGCTGGGGCAGGTGGCCAAGCAGGTCTCCGGGGAGCCGCTGGCAGAATTGGCGCGCGAGGTGCTTCTCCAGCCGCTGGGGATGCGGGACTCCGTGTTCGACTTCCCCAGCCTGCCGGCGGCCAGGAGGGCCCGTGGATACCGCCTAGACGCCTCCGAGTACCGGGAGGAACCACCGTTGCGGGACGGGGCCTTTGGGGCCATGGGCGGGCTGTGGACGACGGTGGAGGACTTCGCCAGATACGTGGGCTTCCAGTTGTCGGCCTGGCAAGCGGGGGAGGCGCCCCCGCCTCTGCTCCGGTCATCCTCGCGACGGGAGATGCAGCGGGGCCACATCGTAGTTCCGCCGCAAGACCATCCGGCACCTGGCGGTGGCCCTGCGGGGTACGGACTGGGGCTGTTCGTGGCGGAGTCGCCAGCGCTGGGGAGGGTGGTCTACCACGGAGGCGGGCTGCCGGGGTTCGGGTCCCATGTCCAGTGGCTTCCCCACCGCGGAGTAGGGGTGTTCGCCTTCGGAAATCTAACCTACGCTCCCCTCTCCCGACCGGTCTTTGAGGTCCTGGAGCGGGTGGCGGGGGCGCACCCGGTCGGCGCCCCCGAGACGACACCGGAGTGGTCCTGGCTTCAGGAGCGGGTCAGCTCGCTCTATGAGGGCGGGGATGTGGGGGCCTGGGCCGAGCTGGCGGCGGACAACCTGCTGCTGGACCGCCCGGCTGCGCGGCGGACGGAGGAGCTGCAAGACCTCCGCCAGAGACTCGGCCCAGCGCTCGCGGTGGCAGGTCCGGTGCCCAGGGGCCGGCTGCGCGCCAGCTGGAGGGTCAGGTGCGAGAGGGGGGAGCTGGAGGTGGAGTGCTGGCTGGCGCCACCCCGCCCGCTCCGGGTCCAGGTGCTGCGCTTCCGAGTGGTGGAGGCGCAGGAGCCCGTCTGACGTCGTCCGCCGCGGCGCGGCCGCAGCTTCGCGACGAGGTCCACCCTAGAATGGCTGAATTGAGCACCCAGTTCGCTGATCTCGCCGCCCGGCTGGACTACCTGGGGGCGGCCGAAGTCGCCACCGTAGAGCGCGCCTATCGCTTGGCGGAGCGTGCCCACGAGGGGCAGCTGCGGCTTTCCGGGGAGCCATACATCAGCCATCCCCTGGCGGTCGCGGTCCAGCTCGCGGAGATGCATCTGGACCCGGATGCCCTGGCCGCTGCCCTCCTCCACGATGTCGTGGAGGACACCGCCGTTGGCTCCCAGCAGATCCGCGAGGAATTCGGGGAGTCGGTGGAGCGGCTGGTGCAGGGGGTCACCAAGCTGGGGCGGATCAAGCTGCATTCCCAGGCCCAGGTTCAGGCCGAGAACATTCGCAAGATGTTGATCGCCATGGCCGAGGACCTGCGGGTGGTCCTGATCAAGCTGGCCGACCGGCTGCACAACATGCGCACCATCGCGCCCCTGCCCGAGGAGCGCCGGCGCCGGATCGCCCAGGAAACGATGGACATCTACGCCCCCCTGGCGCACCGCCTGGGGATGGGGCAGGTGAAGGCGGAGCTGGAGGATCTCGCCTTCTCCGTCCTGGACCACGACAACTACGAGCGGGTGCGCCAGGAGATCCTCTCCCAGCGCCGCCAGCGGGAGACCGCCCTGGAGCTGGCCCGCGAGCGCCTGCTCAAGGAGCTGGAGGCCAACGGGCTGGTCGCCGAGGTGGCCGGGCGCCCCAAGAACATCACCAGCGTTTACCGGAAGATGCAGCAGGGAGGGCGCTCCATCGGGGAGATCTACGACCTGGTGGCTCTCCGGGTCCTGTGCGAGGACATCCGCTCCTGCTACGGCGCTCTCGGGGTGGTGCATTCCCTTTGGAAGCCCATCCCCGGCCGTTTCAAGGACTACATCGCCATGCCCAAGGGCAACGGGTATCAGTCCCTGCACACCACGGTGGTGGGGGAGGCCGGCGAGCCGGTGGAGATTCAGATCCGCACTCGCGAGATGCACCGCACCGCCGAGGAGGGGATCGCCGCCCATTGGCACTACAAGGAGGGAACCCCGGCCGACCAGCGCCTGGACGCCGGTTTCGGCTGGCTGCGTTCGCTGCTGGAGTGGCAGAAGGATGTGCTGGACGCCGAGCGCTTCGTGGAGCACGTCCGGCTCGACGTGTTCCAGGACGAGGTCTTCGTCTTCACCCCCAAGGGTGACGTCCTCTCTCTGCCTGCGGGCTCCACGGCCATCGACTTCGCCTACCGGATCCACACCGACGTCGGCCACCGCTGCCTGGGAGCCAAGGCCAACTCGCGCATGGTGCCTTTGGATTACCGCCTGCAGAACGGGGACATCGTGGAGATCCTGACCACCAGGTCGGAGCGCCATGGCCCCAGCCGCGACTGGCTCAACTTCGCCCGCACCAGCAGCGCGCGGGAGAAGATCCGCCAGTGGTTCAAGAGGGAGCGGCGGGAGGAGAACGTCGCCCGCGGGCGCGAGCTCCTGGACAGAGAACTGCGCCGGATGCGCGGCGCCCAGCTGCAGTCGATCCCCACCGCCCGCCTGCAGGAGCTGGCTCGCGAGTTCCGGATCCCCGAGCTTCCCGACTTCTTCGCCGCCCTGGGGTACGGTGAGCTCTCGGCGCGGCAGGTGGTGCTGCGCTGGGCGGCCGGGGAGGAGGCGGGGGCTCCACCCGTCTCCGGCCCCGCCATCCCCCTGGTGTCGCGACCCAGCCCCAGCGGGGGGGTCCGGGTGGCGGGGCTCACCGACCTCCTGACCACGGTCGCCCGCTGCTGCAAGCCGGTGCCCGGAGAGCCGATTCGCGGCTATGTGACCCGAGGCAGGGGAGTCTCGGTGCACCGGGCGGGCTGTGTGAACGTGGTCAACGCCGCCGACCCCCGGCGTCTCGTGGAGGTGGAGTGGGACCAGGACAGCCGTCAGGTCTATCCGGTCCGGCTCCGGATCGAGGGGAGGGACCGGACCGGGCTGCTCCGGGACGTGGCCACCGCCATCGCCGAGAGCAAGGTCAACCTCAGCGGGGCGGCCGTCGAGGTGGAGGGGCGCAATCAGGCGGTGATCTCCACGGTGGTCGAGGTCACCAGCCTCACCGAGCTCAGCCGGCTGCTGGAGCGGCTGGAAGGGGTGCGGGACGTGCTCCAGGTGGTCAGGGAGGCCGGGTGATCGGAGCCTGCGCGCCCGGTAGACTGGCCTAGGCAGTGGCTGGAATCTCACGACCACGGGGCACGGAGGACCTGCTGCCCGAGCCCTTGGCGCGCCTCAATCGGGTGCTGGCGGCTGGGCTCCAGGTGGCGCGGGCCCACGGATATCGGCAGATTGAGACGCCGATCTTCGAGTCCACAGACCTCTTCGTCCGCGGGGTTGGCGAGAGCACCGACGTGGTCACCCGCGAGATGTACACCTTCCCTGATCGGGGCGGGCGCTCTCTGACCCTCCGCCCGGAGGGGACGGCGCCCGTGGTTCGGGCCTTCTGGGAGTCCCCGCTGCGCCAGGACCCGCTGCCGGTGCGGATCTCGTATTCCGGCCCGATGTTCCGCTACGACCGGCCCGGCAAGGGCCGCTATCGAGAGTTCCACCAGTTCGGCGTCGAGGTCCTCGGGGAGTCGGAGCCGGAGGTGGACGCCGAGGTCATCGGGCTGGCCTGGAGGTGGCTGGAGCGGCTCGGGGTCAGCGGCACCAGCCTCCAGCTCAACTCCCTGGGAGACCGCGAGTGCCGCCCCGCCTACCGGGCGGCGCTGCTGGAGTTCTTCGAGCCACGGATGGCGGCTCTGCCCGAGCTCGACCGGGAGCGCCTGCGGCGCAACCCCTTGCGGGTCCTGGACAGCAAGGAGCTGGCGGGCTCCGGGATCCTGGACCAGGCCCCAAGGACCCTCGACCACCTCTGCTCCGGCTGCCGGGAGGCGTTCGAGCGAGTCCAGGAGGCTCTTGAGGCGCTCGGCATCCCCTTCGCGGTCAACCATCGCCTGGTGCGCGGCCTGGACTACTACGCCCGCACCGCCTTCGAGGTCTGGCACCAGGAGCTGGCGGGGGCCCAGAACGCTCTCTTCGGTGGGGGCCGCTACGACGGCCTGTCGGAGCTTTTGGGGTATCCACCACTCCCGGGGGTCGGCTTCGCCGCCGGGCTGGAGAGGGTGGCCATGATCTCCGCGCCTCCGCCCCAGCCGATGGGGCCGGAGCTGGCGGTCCTCAGCGCACCCCCCGCGGACCAGAAGGCGGTCGTGGCCCTCGCGGACCGCCTTCGCGCGGCCGGCATGGCGGTGCTGCTGGATGCCGGTGTTCGGGGGCTGCGGGCCAAGCTCTCCTTTGCCGAGCGCTCCGGGGTGCGCCTGGCGCTGATCCTGGGAGAATCGGAGCTTCGGGAGAGGACGGTGACCGTCCGGAGGATGTCCGGTCGCACCCAGGCGAGCGTTCCGCTGGACGGGCTCGAGGAGCGGCTGAGGGCCCTGCTGGGCACTGGCGGGTCGGCCGAGGAGGGGACGAGTTGAAGGGTCGAACGATGTGCGGGGCCCCCTCGGCCGCCGACGAGGGCCGCCGGGTGATCCTCGCGGGGTGGGTGAACCACCGCCGCGACCACGGCGGGCTCACCTTCATCGACCTGAGGGACCACACCGGGGTGGTTCAGCTCACCTTCAACCCCGAGGTGGCCCCGGAGGCCAAGCGCGTCGCCGAGCGCTGCCGGCTGGAGTGGGTGATCAGGGTGGAGGGGATGGTGGCTAGGCGGCCGCCGGGCAGCGAGAACCTCAACCTGCCCACCGGTGAGGTCGAGGTGCGGGTGGACCACTGCGAGGTCCTGGCCCAGGCCCAGGCGATGCCCCTTGGGGTTGGCGACGAGGCGGTGGCGGACGAGCGGGTTCGGCTCCAGTACCGCTACCTGGACCTTCGGCGCCCCAGGATGCAGCGCAACCTGCGCGCCCGCCACCGCTTCATCAAGGCGTTGCGCGACGCCGGCGACCGTCTCGGGTTCGTGGAGATCGAGACCCCCACCATGGTCCCCAGCACCCCCGAGGGGGCTCGCGACTTTCTCATCCCCAGCCGGCTGTGGCCCGGCCATGTCTGGGCCCTGCCGCAGTCGCCCCAGCTCTACAAGCAGCTCTCCATGGTGGGGGGCTTCGACCGCTATCTGCAGATCGCCCGCTGCTGGCGGGACGAGGATCTTCGGGCCGACCGCCAATTCGAGTTCACCCAGCTCGACCTGGAGATGTCCTTCGTGGAGGAGGAGGAGGTCTACTCGGTGCTGGAGGAGATGGTGTCCACTGCCTGGGAGGCGGCCTTCCAGGTGGCGCTGCCCACCCCCTGGCCCCGCCTCCCCTTCTCGGAGGCGGTGCGGCGGTTCGGCTCCGACAAGCCCGACACCCGATTCGGCCACGAGCTCTGCGAGGTGTCCCAGGTGTTCTCCACCAGCGAGTTCCAGGTCTTCCGCCGGGCGCTGGACCAGGGCGGCGCGGTAGTGGCCCTGCGCGTCCCCGACGGGGCGCAGCTGACTCGAGGGGAGCTGGAGGGCGCCTTCCTGGAGGTGGCCCGGACCTATGGCGCTCAGGGGCTCGCCTACTGCTGGCAGCGGGACTCCGGCCTCGACGGCGGCATCTCCAAGTTCCTGAGTGAGGGGGAGGCCGACCGCCTCCGCCAGGAGTTGCGGCTCACGGCCGGCGACCTGGTGCTGTTCACGGCGGGCCCGCGGCAGACCGCGCTGGTGGCCCTGGGGCAGGTGCGGCTCCATGCGGCCCGCCGGCTGGGATGGATCCCCGAGGGGCGGTTCGACTTCCTCTGGGTGACCGAGTTCCCCCTGTTCGAGTGCGATCCCAAGACCGGCCAGGTCTCACCCATGCACCACCCCTTCACCCAGCCCCACCCGGACGACTGGGGCTTGCTGCGGACCGAGCCCGAGAAGGTCCGCTCGCGCGCCTACGACATCGTCTGCAACGGGGTGGAGCTGGGGTCGGGCTCCCTGCGCATCACCGACCCCGGGCAGCAGGCGGAGATCTTCTCAGTGCTCGGACTGACGGAGGCCGAGGTGGCGACCAAGTTCGGCTTCCTGATCCAGGCCTTCCGCTACGGCCCCCCACCCCACGGCGGGTTCGCCGCCGGCATCGACCGCATGGTGATGGTGGGGCTGGGGGAAAACTCCATCCGGGAGGTGATCGCCTTCCCCAAGACCCAGACCGGGGCCGATCCCATGACCGGCGCGCCCACCCGGGTGGCGGAGGAGCAGCTGGCCGACGTGGGCCTGAGGCTGGCGGCGCCTCCCGCCCAAAGTTGAGTCCCCGGCCATCTGCTACCGTGGAGGTGGCCCGGGGCCCCGCCGAACGCCAGCGCCCGACCCTAGTGATGAATTTCCCGGGAGCGCCAACAGAGCTGGTGGCCCACAAGCCTCCTTGGGGGGAAGTGGAAAGCCGCGTGCGGCGCACCCACCTG
>JAJYET010000016.1 GCA_021785655.1 bacterium | reverse complement strand
CCGACGCGCCGGCACCGGCATCCGCCCCTCCTGGAACCAGCGCAGGGCGGTCCGGGGGTGAACACCCTGGGTTCGAGCCCATTCGCTCAGCTTCATCACGCCCCATGATACACCTGTACGCCGCCTAATGTCTTATCCGGCTCGGCAGTTCCCAACCCTGCTGGCCGTCAGCTATCGCACCATCAGTGCCCGGCACCCCATGGGTACGTTCGTCCTCTGTGGGCTGGCCTGTCTCCTGGTAACGATCGGCTTCGGGCTGACCTGGGCCCTCGACTGGCAGTTCCGGTGGTTCGCGATCACCCCCAGCATGCTGGCGGCGCACGTCCACGCTGGGCTGGCTGGCTGGCTGGGACGCACTCTGATCGGGGTCTCCTACAAGCTCATGGAGCTCTTTGCCCTGGCCCACCGCCGCAGCTGGCGGGCGGCCCATGTCCTGCTGGTCCTCTGGAACGCCTCCCTGGCAGCGCTGGTGTTGGGTCTCCTGCTCTGGCCCACCAGCCTGGAGGTCACCGTGGCTGCCTCCATGCTCGCCGCGGCCGTGCTCCTGTTCGCAGCCGACCTCTTCCAGATGTGGCGCGGGCGACGCCGGCGCCGGGTCTCCGTGGAGCAGGGCCATGTGGCCGTGAGCCTTGTCTCCCTGCTCCTGGCCGCCGGCCTGGGGGTCTTCCTCAGTACGGGGGCCGGTGTCCCTCCCCGGGTCTTCGTGGCCTACGGCTACGCCGCCATAATGGGGGGGTTTGGCTTCGCCATCGCCGGCCGGTATCAGAAGATCCTCCCCTTCCTCACCTGGGTCCACCGGTATTCGCGAGGTCCCGGGCCAACTCCACCACCGCTGCTCCAGGACCTGGTGGATGAGCGCCTGGGGTGGGTGAGCCTCCTCCTTCTCACCTTCGGGTACGCGACCACCCTGGTGGGGCTCCTGACGGCTTCACAGGTGTCGGTCCTGGCCGGTGGTTCGGTGTACGCTGCGGGGGCGCTGCTGGGGCTGGGAGCAGTGCGCCTGACCCTTCTGCCGGCCCGCGCGACCCGCAGGCCGGGCCCCCTGGCCGCCCACCCAGATCCGCGGGGCAGGATGCCGGCGCCACCAACTCCGGGAGGCCGCCCCGAGGCTCGTCCCGGGCTTTCATGAGAAGCTTTCCCGCTGCGCCCAGAGGGCCCTGGAACGGCGCTCGGTCGCCGTGATCACTGGCGGCGCGGTGCGGGAGGTGCGGGAGTCGGCGGTCCGCATCGACTCCGAGCTGAGGCCCGCAGACCCGCCGGTCTGGTCTGCCGGAGTGGAGGTGCCCGACTCCCCCCTGTCCCGAGGCCTCGCCCGTACCCCGTCAGGGCGGCTGGCCGTCACGCGGTCCGGCAGCTGCAGAGGATGGGCCCCCGGGAGGACGCCCAAGCCTTCTTCTATCGGGAGCGAGGGATAATGGCCACCATCGGCAGGCGGGCCGCAGTGGCGCAGCTTCCAGGCGGACTGAGGCTCCCGGGCACGGCTGCCTGGCTCGCATGGCTGGGGCTGCACCTCGTGGAGCTCCTCGGGGTCCGCAACCGCGCCTCGGTCCTGCTCCATTGGACGTGGCACTATCTCGCCTGGCGCCCTGCGGCCGGACTCATCCCCCCGGCACCTGGCCGCGGGTAGCCGGACTCGGGCTGCTCAGGGTCCGGGAAGGACCGCCAGCGCGGATCCCAGCCCTAGGATGGCGATCGAACCAGCCAGGGTCACGGCCGCCAGAAGCCGGGTACGGTGCGCCGGCAACCGGCGCGCTGCCAGTCCATGGACTGCCGCCAGGGCGAAGACGGCTCCCACCAGCGCCGCCTTCACCAGCAGAACCCTTCCGAAGGGGGTGGTGGTCAGGTTGCCGGGGCGCACCCCGTTCAGGGCGGCCAGGGCGATCCCGCTGACCACCAGCACCGGCAGCAGCACCCAGTTGGTCACCCACGCGAAGCGGCGGCCTGCGGCACTCGCCAGCTCCCGCACCAATGTCGGCGACCCGCCGCTCCGCAACGCGGGCATGACCACCGCGACCAGCATCAGCTGGCCCCCCACCCAGAAGCTGGCGGCGAGGATATGAACCAGGACCAGGAGCGCCCAAAGCACCGTGCTCAGCGTGTCCCCTCCGGGTGCAGGCGGCGGCTTGGATCAACCCGCAAGAAGCTGCTCCAGGTGTTCCCCGAGCGCTCCTCGAAGGCGCCGGTCGCGGGGTGGCCGGCCCAGGATGAGCACGGTTGCCTCGTCCCACCCAAGATCCCAGAAGGCACTCAGTCGGCTCGAATCCGGATCTGGGGAGCCGACGGTCATGGAGAACGGTGTCCTCAACATCCGCAGGGCTTCTTCCAGCTCGCGGATCGAAGGGATCCCAGTGGCGAGGAAGCCCAGTTCCAGCCCGCCCGCTTGGTTGTCCCTGGCCGTGCAGCTGGTCTCGTTGGCGACTGCAGCCAGCAACCGGTGGGTGATGAGGTGCGTGCGCGTGCTTGCCTGAGAGGAGAGCAGGTCCTGCTGGATCCGGCTCCACGATGCGCCGTGGGCCAGGCGCGTCATCGCCTTCAGAACGGAAGCCACCTCGCGCTGCTCGAACGGGCCGATCGAGAGCGAGACCTCAAGAGGTGCCTCGCAGCCCGGGCTCTGACCTTTCCCCGGTGGATCCGCGGCCGGCACCCCCGGAGCTCCAGCATGGGCGGTCCCGGACGGCACCGTCAGGCTCCCTGCGCCACCCGCGGCTGGAGCTCCTCCACCCGGGCCCGGGCCGAGTCCGGATCCTTGAAGTACTGATCATTGATCTCCGTGTACTGGCTCCATTCCGGTGGCAGGTCCTCCTCCGCGTAGATGGCGTCCACCGGGCAGGGGTCCACGCAAGCCCCACAGTCGATGCACTCCAAGGGGTTGATGTACAGCATGCGGTCCTCATCGGTCCCGATGATGCAATCCACCGGGCACACCTCCACGCAGGCCTTGTCCTTCACATCGACGCACGTCTCTCCGATCACGTAGGTCAACGTCCTTCCTCCTCGGGGCCGGTCCGTGCTCGCCAGCAAATCACCGCCCCACCTCGATGACCACCTCGTCCTGCTCCAGTGAGGTGGGGTAGGTCTGGAGTGGCAGCACCGCCGGGAGGTTCAGCACCTCCCCGGTCGCCAGGTCGAAGCGGGATCCGTGGCAGGGGCATTCGACGGCCTTTCCGGCCAGCGCTCCCCTACTGAGGGAGCAATCCTCGCGGGTGCAGGTGTCGTCGACCGCGTACCACCCACCACTCTCGGTGCGGGCCAGACAGAGCGTCCTCTCCTTGACCTCGACCCGAATGAGCCCCGGTTGCGGCAGGGCTGCCCTCGGAACACGGACGTCAGCCACCTCAACCGGCGCGGACATCCTGGCCTCTGGGCAACGAGGTGCGGGTGAGGTGTTGGAGAGTTCCTGTGAACCGCTCCGCGGCCTTCGGGTCCCACCTCTCGAGGAGGGCGTAGGCGGAGGCCGCCATCCGGCACGCACTCTCTCCTTTCCCCGCATCGCCGAGCTCGCGCAGTGCCTGGTCCAGAATCCGGGCCAGCCTGCCGGTGGTTGTCACTCCCCCCGGCGCCCGATCCGGACCCTCCAGGTCGTCGGGCCCTGCTCCAGGTACTCCCAGCTGAACAAGTCACCTCTCGTCGCTTCCAGCTGGTAGCGCAGAGGCAACGGGTCATGGTCATTCACCAGGGTGAGGTCCCCACCGGCCGCCAGGTGATCGATAGTGGAGAAGATCACCTCATGACGCCGGGCGGGCGCCAACGACCGGACGTCCAGCTCGCCCCCGGTGGATTCGGCGGCTTGAACTGACACCGGGCCGACCCGGTACTCCACCTCGCGCCGCAGGTGCTGGCCGATGAAGCAGTGCTCCCGAGCCAGGTTGGCCGCGGCCTGGTAGGCGGCCTGCCGGGCTGGATCCCCACCCAGCACCTCCGGGGTCACCAGGAGCTCGGAGATCCGCAGCGGCTGGCCCTCCACCCGCTCTCGCATCCTCACCTGAACCCGCTCCCAGGGAAGGCCGTCTCGGTTCAGGAGCGCACTCAGGGTGCCGGTGTAGCAGGTGGCGACCGCACTGGCAAGAAGCTCCTCCGGGCTGCTCCCTTCACCTCGCCCGCCCATGCCCGCCGGGACCGACCAGGCCAGGACCTGGTCCCCGGTCTCGACCGTGCCGAGCGCCTCCCGACCGACCCCCGACCACCGGGTGGTGACTTCGAACTCCAGCTCATTCATCGTTCATCTCCCTTCTTCCCCATCGCCTGTTCCTTCCCGATGCGGGGCGCTGGGCTCCTCCGGATGGCCGCCCTTCAGGCTGCGCACCAGCGCCTCCCGTTCCGCCGGACCAAGCCGGGAGAGCAGAGGTAGGTAGAGCTCCTCCTCCTTGTCGAAGTGCAGCTGAACCGTCGTCGCCAGCTGCTGGAGCAGCGTGCGCGCCTCCGCCGAGTGCGCTTCGGCGCCTGCCCGGGCGAGATCCACGGCCAGGCGCTCGATGCGGCGGTGGTCGTATTCCATGGTCGCGGTCGCACTGCCCTCGGCCCTCAGCACCCGCTCCACCTGGGGGTAGATGAGGCGCTCCTCGGCTCGAGCGTGGGGGAGGAGGTCGTGCTCCAGGAACCGGACGGCGGCCTGGATCGCTCCGCCAAGCCAATCGACGTCGCTCACCGCCGACCGCTCGGCCAGGAGGGCCAGGTTGGCCACCCCGCTCATCAGCCCCCGGTGCTCCGAACGGATGATCGCTGCTGGGTCGGGGCCAGCGGAGCGCACCGGCCAGGTCAGCGTCTCGTCCGGCAGGTGGTAGTCCGCGCTGGGTGGAGGGGCGACGACCGCCAGCGCCACCAACCTTCCGGCTGAGCAGCGCACCCCCCGCGCGATGCCGGCCGGCACGGTGGCCACGTCCCCCGCCAGCAGCGACCTCGTGGCCTCGCCGGTGAGCAGCTCGGCCATTCCCTGGAGAACGCAGAGGATCAGTTCGGAAGGCGGGCGGTGGGGAGGCAGCTCCTGCCCGGCTGCCAGCTCCAGGAGAAGCACGCGGTGCGATCCTGATTCGCTCAGGGTTCGAGCGACCGGCCCACTGCTGGACTGGACCTCGGCGGGACGGATCACCTCCACCCCAGGGGGCGCCGCCTCACCCATCGATTGGCGCCTCCGACGGGGTGAAGACCACAAGGAAGTCTCCGGCGCCCAGCTCCTCCGTTCGGTGGCCGTATCCCCGGGACTCCATAAGGGAGTACAGGGGAACTGGGTCGAGGGGTGCCACGAGCTCCAGGGGTTCCCCGGGGGAAAGCGCCGAGACCGCCGCCATGATCGCCGCGAAGGGCTCCTCGCCCCTCGCCATCGGACCCCGCACGTCCAGATGCGCCATCCGACCTCACCTCCAACCCAGGGCCCGCTTGGCGGTGGGGCTCATCATGTCCGGTTCCCACGGTGGCTGCCACACCAGCGCGACCTCCACCTCGCGCACTCCCGGGATGGTCTCCAGGCGCGACCGGACCTGGTCAGGGATGCTGCCTCCCATCGGACAGCCCGGGGTGGTCAGGGTCATCGCCACCAGGACTGCTCCGTCCTGGACCCGGAGTCCGTACACCAAGCCCATGTTCACCAGGTCGATCCCCAACTCCGGGTCGTAGACGTGGAGCAGCTGCTGCCACGCCTCCTGCTCGAGGGCCGGGTCGCCCAGGGTCTCCTCGAGCGGCTGCGCCATCACTGGCCCGAGCTGGTGGCCAGATCGTCGCTC
The DNA here is from genome assembly GCA_021785655.1 of bacterium. Classification (GTDB taxonomy): domain Bacteria; phylum Chloroflexota; class Dormibacteria; order Aeolococcales; family Bog-877; genus JAJYXT01. The sequence goes on along the minus strand of JAJYET010000016.1, from coordinate 44,911 downwards.
GTGAGGTGGGCGACGCACAGGCTGGGCTCCACCAGCGGGTCCAGCTCGGAGACCGTCACCCCGGCCCCAACCTCCGCCAGCGCTCCTCGCAGCAGGCCCAGGTGGGCCGAGCAGATGAGCTCACGGTTCCCGGCGGCCACCTCCAGGAAGGGGCATCGGTGCAGGTTGATTCGGGCCCGGCCCTCGACCTCGGCGAGCTCCGGGCTGAACCCAAGCTCTGCCAGCATCCCGAGGACCTGGGGCAGGCCACCGCCCCTCTCGGGCCCGGCCGCCTGGGCGAGCTCGGCGCCCCACTGAGCCCCGATCCGAAGGCCAGTCAGGGCAGCGTTGGGGGAGGATGTCGAGAGGTAGCCCGACAGCACCTCGGCCAGCGTCCGGTACCCGGCCTCCGGCCCGGCATCCACGACCGCGTGCCAGATCCGCCGTGGCCTACCCCTCCGCAATCGGCGCTCGATCTCCGACCCGGCCAGGCCAGCCCGTGCCAACACCCCCAGGTGGAACCGCACCGTGTTGACATGTATCCCCGCTCGGTCCGCCAGCTCCTGGGCGTCGAGTGGCGCCGGTGCCCCGCGGAGTTCCTCGAGCAGGGCGACCCGGGTCCAGTCGGAGAGGGCCCGGTGGGCTCGCAGCGAAGCCTCAGGCGTGCTCATGGCGGTATTATACACCACGCCGATTGTGAGAATCCTGCGACGGCAGGGCCCCCTCGCGGTCCGCGGTACCTTTTGGGGGTGAACCGCCTGGCCCAGGAGTCCAGCCTCTACCTCCGCCAGCACCGGGACAACCCGGTCGACTGGTACCCCTGGGGAGAGGAGGCGTTCACGGCCGCCCGGGTCCAGGACAGGCCGGTGCTGCTCAGCGTGGGCTACTCCACCTGCCATTGGTGCCACGTCATGGCCCACGAGTCCTTCTCGGACCCCGAGGTGGCCGAGCTCCAGAACCGCCTCTTCGTCTCCATCAAGGTGGACCGGGAGGAGCGTCCCGGGGTCGACCGGGTCTACATGGAGGCGCTTCTGGCCCTCACCGGGTCCGGCGGCTGGCCGATGACCGTGTTCCTGCTTCCGGACGGGCGCCCCTACTTCGCCGGAACCTACTTCCCACCCCGTGACCGGGGTGGCCTCCCCGCCTTTCGGCGGGTGCTGGTGGCGGCCGCGGCGGCCTACCGCGACCGGCGCTCGGACCTGGAGGCGACCTCCCAGGAGCTGGCGCGGGCGCTGGCGGCCTCCGGTGTGGGCGAGAGGGGTGTTATTCCCTCCCGGGATGACCTCGCCCTCGCCTCCGCACGCGTCCTTGGCGGCTGGGACTTGGAGCACGGTGGGCTCCGCGGTTCGCCCAAGTTCCCCCAGGCCCCCCTCCTCGAATTCCTCCAGGCTCGCGCTGCCCTGCGGGGGCACCGGGAGTCCGGGCGGGCCGTCGGACTGACCCTCCGGCGCATGGCGGAGGGTGGCATTCATGACCAGTTGGACGGTGGCTTCCACCGCTACTCGGTGGACGGGCGCTGGGGAGTGCCCCACTTCGAGAAGATGCTGTACGACCAGGCCCAGCTGATCCCCCTCTACCTGCATCACTGGCAGCTGCAGCGAGATGAGGGGGCCCTGGCGGTGGCGGTCCAGACCGCGGAGTTCGTCGTGACCCGGCTCGGGCTTCCTGAGGGAGGGTTCGCCGCTGGTCTCGACGCCGACTCCGCCGGCCGGGAGGGACTCACCTACCTCTGGAGCCGGGAGCAGCTGGAGCGCGCCGGGGGAGAGGGTTGGCGTGAGTTCTGGAGGCTGGAGCCGTACGCGCGGGTGGACGGCGACTTCGTGCCCCAGGCAGCGCTCCCCTGGGGGAGCCTGCCCCCGGAGGCGGCTGAGGTCCGCTCGAGCCTCCTGGCGGCGCGGGCGGAGCGCCCCCAGCCCCAACGCGACGACAAGGTGGTGGTGGCCTGGAACGCCCAGGCTGCGAGCGCGCTGGCCGAGCTGGGGCTCCTCCTCTCCGAGGAGCGATTCCTCATCCCGGCTCTGCGGTGCGCCCTCCTGCTCCACCGGAGCGCCCGGGACTCCGAGGGAGGGCTCACCCATGTGCTCTACGGCTCGAGCTCCCGCCTCCCGGCCACCCTGGAGGACCGGGCAGCTCTCGGGCTGTGCGGCCTCTGGATGCACGAGCTGACCGGCGAGGGGGTGTGGGTCGAGCGGGCATTGGAGCTGGCGGAATCGGCCGAGCGGCTCCATCGGGACGGGGGGGGACTCTGGCACGAGACGGCGGCCGGAGCGGACCCCCTGCTGCCCGCGCGGCCGACCGTGGTCGATGACGGGGCCACCCGCTCCGGGATCTCCCAGATGGTCTCCCTCTGCTGGAGGCTCTGGCAGCTCACAGGGGAGGGCTCCTGGTCGGAGCGGGCAGAGGCGGCCGCGGCCCGCCTGGGCCGGGCGGCGACCGGCCGGCCCCTGGCCTTCGGAGGGCTGCTGGCGGACCTTGAGGTCATGGACGTGGGGGCGACCCAGCTGGCCATCACGGCCGCGCCAGGGGCTCACCTGCCGCTCCTCCGCCGGGCCCGCTCCCACTTCCTCCCGGCCCTGGTGGTGGCGGTGGGATCGGGGTCGGAGTCAGACCCGCCGCTGGCAGCCGGGCGGTCGGCTCCGGACGGCATCCCCACGGCGCATGTCTGCCGGGACTTCGTCTGCCGGATGCCCACCACGCTGGCGGAGGATATGGAGGAGCAGCTGTCCGCGGCGGGAGCCGCGGGAGGCACGGGAGGTTAGCGGATGGTGAACGGGAAGCAGGGCCGCCCGCTGGCGGTGATCACCGGGGCCAGCTCGGGGATCGGGGAGGCGGTGGCCCGCCGGCTCCACGCCGAGGGATTCGACCTGCTCCTGGGGGCGCGCCGGGAGCAACTCCTGGAGCCCCTGGCAGCCGAGCTGGGAGCCCGCTGGCGCCGCCTGGACGTGGCCGACGAGGACAGCGTCGCGGAGTTCTGTGAGGGAGTGCGGGAGCTGGCGGTCCTGGTGAACAACGCCGGCGGAGCCCGGGGGCTGGACCCGGTCGAGCAGGCGCCGCTCGACGACTGGCGCTGGATGTGGGAGGTAAACGTCCTGGGCCTGGTGGCGATGACCAGATCGCTGATTCCCGCCCTGGAGCGCTCCGGCAGGGGGATCGTGGTGAACATCTCCTCCACGGCCGCCTTCGAGGTGTACGAGGGCGGAGGCGGCTACACCGCCGCCAAGCACGCCGTCCACGCCATCTCCCGGACCCTCCGCCTGGAGCTGGCCGGCCGCCCCGTCCGGGTCAGCGAGGTCTGTCCGGGGATGGTGGAGACCGACTTCTCCCTGAACCGCTTCCGGGGCGACGCCGGGCGTGCCGCTCAGGTGTATCGAGGGGTCGAGCCACTCACGGCAGCCGATGTCGCGGACGTCGTGGCCTTCGCCGCCACCCGCCCGGCGCATGTGGACCTCGACCAGATAGTGATGCGCCCGGTCCAGCAGGCCGCGAGCCACAAGGTGGCACGGCGGGAATAGGGAGGCTCAGGCGCCCATCGGGTTCTGCACCGGCCGGCCCGGGTCTGCGGCCCACTCGCTCCAGGAACCGGGATACAGTCGTCCCGGTCCCATCCCGGCCACCTCCAGGGCGAGGAGGACGGCGCAGGAGGTGACCCCGGACCCGCAGTACACCACGACCGGACTCTCCCCGGCCCCGGATTCTCCGAGCAGCCGGCGGAGGTCGGCCTGGGGGCGGAGCCGGCCCTCTTCGAAGAGTTCGGTCCAGGGGAGGCTCACCGCCCCCGGGAGGTGCCCAGGCCGGGGGTCCAGGGGGTTGGGCTGCCCCAGGTAGCGCGCCCTCGCCCGCGCGTCCACCACGAGGGTCCCCCGATCCCGGCAGGTCTCCAGCCCGTCCGCCCCCACCCAGCCCTCGAACCCTCTGGCCTGGAAGTCTCCCGACCGCGGCTCGGGCAGCTCGCGGGTGAGCCTACCCCCGGCCTCCAGGTAGGCCTGGAGGCCGCCGTCCAGCACCGCCACCCTGGGATGGCCCGCGGCCCGGAGCATCCACCAGGCCCGGGCCGCCGCTCCGGTGACCTCGTCATAGACGACCACCCGGCTTGAGGCGCGCACCCCGTGGCGGCGCATGCTGGCGGCGAAGCTCTCCACGGGGGGCAGGGGGTGGCGTCCCCGTGCACCCGCGGGTCCGGCCAGCTCCAGGTCCAGGTCGACGAACTCCGCTCCGGGGATGTGGCCGGCGAGGTGGGCCTGGCGCTCGGCGCCCCGTTCCAAGGACCAGCGCACGTCCAGCACCACCAGGTCCGGCGAGCCCAACTGGCGGATCAGGTGGCCTGGATGCACCAGGGGCGGAGACGTCTCCGGCATGGCGACATAATGCCCGAGGTGGGCCTTAGGGAGAGATTTCGCTGGGGCGGTGCGCGGCCGCCCGGGACCGGGGGTCGGCGCTCGAGGGGAGAGGGCCGTGAGCCCTGAGGTGCGCTGCCTTGTCGTCGGGCGCAGCCCCACCCCCGCTCCCGAGGTGCTGGCGCGGCTGGACCGGGGCGTCGAGCTGGTCGGGCCCGGGGCCGGCGTGGGCGGGGGACGCTTCGACTGCATCTGGAGGCTCTTCGGGGGACGGCTCGAGGGAGGGCGACAGGACCCCTTGGCGGCTGGGCTGAAGGCTCACCCCGAGGTGCGCTGGGTCCACACCGTGAGCGCCGGAATCGACCACCTGGGCCCGCTGCTGGAGCGTTACCCGCGAGTGACCCTCACCACCTCCGCTGGGGTGGTGGCGGTTCCCATCGCCGAGTTCGTCCTGGCCTGCCTCCTGCACCACTGCAAGCGGCTGGCCGACCTGGAGGAGCTGCAGCGGCAGCATCGCTTCGAGGCGGTCCCCCTGAGGGAGCTGGGGGACCTCCGGGTGGTGCTGGTCGGCCTGGGCGCGATCGGCAACGAGGTGGCCCGGCGAGCCCTCGCCCTCGGAGCGCGGGTGATCGCGGTGCGCCGTCGTCCCGAGTTGGGTGGGGGGCCCCACCGGCTGCCGGTCGTGGGCCCGGAGGGGCTCACCGAGGCCTGCCGGGGGGCCGACGCCCTGGTGCTGGCGGCCCCGCTCACCGGCAGCAGCCGGGGGATGATCGGAGACCCAGAGCTGCGGCAGATGGCCGACGGGTCGGCGCTGGTCAACATCGCCCGGGGCGGCCTGGTGGACGAGCCGGCGCTGCTCCGGGCGCTCGCCGGCGGGCCCCTGGCAGCGGCCTACCTGGACGCCTTCGACGAGGAGCCGCTACCGGAATCGTCCCCCCTGTGGACGGCTCCCGGCGCCCACCTGAGCCCCCATGTGAGCTGGAGCTCGCCCCACTTCGCCCGGCGCAGCACCGAGCTCTTCGTGGACCAGCTCAACCGCTTTCGCCAGGGGCTGCCGCTGCTCAACGTCGCTGACCTGGCCCAGGGCTACTGACTCACTCCGGGATGTAGTCGGAGCGCAGCCCCAGGAGCTCGGGGGCATGGAGCTGGACCAGTTTGGCGGCCACTCCGGAGGGGGGGCCGGGGCGCAGCAGTGAGCCCAGGACCATGGTGGCGAAGGCCAGCGGCACCGTGACGATCGCCGGCTGAGCCAGGATCACGGCCAGCCCCGAGGACCGGGCCAGGAAGTCCTCCACCTGCGGGCTGAGCGTCGCCACCATGGTGGTCACGATGGACAGGGTGGCGGTGCCACCGCCCAGGGCCACCCCCAGGGCGGCGGCCCTGGTGGTCAGCCGAGGCCACCAGATGCCGAGCACCAGCAGGGGGAAGAAGGAGCTGGCCGCGATCGCAAAGGCCCAGCCCACCAGGACACTGATGTCGAACTGGCTGACCATCAGTCCCAGGGCTGCGGCAACCCCCCCGGCCCCCACCGCCGCCACCTGGAAGGCGACCCGACGACGGTGGGCACTGGCGGTGGGACGCAGCCACCTTCCGTACACGTCGTGGCCCAGGGCTCCGGCCAGGGAGACCAGCAGCCCGCTGAGGGTGGAGGTGAAGGCCGCGAAGGCCCCGGCTGCCACCACCGCCAGCAGCAGCTGTCCGAGCCATCCCCCGAGGAGCGAGGGCAGGACCAGGACCACCGCGTCGGTGAGGTTATTGCCGTACAGGGAGGGGTCCAGCGCCCTCCCCAGGGCTCCGAACACCGGGGGCCAGATGTAGAAGGCGCCCAGCAGCACGAGGACCAGCAGGGCGGTGCGCCGCGCCGCCCGGGCGTCAGGGTTGGTGTAGAAGCGAACCAGGATGTGGGGGAGGCCGATCGTCCCCAGGACGATGGCCAGGATCAGCGAGTAGGTGAAGAGCAGCGGGTGGCCGCTGCCCCCCGCCAGGGGGCCGAAGGGTGCCGACCAGCTCGAGGTGCTGGAGGCGGGGGTGGCGCTCCCGAAGGGTGCCGGCTGCCCCTTGGGGACAAGGACCGTGGCGTTCCCGCCCCAGACCAGGGTTCCGGCCGGGATCCGCTGCCGTCCGAACAGCAGAAGGTGCTTCGACCCCCGGAGCGGCGAGGAGGGTGCCGGGGTGTCCCCGACCTCGGCCGTGACCGCCCCTGGGGCCCTGACCGGGTCGTCCCGACTCCACAGCACCGGCGCCTCGCCCTCCACGTTCAGTGAGGTGGTCCGGGCCAGCTGCCAGAGCTCGCCCCGGGACACCCGGTAGGTCGTGCTCACGGGGAGCCGGACCAGCTGGCCGCGGGCCGCGGCGAAGGGTGTGGCCGGCCCGCCGAAGTGGAGAAGGAGGAGGAACGCGGGAAGGGAGATGGCAAAGATCTTGGCCGCGAACTGGAGGCTCTGAACCAGGGTGATGCCGCGCATCCCGCCGCCGGTGACGGCGGTCACCACCACCACCGCCACCACCACCACCCCCACCCAGTAGGGGAGACCGGAGGCGGTCTCAACCGTGAGGCCCGCCGCCTTCATCTGGGGCAGGGCGTAGAAGAAGCCGATCACCAGGACCAGGATCACCGCCAACCGGCGGAACCGCGGGCTGTCGAAACGGCCCTCGGCGAAGTCGGGGATGGTGTAGGCGCCGAAGCGGCGCAGCGGCCCGGCCACGAAGAGCAGGAGCAGGAGGTATCCCGCGGCGTACCCCACCGGGTACCAGAGCACGTCGTAGCCGAATTGCATCACCAGGCCGGCCACGCCGAGGAAGGAAGCCGCGCTCAGGTACTCGCCGCTGATGGCGGCGGCGTTGATCCGGGGGGGCACGGCCCGGGCCGCCACCATGAAGTCCGAGGTGGTGCGGCTGTAGCGCCGGGCGAAGAGGCCGGCCAGGAGGCTGATGAGAGCCATTGCCACCAGGCCCAGGACCGCGGCTACCGAGGGAGTCACCTGGGCGCCTCAGCCCAGGAGGTCGGTGAACTCCTCGTCCACCTCCTCGGCCCGGCGCACGTAGTGGCGCCCCAGCCAGACCAGGAGGGGGTAGGAGAGGACTCCGAGCACCACCCAGGTCACGGGCACGCCCAAGACCTCCCACCTGGTCCACGGCTTCCACACCGTCGAGAGCAGCGGTTGGGCCCCTAGGAAGGCGAAGAACACCGCGGCCACTCCGAGACTCAGCCGCAGCTGGCGGCGCATCAGGGCCTGGAGAAAGATGCCCCCGACCTCCGTCTGCTCGGAGAACTCCCGCAGCCCCGAGGAGGACGGCGGCGTTGTGGAGGCCATACGGTCCCCGGGGCGCACTCAGAGCCCCAGGGCGGAGCGCAGCTGCTGGCCGTGGCGGCGGGAGACCGGGACCGCCAGCCCTGGGACCCCGTCCAGCCGCAGGAGGAAGGTGTTGTTGAAGAAGGTCTCCACCGCGGTCACATGGCGGAGGTTGACCAGGTAGTGGCGGTGCACCCGGAGGAAGCCTTGCCGGCTGAGCCTCGCCTCCAGCTCCTGGAGGCGGAGCCGAGCCAGGTAGCGGCCCTCGGCCGTGATCAGCGCCACCCGGTCGCCGGAGACCTCTCCTACCCGGATGTCGTCCACCGACAAGAGGAGTGTCTGGCCCCGGTGGACCACCGCCAGCCGGGACTCGGCCCACGCCAACTCCTCCGGACGGGCGGGTCCGCGGGCCAGCTCGCTCCGCGCCGCGGCCAGTCGCTCCAGGGTGAGGGTCAGCCGGTCGGCGCGCACCGGCTTCAGAAGGTAGTCGAAGGCGGCCAGCTGGAACGCCTCCACCGCATGCTGCTCGAAGGCGGTGACGAAGACCACCTGGGGCTCGGGGTGCAGGGACTTCAGCAGCTGGGCCATCTGCAGGCCGTCAAGGTCGGGCATCTGAATGTCCAGGAAGACCACGTCGGCCGGGGCGGCCCGCAGGAGGTCCATGGCGTTGGGGGTGTCCTCCGCCTCCCGCACCTCCCCGATCCGGGATGAGCGCCGAAGGAGGTAGCCCAGGTCCTGGCGTGCCGGCGCCTCGTCGTCGACCACGAGGGCCGACATCATGGGGTCACTCACCTCACGAGGCCTTGACCCCGGGGCGGTACTTGGGGACGCGCACCGTCACCGTGGTCCCCTCGCCGGGCCGGGACACCACCTCCAGCCCGTGCCCGGGGCCGAACACATGGGTGAGGCGCCGGTGGATGTTCCCCAGCGCCCCCTGCTGTTCGGCCAGCTCCAGCCCCCCCGGGAAGCCCTCGCCGTCGTCCCGCACGGAGATCCAACACTCGTCGTCCTGGTCGGTCGCCTCCACGGAGACGGTGCCCCGGCCACGCCGCTGCTCGATCCCGTGCTTGACGGCGTTCTCCACCAGGGGCTGGATCAATAAGGCCGGCACCACCGTGCTCAGGACCTCGGGCTCGATGTGGTAGCGCACCTGGAGCCGCTCCCCGAATCGGGCCTGCTCCAGATTGAGGTACTGGTTGACGTAGACGAGCTCGTCGGCCAGGGTCGTGAACTCCGAGCTGGGCCCGGCGAAGGCCCGGCGGCTGAAATCGGCGAACTCCACCAGCAGCTCCCGGGAGCGCTCCGGGTCGGTGCGCACGAAGCTGGCGATGGTGGTAAGCAGGTTGTAGATGAAGTGCGGGGAGATCTGGGCCCGCAGGGCACGCAGCTCCGAGCGCACCAGCGCCGCCTGCTGCTGGTCCGCCCGCTGGAGCCTGAGCTGGGTGGCCAGCAGCTCTCCCAGGTCGGCGGTGACCCGGAGCTGGGCGGGGCTCGGCTCCCCCCCGTGATAGGTGACGAGGGCTGCCACCGGATGGTCGTCGAGGGTGATCGGGGCCACCACCGCCACCCGCAGCGGGCAGTCGGTGGGCTCCTGAGGGTGGAGGCGGACCATCTGGGGCCGCCCCGACTCCAGAGCCGAGAGGAACGCGGCCCAGTCCCTCTCGAGATGGCGGGTGTGGGCGTCTGCCCGGCTGCCCGCGGCAGGCTGGTAGGCGAGCAGCTGGCGGGCATCGTAGATGGCGGCTGCCATCCCCCCGGACTGGGGAACCAGTGAGCGCAGCACCTTGACCGCAGTCTTGCGGTCCAGCCCCTGGCGCAGGCTGGCGACCGCTGAGGTGGCAAACGCCAGGGTTCTCAGGGTGGCCCTCTCCTCCGCGGTGTTGAAGGCGAAGGGGCGACGCCGGAGGCGGCGGTGCACCAGAACCGCCGCCAGAGCGGTGAAGACCGCCTCGATTCCCACCAGCGCGGGCCAGGGCATGGCGCGAATCATCCGCCGGGGCCCCTCCGAGCGCAACCGCTGCCCCCGAAGCTCCTGCCGCTTGGGGGCGGATTCGGACCGCTCGGCGTCACCGCCGCCTCCCAGCCCCTCGCGGGGGCTACCCTGCACCCGAGCCGCGTTCCGGCGCGACTCGGTGCCGTCTGCGGGGAGGTGGATGAGGCGCGTGGGCAAGTCAGGAGGGTGGTATGGCAGTTGATGGCAACCGGATTGACGCGCTGCAGGTCGAGGGGCGGACATTCCCGCCACCCCCGGAGTTCGCGGCCCAGGCCAACGCCAAGGCCGACATCTACCAGAAGGGGTTCGAGGAGTTCTGGGAGGAGCAGGGGAGGACCCGGGTCAGCTGGTTCCGCCCCTTCGACAGGCTCTACGAGTGGAATCCGCCCTACGCCAAGTGGTACCTCGGCGGGCAGCTCAACGTCTGCTACAACTGCGTTGACCGCCATGTGGAGGCGGGCCGCGGCGCCAAGGTGGCCTTCTACTGGGAGGGGGAGCCGGACGGCGAGCGCCGCACCGTGACCTTCTCAGACCTCCAGCGGGAGGTGGTGCGCTTCGCCAACGGGCTGAAAAAGCTGGGGGTCACGAAGGGCACCCCGGTGGGGATCTACATGGGCATGTGCATGGACCTTCCGGTGGCCATGCTCGCCTGCACCCGGATCGGCGCCCCGTTCACCGTGGTCTTCGGGGGCTTCTCCGCCGACGCACTGGCGGGTCGGCTCAACGACATGGGGGCCGAGCTGCTGATCACCCAGGACGAGGGATGGCGCAAGGGGGGCAAGGTCCCGCTGAAGGCCAACTCCGACGCCGCCCTGGAGATGTCCCCCACGGTCCGCACCTGCCTGGTGAGCCGGCGGATGGGCGGCCCCATCAACATGCGCGAGGGGCGCGACGTCTACGTGGACGAGGTGCTGGAAGGGCTCAGCGACGACCCCGCCACCTGCCCCTGCGAGCCCATGGATTCCGAGGACCTGCTCTACCTCCTCTACACCAGCGGCACCACCGCCAAGCCCAAGGGCATCGTGCACACCACCGGCGGCTACCTGGTGGGGGTGGCCACCACCCACCACTACATCTTCGACATCAAGCCGGAGTCCGTCTACTGGTGCGCCGCCGACATCGGCTGGGTCACCGGCCACAGCTACATCCTCTTCGGCCCGCTCTGCAACGGGACGACCGGGGTGATCTACGAGGGGGTGCCCAACCACCCCAACGAGGAGCGCTGGTGGGAAATCATCGAGCGCTACAAGGTCGACATCCTGTACACCGCTCCCACCACCATCCGGACCCACATGAAGTGGGGCCCGCAGCACGCCCAGAAGCACGACCTGTCCAGCCTGCGGCTCCTGGGGACGGTGGGGGAGCCGATCAACCCCGAGGCCTGGATCTGGTACCGGGAGCACATCGGCCTGGGCCGCACCCCGGTGGTGGACACCTGGTGGCAGACCGAGACGGGGATGATCCTCATCTCGCCGCTTCCCGGGGTCACCACCCTCAAGCCGGGCTCGGCGACCAAGCCCTTCCCCACCGTGGACGCCGCCGTCTACGACGACCACGGCAAGGAGGTGCCGCCCGGGCAGGGTGGCTATCTCGTGATCCGGAAGCCCTGGCCCGCCATGCTCCGGGGAATCTACAAGGATCCCGAGCGCTACCAGCAGACCTACTGGTCCCGCTACAAGGACACCTACTTCGTGGGTGACGGGGCCCGCACGGACGAGGACGGCGACTTCTGGCTGATGGGGCGGATCGACGACGTGATGAACATCTCCGCCCACCGGATCTCCACCATCGAGGTGGAGTCGGCCCTGGTCGACCACCCGGCCGTCGCCGAGGCCGCGGTGTGCGGACGGAGCGACCCCCAGACCGGCCAGGCGATCGTCGCCTATGTCACCCTCAAGGCCACCCACCAGCCCTCGGTGGAGCTCCTAGGGGTGCTGCGCGACCACGTGTCCAAGAAGATCGGCAAGATCGCCGCCCCGGCCAACATCGTCTTCACCCCCGAGCTCCCCAAGACCCGCTCCGGCAAGATCATGCGCCGCCTGCTGCGGGACGTCGCCGAGCACCGGGCCCTGGGGGACACCACCACGCTGGCGGACCCCACGGTTGTCGAGGAGCTGCGCTCCCGCGCGGTCACAGAGGAGGGCAAGGAGCAATAGCTAAGGCAAGTTCGGTGCACCATCAGTCGAGATCAACCCCACGGAGGTTCAAATAATCAATGGCTGCTAACAATCCATCCGCTGGGCCGGCGCCCGTGATGCACACCCAGGAGGCGACGCCGACCATCGCCGACCCCGCACCCCTGGGCCTGGCGGGGTTCGGCATGACTACCGCGCTGCTCATGTTCATCAACATCGGGATGATCGGCGCCGGCGCGACCACGGCGGTCCTTCCCATGGCGGCCGCCTACGGGGGCCTGGGCCAGCTCCTGGCGGGGATGTGGGCGTTCAAGCGCGGCAACACCTTTGCCGCCACGGCGTTCAGCTCCTATGGCCTCTTCTGGATCAGCTACTACCTCTTGGTGGGCGTGTGGGCCAAGACCGTGACGCCGGCGGACGCCTCGCCGATCATCGGCCTCTACCTGTTCCTGTGGGGGATTTTCACCGCCTACATGTTCATCGCCTCGCTGGCCGGCACCAAGGCGGTGATGGTGGTCTTCTTCCTGCTGGCGGTGACCTTCATCATCCTGGCGATCGGGGTGTGGGCCAACAACGCCCCCGGTCACGGCTGGACCCAGCTCGGTGGCATCGTGGGTCTTCTGACCGCGATCGCCGCGTTCTACACGTCGTTCGCTGACGTCACCAACGCCAGCTTCAAGCGGGTCGTCCTGCCCACCAACTGACGTCATTGGGGCCCGGCGCCACTCGGCGCCGGGCCCTCGCACCTCAGGCGCTCACGGCAGCCCGCTCCGGCTCGCGCGCCGCCCGCGGGTGCCCGTCGACTCCGCGCCACAGGGGCACCAGGACCAGGGCGGTGCCCACCATGACCACCGCCGTCCCCACGAAGGGAAGTGGTGCTGCCACCCCGAACAGCGCCCCGGCGCCGATCGCCGCCAGCGCCGAGGCCCCCACCTGGAAGGAGCTGTACATCCCCTGGGCCCGCCCCATGTGCTCCGCTGGCACCAGCCGGGAGAGCATCGCCTGCCGGGCGGGCATGCCCACCACGGTGAAGATCCCTTCGAAGGCCCCCAGGGCGATCAGCCAGACGGGCGAGGGCACGAACGGATAGGTGGCGGCGAAGGCTCCGGCGAAGACCATGCCCGCCCTGATGAGGCGACGGTTGTCCAGGTGGTCCGCCAGCCAGCCGGCGGGCCACGACCCGACGGTGAAGGGCAGGGCGAAGATGGTGAAGGAGAGCCCGATCTCGAAGTTGCTGGCGTGCCGGGAGTGCATCAGCAGGCTCCACAGGGTGTCGTACATTCCGATCAGCACCCCGACCGCCATGGACGAGAGCAGAATCCCGAGGAGTCCTCGCTGCCGCCAGATCGCCCGAGGCTGGGAGGGTTCCCGGGCGTGGCTTCGGGCGAGCTTCCCGGCCGGGACGGTCGCCAAGATGATGCCGGACACCAGCACCGCCGCCGCCGCCGAGACCAGGAAGGTCAGCGCCACCGAGATGGAGAAGAGGACGGCGCCGATCATCGGCCCGGCGATGGTCCCCGCCATGTTGGCCCCGGTGAGCAGGCCGTAGGCCCGGCCGCGCCGCTCGGGGATCACGATGTCCGCCACCAGGGAAAGGGCGAGGACGTTGGCCGACCCTGAAGCGGCGCCCTGGACCGCGCGCAGGAGGATGAACCCGATCGGACTCGGGGTGAGCGCGAAGGCGGCCGTGGCCGCCGCATAGAGCAGCTCGCTGCCGACCAGGAGGCGCGTGCGGCCCAGGCGGTCCGAGAGGCGGCCCACAGGGTAGCCGACCACCAGCCCCGCTCCCCAGAAGGCAGCGGTGGTCAGCCCCACCTCGGCATAGGAGGCCCCTCCATGCCGCAGGAACAGCGGCAGGATGGGGAGGATCATGGTCGCCCCCAGGGCATCCGTGAAGGCAGCCCCCGCCAACCCCCAGAGGGCGAGGCGGGCGCGGCGGGGATCGAGGGCTGCTGGCGAACTCAAGATCGACTCCTGTGAACAGATGGTGGCGGCACACGGGGCCACGCCGGCTCAGGGCCGGGACCGGGATGGGGGCGGTCGGGCCGCCCGCGCGAAGATCGATCAGCTCACCAGAAGGACTACAATACACTTGTACGAGCAAGGAGGTTCTGATGGTCACGGCGATGCAGGTGGCGCTTCCCCTGGCCGCGCTCCTCCTGGTCGCGGGGGGCTCCCTGGTGGCTTGGGTCATGATCTTCCGCAGGGCCGGCAGGGAAGAGCGAAGCGACCAGCACTCGCCCCACGTCCTCTGACCGTCGGGTGACGGCGGGGCTCCCCTGCCGGTGATCACTGACGGCGGGGCCGGCGGCGGCGCCCCCATCGCCGGGCGGGCCGCGGCCCTGCTCGGCGCTGCCAGAGCGCTACCCCCGGGACGGCCCAAAGGGCATTGGCCGGGCCGATCCCCGGATCCTGCCTACTGGGTTCTCGATGGTGGTCAGAAGTTGGCCCTCGCCGGAGATCGAGGGTCACCCGACCACGACGGCCACCCTGGGTGATTTGGAGCGCTTTTTCTCCCAGCCCAGCAAATTCTGCGACTTCTCCCGGATTCCCTGGGGCATGACCAGCTCACCGAGCCGCGCCAAGGAGAGTCGCACAGGGGCCCTGGGGGCTCTCTCCGCCCGGGTCATCACCGCGAGGTGGCGCCGAGCCCTCTGGACCTCGAGCGGCGGCTGGGCCTAGGCCATGACCTCGGCCTTGCAGAAGTGGGGGCGGGCACCCATGGCGGCGACTGCTGTGATGCAGTAGCCTCTGGCGCCGAAGGTGCGGTTGGCGATGTGGGCGGCCCGGTGGCGCAGCCGGTCGGCGGCAGAGCCGCGGCCCCTGCGCCCACCGTCTGGCCCGCACCGAGCTCACCGGTGGTGACCCCCAGGGATGGCACCGGACGCGGTGGTGGATGGGATCCACCGCCTCCTGGGGGCTGGGCAACGGCCGGCCGGCGATGCCCCATGCCTCCTTTCGCCCCGCTGAGGTGGCTCGGGCGCGAAACTGTGAGCAAGATTCGGGCCCCCAACCCCCGGTAGGCCGGGCCGATCCTGAGTCGAAAGAGGTCGCGATGCCGTACGCGGAAGCCGGCGACATCCGGCTGTACTACGAGGTGCACGGGAGCGGGGAGCCGCTCCTGCTGATCCCAGGACTGGGCTCCGACTCCAGATTCTTCCGCCTCCTGGTTCCGTCCCTCGCAGAGCGGCGCCAGGTCCTCGTGCTCGACCCGAGAGGGGGTGGGCGGAGCGACAAGCCCGCGGGCCCCTACTCCATCGGGCAGATGGCCCGCGACGTCGCCAGCGTGATGCGCGAGCTCGGGATCGCCCGGGCCCACGTCTTGGGCTATTCGATGGGAGGCAAGATCGCCCTCCAGCTGGCGGCAGATCGTCCCGAACTCGTCGACCGCCTGATCCTCGGCGCCACCGCTGCCAGGCCGCCGGTCACGCGGCGGTTCTCCCGGCGCTGGCTCATGGTGGACGTCATCTCCAGGATTCCCTTATGGCGCGGGGTCGACGCCCAACCCACCTACGCGTTCGAGGCCCAGCGGAGAGCGTCCGCCCAGTTCGACGGGCGCCCCCTCCTCGCCAAGGTGACTGCCAGCACCCTCATCATCCGGGCCAGGCGAGACCACATCGTGCCGCCGAGCGCCACCAAGGAGTTGCTGGCGATCCCGGGGAGCTCGCTTGTCGACCTCCCCGGCGGGCACATCACGCTGGTGGTCTTGCACGGCCTGAGGCTTGCCGCGGCGGTGTCATCATTCTTGGAATCCGCGCCCTGAAGGAGGTGGCCGAAGCAGCGGGAACTTATGGGTCTGGGTCGCTCCCGAGGGATGGAGACCTCATTCCGGGTTCAGGTCTAATTCCCCGTCCGGGGGCCTTCGGGGGCCAAGTCCTCAGGACCTTGGTTGGCGGCAGGCGGCCGACAGCCAGCGGTGCACACCTGCCGGCACGCCACCTGTCATCTCCGGCGGGACGGCGGCACCGGTAGACCATCGGGTGCCCGGCCGGGAACGACCGATAGGGCGGTCTGCACATCGGGGGCCCGCTGACAGACCTCTCACGGGCGGCGGACCACCCTCACCCTGCGCCTGGGACGCTGGCGGCCCACCACCTGCTTGGGAACCACACTTATGCTCCCGTCCGATTCCATCTCCACCAGCTGGGAGTCGCCGACTCCGTCCACTCCGTGCTCCCGAAGCGCCATCTCCGCCTCGTCAAGGTCCAGTCCCTCGTGCCGCAGCGCCGCCATGTTCCAGGCGCCGTCGGCTGCCAGCACCGTCGGCGAGGGGCGGAGCACGTGGTCCAGCCACCTGACCCTCACCCGGGCCAGGCCCAGGGCCAGGTTGAGGACGAAGAGGGTGGCGATGATCACCAGACCCCCCAGTAGGGAGCTGTCCGGCCCGGTCATGGCGGGCTGGACGGCGTTGGCCACCAGGAGCACCAGCACCAGGTCGAAGATCGTCATCTGCCCCAGCTCGCGTTTGCCGAAGAGCCGGAGGGCGAAGGTCAGGGCGAGGTAGATGACCACCGAACGGAGCGCCAGGTCCCACGGCGCGATGGCGAGGTGGATTAGGTCCATGGGCTGCACCTCCATTTCCCCACGGGGAGTCGGCAGTATTGCCGCCGGCCGAGGCGGTCAGCCCTCATCCTCCCGCAGTCGCGTGGCGCGACCAGATTCCCCCCGGCGAGCCGGGGCCTGGCCCCGGCTCGGGGAGGATCAGGTCAGGCGGCCGCCTGGAACCCCAGGTCGAGGATCGCCCTCGCCCAGTGGTTCTTGCCGTGCACGCCCCACCCGGCGACCACGACGATCTCGCCGGGCGAGAGGGAGGACGCCGACTCAGCCACCGGCTTGACTCCGGATCCCTGGTACTTCCAGGCGTGGGAGCGGGGAAGGAGGTTCAGGGTCACCTGGGTGCCGTCGGGCTCCTGGATCACCAGCACTCCCTTGCCGGCAACGCCCCCGGTCGAGCTGTCGGAGACCACCTTGCCAGCCACCTTGGGAAGGCGAAAGAGGCCGTGGCGGTGGTGCGCCGTCGAGGCGCCAGGGGTTGAGGAGGGTGAGGAGGTGGCGGCCGAGACGGCGGTCACCCCGACCCCCGCGGCCGCGGCGGCCACGGCCCCGGTCGCCAGCCAGCGGATCATGGTTCTCTTCATCTTTGGACTGTCTCCTTGCACATGCGGGCCCTCGCGGCCCCGGACCTGACCCCCCGAACTTACGGCGGTCCCTTCCCGCCCGGCCTTAGATCGTGCTGAGAGGGGAGCCGGCTGCTTGGGCTTCGCCTGGGTCTCCGGCCCGCCCGGCGAGTACGATGGAGGTGGTTAGGGGGGCGGATTGATGGCACCTGCGAGCGAGGGCGCGGCCCCGGGGCGGCCCGTCCCACAACGGCCTGGCGGTACTCGGGAGGACCTGACGAGGGTCCCGGACCTGGCCCACGGAGCGGTGATGGCGGGTCCGGTTCGAACCAGGCGCCCGGTCTACGTTGACCTGCTGCCGCCCTGCAACGCCGGCTGCCCGGCGGGGGAGAACATCCAGGCCTGGCTGGCGGAGCAGGCAGCTGGGCGGTCCCAGGAGGCTTGGCGGATCCTGGTGGCGGAGAACCCGCTGCCCGCCGTCCACGGGCGGGTCTGCTATCACCCCTGCGAGACGGTCTGCAACCGAGCGGAGCTGGACAACGCGGTGTCCATCCACGCCGTGGAGCGGTTCCTCGGGGACCTCGCCCTGGAGCGGGGGTGGCAAGTCACGACGGCGGCCCCCCCCTCGGGCAAGCGCGTGCTGGTGGTGGGCTCCGGGCCCAGCGGCCTCTCAGCCGCCTACCACCTCGCCCTTCGCGGTCATGCGGTGGAGATCCGGGACGCCGGTGACCTGCCCGGAGGGATGATGCGGTACGGCATCCCCTCGTACCGGTTGCCCCGAGCGGTGCTGGACGCCGAGGTCGAGCGGATCCGGCGACTGGGGGTGAGGTTCGCGACCGGCCACCGGGTCCAGGATCTGGAGGCCGAGCGTCGCGAGGGGGGCTTCGACGCCGTCTTCGTCGCCGTGGGCGCCCACCTCTCCAAGCGGGTGGACATCCCCGCCCGGGATGCGGGCAGGATCGTGGACGCCGTCTCCTTCCTCCGGAGCGTGGCCTCGGGGGAGCGGCCCGTGATCGGCAGGAGGGTGGCGGTGTACGGCGGGGGGAACACCGCCATGGACGCGGCCCGGACCGCCCGGCGGCTGGGCGCCGATGAGGCGCTGATCGTTTATCGCCGCACCAGGGCCCAGATGCCGGCCCATGAGGACGAGGCCGAGGACGCCGAGCGCGAGGGTGTGCGGATCAACTGGCTGCGCACCATCAAAGCCTTCGACGGGCCGGCTCTCAAGGTGGAGGAGATGGAGCTGGACGAGAACGGGTTCCCCCAGCCCACCGGCCGCTACCAGGAGCTGGCGGCCGACACCGTGATCCTCGCCCTCGGTCAGGACAGCGACACCGACTTCCTTCGCCGGGTGCCCGGGGTGGAGGTGGAGAAGGACGGCACCGTGCGGGTCTCGTCCACCATGATGACCGGCTGTCCCGGGGTCTTCGCCGGCGGTGACATGGTCCCGGCCGAGCGGACCGTGACCGTGGGGGTGGGCCACGGCAAGAAGGCCGCGCGCAACATCGACGCCTGGCTCTCCGGACGGGTTGCGCCTCCCTCGGCCAAACATCCCGAGGCCGCCTTCGAGGGCCTCCGCCTCTGGTACTTCGGCGACGCCCACCAGCGGCGCCAGCCCGTCCTGTCGGCCGAGTCCCGGATCTCCGGCTTCGATGAGGTGGTGGGTGGGCTGACGCCGCCCGCGGCGGAGTTCGAGGCCGGCCGCTGCCTCTCCTGCGGCAACTGCTTCGAGTGCGACGGCTGCCTGGGATCCTGCCCGGAGGAAGCGGTGATCAAGCTGGGCGCTGGGCTCCGCTACCGCTTCGATTACGACCGCTGCACCGGGTGTGGCACCTGCTTCGAACAGTGCCCGGTGCACGCCATCGAGATGGTGCGGGAGCCGGCCTCGTGAGGGCCATAGTCGACGGCAACGAGGGCGCCGTCTCCGCCGCCTACCGTCTCAACGAGGTCTGCTGCATCTATCCGATCACCCCCGCCTCTCCCATGGCCGAGCTGGCGGACGAGTGGTCCAGCCGCCGCCGCCCCAATGTGTACGGCAGCGTTCCGGCCGTGGTGGAGATGCAGAGCGAGGGGGGAGCGGCGGGGGCCCTGCATGGGGCGCTGCAGGGCGGGGCCATGGCCACCACGTTCACCGCCTCCCAGGGCCTGCTGCTGATGATCCCGGACCTCTACAAGATTGCCGGCGAGCTCACTTCCACGGTCATCCATGTCGCGGCCCGGGCGATCGCCGGTCAGGCCCTGTCCATCTTTGGGGACCACTCCGACGTGATGGCGGCCCGTCAGACCGGGTTCGCCCTCCTCTCCTCCTCCTCGGTGCAGGAGGCCCACGATCTGGCCGCCGTGGCCGAGCTCGCCACCCTGAGAGCCCGGGTCCCCTTCATCCACTTCTTCGACGGCTTCCGCACCTCCCACGAACTCAACACCGTGGAGCTCCTGTCCGACGACGACCTGCGCCAGCTGGTGCCCCTGGAGCTGATCCTGGAGCACCGTGGGCGGGCGCTCTCCCCGGAGCACCCGGTCATCCGGGGCACCTCCCACAACCCGGATGTGGCCTTCCAGGCCCGTGAGGCCAGCTCGCCGTTCCTGGCCCGGACCCCACAGCTGGTCCAGGACGCGATGGACCAGCTGGCCGAGCTCAGCGGGCGGAGCTATCACCTCGTGGAGTACACCGGCCACCCAGAGGCCGAGCTGGTCCTGATCGCCATGGGGTCGGGAGCCCAGACCGCGGAGGAGACGGTGAAGGCGCTGGTGGCCCGCGGGGAGCGGCTCGGGGTGGTGACGGTGCATCTCTACCGCCCCTTCCCGGAAGCCCAGCTGCTCCGGGCCGTACCGGAGACGGCCACCAGGGTTGCCGTGCTGGACCGCACCAAGGAGCCGGGATCTCAGGGGGAGCCGCTGTTCCTGGATGTGAGCGCGGCGCTTGCCGAAGCCCACACCCGGGGCCATCGCTCGAACCTTCCCCTGGTGGTGGGGTGCCGCTACGGGCTGGCGTCCAAGGAGTTCACCCCAGGGATGGTGCAGGGGGTCTTCAACGAGCTTCGCTCGCCGGCCCCGAGGCGCCGTCTCACGGTGGGGATCCGGGACGACGTCTCCCACAGCAGCGTCGACTACGACCCCAACTTCCAGGTGGAGCCTTCGGGCACCTCTCGGGCCCTCTTCTACGGGCTGGGTTCGGACGGGACGGTGGGCGCCAACAAGAACACCATCAAGATCCTGGGCACGGAGGGGGGGCTGCACGCGCAGGGATATTTCGTCTACGACTCCAAGAAGTCCGGCTCTCAGACCGTGTCCCATCTGCGGTTCGGCACCGAGCCCATCCGGGCACCCTACCTGATCCGGGAGGCGGGCTTCGTGGGCTGCCACCAGCCCTCGCTGCTGGAGCGGGTCGACGTGCTGGCCACCGCGGCCCAGGGGGCGACCTTCCTGCTCAACACCCCCTATCCGGCGGCCGAGATCTGGGACCAGCTACCCCGTCCGGTCCAGGAACAGATCCTCGGCAAGCAGATCAACTTCTGGGTCATCGACGCCGGCGCCATCGCCCGGGACCTGGGACTGGGGGGGCGGGTCAACACCGTCCTCCAGGCCTGTTACTTCGCCATCTCCGGGGTGCTGGAGCGGGAGGTCGCGGTGGCCCGGATCAAGGAGGCGGTCGAGAAGTCATACGGACGGCGCGGCTCCAAGACCGTCCGGGCCAACCTGAGGGCCGTGGACGCCGCTCTGGAGAGGCTGGAGCGGGTGGCCGTGCCGAACTCCATCACCTCCGACCGCCAGCTGTTCTTCCCCGTGCCCGAGAGCGCGCCGAGGTTCGTCCGCGAGGTCACCGCCCGCCTCATGGCGGGCCAGGGGGACCTGGTCCCGGTGGGAGCCCTGCCTCCCGACGGGACCTGGCCCACGGGGACCGCGGTGTACGAGAAGCCCCGGGTCTCAGAGCTGGTCGCCAGCTGGGATCCCGACCTCTGCATCCAGTGCGGCAACTGCAGCTTCGTCTGCCCCCACAGCGTGATCCGCAGCAAGTTCTATCCAGCGGCCCGTCTCGCCCAGGCGCCGTCCGGCTTCAAGTCCCGGACCCTCAATGCCAAGGGGCTGCCCGAGACCGCCTACACCCTGCAGGTGTACCCGGAGGACTGCACCGGGTGCGCCCTCTGCTTCGAGGCCTGCCCGGTGACCGATCCCGGTGATCCAGCGCGGCGGGCCATCAACCTGGAGGAGATCTCCCCGATCCTGGAACGGGAGCGGAAGAGCATCTCCTTCTTCGAGTCCCTGCCCGTACCCGAGCGCTCCCGGGTGGATTTCGGCACCGTCCGCGGAGCCCAGTTCCTGGAACCGCTGTTCGAGTTCTCCGGGGCCTGCGCCGGCTGCGGCGAGACCCCGTACCTCAAGCTCCTCACCCAGCTGTTCGGGGATCGGCTGGTGGTGGCCAACGCTACCGGGTGCTCCTCCATCTACGGTGGGAACCTTCCCACCACCCCCTGGACCACGGACGCCAAGGGGCGGGGCCCGGCCTGGTCCAACTCGCTCTTCGAGGACAACGCCGAGTTCGGCCTGGGGTTGCGGCTCGCTGCCGACCGCCAGCTGGAACTGGCACGCCGCCGGCTCCTGGAGCTGGGCCCGCAGCTGGGCCAGGAGCTGGTGCAAGAGGTCCTGAGCGCCCCCCAGCGAACCGAGTCGCAATTCGCCGCCCAGCGCGAGCGGGTAGGCCTACTGCGCCAGCGGCTGGCTCAGGTCCAGGGCCCGGCGGCCCTGGACCTGGGCAGCGTCCTGGACCACCTGATCCGGCGCAGCGTCTGGATCGTGGGGGGCGACGGCTGGGCCTACGACATCGGCTTCGGGGGGCTGGACCACGTCCTGGCCGGCGGCCGAAACGTCAACATCCTGGTCCTGGACACCGAGGTCTATTCGAACACCGGGGGGCAGATGTCCAAGGCCACCCCCTTGGGGGCGGTGGCCAAGTTCGCCGCGGCCGGCAAGACCGCCGAGAAGAAGGACCTGGCCCTGCAGGCGATCGCCTACGGCAACGTCTACGTCGCCCGGGTGGCCATGGGCGCCGACCCAGAGCAGACCCTCCGCGCCTTCCGGGAGGCGGAGGCGTACGACGGGACCTCCCTGATCATCGCCTACAGCCACTGCATCGCCCACGGCATCGACATGCAGAAGGGGCTGGACCAGCAGTACCGGGCGGTCGCCAGCGGCTACTGGCCCTTGCTGCGCTACGACCCGGTGGTGCGCCGCGAGGGGGGCAACCCCTTCCTCCTCGACTCCCCCCGTCCCCGGCTGCCTCTTGCCGAGTACACCGGGCGGGAGATCCGCTACACATCGCTCGCCCGGACCGACCCTGAGGAGGCGGAGAGGCTGGCCCGGCTGGGGGCGGAGGCCGTGGCGCGGCGCTGGGCCACCTACGAGGAGATGGCCTCCCGGCCCGCCGCGGCCTTCGCCGCGGACGCCAGGCGGTCCAGCTGATGGACCTCACCGCAACCTACCTCGGCCTCCAACTGCGCAACCCCCTCATCGCCTCCCCTTCGCCGCTCTCCCGAACCGTGGCCGGCGTGCGTCGGCTGACCGAGGCCGGGGTCGGCGCGGTGGTCCTCCCCTCCCTCTTCGAGGAGGACATCCTGGAGGCCGAGCGCCGCGAGGGCATGCTGCTCGACCAGGGGGCGGACGTCTTCCCGGAGGCGCTCTCCTACTTCCCGGAGACGGCGGCCCCGGCCTCCTCCCCGGAGGCCTACCTGAGGCTGATCGAGAGGGCCGCCCGGGCGGTGGAGGTTCCGGTGCTGGCCAGCCTCAATGCGGCGAACGCCGAGGGGTGGGCCGGGCTGGCGCGGGCCATGGGGGAGGCGGGAGCCGCGGCCATCGAGCTCAACTTCTATCAGTTGCCAGCGGATCCTGAGGTGACCTCGGCGGATGTGGAGGACCGGCTGTTGGAGGCCCTCCAGGCTGCCAGAGCCGCCGCCCGGGTCCCGGTGGCGGTGAAGCTGGTGCCGTATTTCAGCTCCCTCGGGGAGATGGCGACCCGTCTCGACCGCGCGGGTGCCGACGGGCTGATCCTCTTCAACCGCTGGCTCCAACCCGAGATCGACTTCGAGACCGGACGGGCGCTCCCCGGGATCGGACTCTCGGTCCCGATGGATGGCCGGCTGCCCCGTGTGTGGATCGCCCTGCTCAGGGGAAGAGTGAGGGCCTCGCTGGCGGGGAGCTCCGGGGTCGAGTCCGCCCAGGACCTGGTCCGCTACCTGCTGGCGGGGGCGGACGCCGTGATGACCACCTCGGCGCTGCTCCGACACGGCCCGGACCACGCGAGGTCGCTGCTCGAGGGGCTGCAGGGATGGATGGCGGGACATGGGCTGGAGCGGATGCAGGACTTCCGCGCCAGGGCCGCCACCCCCGGCCGGCCGGCTGAGCTACGCTCAACCTACGTGGAAGCGCTCCGGCTCGCCAACTCACAGGACCGGGGCCCGTGGTGAGGCGGGGAGCGCCGACGATGCTGGGCCCTGGGAGCGGGTGGCGATGGAGTTGAGCCGGCGCCGGCTGGGCCTGACCGACATGGAGGTCACCCAGGTCGGATTCGGCGCCTGGGCCGCCGGCGGGTCCGGGTGGGCCTTCTCCTGGGGACCGCAGGATGACGAGCTGTCGATCGCCGCCATCCACCGGGCCCTCGAACTGGGGGTGAATTGGATCGACACCGCGGCGGTGTACGGACTGGGCCACTCGGAGGAGGTGGTGGCGCGGGCGCTGGAGGGGATCCCGTCGGGCGACCGCCCCTATGTATTCACCAAGTGCGGGCTGGTGTGGGACGAGTCCGACCACAGTCGAGAGCCGCAGGAGGTGGGGCGGCCGGAGTCCATACGCCGCGAGCTGGAGGCCTCTCTCCGGCGGCTGCGGGTGGAGCAGGTGGATCTGTACCAGATGCACTGGCCAGCGGAGGACGGGACTCCCCTGGAGGAGTACTGGGGATGCCTGCTGGATCTGAAACGAGAAGGGAAGGTCCGCTGGGTCGGGCTGTCCAACCACGACCGGCCCCAACTGGACGCGGCCGAGCGCTTGGGCCACGTTGACTCGCTGCAACCCCCCTTCTCCATGATCCGGCGGGAGGCGGCCGCCGAGGTCATCCCCTGGTGCCGGGACCACGGCACCGGGGTGATCGTCTACAGCCCGATGCAGGCCGGGCTCCTCACCGGGGCGTTCTCGTGGGACCGGGCGGCGGCGCTCTCCCCCGACGACTGGAGGTCTCGGGACGCGGAATTCCAGGGGGTCAGGCTGGCGCGCAACCTGGAGCTGGCCGAGGCGCTCCGACCGATTTCGCACCGTCACGGGCAGACCGTGGCCGCGGTGGCGGTGGCTTGGACTCTGAGCTGGCCGGGTGTCACCGGGGCGATCGTGGGCGCGAGGAGCCCCGCCCAGGTGGACGGATGGGTCGGCGCGGGAACCCTGCAACTGACCTCCCGCGATCTGGACGAGATCTCGAAGGTGGCGGTGGGCACGGGCGGGGGGCCGGTCAGACCCGGTTGAGAAGGGCCTGTCGGCGACTTTGAGCGTATCTGAGCGCGGCGCAGCCGAGCGTCCTGGGACCGAAGTCGCCACGAGGACCATCACGGTGGAAGTCGCGCCGGGGGCACCGACCCGGGAACGTGGCCAGGGGGGCGAGTAGAGTTGCGCACCGGTGCCCTGGCCGGAGGCCGAGGTGACACGACCGGGGGAGCACCCCCCCCCGGACGCTGGAGTTTGGGTGACCACGATGAGCCAGAGCAGCCGGACCGGATCTGGTAACGACAGCGCCGCACGCGCGGGCGCGGGAGGTACGCCTTTGACCACGACTGACACGGGGCCCTTGGAGGCCGGCCTGGGGGTGACGGGATCGATCCTGGACACCATAGCCACAGACCAGTGGGATCTCCCCTCGCCATGCACCGAGTGGTCGGTGCGTGAGGTCGCCGAGCACCTCATCGGAGGCAACGACCTCTTCACCCGCGCCCTCTCTGGGGAAGTGCCGACCTCGCCAGGGGGTGCGGGAGGGGTCCCAGGAGCCTACCACCGGTCGGCGGAGCGGCTGCTGTGCGCCTTCCGGGAACCCGGGGTGATGGAAATGGAGGTCCAGGTGCCCTTCGGGACGGTGTCCGGGGCGATCGCCCTCCAGCTCCGGCTCACCGAAGTCCTGGTGCACGGGTGGGATCTGGCCCGGGCCACCGGGCAGACGCCCCAGTTCCCGGAGGAGGCCGCGGAGCAGGCGCTCGCCTTCACCGTGCCGATGTTGGAGCGCATCCCGGCGGGCCGGCAGCCGTTCGGTCCCCCGCAGCCGGTGGACCGGGATGCCCCGGCCATGGATCAGCTGGCGGCCCGCCTCGGCCGGACGGTCCCCCACAGCGGCCGAGAGGGTTGATCTGAGGCCACCCGGTCTCCTCCCCTGGATGGCGGCTCACACCACGGCCAAGCCGCGGCGCCCCTCACCCGCCGGCCAGGAGGTTGGTGACCTAGCGGACGTCGCCCCCCATCCGCTCAGGCACGACCCGGATGATCACCCGCCTCTCGCCCGGCTGGAGGGCGAAGTTGGGATCCCCTCTGTACTTCTGGCTGAGGAAGCGGATGTGCTCCACCCCACCCTCCTCGATCAGCTCGGCGCGCCCCTGGATGGTGAGCGAGTCATAGGGGTTCTCGCTGTCCACAAGGGAGATGGCGATCCTGGGGTCGCGCTCCAGGTTGCGGGCCTTGACCCGGCCCAGCGCGGTGTTGACCAGCACCGCCTCCCCGTCGGTATCCACCCAGAGGGCGGTCACGTGCGGGCTGCCATCGGGGTTCACGGTGGCGACGTGGGCGAACTGGCGCCGGCGCAGGAATTCGACCTGTCTCGGGGTCAAGGGGGTGCTCATGGCCCAGAGGCTACCGCGTCTCGGCCGTCATCTGCGAGCATGGCCGGGTGCGCGCCGAGGTGACCGTCGGCACCTGCAACTGGAGTGATCACGAGGGCTTCTACCCCAAGGGGTTGCCCCCGGGGCGCCGGCTGGAGCACTATGCCCGCTTCTTCCCGCTGGTGGAGGTGGACAGCAGCTACTACGCCATCCCTTCCCCCGGCCGCACGGCCACCTGGGCCGAGGTGACCCCTGGCAACTTCCGCTTCAACGTCAAGGCCTACCGCTCGCTCACCTACCATGAGCGCGAGGGGGGCCGGGCACGTGAGCCCACCCCTCACGAGGTGGAGCGCTTCCTGGCGTGCCTTGCGCCCCTGCGCGAGGCGGGGAAGCTGGTGGCGGTGCACTATCAGTTTCCTCCCTGGTACACCAAGGGCGCCGAGAACCTGGAACGGCTGGAGCGGATCCGGGCCCGCCACCCTGACGACCTGCTGGTGGTCGAGTTCCGACACCGCAGCTGGGCGCAGCCCGACGCCGGGTCGGTGGTCGAGCTCCTCCGCCGCCAGGCCGTCTCACTTTGCCTGGTTGATGAGCCGCAGCTGGGGGAGGGGTCCTTCCCCCGGATGCTGCAGGTCACCGATCCCAGGCTGGTCGTGGTGCGGTTCCACGGCCGGAACCGGGCGACCTGGTATGCCAAGGGGCGCCGAAGTGGCGACCGCTTCGACTACCTCTACTCGAGGGAGGAGCTGGCCGACTGGGCGCCGTCGATCGCCCGGCTGGCCGAGAGCGCCGCCCGAGTTCAGCTCCTCTTCAACAACAATCGCGCCAACTACGCGGTGATCAACGGCCTGCAGATGGCCGAGCTGCTGCACCTGGGCTATCCGCCTCCGGAGGAATCCCTGGCCGCGACCCCGCCGCTCTTCCCCGACGACGGGGCGGAGACCACCCCTTGAACCTCAACCCGGACCACCTCCTCCAGACCTATGGGTACGCTGCGGTCCTGGCCGGACCACTTCTGGAGAGCACGGGGGTGCCATTTCCGGGGGAGACCCTGCTCATTCTCGGTGCCGCGTACTCCGCCGACACCGGCCGCCTCAGCCTTCCGGTGGTGATCCTCTGTGCCTTCGGCGGGGCTGTGCTGGGGGACAACTTCGGCTACTGGGTGGGCCGCCTCCTCGATCGGGAGCTGGTCGCCAGGTGGGGAGCCAGGGTTGGGCTCACGGCACGACGCCGGCAGCTCATCCAGCGCTTCTTCGAACGCCGCGGGCCACTGGCCGTCGTGGTGGCCCGGTTCATCGCCCTGCTGCGCACCTTCGGCGCCCTTCTCGCGGGGGTGGGCGAGATGCCCTACCGGCTCTTCCTGCCCTTCAACATCCTCGGGGCGGCGGCGTGGGCAACCGCCTACGGCCTTCTGGGTTTCGAGCTCGGACACGCCTACCAGCAGGCCAGCGGCGCGGTCGGGGCCGCGACGCTGGCCCTGGCGGCCGCTGCCGCGGTGCTGATTCTGGGGGGGGTGGTCTTCTTCCGGCGCCGGCTGGAGCGATGGCTGCTCGGGGAGTGAGCCAGGAGGCCTCAACCGGGCAGTTGCGCCACCGGCCTGGCTGGGATCCGGGGCCGCCGCCCTCCGCGCCGGCCGCTGAGCAGGCGGCCCAGCTCCTCGGGGTCCAGCGCCGGGGCGAAGTGGTGGCCCTGGAACTTCGCCTGGGGGAGCATGGAGCGGAGGACCTTGGCCTGGCGCGCCGACTCCACCCCCTCGATCACCACCTCCAGGTGCAGGGCCAGGGCTAGGTCCGCCATGCTCTGGATGAAGGCGGCGGCGCTGGGGTCGGCGCTCAACCGGCGGACGAAGGACTGGTCGATCTTGATGCAGTCCACCGGCAGCAGCTGGAGCTGGGCCAGCGACGACTGGCCGGTGCCGAAGTCGTCGATGGCCACCCGGACGCCCAGCCGCCGGAGTTCGGCGAGCCGCTCGGTGGTTTCCCCGGGGTTGCTGGCGATGGCGGTCTCGGTCACCTCCAGCACGAGTGACGAGGCCGAGAGGCCCGAGGTCTCGAGTGCCGACTCGACGTGGGAGATGATCTCCTCCTCCTGGAGCTGGCGGGGGGAGACGTTCACCGCCAGCGTCAGGTCCCCGGTCGACGCCGAGGCCCGCTGCCAGGCTCGAACCTGGCGGCAGGCCTGGCTCAGCACCCACCTCCCCAGCGGGACGATGAGGCCGGTGGACTCGGCGATGGCGACGAACTCCTTCGGCATCACCAGGCCCTGTTCAGGGTCGCGCCAGCGCAGGAGCGCCTCCACCCCCACCATGTCGCTCAGCGAACCCCGCACGATGGGTTGGTAATGGAGCACCAGCTCGTCGCGCTCCAGGGCCCGGCGGAGGCCGTTCTCGACGTGCATCCGCTGGACCGCCCGCTGGTGGAGGAAGTCCTGGAAGACCACGTGGCCCCCCTTGCCCTCCGCCTTGGCCGCGTAGAGGGCGATGTCCGCGTTGCGCAGGAGCACCTCGGGGTCGGTGGCCACCTCGCAGGTGACCAGCCCGATGCTGGCGGTCACCGCCACCTCCTCCCAGTTGGGCAGCCGCACCGGCTTGCGCAGGCTATCGGTGATCCGCTCCGCCACCTTCTCCGCCTCCTGGGCGGCGACCTCCTCCAGGAGGATCGCGAACTCGTCGCCCCCCAGGCGGGCGAAGGTGTCTCCCGGGCGCAGGCAGGTGCCGACGAGGTGCGTCACCTCGAGCAGAGCGGAGTCCCCCGCGGCGTGCCCGAAGCTGTCGTTGATGTTCTTGAAGTTGTCCAGGTCGATCATGAGCAGGGCGAGGGGGAGGCGGCGCCGGCGGGTGTGGAGGGCGTGGTCGATGCGGTCCCGCAGCAGCACCCGGTTGGCCAGCCCGGTGAGGGGATCGTGGAGGGCTTGGTGTCGTAGCTGGTCCTCCAGAGCCCGCCGCTCGGTGATGTCCCTTCCGGTGATCACCAGCGCCCCGACCCCGGGGTCCGCGAGGAGGTTGGTGGCTTGCAGCTCGAGCACCCGCCACCCCCCGTCCTTGGAGCGGACTCGCAATTCGGGCAGCGCGGAGGAGCCGCTGGCGGCAGCGGCTCCCTCCACCGCCGCCAGCACGCGGGCCATGTCCTGGGGATGGGCCGTGTCCGACGGGGTGTCCAGCCGCCCCGAGCGCAGGCGGCGGCCGAGGAACTTCTCCACCGACGGGCTGACGTAGGTGACCTCGCCCTCCCGGTCCACGGCGACCACCAGGTCGGCGGAGTTCTGCACCAGGCCCCGGAAGCGAGCCTCACTCTGCCGGATGGTGAGCGACAGCTCCGCCCGGGAGAGTGCCAACCCGGCCTGGGCGCTAAGGACCCGCAGGGAGTCGACCAGCTCCGGTGGGGGTGGGCCCGCAGTGGCCAGGACCAGCGAGCCACGGGACTCCCCGGGCGGGCCCAGGGGGGCGACGGCGACCTGGTCCAGCTGGGTGCTCACTCCCAGGAACTCCCGCATGCTCGCCGAGGAGCCCGGAGGAGCTGGGCCACCCGCCCCCAGCAGGTAGCGGAGGGCGGGGTCTGGCAGTGTCCCGGGAGACACCGCCCGTGCTCCGCCGGGCTCCTCACCGACCCGCAGGGGCTGGGAGACCGTGATGCCCGCTCCCACCAGCCGCACCAGCACGAGCTGAGCCGCCGCCAGGTCGGCAGCCACCGATTGGGCGGAGCGAAGCAGGGCCAGCTCGATCAGCCCGGGGTTGACCGCCCCGGCCAGGGCCTCCCCAGCCCGGCGCAGCTCCTGGGCCAGGTCCAGCACCCGCTGGTGACGGTCGGCCGCGTTCCTCAGCAACTGTCCCACCAAGACCCCGATGCCCACCCCGGAGAGCCCCAGTAGGAGCGCGGCCTCGATGTCGGAGAGCGAGCGGGCCCCCCCGTCCAGCGCCACCCCTCCCAGATAGGGGCAAAGGAAGTACGCGGCGACCCACGTCGCTCCCCGGGGTCGGGAATACAGGGATCTAAGGGTGGCTCCCATCCCGAGCACCCCCACCGAGTAAAGCGGAGAGGCAAGCCCCGCCACCAGGGCGGTGAGGGCAGCTGCGGACACCAGGTCCTCCTCGACCTGCGGCCGGTCGCGCCGGTAGGTCGCCACCCAGGAGAAGCCCAGCCAGCAGGCCCCGGCCGCCGCCAGCAGCCGGGCGGTGCCCCCCGCCAGGGATCCCAGGTCCACCGCCACCAGGGCGGCGACCAGGCTGAGCAGCGCGATCCCGAGGAAGCTCCAGCGGAGCCGGGGCAGCAGGTCTGAGGGGGGGGAGAGGTCAGACCTGCGGCTGCCGGGCCCGCCCCCGTGCGCCGCTCTCGTGGTGATGTACGCACCTCCAGATCGGGGCCTGGAGCAGTGCGCACCGTCCCCGTGCCTGGATCTTGCGCCCGAACTCAGCCGAGAGCTGTCACGGCACCGCCACGGGAGCTGAAGAACGCGTCACCCGGCGGGTGGGGTCAGGAAGCGGCCGCGCCCCTGCCCCGGTGCCGACCGAGCATCTGCAGCCCGGCCCTGACCGAGGAGAGACGGAAGAGGTCGGACGCCCGGCGCAGCGCCAGCAGCTCGTCGTCGCCGAGCTGGATGTCCGCGGCGGCGACGTTGGCCTCCAGCTGGGCCACCGACTTGGCCCCGGGGATGACCACGACTCGGGGCTGCGAGATCAGGTAGGCGAGGGCGACCTGGGACGGGGTGACATTACGCCCGGCGGCGATCTCCCGCAGGGCCCCGACCACCGGGGCCGCTGCCTGGAGCCCCTCCGCGGTGAACAGAGGGTTAACCCGCCTCACGCCACCAGGGCCGCTGCCGGGGCGGTAGCGGCCGCTCAGCGCTCCCTGGGCGAGGGGGCTGTAGGCGACCAACACGTGGCCCGTGGCCTGGGCGTGGGGCAGCAGCCGGCGCTCCGCCTGGGTCTGCAGGAGGTTGTAGCGCACCTGGTTGGTGAGGATCGGGATCCCCAGAAGGCGCTCCGCCCGGCGCCACCGGGAGAGGGAGTAGTTGCTGACACCCACGTAGCGGGTGAGGCCCTCGCCCAGCGCCCGTCTGAGCCCCTCCACCTGGACGCCGAGCGGGAAGAGCGGGTTGGGCCAGTGCAGCTGATAGAGATCGAGGCGGTCGACCCCCAGGCGTTCCAGACTGCGCTGCAGGTGGCGCATCAGGACCTGGGGCAGGGGTGCCACCGGCGCGAACTTGGTGGCCAGAAAGCGATCGCCCTCCACTCCCTTGAGAGCCTTGCCGACCAGCCGCTCGCTCGCGCCCCGTCCGTACATCTCCGCAGTGTCCAGCACGGTGACCCCTAGCTCCAGCGCCCGGCGCACGATCGCCAGCGACTCTGTCTCTCCGAAGTCTCGGCCATATCCCCAGCCCTTCGCGCCGAACTGCCAGCAGCCCAGACCGACCACCGAAAGCTGGCGGCCGTCCACGTCGATGTAGCGCATCAGTCGATTATGTTGGGCCAGCTGCAGACGGGGCCAGATCGAGGTGAGGGATGGGCGCCCCGCCCGGCAGGCGCCTGTCGGGGAGCCGGCCGCCCCAGCCCCGGGCCGGGGCGAGGCCGCCGGGCCCACCCTGGCCAGGCGTCCGGCGCCCCAGTTCGGTGGAGCATTGGGGAAGCCATGGGCGGAGGCCCGCGGTGGGCCTGGTTCCTCTCTCGCAGGGCCCCTGTTCTCAGCCGCCGCCACTTCTTAGCCTGAACCAAAGTGCGCCCAGCGAAGGACTCCATCGCCAGCGGGGGAAGGGCCAGCCGGGGCCAAGGGAACCCAGCCCCGTCGCAAGTGGCCAGCGTCGAGAGACACCACGGCGCTCCCCGGGCCAGAGGTCTCGGCACGTCCGGAGGGTGCCGCGGGCGACAGGGGAGGCCCTTCCGTTCACCGCTCGTTTGGACGGGTGAGGGGCGGTGCGGCTCCGGACGTGGAAGGAAGGGCCGAGGTCCGGATCAGGGGAGAGCCCGTCGGAGCCGGGCATGGCACCAGGGACTCGCAGGACAACACAACCCGCGGCAGGGAGGGCGCATCGCGGAGGTCGGGCTGGCAGCGGGGTGCCCCAGTTCGCGAACTAACTCTACGGCTCCTGACCTAACGTTTCTGTATCAGCGTCGCACGAAAATCGGCACCTCCTTGACAGCGGCTGAACCACCCTGTTACAAACGGTCGGCCATCCGACCACCTTTGCGGCTCCGTGCTGCCACGACAGGGCTTGTCCGTGCAGTTGGCTGCTCCGCGGCCAGCACCAAGGGCGGCAGATAAGAGAACTAGCCATAAGGAGACCCAGACGAATGAGGTTCCTGCGCCGCTTGGGCACCAACCCGGCCAAGGCAACACTCCGGCCACGGCTGCTCAGCTCATGGACCGAGCCGCGATTCACACTGGCCGTCGGTGCCGTCCTATCGACGCTTCTCGCCACAGGAGCCCTCGCCGCCCCGATTGCCGGAGCCGCGACCAGCACCAAGCACTACGAGGCTGCGGCGTCGCCTACTTCGATCTACGTCGCAACTCCGGCTAAGGTCACCGTCACGCTCACCAACGACCCCACCAGCCAGCAGTCCTTCGGTTCGGCCGAGCTCACAATCGGCGATCTGGCTCAGAGTGCGGTCCAGCTGGGTCCACCGAGCGCGACGGGCTGGCTCGCGCAGTTCGTCCCGAATACCGACCCGGCCGTGGTGAAGCTGACCAACCCCAGCGGGTCCCCCATATTCCCTGGCGGCTCGATTTCGATTCCGCTGACCCTGACCTCCCCGACCGCTGCACCGATCACTGTCCTAACCGAGGTCAAGCAGGCCAACGACTTCTCGGGGTCAGGAAACGCCTTCTCCCTGGTCGGCGCCGACCCAACCATCGCCGTGATCCCGCTCGAGCTGGTGTTCACCCAGCAGCCGCCTCCGGCCCTCCAGCAGTCGGTCCCCAAGACCGGCTCGTTCAGCTACATGTGCCCGCCGGTGAGCGTCCAGTTGGAGCGGGGCAGTACCCCGGTCCCAGCTGCCGGTGTCGCGGTCACCATCTCCCCGGACGCCGCCGGGCTGTACTACAACAACGGCGCCTCCGTCGCCGCGGTGCCTTCGACCGGCGTGACCGTTCTCACCAACAGCTCCGGCACGGCCGTCTTCGGCCAGGGCCCGACAACGGCCTGCGTGGGTCTCGCCGCAACCAACCTGGGGGCGGACTTCCCCCTGACCGCCAGCTCCCCGGCGGCCACCACCTCCGCGACTTCAAGCCCCTTCTCCGTGGTGCAGTCGCTCGTGTCGTGCACCGGGAGCTGCACTGCCGACTCGCAGGGTGGCAGTGGCACGACAGGTATCGTGGCGGCCAACAGCAACAGCGGTGGGAGCTTCCAGCTCCTCAGCTCCTTCGGCCTGGGGGAGACCCTCAGCTGCGACAGCCTGGTGGCCACGGCGCAAGCCGACCCGCTGGTCGTCGCCAGCTACCAGAACGGCAGCCTTGCTTCCGGGGTCTCGGGCACGGTCACCCTGACCTTCCCCAAAGCCATCGTCAACTCGGTTCCCAACAACGGGACCCCATTGATGCCGGTCTGCGTCGGAGCCACTCAGCCGTTCCCGACCCCATTGGGCAGCACGAACAATCCCGGCCCCTATCCCGACCAGGGGCTCCTGTACGGCTGCACCGACTCCGCGTACCTCAATGCTCTGGTGCCAGGTGACGTGGGCATTTGTGTGGCCTCGTACGCCAAGATCCACGGTGGTGCCGAGCAGATCGTCATCAACACCACCTCCCTGGGCGACCCGATGTATTGGTGATCAGCCAGGGGCCTGGGCCGGCGTGAGCCGGCCCAGGCTGCGGGCGGTCTCGACCACCCCCAGCTGATCGAAGAGCTCTGAGCTCTCCTCGCGGACCTCCGGCCCAGCGCTGGGCCAGAGGTCCGCCAGCGCCTTGAGGGACAGCGCCAGCTCAAAGCGGGCCCCGCGGCGGCGGGCGATCTCGACCGAGGCCTGCAGGTGCGCCGCGACGGCGGTGGAAGGCTCTCCCTGGCTGGCCAGGGCCAGCCCCAGGACTCGCTCCATCCAGGCCAGCAGGAGATCGCTCCCCGGGCTCGAGGCGGCCTCCCGCAGCACCTGTTGGGCGACCTCTGTGGCTGAGGAGAAGTCCGCTGCCAGCAGCAGGGCCTCGGCTCTGGCGGCGTCCGACTGCAGGAGCTGCAGGGTCTCGCCATCGCTGGCCGACAGGGCGCGAGCCTGCGCCAGCAGGGAGAGCGCCCTCGCGCTGTCGCCCCGCCGCGCGGCCAGCCTGCCCAGCAGCATGGTTCCGTAGCCGATGAAGGTGGGTGTCCCGGCGGCCCGGTACGTCCTGAGGGCCTCCTCCAGGATCGTCTCGGCCCGCTCCAGATGCCCCTGGTCCGCCAGGACCTCGGCGATGTTGCCCGCGCCCACCGCCGCCGTCCATTCGTCCCCCGCGCGTCGGCAGGCGTCACAGGACTCCGTGTAGAACTCCACTGCCTGGGACCAGTTGCCGGCGAAGTAGGCGCGGATACCGAGCTGGTTCAGGGCGCGGGCCTCCAGCCAGGGTTGGTCGCCCAGTCGGCGCAGGATCTCCAGCGCCCGGCCGGCGTGCGCGCTCCCCCCTTCGCGGCCGAGGGTGAGCTCGGCGATGTCCAGGTGGACCAGGGCGGTGGCCAGGACCTCCGGGGCACCAGCCTGGTCCGCCAGCCTGACCGCGTCCAGCAGTTGGTTGACGGCGTCCTGGCTGCGACCCTGCCGGTGGCGCACCAGGCCGTACTGGGCGCGGATCTCAGCGCGCAGGCGGGCCGCCTCCGGCCCCTGCTCCTCGCCCAGGCTGCCTTCCGCTCGGGTCAGGGTTCTCAGGGTGAGCGGGTAGTTGCCCCCGCGGTCAGTCGCCAGGGCGATCTTGAAATTGATCCGCGCCTGGTCCGGGCCCGTCACTGCCCAGCGGCGGCCGGCTCGGTAGACCTCGGCGGCACCGGCGAACTCCCCCAGCCTCCCGCGGGCGTCCCCGAGGGCCTCGGCCACCTGGAGCAGCTCGGCGGGGGAGACGTCTCCCAGGGCCCGGGCCGCTTGGAGAGCCTGCTCGTAGAAGGTGGCTGCCTCGAAGCTGGCGTACACGGTCCGCGCACGGTCGCCGGCCACCCGGGCGTAGTGCCAGGCCGGGCGGTGCAGCAGAGCGTGCCCGAAGTGAAGGGCGAGCAGGCCGGCAATCTCCGCCGCCTCGCCCCCGGCCAGCCGCTCCAGCACCTCCCCCGCCCGGGCGTGGAGCTCGCGCCGGCGAGCGTAGGGCAACCCCTCGTAGGCGGCGTCGCGCAGCATGTTGTGCCGAAAGCGCAGGGTGCCGGAGCCGTCGGCGGCAAGGAACTCCACCAGGGCACCCAGGCGGTCCGAGTCGAGCACCTCCCCCGTCATCTCCTCCACGACTGCGATGGCGACCTGCAAGCCGAGGACGGAGGCCACGCGCAGGAGGCGGCGGTCAGGTGGGGAGAGCCGGTCGATCTGCGCGGCCAGCACCTCCTCCACGGTGTCGGGCAGAGCGGTGCCGAACCCCGACTGCCGTCCGGTCCCTATCAGCTGGAGGAGGAACAGGGGGTTCCCGCCGCCTCGTTCCGAGATGGTGCGCAGCTCGTGGGGGGCGAGCGGTTGCTGGGCGGTGGCCGAGAGCAGGAGCTGGGCGACAGCGGGCTCGCTCAACGGCTGGAGCTCCCGGCTCACGACCTGAGGCAGACCTTCCGTGAGCAGCCCCCGCTCCTGCGGTCGCCGAGAGACCACCAGCAACCAGGGCCGGCTGGGGATCGAGCTGATGAGCGCCCGGACCAGCCCGGAACTGGCGTCATCCATCCACTGGGTGTCGTCGAAGAGGATCAGGGTGGGGCCGACGAGCATGGCGGTCATGAACTGGAGGACCACGTCCTCGAGGCGCTCTCTGCGGAAGCGCTCCTCCAGGGCGTTCACCTCGGGGGTGGGGGCCACCTCACCTCCGACCACTCCGGCCAAGAGCGGGAGCCAAGGTGCCAGCCGGGGTGCCAGTCGCTCGACCGACTCCGCCAGCACCCGGCCTATCTCCTCCGGCCCGGACCCGGGATCCACCCCCATCGCCTGGAGCCCCAAGGCCCCCATGGACGCATACGGGAGGACTGACCGGTACTCATCGCAGACGACCGAGAGGACCGGCACGCCCCCGGCCCTCCGCCGCAGCTCCTCGAGGAGCCGGGACTTGCCGATTCCCGGTGGCCCCACCAGCTCCAGGCACCCGCCCCGGCCGTTTTCCGCTGCGGCCAGGTGCTCGTCGAGAAGCCGCAGCTCGCTCTCCCGGCCCACCAGATCCGGACCCTGGGTCCACGCCGCCGGGGCGCCGAGCTCCGGTGATCCGACCCGGTGGGCGTGGACCGGATGGGACTTTCCCTTGACCAGGAACGGCTCCAGCTCTTCGCTCCGGAACCGGATCCGGCTGCGCCTCAGCGCCGCATCGGAAGCGAGCAGCTCCCCCGGGGCGGCCCGGCCCATGAGCCGGGCGGCGAGATTGACCGCATCTCCCTTGGCGGAGTAGGTGCGGCGGTATGGGGGCCCGAAGTCCCCGGTGAAGACCCGTCCGTGGTTGGCTCCCGCCCGGAGCCTGAGGCCGCCCTCCCGGTTCAGAATCTCCCGGACCGCGACCAGCAGCCGTCCCGTGTCGTCGTCGGTGGCCCGGGGGGCGCCCGCCACCAGCATCACCT
Source organism: bacterium (assembly GCA_021785655.1). GTDB lineage: Bacteria > Chloroflexota > Dormibacteria > Aeolococcales > Bog-877 > JAJYXT01. Next base: position 8,546 of record JAJYET010000016.1, on the reverse strand, counting down.
TGCCCCCACTCTCGGCGATGTCGGTCTCCCAGAAGGTGACGCCATGCGCCTCGCACACCTCCTGGACCAGCGACACCAGCCGGTCCAGCTCCCCGGCGAGCTCGTCCACACCCCTCTTCGCCAGGAACTCGTCCACCCCACCGAACTCCAAGAACGCCACCGCCACCTGGCGATGTTCACTCTCGACCGGAATGGCCAGGAGGTGCGCACGCAGGTCGACGGGCAGGCTGAGGCTCGGCCGGAAGGCTCCGAGGCCAGGGGGCTGGGCCGGCGCCGGGGCTGTCAACCGGGGTGGGGCCGTGATCAGGACGCCCTTCTGCTTGGCGGCCCCGAGCACCCCGGGGTCCAGGTGGCGCGCGGTCGCCCGGCTCACCACGATCTCCCCGGCCTCCGCGACCGCCTCCATCTGGGCGGTGACGGTCGCTGCCGGGCCGGTCACCAGCAGCTCGCGGTGCCGGGCTCCCGCCAAGAAGAACGTGAAGACCCCGCTGTTGATCCCCACCGACATGCGCAGGGTCGACGGGCCCGCCGAGGTCCTGAGGTTGCCCAGACGGGCCATGAGCCGCTGCATCCGGCAGGCGGCCGCGACGGCCCGCTGGGGATGCTCGGCACCCGTGAACCAAACCAGCACCGCGTCCCCACCCCACTTGACCAGCTCACCGGAGGTCCCGTAGGCAACCTCCAGCAGGCTGCCGAAGGTCCCGTCGAGGTACCCGGTGAGTTCCTCGGCACCGGCCTTGCCGCGCGACGCCAGCATCTCGGTGAGCTTGGTGAACCCGGAGATGTCGACGAAGGCCAGGGTGCCCTCCAGCTTCCGCACCAGTTCACCCGAGCCGGCGGCGACCCAATCCATGGCCAGCCTCGGGACGTAGGGCAGCAGCGCGGTCTCCGCCTCCTCGTCGAGAGGCTCCGTGCGGGCTCCCGCCGCGGCGGGGAACCGGATCTCGGTCACCGCGGGCGTCGTGCCGCCCGGGGCCCGCCGAGCCGGGGCCGGGGGATGCCGTGGCGCAGGGGGACTCTCAAGCCTGCCAGTCAGCCTCCCCGATACGAGGCTTCAGGGAGCCGACCCGCCGACCACCTTCCATGGGCCCCCGGTGCCCCCGCCACCACGGCGAGTGGGACCTCGGGGTGCCGCAGCCGCCATCCCGGCGTCTTCGGCCGCCTCGCGGCCCGTGGCCGCCCGTGGCAACAGGGGTACCCAGGCGCGGACCGCGCAATTCGTACTCTCCGCCTCCCAGCCATCTGCACCGAGCGCGGCCCAGCGGGGCGGCCGCCGCCGGTACTTGTCTCATCCCGCGTCGGCCCTGTCAATACCCCATCTCCCCTCTGACCGACAAGCTGGCGCCGGGAGGGCCAGGCATGCCGGAAGTCGCGACGGGCCACAGGCCGAGACCGGAGCGAGCCCCGTAACGGCGTGGGCCCCATACTCCAGGTGCTGCGCCAGGTCGCGCCCGGCCCAGCTATTCACTCCTGCGTATGGTGGAGGTGTGGCCGAGTGGGCGCCACGCGGTCACGGCGGCGCGGGGCGCACTTCAGGTCAATGATGGGCCTCGACACCGATGCCGGCTTCTTGACCCCCGCAGCTTTGGGAGGACACGCCTGATCATGGAATACGTGCACTTGGGGCGCTCGGGTCTGATGGTGAGCCGGCTCTGCCTGGGGACCATGAACTTCGGAACCAGGACTGAGGCGCAGGCGGCCCACCGGATCATGGACTCGGCGCTGGAGATGGGAATCAACTTCTTCGACACGGCCAACGTGTATGGGCGCGCCGTCAGGATCGGCCTCACCGAGGAGGTGGTCGGCGAGTGGCTGAGCCAGGGGGACCACCGGCAGCGCGTGGTTCTGGCGACCAAGGTCTTCGCCCGCACCTCCGACTGGCCCAACGAGGGCGGGCTGTCGGCCCGGCATATCATCAGCGCCTGCGAGGCCTCCTTGCGTCGGCTCCGCACCGACCACATCGACCTCTATCAGATGCACCACGTCGATCGGGAGACCCCGGTGGACGAGACCCTGGAGGCACTTGAACTCCTTCGCCAGCAGGGCAAGGTCATCTACTTTGGCTCATCCAACTTCGCCGGGTGGCACCTGGCCCGCTTCCAGGAGCATGCGCGGGCTCGGGGGGCGCAGGGCCTCGTGAGTGAGCAGTCGCTCTACAACCTCCTTTCGCGCGAGGTGGAGCTGGAGGTTCTCCCTGCCTGCCGTGAGTACGGGATCGGGATGATCCCGTGGAGCCCTTTGGCCTCTGGGATCCTGGGCGGCACGGCCGGGGCGGACCAGGGGGGGAGGCGTTCAGACGCCCAGACCAAGAACCGCGGCGACAAGCATCGCGACCAGCTCGCCGCCTACGAGCGGCTCTGCCAGGAAGTCGGGAGCCCTCCCTCCGAGGTGGCCCTGGCCTGGCTGCTGGCCCAACCCGGGGTGACGGCCCCGATCATTGGGCCCCGCACCTCGGATCAGCTGACCCACGCGGCCCGGTGCCTCGGGCTCGAGCTGGGGGATGCCGAGCTGACCCGGCTGGACCAGATCTTCCCCGGTCCCGGAGGGGCAGCTCCCGAGGCGTACGCCTGGTAGTGGGGCGGCTCATCGCGCCGGGCCTCGCCTCCGGTCTGCCTGCCTTGTCAGCGTGGTGGTGGTCGCCGGCGCCGCCACCCTCACCAGCTCCTCGGGGACGGGGGCCGGCCGCCCATCCGACAGCCGCACCCACGCCCACTCGGTCGATATCTCCGCCAGGAGGCGGTGGTCCGCGGCCCGGTGAACGGTTGTCCGGCGCTGCCCCCGGGTGCCGCGGATCAGCTCGACCTGGACCATGAGCTCCAGCTCATCTCCAAATCGCGCCGGGGCGTGGTAGGTCACTTCATGGTGGCGGATGACCCAGCCCCCACCGTGCTGGGAAGCCCACTGCGCCCCGAACCCGCTCACCTCCGCGTGGCGCGAAGCCATCTCCTCCGCCCAGTTGAGGTAGACCGCGTTGTTCACATGCCCGTACGCGTCGATCTCGTACTGCCGTACGCGCCACCGGTCCCGGTAGGTCAAGGGATCGGAATCCACTCCCCCATTATTCCCGGGCGGCCGTCTGGACTCCGGCGGCGGCGCGGCCGCATCATCGCAGGGTTTCAACCTTGGGGAGGTCAAGGGTGCGAGCTGGGACCGGTGCAGGGCTGCAGGCGCAGCTGACCCGCCTCATCCCCGCATGGCGACCGTCTGGCGAGCGGGCTGACCGACTGGTCGTCCTCGCCCTGGCCATGGTGGCGTTCAAGGCTTCGAACTCGCAGTTCTTGAGCCAGCACCTTCCCGGCAGGGAAGCGGAACTCGCCAACTTCATCCTGGAGTACCTGGCCTTCCTGGTCTTCTGTGTCCTGACCGTCCTGGCCCTGCGCCGTCCCTTGGCCTCCTGGGTGGTGCGGTGCAGGCCCCACCGCCTGCTCGCCATGAGCCCCCTCTTCGCCCTCCTGGCCCTCCTGGTGGTGCTGGTGACCGCCGTGCCGCCGGTGGTCCGGGGCCGCCAGCTGGTGGACGACGCCAACGCCATGGCTGTCTGTGGTGCTCGGGCGATCGCTGTCGGCGCTGACCCCTATCGGGTCCCGGAGATCACCTGCCTGCGCTCCCTGGGGGTCTCGCCCACCCTCGCCACCCCGCTCAAGGTCGGGCCCCTCAGGAACGTGCCGGTCTACCCGACCCCCGCCCAGATCCTGGCCGCGGCCAGCCTCCCGGACCATGGCGGTCTGCGGCTCTTCTCCCCCCTCGGGAAGCCGCCCCTGACACCTGTGGCGATGGTCCCCGTCGCCAGCCTGCCCCTCTGGGCCCGCACCATTTGGACGGCCATCCCCGTCCTGGTGCTCCTCCTGGCGGTGATCTTCGCGGCGGGTCCCCTCTGGCCGGCGGCCGGGGGCCTGCTCCTGCTCACCCTCTTCCTGAACGGCTCCCCGGTCAACTTCGCCGCCAACGGCAACGGCGAGACCTTCGCCTATGTGCTTATGGCCCTCTCCGTCCTCTGGATCCGACGCCCCGTGATCTCCGCCATCTGCCTGGCGCTGGCCGTGGGAAGCAACCAGCTGGCCTGGTTTCTCGCCCCTGGCTACCTTCTGCTGGCGGTCGAGGAAGGTCACGTGTGGCGCCGTGTGGTGGCCGGGGCCGCCACCCTCGCCGTCGCTGTTGCCCCCTGGCTCATTCGCTATCCCGACGCCCTCGGCACGATCGTCGGGAACCTCCGAGCGCACACCTTTCCGCTGGGTTCTGGCCCCATCACCCTGGTGCTGGCCGGCTTCATCCCCCCTCCCTCGCGCACTCTCCTGCTGGCACTTACGGCGCTGGCGATGTTGGCCATCTGGACCTGGGGGGCGCTGGCTCGGGAGTACCGGGTGGCCGCCTCGGTGCTCATCCTTTCCGGCTTCTGGCTTAGTTGGCGGAGCCTGGACGAGTATCTGGCCCAGATTCCCCTGCTGGCGCTGGTGGCCCTCTTCTCCGTCTTGGGCCGGGAGGCGGTCGAAGACGCCCCGATATCGACCTGACCTGCATCTCATCGGGCGGGAGCCACCTCGAGCGCCGTTCCCGGGACTGACGGCACAAGCGTGCGGGGGGGGTACCCTCAGCCCAGGCGACCGGCTCGGATGAGCGTCTGGATCCGGAGGCGGTGGCCCGTCGATTCATCCGACCCGAGGTGAGCAGATGCAGGTGTCTGGCGGCTTTGGCCCCGCGGTGGAGCCGACTCAGGGTGGTGAGGACCGGGGCCAGCGCCTCTGCGTCACCGGCCGGTTCGTCTGGGATGCGGCCTACCGACTTCGGATGCCGCTCGTCCGGGAGAGGAGCCGATCCCCTCGCAGGTGCGGCGCCCCGGAGTGTCCGCTTCCCCGATGATGGCGGCGTGAGTTCGAACGCCGCCATCGAGCTGCAAGGGCTGGGCAAGCGATTCGGGCGCCGGACCGCGGTTGAGGATCTGGACCTTACCGTCGGGAGGGGCGAGGTCTTCGGTTTCCTCGGGCCCAACGGTGCCGGCAAGACCACCACCATGCGCATGGTCCTGGGCTTGGTCCGCCCGAGCGCGGGCCGCCTCCGGGTGCTCGGCGGCGCGATCCCCGAGGATTCCGCCGAGGTTCTGCCCCGGGTCGGACCGCTCGTGGAGACCCCGGCCCTCTATCTCCACCTCTCAGGCAGCGACAACCTGAGGGTATTGGCCGCGGAGCTGGGAGGGGTGCCGCCGGGGCGGATCCCGGAGCTCATGGAGCTGGTCGGGCTCTCCGACCGTGCCGGGGACCGGGTGTCCCGCTACTCCCTTGGCATGCGCCAGCGACTCGGCCTGGCGGTCGCCTTGCTCCACCGGCCGGCGCTCCTGGTCCTGGACGAGCCCGCCAACGGCCTGGACCCGGCCGGGATCCGTGAGATTCGGGCCCTGCTGCGCCAGCAGCGCGATCGGGGCACCACCGTCTTCCTCTCCAGCCACGTGCTGGGGGAGGTTGAGCGGGTATGCGACCGGATAGCCATCTTGCGCCGGGGCCGCCTGGCCTACACCGGCACCGTCGAATCCCTGCGCGGCTCGGCCGGCTGGTTCAGGGTCGGTCTCGACGACGCGGATCAGGCCCTCATCTGGCTGCGGGACCAGCCCTGGGGCTCGGACGCCCACCTTGGAGAGAGTGGCTTGGTGGACGTGCGCTCACCCACCGGCCGGGGCCGGGACCTCAACCTGGCGCTGGCGGGGGCCGGGTTCGTCGCCGACTCGCTCACCGCTGTCCAGCGGGACCTGGAGGCGGCGTTCCTGGAGCTGACCGAGGGCGAAGGATGAGCAGCCCTCCGGCGGCCGGCGGGGAGGAGAGTCCGACCCCCACCTTCGCCAACGCGCTGCGGGCGGAGATCATCAAGCTTCGCAGCCACCGGCCGACCTGGGTTCTCGCCGGCTTCGTGCTGGTGCTGCTGGGCCTGGTCCTATTCGCGCTCTCCCAAGACGTGGTGATCCGGTCAGAGCTGCCTTCCCGGCCCCTGGCCGCGCTGGACCAGGCGCTGCCTGCGGTCCAGTTCGTGTTCGCCGCGGGTGCGGGGGTGGTCCTCCTCACCAGCTCCAGCCGGCTGGTCGGCATGGAATACGCGCTGGGCACGATCCGGGTGGTCCTGGGACGGGGCACCACCCGATCCCAGCTGGTCCTGGCCAAGCTGGCCGCCGCTCTGCTCCTCGGGAGCCTGCTGTTGGTGGTCTACGCCTTCCTCACCGCCGTGGGGTTGACCCTGCTAACGGTCCATCTCGCCGGATCGACCGCACCGATCGGCGTCATGCCGGCCACCGGGTGGCGCCAGCTTGGGTTGGCCGTGCTGAGCTGCGCCGCCAGCGTGGTCAGCTGCACCGCGGTCGGGGTGGGCGTGGGGGCCGCCACCCGCTCACTCACTGGCGGCATGGTGTTGAGCATCCTGTTCTTCCCGCTCGACAACGCGCTGGCGCTGGTGCTGCGCGCCGCTTACGCCCGAGACCACCTCGACGTCCTGAGGTCGGTCAGCGCCCTTCTCCTGGGCCCCACTTTGAACCGGCTGCCGGGCCTCCTCACGGGGCAGGCGGCGGCCAGCGGCGCGGTCCTGCCCACGCCGATGGTCCGCCTTACCGGCGGCGAGTCTCTGGGTGTAGTGGCTGGATGGTTCCTGGTACTGCTGGCGATGGCCCTGGCCGTGTCGGCCCGGCGCGACGTCCTGGCCTGAGCCCAGGCGGCGCCATCGAAGAGAGCCCGGCGCTTGACAGCTCCACATCTGGCAGTTACTCTCAGTTGCTAGTCACAGTCTAACGGGTGGATCTATCATGTACCCCAGGGGAAGTTCCCGGTGGTGGGCGCTGGGCGCGGTGATGCTGGCCGTCCTGGCGGTGGGACTGGATGGGACCGTGCTGAGCGTCGCGCTGCCCACCCTCGCCGTCAAGCTGCATGCCTCGGAGTCAGATCTCCAGTGGTTCTCCTCCGGATACCTGCTGGTCCTGGCCGCCGCCATGCTGCCCGCTGGGCTCCTGGGAGATCGTGTCGGGCGCAAGCGGGTGATGGCCGGAGCGCTCCTGCTCTTCGCGCTGGCCTCGGCCGGCTGCGCCATCTCCCGGACCCCGGCCGAGTTCATCGGCGCCCGGCTGCTGCTGGGGCTGGCCGGAGCGCCCCTCATCGTGATGGCGATCTCCGCCCTGGCGGTGCTCTTCACAGAGGAGGAGCGCCCGAAGGCGGTGGGGATCTGGGCCGCGGTCAACTTCATCTCGCTGCCGGTCGGCCCGATCCTCGGCGGCTGGCTGCTCAGCCACACCTGGTGGGGATGGGTGTTCCTGATCAACGTGCCCGTCGCCCTGCTCGGACTGCTCGCGGTGGTGGTGCTGGTGCCCGAGACGAGGGCCCCAAGACCCCCCAAGCTGGACCTGGTCGGCGTCGTCCTCTCCAGCCTCGGCCTGGCGGGCCTCACCTACGGTCTGATCGAGGCCGGGACCCACGGATGGGGCAGTCCCGGCGCGCTCTCGCCGATCGCCGCCGGGCTGGTCGTGCTGGCGGCGTTCGGGCGCTGGGAGCAGACCCTGGGGCGCCAGCCCCGGGGGGAGCCGCTGGTCGACCTGGGAATCTTCCGCTCCCGCGACTTCTCCGGCGGGCTCGCCCTGCTGACCGTCGCGGGTGTGACCATGGTGGGCGCGCTGTTCACCCTGCCCCAGTACTTCCAGGGCATCGCCGGCGCCGACCCGATGGGCAGCGGCCTGCGCCTGCTCCCGCTGATCGGCGGCCTGGTGCTGGGCGCGGTCCCCGGCGGCCGGCTGATGGCCCGGGTGGGGCCCAAGGCGACCATCGCCCTCGGCTTTCTGCTGCTAGCAGCCGGCCTGGCGGTGGGGTCGGGGACCGGCACCACCGCCAGCTTGGGCTTCGTGGCCGCCTGGATGGCGTTGGCCGGGGCGGGCCTGGGGCTGGTGTTCGTTCCCACCGCCTCGGCCGCCTTGAGCCAGGTTGAGCCGGAGCGCAGCGGGGTGATCGGGGGGGTCTTCCAGGCCGTGCAGAAGACCGGTGCCCCCTTCGGAGCCGCGGTCTTCGGCAGCATCGTCAGCACGGTCTACCAGGGGCAGGTCCACCTGGATCGGGTCCCCCCCTCAGCGGTGCACGCGGTGCGAGCCTCCCTATTCGGCGGGATCGCGGTCGCCGCCCGGCTGGGGTCGGAGCCGCTGCTGCGCCAGGTGGAGTCGGCCTTCGTGCATGGGATGGACCTGGCGCTGCTGGTGTCCGCGGCACTGGCCGGTGCGGGGTTGGTGATCGCCCTTCTGGTGATGCCCCTCCGGACTCCCGCCCCCTCCGGCCGCGAGCGGGCCGCGGGCGGCCCCACTGCGGAGGGTGCCGTGCCAGGGTGAGCGCTGGAAGTGGCGCTAGGATCATCGCCATGAGTTCCGCCGAGCCCGGCCCGGGGCTCGCCCCCGGTCTGCGGGAGCGCAAGAAGGCCAGGACCAGGATCGCCATCCAGCGGCAGGCGATCCGGCTGTTCCTGGACCAGGGATACGCGGGCACCACCGTGGAGCAGATCGCCGCCGCCGCCGAGGTGTCTCCCAGCACCTTCTTCCGCTACTT
>JAJYET010000045.1 GCA_021785655.1 bacterium | reverse complement strand
CTTCCCGACCAAGGAGGACGTAGTCATCCGGGACGACTACGACCGGCTGATGCTGGACGCCTTTCGGGCTCAACCCCGGGAGCTCACCCCGGTCCAGGCAGCACGGCCGCGATCCTTCAGCTGCCCCTCCCAGGGCCGTCGCGTGCGGCGCTTGCCGGGGCCGTCGGCGTCAGAGGGGCGCTCCGTGGCGCGGCAGCATGATCGCCTCAGACACCTGAAAGGCGTCGAAGCGCAGCCCGGTGGCATGGCCCGCATCCAGGGCCGCGAAGTAGGCGAAGGCCGGGGCCAGGCGGCTGGGCGGGATCATCCGCTGCTGCATGTCGGGCGTGTAGTGTCCCCAAGACATGGGAGTGTCGAGGGGCGCCCCTGTCGTGGCCGTGTTCACCGCGATGTTGAACTCGGCCCCCTCGATGCTCAGGACCTTCATCAGCCCTTCCTGGCCGTGCTTGGCGGGGGTGTACGCGGCCTCCAGGGAGAAGCCCCTCAAAGCGGATCCGGAAGAGATGAAGACGATGCTTCCGTGACCCTGAGCAAACATGGGCTCCCAGACCCCCTTGGCCAGGACAAAAGCTCCCTGCAAAATGATGTCCAGCTCGCGCCGCCAGCCGTCGAAGGTCCACGCACGGAAGGGGCGCGGAGTCAACACTGCAGCGTCGTGAATCAGGGCCCGGGGTGCCCCGACCTGACGCACCGCGCCAGCCACAGCGCCAGCGGCGGACGAAGCGTCCGCAAGGTCGACCGCCACAGGGAGCGCCTGGACGCCGAGCGTTTGGAGTTCACCGGCCAGCGCGGCCACCTTGCCCTCCTGCACGTCGAACAGGACCAGATTCATGCCCTGCGCCGCCAACTCCCGGGCGATCGCGTTGCCCAGGCCGTCGGCAGCGCCACTTAGAAAGCACCACTGACCTCTAATGCTGTGCAGACCCATTTGCTCGCCTCCCAATGCAGGCCGTGCCAGCCATCGCCGCCTTCTGCGCGCCCAGGGCGCCCCCCCAGGGGCCTCCCGGCGGCCATGCTTGGCGCCGCCGTCGACCTTGGGGCCGCGGCCCGGAATACGCGAACGGCTGCCCCACCCGCCGAGGTCGACGAGGCGGCCCGCTCGCCGCCCGGGTCCGGTGCCGCCTGCGGTCCCCCTGCCCTGATGGGTGCCAGCTGGCGCGCAAGGCCATGGCACGGTCCATCGGCAGATCCCCCCACCCGCCCCGCGGTGCGGGCAGTTCGGCACGCCGACCGCCCTGAGGCGTCAGCCGTCGAGGGGACACCGAGCCTGGAGGCCAGCTCCAAACGGCGCCTGATCTGGTCGGCGGCGCAGCCGATGTTCCCTGCGTCCGCTGCGGGGAGGTGGAAGACGCCTCCCTCCCCACCGAGCCCCGGCTCGGTGTGCACGGACGCCCACGTTGGAGTTGACACCCGAGCGCGGCACCAGCAAACTGCTCTTCACTCCCGGGCCACGCAGCATCTGGCCGGCCGGCAACCAGCCCGGCCTGCGTCCGAGCGCGGACATCGGCTCTGTTTGCTCAGCGTGGATCACGGACTGTCGAGAACCGCCCTTCGCGTCAGACCCTCCCGTCCTGCCCACCGGCCACCTGCGCGTAAGGCTCGGACCGGACCTCGGTCCAGGCCCGCGAGCGGTGCGAGGCCTCAACCGCGTTGATAACCTCCTGCACCGCCGCCCCCTGGGCGAAGTCGCCCTGGTTTCCGTCCTTGCCCGAGGTGATCTCGTCCACGAAGCTGCGTATCAGGTTGCCGTAGCAGGTCTCCTCCCAGCCATGGCTCGGCTGGTGCTGGGGCGGGAAGAACTCCTCGGGGATGGGAAGCCGCCTGAACTCCACCTGATCGGCGCTGGCCCCCCAGAGGCGTTGCCACTCGCCGTTCTCCTCGACGATCCGGCAGATCAACGCCCCCCGGTCGCCGTACAGCCGGGCCTCCACCCCCGGATAGTTACCCACGGTGACGTAGCTGCTCTGAATCGTCCCCAGGGCCCCGTTGGCGAACTTGGCGATGAAAACGTCGCCGTCGTCCAGGTTGATCGGCTCGCGCTGGTGGTCGAGGTTGGTGCGCCGCCGCTCCGGGACGAAGTTGCGGAGCACCCCCACGGTCTCCCTTATCCCCGCGCCCGTGAGCATCAGCCCGATGTCGATGATCGGAGCTCCGTAGCCCTCTAGGCTGGAGACCGTGATGGCCTCCTCCCCCGGCTCCCAGCCTCCCACCTGGTCGTCCGCGGGGGCGGAGAGGATGCGCTTGTCGGCAGGGTTGTCGGGGTCCAGCCACTGGCTGTTCTGCTCGTAGCCGTTGAAGACGAAGGGGCGGCCGCACCACCCCTCGGCCACCAGGTGGGCCATGTAGGCGATGGCCGGCGCGTAGCGGAAGGTGAGGCCGACCTTGGTCTTGAGCCCCCGCTGGCTGGCCATCCGCGCCGCCCTCCACACATCCTCCGCCCGGTGGGCCACCGGCTTCTCGGTGAGGCAGTGCTTACCCGCCTCCAGGGAGGCGAAGACCAGGGGGTCGTGCTCATCCCGGGTGCAGACGTCGACCACGTCGATGTCTTCTCGGGCCAGAACCTCCCGGTAATCGGCGGAGATGCCCTCGGCTCCGAACTGGGCCGCCGCCGCCCGAGCCAACTCCTGGTTCAGGTCGCAGACCACAGCGAGCTTCACTCCAGGGCACCGCTCCCACCCGGGGAGGTGGGCCCGCCGCGACCATCTCCCGGCACCGATGACCGCCACCCGCAGGTCGTCCGCCATCTAGCTCACCTCCCTGGTTCTCTCGAAGCGGCAGCCCGAACCCACTCCAGCGCCTGGGCGGTGGGGATCGAGTCGTGGATCGCAAGGTGCCGGGGTGCCGCCCCTTCCCTCAGCACCTCGTGGATGTGCCGCAGCAGCGGGGCGAACGTCGGCTCGTCGGTCATCAGCCGCTCCCTCTTTCCCGGCCGCCCGGCGACGCGCAGCTCGAAGGTGTCGTGGGCGCCCGGATGGAAGGGGTCGGTGAGCTCCAGCGAGCCCTCCGTGCCCACCAGGCGTGTGGTCGTGTCCCGGCTCCGGGCTAGCCCGCTGCTGAAGAGGAGCCGGAGCCCTGCCGTGTACTCAAGCAGGCCGCTGGTCTCCAGGTCCACCCCGGAAGCTGCCGTGGTGGTGGACACGAGGGCGCGCCCGGGAACCTCGCGGAAGAGGAGGGCGGCCAGGTGGACGGGATAGCAGCCGACGTCGTTCAGGGCACCCCCGGCCAGTTCGCGGCTCCAGCGGATGTTGTCCGGCCTGCGGACCGGGAAGTGGAAGTGGCTGACCACCTCCCTGAGCTCCCCGATCTCCCCCGCGGAGATGACCTCCTCGGCCCTCAGGTACTGCCGGTGGAAGGGGAAGGCAAAGGCCTCCCAGAGCGGGGTGCGGGCCCCGCGCGCCCGGTTCACCAGCTCCTCCACCTCGGGCAGGTCGACCCCCAACGGCTTCTCGCAGAGCACCGCCTTGCCCGCGCTAAGCGCCGCCCCGGCCCACTCCACATGCAGGGTGTTGGGCAGGGCCACGTAGACGGCGTCGATGTCGTCGGCGCTGAGAGCGCCCGGGTAGTCGGAGATCCGGCACTCCACCTCCTCGCGAGCCAGCAGTTCGCCGGCTCGCCTCCGATCCCGGCTGCCCACGGCCACCACCTGGCCGCCGCCCGCAGCCCGCAGTGAGGGCAGGAAGTTGGCCCTGAAGATGTTGGCCGCCCCGAGCACCGCCCAGCGGACCGGCCGGGGCTCAGCCACTACCCCGCTCCTCCAGCCCCAGCGACAGCAAGTCGGCGATGTTGGCTCCGGGGTCCCGGAGGAGGGAGAGCTTCCCCTCGCGACCTGAGAGCAGCACGGTGAGCCCCAGGCCGTGCCCCGGGAGCCGGCTGGCCCCGTGGCACACGACACCTACCACCACCGAGCCCGGACGGTATCCGCTGACATAGGCGGCGTCCCAGTCCCGGACCGCCACCAGGTCACCGAGGCGCACCCGGGCCAGCTCCGGGATTGTCTCCAGCATGGGTGGGGGCGTCTGCAGCTCCCAGGAGGTGGCTGCCGCCACCCGGCCGGCCCCCATCCCGACCGCCTCCGGGGGCAGCTCCAGCGTCACCCGGACCTCCAGCCCCTCCCCCCTGGGCCGCGGGTCCCACGCTCCCCAGAGCTCGGGCCCCAGGCTGTGAGCCACCACGGCCGGGGAGGGGCACGGCCGGAGGCCGCGCCCGACCGCCTCGATGGCCACCTGGTCTCCGGGGGCGAGCGCCTCCAGAGCGGCCGGCGGGAGGTCGACCAGGACCTCTTGGAAGCGCTGGAACTCCTCGTGCTTCCCGGTCACCACACCCTCGGCGCCGGCGGCGGCCCCGGTGCGCACGTTCACCCGGTTGCCCACGCAGGCGAAGAGGCTCAGGGCGCGGTTGGCCGCTGCCTCCCGATGGGTAACGCTCGCCCCGGGCTGGACCCGGTCCGCCTCCCAACCGAAGGCCGGCATCCCGACCCGCACGTTGTAGCGGATCCCCTGGCAGCCCACCGGCACGAAGGCCCGGCCCTCCGAATCGGTGAGGTAGGGCGAGGAGTCCATCTCGGGCTGGCTCACCCACCCCACCAGCATCGTTCGCACCAGGCGCGGGGAATTCGGGGTCACGGGGCCAGCTCCAGAAGGTCCTTCAGGTTGCGGCCCCTCTCCGGGCGGAAGGAGAGGAGCTCCCGGGGGCCGCTGAGCAGGGTGACCACCCCGACCCCGTGCCCCGGACTGGGGCCGAGAGCGTGGACCACCACACCCACGGCTGTGTACCCGGGGTCGTAGCGGCGGCCGAAGCGGTGGTCCTGGGCGGGCATGCCCACCAGATCCCCCACTCGCAGGGCCTCCAGCCCCAGCCGCCGCACCGTCTCGCGGTCCTGCAGCATCACGTCGCAATTGGCCCACTCGCAGTCCATCCCCAGCCCCGCCCCCATCACCTCGGGGGCCAGCTCAGCCTCCACGGCCACCGAGATGGCTCCCGGTCCGCGTAGCTCCACGCCGAGGCGGTTCAGGAGGTGCGGGGAGCAGTTGCGGCAGGCGATCTCGGGCGCGTCCAGGATGGCCAGCCCCTGGCCACAGGCCCGCACCAAGAGCCGGTCTCCGGGAAGGATCCGCTCCAAGGCATCCTGCGGGAAGTCGATGAGCACGTAGGCGTGCTTACCGGCAACCGTGCCCCGGGCGCCGCTGGCGGCCCCGCTGAGGACCGTGACCCGGTTGCCCAGGCAGGAGAGGACCTGGAAGGCGAGGTTGGCAGCCTCCCCCTCGGCCTCCGCCGACACCCCGGCCTCGCCGTGGTCGCAGGCGAAGTCGAACACCGGGGATCCCACCCGAATGTCCGGGGTGACCCCGGACATGCCGGGAAGGATCCCGGGCAGGTCGTCCCGGTCCACGGCATAGGTGCCGGCGTGGCGAGGATGGCTGACCCGTCCGAGGAGCCCCACCTCCACCAGGCGGGCCTCATTGGTGGGCAGGGCGGCGGGCGGCATCAGTAGAGCCGGTCCTTGCGCAGCACGTTCAGAAGCTGAGCCCCATGCCGGTACCGCTCCAGGTTCTCGCTGAAGAGCTGGGCTAGGAGCTGGTTCTCCCCGGCCACGGTACTCATGGAGTGCGGCGTGACCAGGACGTTGCCAAGGTCCCACAGGGGGCTCCCCGGCGGAAGCGGCTCCTCCCGGAAGACGTCCAGGGCCGCCCCACGAATCCGCCCGGCCTGGAGCGCGGCGGTGAGGGCGTCCTCATCCACCACGGTTCCGCGGGCCAGGTTCACCAGCACCGCCGAGCTGGGGAGCAGGGACAGCGTCGCCTCAGAGATGAGGCCCTGGGTCTCGTCGGTGTGGGGCATCGCCAGAACCAGGAAGTCCGCCCCGGGGAGGGCGCTCTCCAGCTCCCCCACCTCGATCAGCCGGTCGACCCCGGATGGGGCTGCCGTCCGGCCATCCAGGGAACGCACCACCCCTATTGTGTGCGCGCCCAGGGCCCGGGCGAGGGTCGCCACCTCCCGGCCGATGCTACCCAGCCCGACTATCACCACCTCCTGGCCCACCACCAGTTGGCCACTGCGCCGAGCCCACCGGTGGAGACGCTGGTCGGTCAGGATCTCCGGCAGGCCGCGGTTGAAGTAGATCATGGCGAGGACGGCGAACTCGGCCAGCGCCCTCCCGTGTACCCCTCGGGCCGTTGTCACCACCACCTCGGGGGTCCGGTCCAGCCCCACCCGGCGGACGAACTGCCCGACCCCCGCCGAGGTGGCCTGGATCCAGCGGAGTTTGGGGAGATGGGCGAGTTCAGCTTGCAGCGCGGACGGCCCGAAGTCGAACATGACCTCGGCGCGGGACAAGAGGGCACGCCAGTGGTCGAGCTGCTCCCCCTGGGCTTCGGGCAGGCGGTGGTGCCCCGGGTACCGGGGGGCGGCTATGAGGCCCTCCGGGTACTCAAAGGTGTAATCCGGGTGGGAGTACCGGAGTCGCTCCACCAGCTCCGGCTCCAGCGGGGTGGTGAAGACCACCAGCCGCTCGTCCGGCATCGCTCAGGCCTCCAGGGGGAACTGGACCCAACCGTGGCGGCGGTGGGACAGCTCGACAGCGTTGATCACCTCCTGTACCCGGGCGGCGGCCAGGAAGTCCGCCTGCGCCGGGCGGCCGGGGTCCTGGATCTCACTCGTGAAGGCGGCGATCAGGTTGGCGTAGAAGGCGCTGTCCCACGGTTCGGTGGGACCTCCCCCGGGGGGATAGAGCCTCTCCGGGATCTCCAGGGGGCGGAACTCCACCTGGTCCCGGCGGGCGCCGTACAGGCGCTCACAGACCCCCTCCTCCTCCACCAGCCGGCAGATCAGGGCGCCCTCGGTGCCATACAGGCGGGCCTCCAGCCCCGGGTAGTTGCCCACCGTGACGTAGCTGCTCTGAATGGTGCCGATGGCGCCGTTGGAGAAGCGGCAGAGGAAGGCGTCGGCGTCGTCGATCGGAAGCCGGACCGGGACTGTGGATCCCGGTACCAGCCGCTCCGGGATCAGGTTGGCGAGCTGCCCCACGACCTCCAGGAGCTCCGCTCCCAGAAACCAGAGGGCGAGGTCGATGATCGGGGCTCCGTACCCCTCCAGCGAACTCACCTGGATATCGGCGCCCTCTGCCGGGTCTCCCTCGCCGGCCCGGATGGGGGTCAGGGGATCGAGGAACTGAGAGTTCTGCTCGAAGCCATTGAAGACCAGGGGCCGCCCGACGTAACCCTCGGCGATCAGCTCGCGCATGCGCATCATCGCCGGGCTGAAGCGGAAGGTGAAGCCCACCTTCGTGCGGAGTCCTCGGGAGAGCGCCATCTCGCCGGCGTCCCGCGTGCGCGCCCACTCCCGGTGCACCGGCTTCTCGCAGAGGACGTGCCTGCGAGACTCCAGGCCGGCCATGGCGCTCTGGAAGTGGGCCGGCCCCCAGGTGACGACGTCCACCACCTGGACCGCGGGGTCGGTGAAGACCTCCGCCTCCGAGGCATAGACCCGCGAGCCGGGAACGCGGGCGGAGAGGGCACGGGCTCGCTCCTGGTCCAAGTCAAACACCCCCACCACCCGGGCCCGGGGATCCCGCAGCCAACCGGGAAGATGGGCGCGGGCCGCCCAGCGTCCCGCCCCCACGATCGCCACCCCGAGGTCTGCCAACTGCTCCCCTCCAACACCCTGCCGGGCTGTGCTGATCGCGATTGGAGAAAGTATATTGTCGACCGTCCAGTCGCGCCCGTCCGAGACCGCCGTGAGGATGGCCCGGCCTCACCCCGGAGGTGGCGGGGTGGTGGAGTACCGGAGGGGTGCGCACGCCGCGGTGGACGCCGCGCAGGTCACGAACGCAGCCGCCGAGGGCTGGTTGGACACCTTGAAGACCAGCACCGGGACCAGGTAGCCGGCGCTCGCCACCACCGCCAGGCTGGCCCCGGAGATCAGGACCGGAGCGCTCGCGGCGGTGGGGCTGGGAGAGGGGAAGGGCTGCCCGGAGGAGTCCAGGAGGTACGATCCCGGGGCCAGCAGCCCCTGGTTCAGGTCCTGGATCATGAGATCGGGGGCCTGGGGTGGGTAGGCGACCAGGGCGCCGACGATGGGCGGGGGAACTGAGCCCGAGAGGCCCACCAGGGATAGCTGCTCCCGGTAGTTGGCGGCCACGTCGGCGTACACCTCCTGGGGCTGGCCGCTGATGTTCACCACCGGATACCCGTCCACGGCCCATTGGAAGAAGACCCGTCGGTCGGCGGCGTTGACGACGCTGAGGGAGCGAAGGGGAAGCAGGCTCTCATGGGGGTAGGGGAGGTGGCGAGCGGCGAGGAACTGGGAGACGAAGGCGTCGGCGGCTGCCACCGAGGGTGTCGCCCCGGTCTCGTCCACCGGGGTGTTGGGGTGGAAATTGAAGAGCTGGAATCCCGTCGGGGAGGTGAGCTGGTATCCGGTGGTGGCGCCGAGGTTGAAGGAGAGTCCGCCGCCGGTGTTCACCGCCGGACCGGGGACCTGGAGGGCGGTCACCAGATCCTGGAGGGCGGTCAGCGGATCCTGGGGCGTCTGGGCGGCGGGCACGGTGCGCGGCATCTGGGGCAGCCTGCCCTGGACCAGGAAGGGGGGGCCGAGGTCGGAAGGCGCAGCCACCTCTCCCCCCAGAGGCAGGACCCCCAGGGGGAGCGGGGGAGTCGGCGTGGGGCTCACCGCGGGGTGGGGCCGGGGCGGGGCGGCGCCGCAGCCGGCCACCAGGAGCAGCGCCAGCGCCGCCGCCGGGAGGAGTGCTCGCACGCCCTCACAATGCCAGACCATGGACTATCGGGATGCGCTCGCCGCCCTGGCGGCGTCCAGCCGGCCGGGCATGCGCCTCGGCCTGGACTCCACCAGGGCCCTGTGCCGGGCGCTGGGTGACCCCCAAGGCCAGCTCCCAGGGGTGCTGGTGGCGGGAACCAACGGCAAGGGCTCGGTCTGCGCCCTGGTCGCGGCCATCGCCAGGGCGTCCGGCCTGCGCGTGGCCCTCCTCACCAAGCCCCACCTCACCAGCTATCGGGAGCGGGTGCAGCTCGGGGAGCGGCCGGTGACCGAGGAGGAGTTCTCCCGGCTGGCCTCCCGGACCCTGGAGGCCGCCCATCGGGGCGGGGTGGACGCCACCCACCACGAGCTCCTGACGGCGATGGGGTTCCTCGCCGCCCGGGAGTGGGGGGCCGAGATCACGGTCTGCGAGGTGGGGCTGGGGGGCCGGCTGGACGCCACCAACGTCTGGGACGGAGGGGTGGCCGTCGTGGTCTCGGTGGGGTTGGACCACCAGGCCCAGTTGGGAAACACCGTGGCCCAGATCGCCGCCGAGAAGGCGGCGATCATCAAGCCCGGTGACCTGGCGATCTCCGGGGCCATGGGGGAGGCGCTGCCGGTGGTGCGGGCGGCCGCGAAGGGGGTGGGTTCCGAGCTCTGGCAGCTCGGAGAGGAGATCGATTGGGCCTGGGAGGCGGGCGGGCTGCGGGTGCGAACGCCGGCGCGGGAGCTCGCCGCGCTCGGCCTGGGGGTGAGCGGCCAGGTCCAGGGGGCGAACGCCGCCCTGGCCGTCGCCGTCGCGGACGGCCTGGGCCGGCTGGTGGGGGCCGAGATCGATGAGAGGGCTGTCCGGCAGGGGCTGCGCGGGGCCCGCTGGCCGGGGCGGCTGGAGGAGGTGGCCACCGCCCCCACCGTGCTGGTGGACGCGGCCCACAATCCGGCCGCCGTCGAGGCCGTGCTGGGGGAGTTGGGGGCCGCGGCCAGGGGGCGGCGCACGGTGCTGCTGTTCGGGTCGATGGGCGACCACGACCACAGAGGGATGCTGGACCGGCTCTCATCCCTGCCCGTGGTGGCGGCGCTCTTCACCCGGGCCGACGCGGTCCGGGCGGTGGACCCCCAGGTCCTGGCCCGCGAGTGGCCCGGGCGGTCGGAGTGCCTGGAGCCGGTGGCAGCGGCCCTCTCCCGGGCCCGGGACCTCGCCGGTCCGGGGGGGGCGGTGATCGCCCTCGGTTCGATCTACCTCGTCGGAGAGGTCATGGCCGAACTGCGCCTCGGCCTCCCGCCCGACCCCAAGGTGGCCTGGCGGCCCGCCTTCTGAGGGCCCGGGGGGGCCCTCCGGTCAGACGGGAAGGGGGGCCGCCTCAGCCAGCGCCCGCCGGCAGAGATCGGCGATCTCCTCCCACCGCTCCTCCCGGAGGAGGCCCGGCCGGAAGAGGTCGTTGGTGAGCCCCACCACCCGGACCCCGGCGGCGAGGTACTCGGTCACGTCCCCGATCCCCACCATGCCGCTGACCCAGAGAGGCACCTCGGGCATCGGCCCCCGGATGGCGCGGATGTACTCGGGCCCGCCCAAGGGGTTCGCCGGGAAGACCTTGACGAGGCCCGCCCCCAGCTCCATCGCCCGAGCGATCTCGGTGGGGGTGCTGGCGCCCATGACCACCAGCACCCCGGCCTGCCGGGCCACCTCGGCCACCTCGGGGACCAGGTAGGGGGTCACGAGGTATTCCGCCCCTGCCCGCACCGCGGCCTCGGCCAGCTCGGCGCTGGTGATCGTCCCCCCCCCGAAATGGCAGCTGGAGCCGAACTCCTCCCGCAGGCGGGCGATGGTCTGGAATGCCGCCGGGGTGCCCGACGTGACCTCCACCGACCCCACCCCCGCCCGCGCCGCCGCCTCCGCCCCGCGGTACGCCTGCTCCCCGTCGGACCAGCGCATCACCGCCGCGAGGCGGGTCGGGAAGTAGGTGGCGATCTGGTCGGACTGGGTCATGAGGTGGCTCTCCTACAACTCCGGGAGGCGGCGCCGGCTCCTGGGCCGGCGGGCGATCGGGGTGGCCCGCCGGAACCGGCGGAGCCGAACGCTAGCTGGACCCTGGAGCCCAGTATGGCGCGGCACGTCGGAACACCTCAAGGGAAGCTGGCCCTGGCCGGGGCTCCTGGCGCGATGGGAACGGTTCGAGCGCCCGTCACCCCCGGGGCCTCGGTCCCCACTCCAGTCGATGAGCCATCCCCCCACACCGAGCCGGGGCGTGGTTGATGTCTGCCCATATCGGCATGTATCCTGCAGCCGTGGCTAGGGCCTCCACCACCAGCGATGCCTTCAATGCGGTGGCCGAGCCGCGCCGGCGAGAGATCCTCGATGCGTTGGCGCGAGGTGAGCACTCGGTCGGGGAGCTGGCCGAGAGGTTGCGGGTCGCTCAGCCGGTCGTGTCCAAGCACCTAAGGGTGCTCCGGGGCGTGAACCTCGTGGTCCGCCGGGACGACGGGCGCCGCCGCCTCTACCGGCTCAACGGCGCCGCCCTGAGGCCGATCCACGACTGGGTGCAGCGGTACGAACAGAGTTGGTCGCAGGCCTTCGACCGGATGGAGATGGTAGTTCAAGGCCTCGAGCCACAGGAGGACTCCCACGATGGCGCAGGAAACGAGACCGACGGCCCGGGTCACGCTCCCCCGGGATGACCAGATCCTGATCACCCGCGACTTCGCGGCGCCGCGCGACCGGGTTTTCCGCGCCTACACCACCCCGGAGCTGGTGGCGCTGTGGTGGCACGCCGACCGCGGCACCGTGGACAGCGTTGAGATCGACCTCCGCGTGGGGGGGAGGTGGCGCTACGCCATGACGGCGAGCGGCGGCTTCCTGGTGGCCTTCCACGGCGAGTACCTGGAGATCGTGCCCGCAGAGAGGATCATGTCGACCGAGATCTACGAGGGGATGCCGCAGGCGGCGGCCATCAGCACCGTGACCTTCACCGACTCGCCCTTGGGGACCACCCTGGCGATCCTGGTGCAGCACCAGAGTCAGGCGAATCGCGACGCCCACCTGCGGTCCGGCATGGAGGATGGGCTTCAGGCGGCCCTGGATCACCTGGAGGAAGTTGCGGCAGGCGACGCGGCGGGGAAGGGATGAGAAGTTGGGAACTGCTGAGCCGGATAAGACACTCGGCGGCGTACAGGTGTATCATGGGGGATGATGAAGCTGAGCGAATGGGCTCGAACCCAGGGTGTTCACCCCCGGACCGCCCTGCGCTGGTTCCAGGAGGGGCGGATGCCGGTGCCGGCGCGTCGGGTCAGCCCGCGCACCGTGCTGGTGGAGAC
>JAJYET010000015.1 GCA_021785655.1 bacterium | reverse complement strand
GCGCCGATCTCGGCCAGCATCTCGGCGCGCTCAGTCTCGGTGTTGGGCAGGTAGGCCATGACCGTTCCTCAGAACTTCAAGCTTCGGATGGCGGCGCTCAGTGGGAGTCGCTCTCCGCGAAGGCATCGTACGCCTGGGGGTCGAGCAGGTCGGTCGGGATCTCGCCATCAAGCCGCACCCGGAGGAGCCAACCCTCGCCCTGAGGGTCCTGGTTGACGATCTCCGGAGCGGACAACGCGGCCTGGTTCACCTCTAAGACCTCCCCGCTGACCGGGCAGTAGAGATCGCTGGCGGCCTTGACCGACTCGACCGCCCCAAAGCGCTCGCCGGCGGCGAGGTGCGCCCCGGCCGCGGGGAGCTCCAGGAAGATGACGTCGCCGAGCTGGGCCTGGGCGTGGTCGCTGATGCCGATCACCGCCTCTCCGGCCCCCTCTGGGCGCACCCACTCGTGGGTCCTGGTGAAGCGGACAAGGCTGGGGTCAGACACAGGGACACCTCCTCTCGATTCCAGAAAGCTGGACGCTCACGTGGGCCGGCGATAGAAGGGCAGCGCCACCACCTGCGCCGCGCCCACCTCGACCGGGTCGGCGCGTAGCGCCACGCCCACCTCGCTGCCTTTCGGAGCCGAGCCCGGCCGGACGTAGCCCATGGCGATGCCGGCACCCACCGAGAAGCCGTAGCTGCCGCTGGTGACCTCGCCGATCGGCTCGCCGTTGGCCAGGATCGCCTGGTGGGGCCGGGGGATCCCCCGCCCCAGGAGTCGGAGGCCGATGAACGAGAGCTGGGGCTGAGCCTTGGCCCTGCCCAGGGCCTCGCGGCCGACGAAGTCTCCCTTGTCCAGCTTCACCACCCACCCCAGCCCCGCGCTGATGGGCTCGCGCTCCAGGCTGATGTCCTGCCCGTACAGTCGGAAGCCGGCCTCCAGCCGCAGGGTGTCCCGGGCTCCCAACCCGGCGGGCGACAGCCCCTGGCTCCGGCCGCGATCCAGGATGCCTTGGAAGAGCTCCTCGGCCCCCGCCCGATCACAGTACAGCTCGAAGCCGTCCTCTCCCGTGTACCCCGTCCGGGAGATCCGCACCGGGACCCCGAGCACCCGGCCCGCCCGGTGGTGGTAATAGGAGATCGTCCCCAGCTCCGCGCCCTCCGCCAGCGGCGCGAGGATCTGGAGCGAGAGGGGGCCCTGCACCGCGAGAAGGCAGGTCTGGTCCGACTGGTCCTCCAGCTCGACCCCCGAGGGCGGCAGCTCCCGCTCCATCCAGGCGAGATCGTCGTCGTGGCGCGCCGCGTTGACCACGCACATGTAGCCGTCGGGGTCGCGGTACACCAGAAGGTCGTCGACGATCCCCCCGTCCTCCCGGCACATCACGGTGTACAGCGCCTGGCCGACCTCGAGCTTGCCGACGTCGTTGGTCACGAGCCCCTG
The DNA here is from genome assembly GCA_021785655.1 of bacterium. Taxonomy (GTDB): domain Bacteria; phylum Chloroflexota; class Dormibacteria; order Aeolococcales; family Bog-877; genus JAJYXT01. The sequence goes on along the minus strand of JAJYET010000015.1, from coordinate 50,122 downwards.
GAGGTAGGCCAGGGCACCCCGGCCGCCGACCCGGACCTCGCCCATGTGGGAGACATCGAAGAGCCCGGCGCGCTCCCGCACCGCCTGGTGCTCCTCCCGGATGCTGCTGTACTGGAGAGGCATCTGATAGCCAGCGAAGGGCACCATCCTGGCTCCCAGCCGGCGGTGGAGGGCGCCCAGCGGCACCTCCCTCTCGTTCACTCCTGCTCCTCCAGGGCACCGAGGACGTCCGCCATCTCCCGATCGTACTGAAGGCGGGCCTCGTCCACCGCCCGTCGGAGCTGGGCCGTCCGGTCCAGCGTCCAGCCCAGGTGGGCGGCGAGCTCCAGGTCCGAGGCCGGGCGGCTCAGCTCGGACTCCAGGGCCACCGCCGCCAGCGCCAGCCGCTCGCCGTCCTCCGCCCACCGGCGGTCGGCCTCCCGAGCCGCCCGCGCCTCCAGGAGCGCTCCGCGTACGGTGTCGGCCACCGCCCGCCGGACCGCCTCCTGGAACTCCTGGGGCGAGATCTGCGGGTGGGGCGCCAGCCCCTGGACCACCTTGAGCAGGGCGGTGGTCCCATCCTGGAAGAGGTCGCCCGCATCCTGACCCTCGTCGTGCCGCGCCACCTCCTCGAGCACCAGCCAGAGGTGGTGCTGGGCCAGCAGCCGACGAGGGCGGGCGTCCAGCCCCTGCTCGGAAACCGCGGCGAGGAGCGCTGCCACCTCGGCGTCTGGCAGCCTCGGATGTTCGGCCACCAGCCCGCGCAACCGGACCATCTCCCGGTCCGGCCCCTCCTCCAACGGCTCCCCCGAGGAAGGCGCTCCCACGTCCTGGAGTATAGGCGCGACCCGGCCGCGCCCCTGGCCTCGGTACACTCGGGCCGTGCCCCCCGAGACGCTGCGGGTCCCCCCCGACCAGGATCTGGTGGTCTTCGGGGCCACCGGCGACCTCGCCCGCCGCAAGCTGCTCCCCGCCCTCTACGAGCTCAGCTCCCAGGGCTTGTTGCCTCGGCACGGCGATGTGGTGGGGACCGCCACCACAGACCTCGACGACGAGGGCTTTCGGGAGCTGGCCCGAGGGGCGATCATGGAGTTCGGGCGCAGCCAGCTGGAAGAAGGCTCGTTCGCCGCCTTCGCTGGGCGCCTGCGCTACATCCCGGCGGTCACCGACCCCGGCCCCAAGCTGGCCAAGGTCCTGAAGCGGCAGCGCCGGATCATCTACCTGGCGGTCCCTCCCTCGGCCTTCGACCCCATCCTCCAGGAGCTGCGCTCCGCAGGACTGGCCCGCGGCTCCTCGATCATCATCGAGAAGCCGTTCGGCCACGACCTGGCCTCCGCCAGGGAGCTCAACTCGGCCCTGCACCGCATCGTGCCCGAGGAGCGGATCTACCGCATCGACCACTACCTGGGCAAGGAGACGGTGCAGAACCTCCTGGTGTTCCGCTTCGCCAACACCCTGGTGGAGCGGATCTGGAACCGCGACGTGGTGGCCTCGGTCCAGCTGACCGTGGCCGAGGACATCGGGGTGGAGAACCGGGGACGGCTATACGAGGAGACCGGTGCGCTCCGGGACATCGTGCAGAACCACATGTTCCAGCTCCTGGCGCTCACCTGCATGTCCCCGCCCAGCTCGTTTGACCCGGAGGCGCTGCGGGACGAGAAGGTCAAGGTGCTCCACTCCATCCGCCCGGTGGCGCCGGCGGACGTGGTCCGAGGCCAGTACACCAGAGGTTCGGTCAACGGCAAGATCATGCCCGGCTACCGGGAGCTGGACGGGGTGTCCCCGGACTCCGCCACGGAGACCTACATCGCCATGCGGCTGGCGGTGGATTCCTGGGAGTGGGCCGGGGTGCCCTTCTACCTGCGCTGCGGCAAGGCGCTCACCACCCGCCGGACCGAGATCATGCTCTACTGCCGGGACGTGCCGCTGCACCTCTTCGAGGGCACCGGGATCGAGCAGCTGCAGCCCAACCGGATCACGCTCCGGATCCAGCCGGAGGAGGGCATCTCCTTCTCCTTCGAGGCCAAGCAGCCCGGCCCGACGGTGCTGGAACAGGGGGTGCGCATGGATTTCTCCTATGGCCAGTCGTTCAAGACCCAGCCGGCGGAGGCCTATGAGCGCCTCCTCCACGACGCCCTTCTCGGAGACCACACCCTCTTCATCCGCCAGGACGAGACGGAGGCAGCCTGGAAGGCGCTGCAGCCGGTCCTCGACGACACCCCGCCCATCAACCTGTACGCGGCGGGCAGCCAGGGCCCCACCGAGGCCGAGGCGCTGCTGCGAGGCGGGCGCTGGCACGACCTCTCCCACCACGTGGGCGACTGAGGCCGGGACCTACCCCCGGTCCCCGTTCAGGTCGGGGACCAGCTGGTCGGCCTCTATCCAGCCCTCCTCGGACTGCTCTCCGGCCCCAGCCCGCACCCGCACCCAGCGCCCCCTCTGCTCCAGCGCCAGCAGTGGGGAGGCGGGGCGGACCGCCCGGCCCCTCTCGGCCAGCAGGTCGGGCTCCCGGTACAGGGGATAGCCGGTGCCGGCCCAGCTCTGGACCAGGGTGCAACCGCCCTGGGGGATCGCCCGGTAGCGGTACACGGTCGCCCGGTCCCTCTCCCCCACGGTGAGCAGCCGGATGAGGTTGCTCGCCCGGAGGAGCGCGCTGCGGTCGCCCACCGCCGTCATCCGCACCTCGGTGCCGGCATCGGTAGGGCGGCACTCTATCCGCACCCGGTTCTTCGGATGCGGGACCTGGCGCCACTGCCCAAAGAAGCCGTTCATCCGGTCCTGGACCACCTCGGCGGTGCGGTCGTCCACCACCCGGAAGGCGTAGGGGGGCAGGGCAGTCACCTGCTCAGCGGTGGCGAACACCTCCCGCGGGGCCGCGAACACGGTCGCTGTCCAGGAGTCCTTACGCTTGCGGCCCAGGATCTGCACCCCTCAGATTCTAGGGCTCGACCCCGCGCGCGGACCTCGGGTGGGGGCCGGCGGGGTTGGTCGCCAGGCCGCGGCACCGCGGGAGCGGGTGCGTCGAATGGATCTCGACAACCCGGACCTACGGGGCCGAACCACCTCACCCCGACTGGGGCAGTATGGCCTTGGGATCTGGAAAACCGGGAGCTAGGCCGCCTCAGGTGAGGAGGGGCCGCCTGGCCAGGAGGACTCGCTCCAGACCGGCCAGCGGGCGGTCCAGGGGACCGAGCCAGGGCGCTCTTTGGAGCCCGGAATGGTCCTCCATCCGCCCCCCCCACCTGGTCTTGAAGACCGCGTACCCGGGTCCCGGGTCCCCGGGGGAGAACCGGCTCGGCACCCCCCACATGTCGTAGAGGCGGCACCCCCGCGCCCGCCCCCAGCGGATGGCCGCCCAGTGGACTGCGTACATGCCCCGGTGGGGACCGGGGTCGCTTCCCCCATATAGGTATGCCAGCCGGGGGCCGCAAGTGGCAAAGACCGCCGCCGCCAGGGGCCGTCCCTCCTTGGTGGCCAGCACCACGCGGGCGTCGAGCCCGGCCACGACCGCCTGGTAGTAGGCCAGGGGGCGGGTCTGGAAGCGCTGGCGGGCGACCGTTTCGAGGTGGAGGCGGTAGAAGGGCTCCACCCCCTCGTCGGCCAGGGTCGCCACCGTGACTCCGGCACGCTCCGCCAGCGCGATGTTGCGGCGGGTCGAGGACGGGAGGCGGGCCCGCACCTCGTCCTCGGGGCCGCTGATGTCCACCAGCCAGGTCCGGCGGTGCTGGACGTCGAAGGGCATGGGGCGGAGTCCCAGCCGGTGCCGGAGGTCGGCGCCGGCACCCCCCAGCGCCCACTCCGGGTCCAGTCGGAGCACCACCACCCCGCGACGCAGGAGGCGGGAGCGGGCCTGGCGGAGGAGCGCCAGCCCGGCCAGATCATCTGTGAGGCTGGCCAGGGCCGGGCCCCGAGGGGCGTATCCCCAGCGAACGGCGGGGAGGCCAACCGGACGGTCGAGGAGCTGGAGAACCCCCCGCCAGCCGACCCCTCCCCGGCCCTCGGCCACGAGCCGGGTCACCTCCCACCCGAACTGACGGCGGATCTCGCCCCACCCCCAGCTCTGGAGGAGGACTCCCCCGCACTCCTCGCCCACGAACCGATCCCACCCAGGGCGATCGGCGGGGCTCGCCTCCCGGACCCGGAGTGGGGCTGGCGGAGGGGGCTGCACACCAGCGATTATCGGGTCGGGGTGGGGGCCCGGGGCGGTGTAAGATGCGATAGGCCATGCGCCGCTCTTCAGTCGCCGGGGCGATCTGCGGGGCGGGAGTTGGGGGGCTCCTCGCCCAGACCACGGTGCTGGCGGCCAGCCCGACGGGGGCAGGGCATCTGCTCCCCTCGCAGCTCAGCGTGCTCGCCGACCCCACCCTGGCCTTCGGGCTCCTCCTGCTGGCCCTGCTGGGAATCGGGCTGGAGGCCATGCACCCCGGCGCGATCGTCCCCGGCACCGTGGGAATCCTCTCCGGGGTACTGGCGGCGGCGGCGCTGCTCGACCTCCCCCTGAACCTTCTGGGGCTGGCCCTGGTGGCGGTCGCGGCCGGGCTCTTCGTACTCGATCTGGGGGCCCAGAGCCACGGGGTGCTGAGCGTGGCTGGGATGGCCGCCGCCGCCGCCGGGGGCTGGCTGCTCTTCCGGGGGCCGGGGGTCGACCCGGTGGCGCTGGTGGCCCTGCCGGTCGTGCTCGGGGTGATCTGGCTCTGGCTCAGCGCCCGGGCGCTGGAGGTCCGCCGTCGTGCCTACCCCGCGGTGCCGCAGGAGCTGCTGGGGCACTTCGGACTGGTGGTGGAGCCGCGGGACGGCGGGGCGGTGGCCAGGGTGGACGGCGAGCTCTGGCGGGTCGTGGAGCGAAGTGACCATGCCCTGGCGGTGGGCGATGAGGTCGAGGTGCTTGCCCAGGACGGGCTGACATTGATCGTGCGCCAGACGGCGGCGGGCGGGGGCACACTGCCCTCCCGGGACCGGCGGCTGGGAGCTGAGGCGACGAGCTCGCATAGGAGTGGGACATGAGCGGAGCGCTGGCCGCCCTGGTGGTGGTCCTGGTAGTCGTGGTCTTCTTCGTGCTGCTGGCCTTCGCCACCGGGTTCCGGGTCATCAACGAGTACGAGCGGGGGGTGGTCCTCCGGCTCGGACGGCTGATCGACGTCAAGGGCCCGGGGCCGCGCCTCATCATCCCCTTCGGCATCGACCGCATGATCAAGGTCGACCTGCGGACGGTGGTGCATGAGGTCCCGGCGCAGGACGTCATCACCAGCGACAACGTGACGGTCCGGGTCACGGCGGTGGTCTTCTTCCGGGTGGTGGACGCGCGGGACTCCTTCGTGAAGGTGCGCGACTACATGGGGACGATCTCCAAGACCGCCCAGACCACCCTCCGCTCGATCCTGGGCCAGTCCACCCTGGACGAGCTCCTGAGCCGGCGGGACAAGGTGAACGCCGAGCTCCAGGCGGTGATCGACGAGCAGACCGAGCCCTGGGGGGTGAAGGTGACGGCGGTCGAAGTCAAGGACGTCGATCTGCCCCAGTCCATGCAGCGGGCCATGGCCCTCCAGGCGGAGGCGGAACGGGAGAAGCGGGCCAAGGTCATCCGCGCCCAGGGGGAGCTGCAGGCGGCGCAGACGCTCGCGGACGCCGCCAAAGTGATCGCCGCCCAGCCCGCCACCCTGCAGCTGCGCTACCTGCAGACCCTCTCGGAGATCGGCGCCGACCAGAACAGCACCGTGGTGTTCCCGCTGCCCCTTGATCTCATCGAGCCGTTCCTCAAGGTCCGGCCGGGAGCCGGGTCGGGCAACGGTCATGTCAAGGTGGCGATGCCGGCCGAGGACCGGGTCGGCGCCGGAGAGCCCGAGGCGGGTCCGGAGAGCTGAGCTCCGACTCTTCTCCCGAGCGGCGATTCCTGCTGCTCGGATCCGGGGAGTTCGAGCCCTGGGCCGAGAAGGTCGAGCGCCAGGCGCTTGAGGGCGCTGGGGGCGACGGCACCGTGGTGGTGCTGGCCACCGCCAGCGCCCCCGAAGGAGAGGCTGTCTTCTCCAGATGGGGACGGGCGGGAGTGGAGCACTTCGAGAGGATGGGTCTGCCCGCACGCGCCCTGCCGGTGCGCGATCGGGAGGACGCCGGGCGCCCCGAGTTTGCGGACGCGGTGGCCGGCGCCAGCCTGGTCTTCTTCTCGGGCGGGGACCCCGGCCACCTGAGCCGCACCCTGGGCGGCAGCCGGCTGCTCTCCGCGATTGGGGAGCTGCTGGACGTCGGCGGGGTGTACGGCGGCTGCAGCGCCGGGGCCATGGTGGTCGGGGCGGCGGGGCAGCCGGGGGGGCGCTTCTCGTTCGGCTCGGGCCTCGGCCTCCTGCGCCAGGAGGTCTTCGGGGTCCACTGGGACGCGACCTTCGCCGCGCCCTGGAGAGCGGTTCTGAGATCTCGCGTGCCGCGCGGATGCCGGCTGATCGGGATCTCCGAGCGCAGCGCCATCCTCGGCGGGGAGCGTGGATGGGCGGTGCATGGGGGTGGGCGGGTGGAGGTGCGAGACGGAGAGGGGTCGAGATGGTTCTCTGCTGGGGACGAGATCCCCGGGCGCCCCAGCTGACCTGGCGGTGTTTCACGTGAAACAGGCCCCCGCCTATACTGCCCGCATGCCCCACCCTCGGATCATCACCGTCTGCAACCAAAAGGGTGGAGTGGGGAAGACCACCACCGCCATCAATCTGGGGGCCGCTCTGGCGGAGAGGGGGATGCGAGTGATGCTGGTGGACAGCGACCCTCAGGCCAACGCCACCTCGGGGTTGGGGGTGAACCCGAATTCCCTCTTGGGTTCCGTGTACGACGTGGTGGTCATGGGCCGGCCGCTGCGGGAGGTGGCGGTCCCGCTGGAGCGCATTCCTGGGATGACCCTGGTGCCGGCATCGGTCGAGCTCGCGGGAGCGGAGCTTGAGCTGGCCGATCTCCCCCTTCGCGAGTCCCGTCTCCGCCTTGCCCTGGATGGGCTGGATGAGTTCGACTATGTCCTGGTCGACACCCCGCCCTCACTGGGACTGCTCACCGTGAACTGCCTGGTCGCCGCCGACCGGATGCTCATCCCGCTTCAGTGCGAATACTTCGCCCTGGAGGGGCTGACACTCCTGACTCGCACCCAGGCCATGGTGCGGCAGGCACTCAATCCCACCCTCTCCCTCGCCGGCATCGTCCTCACCCTCTTCGATCCCCGCACGGTGCTCAGCGCCCAGGTGGTGGCCGAGGTGCGCCGGCAGTTCGGGGACCAGGCGTTCTCGACAGTCATACCGCGTTCGGTGCGGCTCTCCGAGGCCCCCAGCCACGGACTCCCGATCACCCAGTACGAGCCATCGGGTCGGGGAGCCACCGCATACCGCGCCCTGGCGGAGGAGCTGGTGATGCGAAGCAGCCCGGTGGCAGCGTGAGCAAGCGGCGCGGACTGGGCCGGGGGCTGGAGCAGCTGATCCCCACGGGCTCTCCCGGCCTGGGAGCGGACGGCGCCTCCGCGCCCACGAGGGAGATACCCACCTCCGAGATCGCCCCCAACCCCCTGCAGCCGCGCAGCACCTTCGACCCCGCGACCCTGGAGGCGCTGGCGCAGTCCATCCGGGAGTACGGCGTCCTCCAGCCACTGGTGGTGGAGCCGGCGGATGGCGCCTACCGGCTGGTGGCCGGAGAGCGGCGCCTGCGGGCGTCCCAGCTCGCCGGGCTGCGGACCGTCCCGGTGGTGATCCGCCCGGTCGGACCCGAGCGCTCCCGGCTGGAGATGGCCCTGGTCGAGAACCTGCAGCGCAGCGACATCTCCGCCCTGGACGAGGCCAGGGCCTTCACCCGCCTCTGCGACGAGTTCGGCCTCACCCAGGAGGAGGTGGCCCAGCGGCTGGGAAGGAGCCGGTCCGGAGTGGCCAACACCATGCGCCTGCTCCAGGCCACACCCGAGGTGCAGCGCGCCCTGGAGCGGGAGCAGATCTCGCCCGCCCACGCCCGCGCGCTGCTGGCTGTCACCGACCCGGCGCTGCAGGCCAAGACCCTGCTCCACGTCATCGCCCGCCGGCTCTCGGTGCGGGAGACGGAGAGGCTGGTGGGGCGGCTCGGCCAGCGTCGCGAGCCGCCGCAGAGGAAGGGCAAGGCGACGCAGGAGACCGAGCTCCGGGCCCTCGAGACCGCCATCGCCCGGAGGTTGGGCACCAGGGTGCGCCTCACCCAGGGAGCCCGAGGCCGTGGACGGATCCTGATCGAGTACTTCTCCGCCGAGGAGCTCTCCGGCATCTGCGAGGCCCTCGGGATCGAGCTCTAGCGCCCTCTTACACACATCTGTTCGGTGCGCCGCGGCGGGCTCCCCAGTTCAGCAGGGTCCCTGCGCTCCCTGCCCGGTGCAGGTGGCCGACCTTGAGGTCCGCGTCTCCCCGGGGCTCCGCCCGAGGAGGGCGGCGGACCGCAGCCCAGGACTACTGCCGGGCCACAAGGTTGCGCCCCCACCTGAGATCACCTCGGCGTCTCGAGGGTCGGTTCGTATACTGCCGGGGTGCTTCAGGGACCCGGCAACACGCCCACGCCGGTCCCCGCCCAGATCCACTCCCGGGGCCGGGGATCCCTCATCAGGGACCTCATCGAGGTGGTGGCCCTGGCCGCGGTGATCTACCTCCTCATCGCCTTCGCGGTCCGCCCGGTCCACGTCGAGGGCACCAGCATGTACCCGGGGCTGCACAACAACGACCTCCTCCTCACCGAGGAGATCTCGCTCTACTTCAGCAGCCCAAGCCGGGGACAGGTGGTGATCATCAACCCCCCCATCCCTTCCTCCAATGACTTCATCAAACGGGTGATCGGTCTCCCCGGGCAGTGGATCCGCATCGCCCCCGACAGCCAGGGAGTGGGGCATGTCTACATCTCCAACTCCCGCCCCACCTCGCCAGGAGGCGGAACCCAGCTGGTGGAGCCCTACGTGAACGGCGTCTGGACCCAGGAGGTGCTCTGCTGCACCAACCAGGGCACGGCCTCCCCACTGCTGCCGTCGACCGGGAGGTGGGCCCACATCCCGGCGCGCCACTACTTCGTGATGGGCGACAACCGCAACGTGTCCGAGGACTCCCGCACTTTCGGCTGGGAGCCTCGATCCGGCATCCAGGGGATCGCGATCCTCCGCTTCTGGCCGCCCACCCGGCTGGGCCCCGTCCCCGCTCAGGAGCCCACCCTGGCCGCTCTCCTGAGCCTGGGGGTGGTGGCCCCGGCCGGGCTCCGGAGGAGGCTCAGGGGTAGATCCAGGAGCCTCCCGCGCGCTCCCAGCTGACCAGCTCGGAGGGCCGGAAGAAGAGGGACACCTCCTCCTCCGCGCGCGCCGGGCTGTCCGACCCGTGCACCACGTTCTGGCCGATGTCCACGCCGAGGTCTCCGCGAATGGTTCCCGGGTCCGCCGTCGCCGGATTGGTCGGGCCCATCATCGAGCGCACCAGGCTGACCACGTTGGGACCCTCCCAGACCATTGCCACCACCGGCGACGAGGAGATGAAGTCGATCACCGCCCCGAAGAAGGGGCGCTCGCGGTGCTCGGCGTAGTGGCGCTCCGCCAGCTCCCGCTCCACGGCCATGAGCTTCAGCCCCACCAGGTGCAGGCCGCGGCGCTCCAGCCTTCCGATCACCTCACCCACCAGCCCGCGCTGCACCCCGTCCGGCTTGATCAGCACCAGAGTCCGTTCCACCTCATCTCCTCCTCAACTCACGATCACTCCGACGCCGCCGCCTCGAGGCCCTCGCGATCTCGGATCGGCCCCACCGCCGCCAGGCGCCAGCTGGCGCGCCCGGGCAGCAGCTCCCGGGCCCGCCTCACCACCTCGTCCTCCCCCACGTCCCGGATCCGCTGCACGACCTCCTCGGGGCTGAGGAGGCCGCCGGTGAGCAGGGCCTCGTGCCCCAGGAACTCGCTGAGGCCGCCCGAGCTCTCGGTCTGGAGGGCCAGCCGCCCCTCCATCTGGGCCTTGGCCCGCTCCAGCTCGTGGGGCTCGAGCCCCCGGTCCGCCAGCCGGCGCAGCTCCAAGAGCGCCGCGCGCGCCCCCGTCGCCGCCTGATCGGGCCGGGTCGCCAGGTAGATCGCGAAGGCCCCGGAGTCCCGGTGGCGGGCGGTGAAGGAGTGGACGTCATAGGCCAGCCCCTGGGCCTCCCGCAGCTCCAAGAAGAGGCGACTGCTCATGCCCTCGCCCAGGAGGGTGTTGAGCAAGTCCAGCGCCCATCGGTCCGGAGCCGCGTAGGCCGAGCAGCGGGTGCCGAGGAGGAGGTGCACCTGCTCGCCGCGGCGCGAGATCAGTCGGGCCTGGAAGGGTGAGGCCAGCGGCGGGGGCGGCCCCCCGTCCCCTCCGGGGTCAACCGGCGCCTCCGCGGGCCGGGGAAGCCGGGACTCCACGCGCCGCAGCACCTCCCGGCGAGCCCTGGCGGGGGAGAAAGCGCCGGCGATCATGACCACCAGCCGGGACGGCCGATAGTTGGCGGCGTGGTAGGCCCCGAGCTCCGGGGCCGCGATTCGCCGGAGGGAGCGGCGGTCGCCGGCAGGGTCGCGGGCCAGAGGGTGGCCCTCCCAGATCGCCTCGTCGAAGGCCATCTGCACCAGGTCAGCCGGCTGATCGAGGTACATCTTCAGCTCCTCGAAGACCACCTCGCGTTCCCGCTCCACCTCGGCGGGCTCGATCCGGGGGGCCAGCGCCAGCTCGGCGAGCACGTCCAAGGCGGTGGAGAGGTGGGTGCCCGCCACCCTGGCCCAGAAGACCGTCATCTCCTTCTCCGTGCTGGCGTTCATCACCCCGCCCAGCCCCTCGATGGCCGACGAGACCGCCCGGCTGTCCCGGTAGCGCTCGGTTCCCTTGAAGACGACGTGCTCTAGGAAGTGGGATATGCCCGCGAGCCGGCGGGGCTCGAACCGGGAACCGACCCCGAACAGCAGGGAGACCGAGACCGAGCTTCTCCCCGGGAGGGGGGCCAGGATCAGCCGCGCCCCACTGGGCAGCGTCTCCTCCTCGAACCTCACGGCGCGAGCCGCCACCTCAGCTGGACCTCAGCCGCCGCTCGGCGATCTGCGCCAGCTGGACCGCGTACTGGACGTCCATGGTGGCGGCGTTGCCGGCCGCCAGCACCACGGCCACGGCGTTGGCCTGGCGCCAGAGAACCACGAAAGAGTCGTAGGCCACCCCGTTGAGCTGCTTCTGGATCACGTATCCCAGCACCTCCTGGCCCACCTGCCCGGTGGAGATCGGCGTCCCCCCGGCTCGAACCAGCCCCCGCCCCAGGAGTGACAGCCCCTGGGCGGCCCCGGAGGCGGTCCGAAAGAGGGAGGTGGAGCTCTCGATGACCACCGGCCCCACCGCCTGGACAGGGCTGGCGGCCCGGGAGAAGTCCCGCTCGTAGCCGTCGACACGGCCGGCCCGGCGGAGGGCGGCCAGGGTCGCGCCGTCGCCCGCCGCCAGGCGGGAGTTGCTGTAGAACCCGGCGGACGGCGAGTTGGCCTCCACCTCGAAACCGGGGAAGGGGATCTCTTGCACCGTGAGGGGCAGGTCCTCCACCGGGCCGCGGATCATCGCCGGAGCCGCAGCGCAGCCCGCCACCGCTCCCGCGGCCAGGCAGCCCAGGAGGGCGAGCGCGGCCGCCCGGAGGGGGAGTTGGCCCCTCAGCTCCACCCGCCCCCGGTGGGCTCTCCCCCTGCGCGGGGGACGGGCCGGATCACCACGTGGCGCTCGCCGTCCGCCCCTTCGCTCTCCGTCTCCACCCCGGGGAGGCCCGCCAGCGCGAGGTGAACCGCCCGCCGCTCATACGGGGGCATGGGGCTGAGGCGCTGAGCCCGTCCGGTGCGCACCACGGTCTCGGCGACTCGCTCCGCCATCCGGCTCACCACCTGCTCCCGCCGCTCCCGATAGTGGGCGATGTCCACGATCACCCGGGAGCGTCCCGGCTCCGCCCCGAGCATCAGGTTGAGCACCGTCTGCAGCGCCCGGAGCGACTCTCCCCTCCAGCCGATGAGCACCCCCAGGTCGTCGCCCTCCACCTCGAGGACGGTGGGCTGGGGGTCACCGTCATCTCCGGCCGCCCGCGCCAGCCGGGCCTCGACCCGGGCCTCGATCCCCATGAGCTGGAGGAGCCGCTGGAGCTTCTCCCTGGCCCCCCGCGCCTCCTGGGGCAGGGGGGTAACCCTCACCCGGGCCATCGCCCCGGTGAGCCGCTCCCCGGCGATGACCGGTGCCCCGGCGCTCACGACCTCGACCGCGGCCTCGTCCTCTCGCAGTCCGGCCTCGGCCAGGGCGCGGGCGAGCGCCTCCTCCACAGTGGCGCCGCTGGCCTCGTGGGCGGGCCGGATCACCGGCGACCCACCCGGCGAGCCGGCCGCCCCGACCTGGTGGCCCCAGGGGAGGGCCGCCGCACGGAGGCCCCTCCGGATGGCTGCTCGGGCTTCTGGGGGCGGCGCGCCGCGGTGCCCCCGCGGGCGTCCGCATCTGGGGGGCCGCCGCCACGAGACGGGCGAGGCAGTTCACCGAATTCGGCCGCGAGCCTGGCCCGAGGGGAGTTCGCGGGGTACCACCCAGCGCCCGGGACCCAGGACGGCACCTTGAGCCCTCCCCAGCCCATCATGGTGAACACCTGCAAAACCATCACCAGGCTCTGGGTGATCCAGTAGAGGCCGATGCCCTGGTAGAAGTTCAGGGCGAAGAAGGCGATCATCACCGGCATGAGGTAGGTGGTCTGGGACATCACCCGGTACATCTGCCGCTCCGACTCGCTCATGTCCGGGCGGGCCGGCTGCATCATCATCTTGGACTGCATGTAGGTGAGGATCCCGGCCAGAAGCGGGACCACCAGCAGCAGCGGGTCGCCCGCGATCCCGCCCTTCACCTTGAGGGCGACGTCGTTGAGGTTGGAGATCCAGAGGAAGCTGGCGGCGTGGCCGTGCAGCCCCTTGGAGAGTTTCTCGATGACCAGGTAGAGGGCGTAGATGAACGGCATCTGGATGAGGAGAGGCAGGCAGCCGGAGAGCTGGCTGAAGGGGCTGAGGCCGTGGCGGCGATACAGCGCCATGGTCTCCTCGTTGAGGCGCTGGCGGTCCTTCTTGTACTTCTGCTGCAGCTCCTTGAGCTCGGGCCCCAGCCGCCGCTGGTCGGCCTGGATCTTCCACTGAGTCGCGATCTGCCAGCGGAAGAGGGGGAAGAGGGCGCCCCGGATGATCAGCGTGAGGGCGATGATGGCCAGCCCGAACGCCCCCACGGCGTTGGTGGGACCGAAGTTGCGGAAGGCCTGGTCCAGAAGGTAGAGGATGAACCCGACCGGGGTCAGGAGGACGTAGAACAGCGCCGCCAGGAAGGGGTTGGTGGGCGGCGGCGACATCGGGTTGATCAGGGCCACCATCTCAGGTGCCATGGGGCACCTCCTCCTGGGGCAGGGGCACCGGGTCGTAGCCCCCGGCGTGGAAGGGGTTGCAGCGCAGGATCCGCCGGACCCCCATCAGCCAGCCCCGCCCGAAGCCGTACAGCTGGATGGCCTCATACGTGTAGTGGGAGCAGGTCGGCTCGTACCGGCAGCCCCCCACCAGCCCCAGCAGGGGGCTGAGCGACACCTGGTAGAAGTTGATCAGCCAGAGGGAGAGCTTCTTCAAAGTGCGCCGGCCCGGGACAGCACCCGGTGCAACGCCTCCCCTAGCTCCGTGAACGAAGCCGGGAGCGCCGCGGCGGTCGGGATGACCACCACGTCAACCGGCCTCATCGCCGGGAGCTCCCGATCACAGAGGGCGCGCAGCCGACGGCGGGTCCGATTGCGGGCCACGGCTCCCCCCACCCGCCGGGAGATGGCGAATCCGATCCTGGGGTCGGCGGCGGCGCGCGGGCGCACCTGAACGCGAAGAAGAGGGTCGCCGGCGCCCCGCCGCTCCGCCCGCACTGCCGCGAAATCCCTGGAGCTGCGGAGGCGGTGACGCCTTCTCACCGCACGCGGGCGGGCGTCAGCCGGCGCCGGCCCTTGAGGCGCCGCCGCTTGAGGACGCGGACTCCCCCCGGGGTCGACATCCGGGCGCGAAACCCGTGCACCTTCCTCCGATACCGCTTCTTGGGCTGGTAGGTTCGCTTGATGACCGCTCTCCTCTAGGCCGCCAGCCCTCCGCGCGACGCGGCGCACTTCCACATCGCACTGGGCGCGGACGGATGAAGGATACCAGAGCCCGCCGGAAGCCACCCCGGGGGGATTCGCGGCCGCCGCCCTAGGGGCAGCGCCAGCTGCCCGAGACCGAACCGGAGTTGGCCCCGAAGGTGGTGGTGTTGCCCGACGACTGGACCGACGGCTCCTGGCCCACAGGGGGGCCGAACTGGATGCTGACGGTCCCACTCCTGCCGCTCCGTCCCACCTTGAGGGTCCCGACCCCCTGGTAGTTGCCGCTCAGGAACCCGGCGGCATACTCGATCGGAGACCCGCCCCCCGGCCCGCGCACGGTCATGGTGACCGAGTCAGAAAACCCCCCCTCCAGGGGAGGGTCGTAGAGGTCCTGCCCGGGGCGCAGGTGGGAGAGGGAGATGGTGACCTGCTGGCCCTGGACCTCACCTCTCACCTGGACATTCCGTCCCCCGGCAGAGCAGGCCACCTGGGTGTGGGGCCCGGGGAGGATCCCGAAGAGGTTGGCGCCCTGGACCAGGAAGGAGTTGGCGGCCAGGGCCAGGCCGCCAGGGCTGGGGCTGGGGCTGGGGCGCTGACGCACCTGGAGGGTCCCGGAAGGACCCACAGCGCAGCCGCCCAGGGAGACCAGCACCGCCAAAGCGGCCAGCGCCCGGGCTGCCGAAGGCCACATCAGGCGGAATCTTATCCCCGCCGCAGCCGGGTCGGCGCCGGAGCGATGGCTCCCCTTCCAGTTCACCGCCCGCCATGGTGCGATCCCCGGCGGCCGCGGAGGCGCCTCCCGGGCCGCGGGTGGCGGCGAAAAGGTTGGGCACTCGGATCCTCGCCGGGTCGGACCCGGGCGGCCGAGGCTCCACCCCCCGACCGCTCTCTGCCAGAGGGCCACTGCTGCCGTGGCCCTGGGTAGACTGCACCGGGTGGCGACGAGGTGCCCGGAGTGCGGCTGCCTCGGGGAGAGTGGTCTCCGCCTGGCGGTGTGCGGCGATCCCGATTGCTGCTGCCGGCGGATCGGGACCCGGGCGGCGATGGAGCGGATGGCTGCCGAGCTGCTGGTCGCCTTCGAAGCCCGCGACCTGGAGGCCTTCGGGGCGCTGCTGGCCGATGACGCCAGGTGGGGGGACGACACCTCCCCCAATCGCTGCCGCAACCGCTCCGAGGTGACCGACACCTTCCGCCGCCAGATCGCAGCCGGCGTCGACGGCACGGTCTCCTTCGTGGAGCTCGGGCCGGCGGGCATTCTCTGCCAGCTCACCGCCACGTTCCCAGCGGACAGGGAAGGGACTGGGACCCTGTTCCATCTCTACCGGGTGAGAGGCGAGCGGATCGCCGAAATCGAGCCCTTTTTCGATCGGCGCTCCGCGCTCGCGGCGCTGGGCTAAGGGCAGAGCGGCTGACCGGCTCCGGGTCAGAGCCCCGCCTGCCTCCGTCCCTGTCACCGGTCCCGCCGAGGCGCACGCGGCCAGTTCCGCTCGTGGCTGAGTTACGGGGCCTGGGAGCGCTGACGCTCCGCGGTCGCGGTCAGACCAGGTAGATCTCCGGGCCCACCGCCTCCAGCCGAACCTGTTCCGGCCCCAAGCTGAGGAGAACGTGGACCACCACCTCATAAACCCCGAGCGGGAGGACACGGCCCGGCACGACCGGGGTCGTGCCGATGAGAGCGGCCATCGCGATGGGATGTTCGGGGTCAAGGGTCGCCCACCGCTCCACGCCCGCCACGCGGCCGGAGAACCACCCACTGGGCTCCGGGGCCCCGGGTCGGCGGATCCCGCCCGTCACGGGTGCTCCCCACTCGGCGCGGCGGGGGCTACTTCCAGCCGGCGCTCGCACCGACAGGGTCGCCGGCACGACGTCCCCTCGCGCCACCTCCATGGCGGCCACGTGGACGTCGGCCTGGAGCCCAAGTCCCCCCTCTCCATCCCGCTCTCCCAGCCCACTCATCGCAAGGGCCTCCGGCGCTCCCGGCCCCGCCCCTGGCAGGCACCGCCGAAGCCATGAGCCGTGGCGGTGGGGCGCCGCGGAGGAGGACAGCTCGTGAGTGACGGCGGTGCGGGCGGAGGCGCCGCTCGCAGTGCCCATCGGCTGGAGGCCTTCGGCGACGGACCCATGGCGGTGGTCCTCGGCATCATGACGCTCAGCCTGCAGAGGCCAGGGCCTCCAGGTGGGCGGGGGCCGGGACTGGCCGACCGGAGCTGCTCACCTTCGACATCAGCCTCACCTTCATCGCGAACATCTGGAACAACCACCATACGTCTGGTGCGGGCCACCTGAGTGATCAGAGGACCGCGGCAATGGCCAAGAGTGCCGCCGTCCAGATGCGAAAGACGGCGAATCCCTGCCCGGGCGAGAGCCGTGCGGGGGCCGCCTTGCCTGAGTGCTCAGGGCCCGGGGGCGGTGGGCAGATAGGCATGGAGGTGCTTGCCGGCGCCGCCTGGGATCCGCGGCTCCAGCGGGGTGATCACCAGCGCGAAGCCGATAATCCCGGTGATAGCCGCAGCGCCGTGCCGACCGATGGCACCGATGGTCAGGGCGAACAGCCCAAACCCAGCCAGATAGCGGCCGCCGCCCGCCACCACCTGGAGCACCGAGGGATCGCTTGGGGCGTGAGAATGTCGGGGTGACCCAGGACCACTTCGGCGAAGACGCGGCGGCGCGCTACGACCAGGACGAGGCGACGATGTTTGCCACAGAAGTGCTGGGTCCGACCCTTGCTCAGCTCACGGAGTTGGCCGGAGACGGTGCGACGCTTGAGTTCGCCGTAGGTACCGGCCGGGTGGCCATACCCCTGGCAGCTCGTGGAGTTGCGGTCTCAGGGATCGAGCTGTCCACCGCCATGGTCGAGCGGCTGCGCGGCAAGGAAGGCGCCGAGCGCATCACGGTGGCGATCGGCGACATGGCCACCACTCGAGTCGATGGCCACTTCCGTCTCGTGTACCTGGTCTTCAACACCATCGGGAACCTCACCAGCCAGGGCGAGCAGGTCTCCTGCTTCGCCAACGCCGCGGCTCATCTCGAGCCCGGAGGGAGGTTCCTGATCGAGGTCGGCGTCCCTGATCTCCGCCGCGTGCCTCCCGGGGAACATGCTCGCGTGTTTGCCCACGCTCCTGGCTACGTCGGCTACGACCACTACGTCGACTTTGTGGACCAGCAGGCCGTGTCACATCATTTCATGCCTGGCAGTGCCACTGTGCGCGAGTCGCGGACTCCGTTCCGGTACGTGTGGCCGTCAGAGCTCGACCTGATGGCCAAGCTGGCCGGCATGACGCTCCGGCACCGCTGGGCTGACTGGAAACGATCCCCGTTCACCGCCGAGAGCAGGTCTCATATCTCGGTCTGGGAGAAAGCGGACCGCCAATCCTGACCTGGCGGGGGGTGAGCTTGGGCCGCTGCCCCCCGGTACGGCCTCGGGCCCGGGCGGCGGCCAGAGACCGTCGCGGGTGCGCTCGGCCATCGAGGGGTGCTCGAACTCGGCGATGGCGCCGAGGATGTGGAAGGACATCCGTCCCACCGCGGTGAAGGTGTCGATCCCTGGTCGATCACCACCAGGTCGACGCCGCGGGCCTGCAAGTCGTGGGAGATGCCTTCACAGCATCTGGAGTTGGGCCTGGCCGCCTCGAACTAGTGGTCCTGCCGGGCAGACCCGCTTCGAATCCGGCAGCGCGCGTAACCCAGGCGGTGGTCCAGCGCGACTATGGGGCAGATGGACTCGACCGAGGATGACGTAGAGCCCGGCGTCCAGGAGTTCGAATCGCTGGTCCATGCCGAGGCCAGCAGGTTGTACGGGTTGGCCTTCGCGATCCTCGGTCAGCCGGCGAATGCGGAGGATGCGGTGCAGGCAACGTATGAACAGGCCTGGCGAGCGAAGGAGAAGCTAGCGCGGGCCGACAACCCAGGGGCGTGGCTCACGACCGTCTGCGTGCGCCGGTGCCTGGACCTGCGCCGCCGTCTGGCCGTCGCACGATGGCACCCGGGGCGTCCGAGGGAGCAATCGGCCCCGCACCAGGATGTCGACGCGCTGTTGGATCTTAGGCGGGCGTATTCGCACCTGACGCCGTCCCAGCGAGCCGTGCTTTCGCTTCATCTTGGCTCGGGCTACCCCTTGGACGACTGCGCGCGCATCCTCGGGACGCGACCTGGCACGGCTCGCAGCCATTACGCCCGCGCTCTCCGTAGGATCCGTCGGGAGCTTTCAGATGGCTGACGAGTTGGAGTCGCGCCTACGACGCCTGCTGGTTTCGCTGGTGGCCACCGAGCCGAGCCCGGGGCTGGTGGAGAGAGTCCGGGGGCGGGTACGGGGCAGCCCCACCAAGCTCAACTGGAGACCCTTCGCGGCCGCAGCCGGTACCGCGGTCATCGTGGCGGCGGCCCTGGCAGGTTCGAGCCAGCTGTTCCGCACAACGCCGCCGACACCGAACCAACCGCAAGGTGCTCTTTACCCATCGCCACACCAGCCCACGGGCCCCGGGAGTATCCCGTTCCCCGCAGGTGCGCCGTTCACCTGTCCCAGTCTGGCCGGCGTCAGTCCTGCCATCGGAGACCCTTCGGCGGCTGTCTGGGCGACCTTCAATGCGCTGGTCACCGCGCGCAGCGAACTGGCAGACCTCAAACTTGCGGATCGTGCCGCGTGGCCAGTAGTGAGGGCCAACCGCTGGTGGCAGCAGAAGTCGGGTCGGGCGTATCCGATGTCCGCGGTCCTTGTGGCACCAGCGGTCACCTCCCCGTACTCAGCCCCGTTGGAGTCTTCATGTGGCAGGCGCTCCGTCTCCGACTCCTGGGCGCTGAGCACGTGCTCGCCGACGATCTCGATCGCGCAATGTGTGACGCGCCACCCCGCGGTCGAGGGCACCTACTTCTTCTTGCGCAGGTACAGTACCTGGCTGCTGTGGGCGGAGTATCCGTAGCAGCGCCTCCAAGGCGGCGGCGGCAGAGAGGGTCTCGCCCCGCACGTAGTTCTGCCCCACCTGCGGCGGCCCCTGCCCGCTGAGGGCGGTGGCGCCGCGGCCAGTCACCAGGACCAGGCCGATCTTGCAGGCCTCGGCCGCCAACAAGGCGACGACCGCCCCGGGACCGCCCTGGCCGTGCCGGCCCCACGGACACTGCTGGCTGAAGCCGATCCCGACCCGGCGCGAAGCAGCTGGCGTTCGGGAGTCTCGGGCCCCTAGCCCGGCGCCAGGGTGGGGCCGCCGCTGTTAGCCGCCGATAGACCGGCACGGCTGAGCAGCAGCCGCCCCCTCGTGTCACCGCGGCCGGATCCTATACGGCACCAACGTATGTTGTGATCGCTCTGCACGAGAGGGGCGCCCGCAGAAGCTTCCTTCGAGCAGTCGAAGGTAATGCTCTTCAGCCCGCTCGACCGTCTCGCGTTCCTGGGTGGCGAGCACGTCGAGGAACAGTCCGCGGGCGACGGCGGTGTCACAGCGGGGAGGATCGTGCGGCGCGGCACATTGGGGTGATGATCGGCGCGCCGACGGGGACGGGGGCGACGCCGGTCGGCTCGAAGCCAGAGTGCTCGTACAGGGCCACGCTGCTGGGCTTGCTCGACTCGAGATAGGCGTCGGCGTGGTCCCCCGTCGCAAGGGGCCAGTCGATGTCGCAGCAGGGCGGAGGCGACCCCGTGTCCTCGCAGGGCGGGCTCGACGCCGGTGTAGGCGCGGTACCAGTGCGGTCGGCGGGGACGGGCGCTGCCGAGAGCTCGAGCGAGGGCGCTGGCCGCGCCGAGGCGCCGACCAAGAGCCCAGATGTTCCCCGGAAGTGTGGCGAGCTGGTGCCGGAGCGTGGGCGGCCAGGTCCCGGGTGGGTGCCCGATCGCCGCGCCAACTCGCCGGCCGGGCCTGGTGGCCACCTCGACATCCGCTGGCGGCCGCCGGCCGAAGGCGTCGGCCTTCATCGCTACTGAGAGGAACCTCCCGAGGCGCCGCTCACGGGTCTCGGCAGCGGGCAGGACCCAGGAGAAAGGGGGGTCGTCGAGAAAGGCGCGGGCCATGACGGTGCTCGCTGCGGCGACGTCTTGTCGGAGTGCCGGGCGGACCTCGATCGGTGTCCGGTTCCTTCGCTTCACCTTTCGGCCGGGGGGCTTGACACGAACCGGCTGGTGCGACAGAGGATCAGCATGAGCCCATCCGGTCGGCGCGGGGGCGCGGCGAGCTGAGCCGGGTGGGAGCCCGCCACGGACGCTCCAGCATCGAGACCCGCGCGCGTTCACCCACGTCGAGCTCACCCGCCGGAAGCGGGGCGACATGCGCCGGGCCAAGGGGGGAGGCCACCGGATCCGCTGATCGGCTGGAGCTCAAGCTTGATACCCCCAACTCCGGACACCACGGCCAGCGCCAAAGCAGATGAGTCGGAGTTGGATCTGCTCGCGGTCAGCGGTCAGGGTCGTAGGTCAGCTCGAAGACCTTGCCGTCCGGTCCACGGAAGTGTTGCCATGCGTACCCATCCATCCCGTGTTGGAGCCCGCCGAGCAACTCGATGCCGGCCGCCAGGAGTTCGGCGGAGGCTTCCTCGATGTCGTCCACCAGGAACCCGGCGACGACCTCGTTCTCGGAGAACTGCTGGGAAGGGTCTGGCCCAGCGACCCCGAAGACCTCCAACTTGTCTCCGTCCGGGAGCTGGAAGACGACGAAGTCAGGTCGCTCAAGCGCTACTGGCAGCCCCATGACCTCAGCGAAGAACCGGGCCATGTCGCCATGAGACGAGGTCTTGACCCCGACCCAGCTCACTCCTTTGACGTTCATCACTGGTCCCTCCGCCGAGCACTTCCCACTCGATTGTGGCTGAGGAGTCTCTCGCAGGAAAATAGCTGCTTCCTGCGGTAGTCTGCCCCTCGTCCTAGCCCAAAGCGTCTTTGCAACTCCCAGCGAGGCGGAGGGAGGCGTGGCCAAACGCCCTGGGACCGAGGCCGCGACGAGGGACGGCCGCGGTGGCCTGGACGTTGCTGTGGAATCCCCGCCCGAGGGGCACCCACCTGGGACGGTGGCCAGGCGGGGTCGAGCTCAGCCTGGGCCGGCGGCGCCAGCAGTGCGCCGCCTGAGCGTCTTGGGCTTAGTGGATCTCCAGCTGCCTGGTCCGCCCATCCTGGTGGACAGTCGGCTGGGGGCTGAGGCCCCGAGAGCAGATGCGCTGAGCGGCGGCCTGGTCCCGATCCGCGGGAAGTTGGCAATGCGAGCAATGCGCCCAGCGGTAGCCGCGGCGCAGTGGCTCAGGGGAGGTGTGGTGCCGCAGCCGGCTCCCGCACCGCGGGCAGATGGCTGCGGTCCCCTGGGAAGGGACGGAGACCCCGGCCGATCCCCGCTGGGCTACCAGCCCGGTGAGGACTGCCGCCTGCTTCTTGGAGTGTAGCTCCGTACGCGAGCCGCGAGGCTGCCATGACCGGGAGCCGCAGGCGGCTATCGACGTCACCTGCCAGCAGCTGGGTGCGGTCCCCCTCGATGTGCCGCATCCCGGGCGGCGCGTTGCAGCCTTCCCGCGCCGGTGGTACCATCGCCCCGCGACTGCGGGGGTGGGCCGGACCCGGTCCAAGCTTTCTGTCAACCCAGGGTGCATCTACCCCTCCGGTGGATTTTCCACTCCTGTGCAGAAGGTGTGAATTGCGCGGTCCTCTCTCGCCCTCCCCCGGACCGGGGAACTGGAGTTGAGCCTCTCTCCAGACCAGCTCTGGTCCGCGGCCCAGGAGGAGCTCCGGTTCCAGGTGAGCCGCCCCGGGTACGAGGCCTGGCTGAAGAACGCCCGGCTGCTCCACTTCGATGAGGGGGGCGCCAAGGCGGTGATCGGGGTCTCCACCCCCTTGGCCCGGGACTGGGTCAGCGACCGCTACGGGGCGGTGATCCGGGAAACCCTCTCCGCCATCCTGAACCAAGACGTGACTGTCGAGTTCACCGTCCAGGGGACTCCCGGGGCCGAGCTGCTACCGCTGGGCCAGCTTCCGGCGCCCCCTCCCGATCCCGGACCGGAGGGCGCAGGGGAGACGGTCCCGGGGCTCAACCCCCGCTACACCTTCAGCGCCTTCGTGGTGGGCAACACGTCGCTTCTGGCCCACGCCGCCTGCCGGGCAGTGGCGGATTCGCCCAGCCGGGCCTACAACCCCCTCTTCCTGTACGGAGGGGTGGGGCTGGGCAAGACCCACCTCATGCACGCGGTGGGCCATGCGGTCTGGCAGAGCCACCGCCAGCGGGTGGCCTATGTGACTTCCGAGAGCTTCATGAACCAGATGATCACCTCGATCCAG
The DNA here is from genome assembly GCA_021785655.1 of bacterium. Taxonomy (GTDB): domain Bacteria; phylum Chloroflexota; class Dormibacteria; order Aeolococcales; family Bog-877; genus JAJYXT01. The sequence continues at coordinate 27,813 of JAJYET010000015.1, read as the reverse complement.
GAGAACCGGACCGCGGAGTTCCGCACCCGCTACCGGACGGTGGACGTCCTGCTCGTCGACGACATCCAGTTCCTCGCCGGCAAGGACCGCACCCAGGAGGAGTTTTTCCACACCTTCAACGCGCTCCAGGAGGTGAATCGTCAGATCGTAATCACCTCCGACCGTCCGCCCCGGGAGATCCCCACCCTGGAGGAGCGGCTCCGGACCCGGTTCGAGGGCGGTCTGATGGTGGACATCCAGCCACCGGACTTCGAGACTCGGCTGGCGATCCTGCGCAGCAAGCTGAGCCCCGCCCAGGGCTGGCTGAGCGAGGAGGTCCTCTCCTTCATCGCCCACAACATCAAGAAGAACATCCGGGAGCTGGAGGGCGCCCTGACCAGGGTACTGGCCCATGCCTCGATCACCGGGCGGGGCAACCCCACCATGGAGGAGGTGGCCGAGATCCTGCGCGACATCATCCCCACCGCGGACTCCCGCCCTCTCTCCGTGGAAGGAGTCCAGGCGGTGGTGGCCGACTACTACGGAATCTCGGTCGCGGAGATGACCAGCAAGCGCCGGGACAAGCACATCGTCTTTCCCCGCCAGATCGCCATGTACCTCATCCGCGAGGAGATCGCCATGAGCCTGCCGGCGATAGGCCAGGTCTTCGGGGGCCGGGATCACACCACCGTCCTCCACTCGTACGAGAAGATCTCCAATGACGCCAAGGAGGATCCGAAGGTGCTGGAGGACCTCTCCCGCCTTCGCGACCTCCTCCGGGGCGGCTGATGCCGAGGGCACAGCTTTTCCAGATCCCCTGGGGAGCCGAGGCCTCTCCCGGTGGAGAGCCCTGGCCACCTCCTCCTGCGGTGGAAAGCCAGACCCCTGCCGCCGGGTTTTGCACCGACTGTGCACAGGTCAATCGAAGTGGGCTGAGAGGGGTTTCCCCAGTCTCAACTCCCCTACTATGGCTACGTTCCTATAAGGGTCTTTCCCCTTCCGTCCTGGCCTGTGGAGACCCCATCCAAGAACCCCGATCAAGGAGGAGTTGAAGTTGAAGTGCACGATCTCGCCCCAGCAGCTGGGCGCGGGGCTGTCCGCGGTCACCCGAGCCATCTCCAGCCGCAACACCCTGCCCATCCTCAGCAACGTGCTGGTCCAGGCGCGCGAGGGTGCGATCGAGCTCACGGCCACCAACATCGATCTGACCATCCGCCACACCATGCCCGCCGAGGTCCTGGAGGAGGGGGCGATAACCATTCCCGCCCGGATCCTCTCGGAGTTCGTGAGCTCCCTGCCCGAGGCTCCCCTGAGCTGGGAGCTGGACCCGGTGCACCAGACGGTGCGGCTACAGTCGGGCCGCTTCGACGCCCACATCCGCGGGGTGGACGCCGCGGAGTTCCCTCCTCTCCCCGAGGTGGCGGACGGCCAGACCGTAGAACTCGACCCCCAGGTTCTGCTCTCGGCCATCGAACAGACGGTGGTGGCCGCCAGCGGGGATGAGGGCCGCCCGGTCTACACCGGGGTGCTGGCCGAGATCTCAGGAGCCGACATCATCCTGGTGGCCACCGACGGCCACCGGCTGGCGGTGCGCCAGCTGAGGACCGCGGACGGGGCGCTCCCCCTCGGGGACCGGCTCTCGGTGATCATCCCGGCTCGAGCCCTGTCGGAGCTGGCCCGCCTGCTCAAGCCCATCCTCTCCAGCCCGGGCGCCGTGACCCTTTCGGTGGGGGGCACCCGTTCCCAGGTGCGGTTCGACCTCCCGGGGTACTCGCTCACCAGCCGGCTGATCGACGGGGTGTACCCCAACTATCAGAAGGTCCTCCCCGAGGGGTCCCAGACTGTGGCCCGGGCCTCAACGGACGAGCTGCGCCGGACGACCAGGGTCGTGTCGCTCTTCGCGCGTGACGCCGCCAACGTCCTCAAGATCCGCTGTGAGAGCTCCCAGTTGGTGCTCTCCGCCAACACCAACGAGGTGGGGGACAACGTGGCGTCGGTGGACGCCAGCATCGAGGGGGACAACGTCGGCATCGCCTTCAACGCCCGCTATGTCAGTGACGTGCTGGCTCTCCTGGACTCGCCCGAGGTGGAGCTGGTGCTCAACGGGACGCTGGCCCCGGGGATGGTGAGGGCGGCGGGGGACGACACCTACCGCTACGTGATCATGCCGGTGCGGGTGGCGATCTAGGGCGGAACCTCCCCTTGAGGGTCGCCGAGCTCCGGCTCCTCAATTTCCGGGCCTACCCCGAGGCCCAGGTCCTGCTGCGCCCGGGGTTCAACCTTCTGATCGGCGATAACGGGGCGGGCAAGACGAGCCTCCTGGAGGCCGTGGCCACCCTGGCGTTGGCCCGGGCGCCGCGGGGAGGCTTGAGCACGGACCTGGTCCGCTGGGGAACTTCCGAGATGGGTGTTGCCTCCACCACCTGGCGGGGGGAGGCAGAGGGCCGGCTGGAGATGCGCTGGAGGGCCCAGCCCCCGGCGGGACGCTGGACCAGGGCGCTTCGAGCGGACGGGGCGCCGGTCACACCCGCCGCCTATCTCGGCAGGTTGAGGGTGGTGTCCTTCTGGCCCGAGGACCTGGGGCTGGTGAAGTCCGGGCCGGAGCCGCGGCGAAGGATGATGGACGTGGTCCTCTGCCAGCTGTACCCGGAGTACGCGGAGGCCCTCTCCCGTTTCCGGCGGGCCCTGGACCAGCGCAACTCGGCGCTCCGCGCCATCCGGCAGGGGGTGGCTGGCCCCTCGGAGCTGGAGCCCTGGCTGGAGCCACTCGTGGACTCCGCGGCCCTGGTCATGTCCCACCGGGAGCGATACCTCAAGGAGGCTGGCCCCTTGGCCCGGAGGGCGGCCACCAGGATCGGGGAGGAGAGTCCACTTCAGCTCCGCTACCTGCCGGGGACCAGGGGATCTTCCGGGGATGGATGGAGAGGGAGGCTCCTGACTGCGCTCCGCGAGGCAGCCGCGGAGGAGGAGGCCCGGGGACAGACCGTCGTGGGCCCCCAGCGCGACGACTTCGAGATCGCGTACGCGGAGCGCCCGGCCCGGCAGTACGCCAGTCAGGGACAGCAGCGAACCGCGGTGCTGGCCATCAAGGCCGCCGAGGTGAGCCAGCATCTGGTTCAGGGCGGACAATCACCGGTGGTGCTGCTGGACGATGTTCTCTCCGAGCTGGATCGGGACCACCGCCGGGGCCTCCTGGAAGTCCTCGGCGAGGGCTTGGGGGTGGAGCAGGCGCTGGTCACCGCTACCGAGGATTCCGGACTGGAGGAGGCGGTCGGCCCATCCCAGGTTCTCCTTGTGGGTGGTGGAGAAGTGCGGGGAGAGGCGCACAGGTAGTGGAGGGGATCGGGGACATCCTGCCCCGGGTCGTGCGGCGCATGGGGGTGCAGCGCCAGGTGCGGCTGGCCCGGGCTCAGGCGGCTTTCTCGGAGGCCTGCGGGGAGTACCTGAGGGCCCACGTCCGGGTGGTGGCCGTGGAGGGCTCGGCGCTGGTGGTGGCCTGTGCCCACCCGGCCATCGCCCACCAGCTGCAGATGGAGGCGGTGCCCCTCCTGGAGGCAGTCAACCGGGCCGCCGGACCGCCTGCCGTGCGCCGGATGCGCTTCGTCAGCGAGGCGTGAGCGAGCCGAACTCCAGGATCCGGCGAGCGGTGCGGGCAGCGGCCCCCGAGGGCATCTCCCTGCGCGCGGCGACGCGCAGCCGGTCCAAAGCGGCGCTGTCAGTCTCCAGGAGCGCGGGGAGGGAGCTGGCCACCTCCCCGGGACGTACCGCCGCCAGGGCCAGGCCACGGCGAACGGCCCAATCCAGATTGGCCTGCTCCTGCCCCCTCAGGGCGGAGGTGAGGATCATCCCCATCCCGGCCGCGGAGGCCTCTCCGATGGCGGTGGGCCCGGCCTTCCCCAGGTAGATGTCGGCGCAGAGGATGAGAGGGCCGGGATCCTCCAGGAAGGAGAAGGCGTGCACCGGGATCCGCCAGCTCCGCCCGCTGGCCCAGCGCAGCAGCCGGCGGTTGCGGCCGCACAGGAGCGCCACCTGACAGGGCACCTCGGATGCCTCCACCTCCAGCAGCACCCTCTCCACCCCCCCGGCCCCCTCCGCCCCACCCGACACCAGCAGGCAAGGGAGCTCGGGCTCCAGGCCCAGCTCTCCGCGCAGCGCAGCCCGGGAGTGAGTCCGCTCCAGCTGGGGGTCCAAGGGCAACCCGGTGGTCTCCACGAGTCCGGCTGGCACCCCCTGGCGAAGGCAGGAGGAGGTGGCCTCCTCCGACGGGGTGAGCAGGGGCACGCCTCGGGGAGAGAGCCATCCGGGGTGAACCAGGGTGAGGTCCGTGACCACGGTGACGAGGGGGGCCCCGACGGCGCTGGCAGCGGCCAGCGCCCCCGGCCCGAGGAGGGGGTGGAGGTTGACCACCACGCGGGGGCGGGTGCGGCGCGCCCGGCGCACCATCGCGGTCCGGAGGCCCGAGAGCAGGAACCGCTCCAGCACCGCGCCGGCCGCCGGATTGGAGAAGGCGGCGAAGAGCGGCCCCCAGGCAGCTGGAGCCCAGCGCACGAGGGGCCCGTATCCTCTCAGCACCAGGCTGGCCTGGGGCAGAGCGCCGGAAGAAAGAGGGTCGGCAATTTCCACCTGGAGACCGGGCCCCGCCTCGGATTGCAACGCCGCCCTGAGGGCGGCGGCGACTCGCAGGTGTCCACCCCCGGTGGTCGTGGCCCAGAGCTGAACATCCGCGCGGGAACGGGCTGGCTGGCTGATTCCCTACCTCCTCGGGTGGATTTTGGCCGGCGATGCTAAAGTGAGGCTAGGACGCGGTGGGAAGGGCCGCGGTCTCTGTGCCAAACATCCGGGGTGTAACAGAAATCGGGGCCTCATGTACCGCGCCCACGGGGGTGAGCGCTGATCTGGAGTCCGGCGGCGAGGGCCTGAGCTGTCAGGTGGTGGACACCGCCACCGGACTGGCCGGCCTGCGCCGGGTGTGGGAGCGGACCGAGGCGTCCTCGGAGGAGCGGAACCCGTTCCTCACCTGGGAGTGGCAGGAGAGCTGGTGGGCGGTGTTCTCCGCCAGCCACCGGCCGAGGACCCTGGTGCTCTCCCACGATGGCGAGGTGGTGGGGATAGCCCCCCTCTGCGTGAGCCTCCAGCGGGAGGGCACCCTGCAATTCGCCGGCGGCGAGAACCTCTCAGACCAGCTCGGCCTGCTCGCCCGCCCGGGGTTCGAGGAGCAGGTGGCCGAAGCGGTGGTGGCCTGGGCCATCGGTTCCGGCGCCCTGGAGCTGGACCTCCACTTCCTCCGCGACTGGGGGTGGGAGCTGCCGGCCCTGGAGCGGGCGGTGGAGCGGCGGGGGCTGACCCTCGAGGTGCACCCGGAGGAGGTCAGCCCGGCGATCGACCTGCCGCCCTCGTTCGACGAGTACCTGGCCCTCCGGCTGGGCAAGAAGGACCGGCACGAGCTGCGCCGGAAGATTAGACGGCTGGAACAGGAGCGCCCGGGATGGCGGCTCACCGGCCCGGAGGAGCTGGGGCTGGAGCCGGCGCTGACGGCGTTCCTCCGGCTTCTCCGGGCCAGTCGCGAGGACAAGGACCACTTCCTCACCCCGGAGGTGGAGCGCTTCTTCCGGGAGGTGGCGGAGCGCTTCCAGCGGCGCGGCTGGCTGCGGCTGGCGCTCCTCGAGGAGGGGGGCCGGCTCGCCGCCGGCACCTTCGGCTTCTGCATGGGCCGGGTTTGGTACCTCTACAACTCGGGATATGACCCGGCCGAGGCCCACCTCTCCCCGGGACTCCTCTGCGTCGCCGAGGGGCTGCGGGGGGCGATCGGCGAGGGCTGCCGCCAGGCCGACCTCCTGCGCGGGAACGAGGGCTACAAGTACCGACTGGGGGCCCAGGACCAGTTCCTGGTCAACCTGCGGCTCTCCCTCGCGAAGGGGGCTCGGTGACCCCGCCGGGAGGGGGCGAGCCCACCATCGCCTTCATCTCCCTGCACGCCTCGCCGCTGGCGCGGCTGGGAAAGCGGGAGAACGGGGGCCTCAACGTCTACGTCCGGGCGGTCTGCGAGGAGCTGGGGGCGAGGGGGGTGTACACCGACGTCTTCGTCAGGCGCAGCGACCCCGACCAACCCCGGGAGCAGGCCATGGGGCCGCGCAGCCGGGTGATCGCCGTCGACGCCGGCCCGGCCCGGCCCCTCGCCAAGCACCAGCTTCCCCAGACGAGGGCCCCGTACCTGGAGGCGGTGCGGGAGTTCGCCCGCACGGCCCGGCGGCGCTACATCGCGGTCCACAGCCATTACTGGCTGAGTGGGGAGCCCGGGGCGGCCCTGGCCCGGGAACTGGAGATACCCTGGCTGCACACCGCCCACACCCTGGCGGCGGTGAAGGGCGAGGCCGGGTTCGACAGCGACCTGCCCGAGCGGCTGCTGGAGGAGCGCCGGACAGTGGCGGCCGGGGCCCGGCTGGTGGTCAACACCGCGGGCGAGGCCCACGCCCTGCGCCACCACTACGCGGCCCGTCCCGGACAGTGCGTGGTGGCGCCACCGGGGGTGGACCTGGTGCGCTTCCAGCCGCGCGAGGTGGAGCGGCTGCGGAGGCGGATGGGGCTGGAGGGGATGAGGGTGATCCTCTTCGCCGGGCGGCTGGAGCCGCTCAAGGGACCGGACACCCTGGTCGACGCCTTCGCCCTGGTGCGGGAGGACCCCCGTCTCCGGAAGCGGGTCCGGTTGCTCTTCGTGGGGGAGCTCAGCAGCGAGGGTGAGCGGGTGGGACAGAGGCGGGAGATGCGCCAGCGGGTGGCGGATCTGGGGCTGGCAGGCGAAGTAGCCTTCGTCGGGGCTCAGCCGCAGGAGCGGCTGGCGCTGCTCTACTGCCTGGCCGACCTGGTGGTGGTCCCCTCCCACTCCGAGTCCTTCGGGCTGGTGGCGCTGGAGGCCCAGGCGTGCGGCACCCCCGTGGTGGCAGCCGCGGTCGGCGGCCTGAGGGAGGTGGTGGCGGACGGCCGGACGGGTCGGCTGGTGGAGGGCCGGGACCCCCGGCAGTACGCCGAGGCCATCGCCGAGATCCTGGCAGCGGACCCCGACGCCCACCGCGAGTTGCGCCGGGCGGCCCGGCGCCGGGCGGAGCGCTTCACCTGGGAGAGGACCGTCGACATCCTTCTGCCCGAGTACGGGCTGGCTCCGGCTCTGGCCGCCGCCTGCCGGGAGGCCTGACCGCCGCCCCCTCCCGGGGGCACCAGGGGAGACGGTCGGCCCCGGGACGCCCGCCCCCTCTCAGGGGGCGCCTTGGGGCTCCCGGTGCTGGGACGCCCATTCGGACTCGAGAACGGCGAAGTCGATCTCATCGCTCCACCCGCCCTTGAACCACTCGTTTTCGAGCAGGAGAGCTTCCTGACGCATCCCCAGCCGCTGGGCCAGGCGGACGGAGGGCAGGTTGCGCGCGTCGACGCGGGCGATCACCGGGTGTGCCCTCAAATCATCGAAGGCGAGGTGGAGGATGGCATGGGCGGCCTCGGTGGCATAGCCATGTCCCGAGTGGTGGGGGCTGAGGACCCAGCCGACCTCTCCGGAGCGATGCTCCAGGCTGTGCAGAAAGAGGTTCACATCCCCAACCAGCCGGCCGGTCTCCGCCACCTCCACCCCCAGGATCACCCCCTGCCCCTCCCCCGTGATCTCGGTCCGGGCCCAGCTCTCCCCCAGCTTCTGGGCGATGGCCAGGCGGTCCATGGGGAAGAAGGGTACGTAGCGACAGACCTCCGGCAGCGAGCGGTACTCGAGAAGGTCATCGATGTCGGTGGCGGTGAGGGGCCGCAGCAGCAGCCGTGCGGTTCGAGGGGGGTAGGTGGGGCGCAGCGCCATCACGGGCCCCGGGGCAACCCGCTCGGCCCCCGCTTCGCCGCCTGGGATGCCGGAGGGGCCCGCCCCGGCGTGATCCCCCGTAGAGGGGCTACCGGTGGACATGGAGCACTCTCCTCTGAGGGTGATGCCGACCCGCCGGCCGGGGGGGCGCAGGGCGGGGCCGGAGGATCGTAGCATTGCCCGCGGCGCGGTTGGCGAGCCGGATCCGACGGGGTGGCCGATGGCGGGAGGGCGGCTCTGGGCTGCCCTCCATGCGGGGCGGGTCGGGGCCCCAGGAACGCCAGCCGGGCGAAGGGGGACGGCCGCCCGGCTAGCATCATCTCCACCTTGTGCAGGGACAGCTGGTGAGCGGAGACCATGCGCCGCCGGAGGGCGGACGCGGACCGCTGATCTCCGCCTTCCACAGGGCGCAGCGGCGGACCGCCCCGCAGTTCACGATCCCCGGCCACAAGGGACGCATTGGCGAACTCGCGCCGGAGCTGAAGGGGCCGTTGGCCGCGGATCTGCCCCTGCATGGCGGGCTCGACACCCCCAAGCTGACGCAGGGGAACCTTCTGCAGGCCGAGCGAGTGGCCGCCCGGCACTTCGGGGCCGACTGGTGCCGCTTCGGCGTGGGGGGGTCGACCCAGGCCAATCTGGCCCTCTGCCTCGCCCTGGGTCGGCCGGGCGAGCGGGTCATCGTGAGCCGCGCGCTGCACCGCTCCCTCTTCTCCGGACTCGTGCTCTCCGGCCTGGAGCCGGTCTGGATCCCCCCCAGCGCCCACCGGTCCACCGGCCTGCCCCTCGGGATCACCCCCTCCGCCCTCCGCCGCGCCATCGCCCGGGCTCCGGAGGCCCGGGCGGTGATCGTGACCGACCCCAGCTACTTGGGGACGCTCTCCCCCATCTCGGAACTTGCCCGGATCGCCCATGGCGCGGGAATGGCGCTGGTGGTGGACCAGGCCTGGGGAGCCCACTTCGGCTTCCATCCAGGGCTCCCGAGCCACGCCCTCGCCCGTGGCGCCGACGCCCTCATCACCAGCGTGCACAAGACCGGCCTCGGGCATACCCAGGGCAGCCTGGCGTGCGCCCGGACCGGCCGACTTGAGCGGACCCGGCTGGAGCGCGCCTTCGACGCCACCCACACCACCAGCCCGGCGGGTTCCATCCTGGCCAGCATCGAGGGCTCACTTGACCTGATGGCGGCCCGCGGGGAGGAGCTCCTCGGGCGAGCCATGGGCCTCGTCGCCGAAGCCCGCTGGCAGCTCCGGGAGTCGCTGGGACCGGTGGGCCTACCGGACGAGAGCCAGTTCCCCGGCCCGGACGGTCCCCTCTTCGACCCCCTCCGCCTTGTGATCCAGCTTGCCCCCCTGGGCGCCGACGGGCGAGCGGCGGAGGAGGAGATGCTGCGGAGAGGGGTGGCGGTGGAGTATGCCGACCGGGACATCCTGGCGCCGGTGATCACCCTGGCTGACGACCGGGGCACGGTAGGGCGGCTGGTCCGGGAGATCGTCCGAGCGGTGAGCGCCACCGCCAGCGGCCCGGCGAGACCCCTCCGGGCGCCCATCTCCTGGCGGGTGCGCCCCGAGGTGGCCATGAGCCCGAGGGAGGCCTTCTTCGCCCGGCACGAGCGGGTCCCTGCGCCGCAGGCCGTGGGGCGGGTGTCCGCCGAATTGGTGGCGCCCTATCCGCCGGGAATCCCCGTCCTGGCCCCCGGCGAGGTGGTCTCCGAGCACCAGCTCCGGGCGCTTCGCGCCGCGGCTCGCGGCGGGGCGCGCATCGCCTACGCGGGTGACCCCTCCCTCAGATGGCTGGACGTCGTCTCGGAGTGACCCGCGCGGGCCTCCTGCTGGAGGACCTGGAGAGCGAGGGGGACCTCAGCGAGCGGGGTTGTGGCCCGGGCGGCTGGGGCCGCCCCGCAGAGCTCCCACCTGCAGTTCCAGGAACTGGCCGAACTGCCCGCCGAGGTCTGCGTCGCGGGGTACCCGGAGACGCGCCAGGCCGTGGCAGGAGGGGCCGCCACCGGTGACGGCACGGGGCGATAAGCGAGGGCCAGGAGCGGGGAACGCCCGGAGCCGGTAACTTCGCACTGATCCGTGATTTGACGGCCCGGCCCCTGCTCGTCCTGGGGCGGTCCGCGGAGCCCGGGCGGGCGGCGGCGACCTGTGCCCTTTCCTGGGAGGCCGGCATCTCGCACCACCGCCGGTCACCGGCGCTGGGTCGGCGTCCGACGGCACTCGCATCTCCACCCCTTCCGGGCCAGACCGGACCGCGGCGCTCGCACCCTCGCCGCCGGCCTCAACCCATCCAGATCCCCACGGCCAGCAGCAACGAGGAGAGAAGGAGGACCAGGGACGTCTGCTTGAGGGCGGAGACCAGGACCGCCGGGTCCTGGGAGCTGGACTTGCGCACCGGCCCCTCGAACAAGGGGACCACCACCCAGGCAAGCAGCACCTCGGCGCGGGTCACGGCCGGGATGGCGAGAATCAGCGGCACGGCGAGGGCCAGGGCCAGAAGGCCCAGGTACAGCTGGCGGGCGCGCACCGCCCCCAGGGCCACCGCCAGCGTGCGCTTGCCCGCCTCCCGGTCCGTCTCGATGTCGCGGATGTTGTTGATGAGCAGCAGGGAGGCGGCCAGGGCCCCGGGGAGGATGGCGGCCAGGGGCGCCACCAGGGGGACCGAACGCATCTCCACGAAGGCGGTCCCGCAGGTCGCCACCTCCCCGAAGAAGAGGAAGACCGCCACCTCGCCATAGCCGTGATACCCGTAGGGGAAGGGGCCTCCGGTGTACAGGGCTGCGGCGAGGATGCACCCGGCGCCCACCGCCAGGAGCCACCAGGAGGAGATCGCGGCCAGCCAGAGGCCGAGCGCCGCCGCCACGGCGAAGGCCACCAGGGCGGCCGCCAGCACCGCCTGGGGAGGCACCACCCCGGAGCTGGCGGCGCGGGGCGGGCCGACCCGAATCCGGTCGGCGCCGCGCCGATGGTCGGAGTAGTCGTTGGCGTAGTTGACCCCGACCTGCAGGGCGGCGGCAACTCCCAGCGCCCCCAGGCTGGGGGCCAGGCGGGCTTCGCCGGCGCGGGCCGCGATCCCGATGCCGATCAGGACCGGGGAGACGGACGCGGCCAGGGTCGCCGGGCGGGTGGCATGCCACCAGAGGCTTGGCGGAGTGAGGGGGGCGGCCGCCTCGCTCACCCGGGCTCGCCCACGAACACCGGGGGACCCGCGTTGAGTGGGCTGGTGCTGTCGAAGGCGGTCAACCGGTCCTGAGTGGTCGCCCCGTCGTTGGCGAGGTAGAGCTGCAGGTAGTGGCCCTCAAGCCGGGTGAAGGCCAGCTGGCGCCCGGTCGCGGTGGAGGCCACCGCCGCCGGGTACTGGCCGGCCACCGGCCCGACCAGCGAAGTCACCGGCCCGCCGGCCGTTGAGACGGTGACCAGGGCGCCACTCGGCTCGCGCAGCAGCACCACCGAGCTGCTGAGGAAGGCCACCGGCTGACCCGGGGCCAGCTGCCTGAAGGGAGTGGCCCCCACCCCCGGGGCGTACAGCCAGGTGGATGGATCGGCCGGCTGGCCCACGGCGAAGGCCAGGGAATCGCCCTGCGGGCCCCAGACCGGGCTCTGGGCGGGGAGGGTGGGCCCGGGAGGGGAGAGGTAGGTGACGGCGCTGAGGCTGGGGCTGAGGAGGGCCACCCGGTCTGCCAGACCCTGGGCGCTGGCCACCGCGGCCAGGACCTCCCCATCCGCCCTCCAACCCAGCGGGCCGGAGAAGGAGGTGGTGGCGGAGAGGGTCACCGTCTGGGAGGTGGCCAAGGTGAACACCCGCAGCGCACCGGAGGAGATGAAGGCCAGCTGCTGGCTGGTGGGGGACCAGGCGACCATGGTGCTGGAGGTGCTCCCCAGAACCGGGGTCGACTTCCCGGTGGCCAGGTCCAGAACCTCCAGCCCGTGTCTCCCCGCCAGCTCGGAGGCCAGGTACTGCCCGTCCGGAGCCGCCACCGCGAGGCTGTAGCTACTGCCCGAGGGGGCGGAGGCCAGGAGGCGCAGGCCGGGTGGGTCTCCCGCCTGCTCCGGGGTGGCCGTGGCCAGGACCTCTGAGTACTGGCCCACCGCCGGTCCGGCGGGGAAGATCAAGGAGGGACTGGAGCCGTACCCGGTGACCTTGAACTTGAACCGGGCGCCCGCCTGGAGGTGGTTGCCGTCCACGTCGAGGGCGGCGCGGCTCACCGTCACGGTGTAGGTTTGCCCCGGCACCAGGGGACGGGACGGCTCGAGGAGGAACCGGCCGGGTACAGCGGGGTTGGGCAGGACCTGGTAGCCGCCGGGAGGGTCGGGGGAGAGGGACACCGCGGAGGCAACGGCCTGGGGATCCATCGCCCGGTCGAAGGCGAGGGCGGGGGCCTGGTAGGGGCCCAGGTTCCCTCCGTTGCCGGGGAAGGTAGACGAGAGCGATGGCCCCCCCTCGGTGGAGAACCCCCAGGAGTGGGCCAGGTCGTTGACCGCTCCTGAGGCGGCCCGGATGCCGCCGGCCACGTTGATCCGGTAGGTGGTGACCACCGCCAGGGGGTGGCCCGGGTGCAGCAGGCGCATGATCCGGTAGCCGTCCGACCACCTGAAGAAACAGCCGGTGCGCCGGCCCGCGGCCGCCAGCTTGATGTCGCACCCCGGGGGCGGCTTGCCCCGGCGGCTCTTGATCGAGAGCCGGGTCTCCACCGAGTGCGGGTCCATGGGCACGCTGAAGACGATCGTGAAGACGATGTTGGTGTGGGTTCCGCCCTGGCTGGGGGCGGGGGCTACCGCGGTGATCTCCGGGGGTGTCACCGGACCACAGGCAGACAGCAGCGGCACGAGCGCCAGGAGTGCCGCGAGCAGGAAGAGAAGCCAGCGGGCCCGCCTGGGCCCTGCCACCCCTGCCGCAGCGGTCAGCCGATCTCCGCCAAATCGATAGCCGGCACGGGCTGGGGCGGTGCGGCCACGACGTCGATCCGAGCCTCCCGCTCCGCGCAGGCCGCGGCCGCCACCTGTGGCCCCTCGGCCAGCTCGGGGGCATGGGTGCTGTAGCTGCCGCTGGGGGTGCCCTCACCCAAGAGGGCCACTGCCACCTGCTCGCCGTGGCTCACCAGGATGCCCCCACTGACCCGCTGATCGGCGATGAACTCGATGAGCGACTGGAAGTCCACGATGCGCGCGGGCAGGTTTATGAACACGGTTGTGGCCACGATCAGCGGGGCCACCGCGGCCACCAGCTCCGAGGGCAGCTCCACGGCGTCGATGAGGCCCTGGCCCCGCCCCACGTGAGCCACCAGCTCCTGGATCGCCTGCTTGCCTCTCCGGTAGTTGCCCTCTCCTCGCTGTTGGCTCTGGAGGATCTCCCCGTCCTTGAAGAGGATGTCGCCGCGCCTCTGCCGGTCGGTCTCGCTGGTCACCGAGACGTAGCCGGAGAAACCGTCCTGGCCGAGGGTCTTCAGCAGCATCGGGAAGTTGAGGAAGGAGGCCTTGAGACCCGCATGCAGGCTCGGCCCGCTGGGCATGGGCACCATGACCGAGAGCTGAGCCCTGGTGGCGCCCGCCGGGGGTCGCACGGCGGGCCCGGGCGGGGTCGGAGCGGCGGCCCTCCGCGGCGGCGCGGAAGCCGTCGGCACCGTGGGCCGAGCCGGCGCCGAGGCTGGCGGGGATTGCAGCTGTCGCGCCGGCGGCGTGTACGGGGTGGGCGGGGGCGGGGCCATGAACGGCTCGATGTCCGCCCCCTCCACGTCGTCCGCCTCAGCCTGCTCGGGCCAGCCGCTCGCGGCCGCGGCCGCCACCGGCTCGGGAACCGCGGCCGCCAGGTCCTCCACCCCGGCGGCCTTGCCGTCCTGGCGCTCCCATTGGCGGAGCAGGTCGTCGGTGGAGCTGTTGATGGTCTCCTCCGGAGGCAGCTTGGCCCTCGGGTTGAAGGTGTAGGCGCCGCTGTTCCACCCCAGGGCGGTCATGACCGCGCCCTCCCCCTCCTGCCCCTCGCCGGTGGCGTGGAAGAGGTGTCCGAAGAGGAAGTGGAGTGAGCATTGCTGGGAGCCGTTCTCCAGCAGGAGCGTGCCGGTGGCCCGGTCCTGCTGCATCGTCTGGAGAAGCTCGGCCACCGTGGCTGGCCCGATGCTGCCCTGGTTCTGCAAGGTTGTGGATCTCTCCTGAGGGTCCGCCGCGGCGGACCAACCCTCCCCGGTCGGTCGGCGCGATACTAGCACAGGCGGGGCCGATCTCCGGGGAGCGCCGCCGCCGGTGGCCCTCCCCGGTATTGTCGCCCCTTATGGAAGGGAGCCTCGGAGCCGCCGGCTGGGACCGGCTGCTGGCCAGCTGGCCGGCTCCCTCGCTGCTGCAGTCGCACGCCTGGGGCGAGGTGCAGGCGCTTGCCGGATGGCGCCTCAGCCGGGTGGTGGTCGAGGTGTCCGGGAGGCCGCTGCCGCTGTCGGTCCAGGTGGGGCCGCTGGGTCCGCCGCGGGCTCTGCGCCTCTACCTGCCCCGGGGCCCGGCCTGCGCCCCCGACGACGCAGCCGCCTTCCTGGCGGTGGAGCGGGAGCTGGTCCGGCTCGGCCGCCGCGAGTGGGCCCTGGCGATCGAGGTAGAGCCCAACTGGGAGGACGGGGCGGTCCCGGCGGGGCACCCGATCCGCGCCTGGGCTCCCTGCCCCTCCCGCCAGCCGCTGGCGACCACGGTGGTGGACCTGCGACCCGAGCCCGATGCCATCCTGGCCTCCTTCCACTCCAAGACCCGGTACAACGTGCGCCTCGCCGAGCGCCGGGGGGTCATGGTTCGGGAGGGAGAGCTGGAGGAGCTAGACCGCTGCCTTAGGGCCACCGAGGGCCGCCAGCAGGTGCGGCTGCCGCCCCGCGACCACCTCTCATCGGTGCTGGGGCAGCTGGGGGAGCTCGCCCGGGTGTGGGTCGCCGAGGCCCAAGGTGAGGTGGTGGCGGCCGCCCTTCTGGCCCGCTGCGGGCCGGAGCTGGTCTACCTCTACGGCGGGGCCACGGGAGCCCACCGCGAGGACATGCCCAACCACCTCCTGCACTGGCGCGCGATGATGGAGGGGCGCGAGGAGGGCTGTACCGACTATGACCTCTGGGGAGTTCCTGAGGACGACCGGCCGGACCACCCCTGGCACGGGCTGGCCCAGTTCAAGCTCGGCTTCTCTGGGCGCCAGGTCCGCTACCTCGGGGCCCGCCGTCGCCAGCTGGTCCCCGGAGGGGTGCGGGTCTTGAAAGCCCTCGACCGGAGCCGGCTTCTGGGCCGGAGTCGGAGGCTGCGGTGAGCGGCGAGCCGCCCGACGAGGAGGGGTTCTACTTCCCGGTGTACGAGGAGGTGGCCTCGGATCTCCTGGAGGGGCTAGACCGGACCGGACTGGTGGTGGAGGACATCGGCCACGAGATAGAGCCGAGCACCGGGGACCGGACCTTCCGCTGCGCCGCCCACGTCGGAACGTCGGAGGCGGCACCCCGCTACCAGGCCTCACTGCACTTCCACTGGGACGCCCTGCTCACCTACCTCGGCACCTACGGTCCGGGCAGTGAGTGCGACCTGTACCACGAGCCCGGCGAGGCCTGCAGCCACCGCGCCCAGCCGCCCCACCCCGGGGTGGACCTGGTGGTGGAGTACGACCTGGGCGACGGCGGTTACCAGCTGTCCGACCTGGGAGAGGTCCAGGCGTGGATCTCCACCGTGGAGTCGCTGCTGTCCCGGGTGCTTCCGGACGACGATGGCCGGGTGGTGCACCTCAACCTGGCGTTCCGTGAGGGGGCCGTCTGGGTGGAGCGCTTCACCGCGGAGCAGAGCTGGTACCTGGACCTCAGCGAGCCCCGGGACCTCTCGCCGATCTGCGAGATGGTCGCGGCCACGCTGAGGGCGACGCCGACGCTGGCCGACCGGCTTCCCCTCTGACCGGCCGATAGCGGGCCCCGCGGGGGGCACTCCGGCTCTCTCCGGCTGACGCTGGGTGACAGCCCACGAACGGCTCGGTCACAGTCGGCTCAGCCCTGGCCCGCCGCGGCCCACCCGCCGAACGGGTCCGGTATCCTGCGGGCGAGGTCGCCAGACGAGCGGCAGCACTCTTGGAGCAGTCAGGCATGTCCACCCGGCGCCCTTGGCTTCCGGCTCGACCCGTCGGGGTCCTGGGGGCCGCAGCGATCCTGGGGCTGCTCCTCGCCGGCGGCGCGGCCGTCCCGGTTTGGGCGGCGCCCACCCTCCTTCTGGTGAGCGGCGCCACCGGGACCGATGCCGGCACCTGCACCTCCGCCCCCTGCGCGACCCTCGCCTACGCCCTCACCGAGGCGGCGAGCGGGGACACCATCGAGATCGAGGGGACCGTCAAGGCCTCCGACTCCAACACCACAGGGGGGGCGGTGATCCCCGCCTCGATCCGCTCGCTGAACATCGTGGGGGTCAGCGGCCCGACTCCTCCCCAGCTGATGGGCGGCCTGGGCGGCATGACCCTCGGGAGCACCTTGTCGGTGCAGGCGGGGCAGACCGTGGTCATCTCCAATCTCGAGATCCTTGACGGGGTGGCCCAGTTCGGGGGCGGGATAAACAACCAGGGCAACCTGACCCTTGACCGGGTCGCGGTGGACACCAACGTGGCGACCCCTTCGACCCTGCTGTGCACCACCACCACCACCACCTTCTGCCAGGGTCTGGGGCAGGGCGGGGGGATCTACAACGACGGCAGCCTGACCCTCTCGCGCAGCTCGGTGACCGAGAACGACGTGGCGGATGCTCTCGTCACCGCCGCGGGTCCCGGGGGGCTGCAGCTGCTCCTGCAGGGCGGGGGGATCTACAACGTGGGCTCGCTCTTGGTGTACGAGTCCTCCCTCGCGCACAACAGCGCCAGCGTGAACGCCTCCAACCCGGTGCCGCAGAGCGCGGCTGGGGGGGCGATCTTCAACCTCTCCTCCACCGCCGAGGTGATCGCCTCGACCATCTTCAAGAACAACGCTCCGGTGGGCTCCGGCATCTACCAGGGAGGGGCGATCGGCGTGCCCCACCTGGGGCTGGGAGCCTCTCTCGTGGTGGGCAACTCGGGGAGCGGGGGGCCGGCTTCGGAGTGCGGCTGGGACGCGGGAGCGGCGCCTCCCACCAGCCTCGGGTACAACGCGGCGGACAGCGGGGCCGGGAGCGGCTGCGGGCTCACCCAGCCCACCGACGGGGTCGCCTCCTCCAGCGGGATAGACGACTCCCTCGCCCCCGGCGCCTACGGGTTGCTGACCGGGCAGCCCGAGGACTACGTGATCCCGTTCGGGACCACCCTGGGCGGTCTCCTGGTGTGCCCGGCGCTGGATCAGATCCAGCAGCCCCGGCCCCTCCCCGGTGAGGCGAGCTGCTCCCCTGGGGCGGTCGAGCCGAACTCCGGATTCGCCCAGCCCACCTCCCCCAGCCCCCCACCATCACCTCGGTCGCCGCCACCACCTTCACCGTGGGGGTGGCGCAATCCTTCCAGGTGACCGCCGGCGGGTCGCCCGCGCCCGCCATCTTCGAGACCGGGGCCCTCCCCGCCGGCGTCACGGTCTCGCCGCACGGCCTCATCTCCGGCACGGCGGCCATGGGCGCCGCGGGGACCTACCCGATCACCCTCTCCGCGCAGAACACCGTGGCCCCCTCCGCCACCCAGCAGTTCACGCTGGTGGTGGGCCGGCATCCCACGGGGCTCACCGTCGGCGCCTCCCCCAACCCCGCGGACGCCGGACATCAGCTGACCTTCACGGCGACGGTGACTGGCACCGTCCAGGGGGTGGAGCCCACCGGCCAGGTCACGATCTCGGCCCAGCAACAGGTTGTCTGCACGATCGCGCTCAGCTCCGGATCGGGGACCTGCTCGGGGACTCTGGCGCCGGCCACCGGCACGGTGGTCGCCTCCGCCACCTACTCCGGGGACCAGTCCTACCAGCCCGCCATCTCCTCGACAACGGTGCAGTACGTCGGCCTGCCAGCCGTCGCTTCGGCCTCGACCCTGCCGCCGGCCACCTACGGGACCCCCTACCAGCTGACGCTGCTGGCGACCGGCGGTTCCCCTCCCTACCAGTGGGGCCTCGGGGCTGGGGCGCCACCAGGGCTCGCGCTCTTCGGTGCCCAGCTGACCGGCACTCCCACCACCCCGGGCACCTTCAACTTCCAGATCACCGCCACGGACACCCAGGGGGAGCTCTCCACTCAGGATGAGACCCTCACCGTCAACCCGCAGACGCCGCGCACCTCCCTGCTCGTCTCCCCCTCAGGGTCCGTGGCCGGCCGGCCGGTCACGCTCTCAGCGGCGGTGGCGGTGACGGGGGGTCTCAATGAGCCCACGGGAAGTGTCATCTTCTCCGGCGGGGGTGCCAGCCTCTGTTCGGCTCCGGTGATCGGGGGCGCCGCGAGCTGCACCACGACCCGGCTGCCCGTGGGCAGCGGCACCGCCACCGCGACCTACTCGGGCTCGGCCGACTTCGCGGCCGCGACGGCTCAGGCCGCCTACCTGGTGGTGACGCCGCTCGAGATCACGACCGCCACCCTGCCCGCGGGAGTGCTCGGGCAGGCGTACACCTTCCGCATCACCGCCGCCGGGGGGACGGCTCCGCTCAGCTGGAAGGTTGCCGGGGGCTCTCTCCCCCCTGGTCTCAGCCTCAGCCGCTCCGGCCTCATCTCCGGGGTCCCCAGCCAGGCCGGGGAGCAGCCGGTGACGGTGGCCGTCAGCGACGCCAGCCCCGAGGTACCCCAGCAGGTCACGACCCAGTTCCAGGTCACGGTCCTGAGCGCGACTTCGACGCCCGGGTCGTCTCCCGCCGGCACCGGGGGGGCGTCCGGTCCCTCGACCGGGGCTGGCGGTGCTGGCGGCTCACAGACGCCCTCCCCCGCGGCGGGCGGAGGGGGTTCGGGCTCCGGTGGCGCAGTCGCGTCCTCGGGGCGGCTGTCGGCGGGGGCCGCCGCCCTCAGCTGGTGGGATGCGGTGGGGGTGGTGGTCCTGGCCCTCCTGGCGGCGCTGGGCGTTCTGGTCGGGCGCCGACGCCGGGCCCGCTGACCTCCTCCGCGCCTCCCGTCTCCTGGTCCCCGGGGCTGGCTGCCACCCGCTGAGCGGATCCCGGGGCGGGAGCCCCAAGGACCGCGTCGATGAGCCGGCAGACGGCGGGGAGGGCCGCGGCGCAATCCTCCGTGGCCCCCGCCAGGGCATCGAAGGTCTCGAAGCTGGTGAGGGCCATGAGGACTTTCGCCGCGCTCTGGGGGTCGGCCGCCCCGGGGGCCCGGGGATGGTCGCGCAGCCGGCCGAGCAGGACTGCCAGCCCCTGCCGCCGCCGGTCATCGCGAGCGGTGATCACCGCACGCACATCGGGGTCGAGGTGGGCAAGGGCCCGCAGCCGCCGCATCGCCGCCCGGTCCGCATCCCAGAAGCGGCCGAAGACTGCGACGAAGCTGTGCAGCGCCTCGATGGGGTCGGTCTGGGAGAAGCTCTCGGCCAGGGTGTCCATCCGGGCGGACGCTGCCAGGTCGTCGCAGATCGCCTCCAGAAGGCCGCTCTTGGAGCCGAACTGGTAGTAGACGGTGGCCCGGGAGACGTCGGCGGCTCGGGCCACCGCCTCCACGGTGAAGGAGCCGAAGCTCTCTGTGGTCCCCAGCAGCGCCCGGGCGGCGGCCAGCACCCGGCGCCTACCTTCATCGACCTCCGCCTGGCGGCGGCCCAGCTGATATGGTCGCGGGCTCATTTGGTGCTTGACGGCTCCTGGCGATGCGGTTATAGTCATACACATTGTCTGACTAAATAGCCCTGTCCGGACTGCGTAGGGCACCCGGGCACCAGGAGTATCGACCATGACCCCAGAGCTTGCCGCCGCCCTCTCTTCCCTCCCCGTGCCCGAGAACCTGCCATCTGGAGGCGGCTCGATCCTGGGCCCGGGCCGCCACTTCGGGACGATGACGGCGGCGGAGGGGTGAGCGGCCCGGGCGCCGCTTTCCCGGCCTTCGCCCTGGAGGGCCGGGCGGCGGTCGTCACCGGAGGCTCTGGAGCCATCGGCGCCGCCACAGCGGTGGCCCTCGCCGCGCACGGGGCAGCGGTGGCGATCATCGGGCGCACGCTGGCGCCGCTTGAGGAAGCGGCCGCCAGGGTGCGCGCCGGCGGTGGCACCGTCCTGGCCCTGGCCGCGGACTGCACGAGCGAGCCGGAGATGCAGGCAGCCGCCGAGCAGGTCAGAGCCCGGCTCGGCCAGGTGGACATCCTCTGCACCTTCGCGGGAGGCGATGGCATGCCGGTGCGGACCCACGAGGAGACCGCCGCCCACTGGCGCCAGGTCACCAACTCCGAGCTCACCTCAACCTTCGTCACGATCCGCGCCTTCCTTCCCGCGATGCTCGAAGGCAAAGGAGGGGTCGTCGTGACCATGGCCTCCGCGGCGGCGCGCCAGGCCGCCGGATCCTCCGCGGCCTACGCGGCGGCCAAGGCCGGAGTCATCGCCCTGAGCCGACACCTGGCAGGCGAGTACGCCCGCCAGGGTATTCGGGTGAACTGTCTTGCCCCCTCGGCCATCGAGAACGACCGGATGCGGCGCTGGATGAGCGAGGAGCAGCGCCGGGCCCTGGGGGAGGCGTTCCCTCTCGGTCGCCTCGGCCAGCCCGAGGATGTCGCCGCGGCGACCCTCTTCTTGGCTTCGAGTGCCTCTTCCTGGATCACCGGCCTCACGCTCGACATCTCGGGCGGCAAGGTGATGGTTTGACCGCCGCGGATCCGGGCACCCGCCGGGCCGGCGAGGGCGCCGTCTTCGGGCTGCGCGCCAACTGCCTGGCGGCGCTGGTGATGCTGGTGGTGGAGTCCTGCCTCGGGGCGGCGGTGAGCGTCGCCGTCCGGTTGCCAGCGGGAGGGTCTGGCGGCGGCCTCCCCGCGCAATTGCTGGCCCTGTTCACTCGCGGCCCGATCCCGCTCTCCCTCCACGCGGCGCTCGGGGCTCTCCTGCTGGCCAGCGGCACGGCGGCCTTGGTACGGGCCATCGGGCTGAGGCAGCTCCGCCTGGTCGCCTGCGCGAGCGTTGGGATCCTCGCGATCGGTGCCGCCGCGGCCTTTGGGGCGCGGTCCCTGGGCGCTCCCAGCGACGCCGCCTCGCTCGCGATGACGAGCTCCGGGGCGCTGGCCATGCTGGCCTACGCGCTTCTTCTCTTCCAGCTCCCCGCCGGCCGGCGCAAGCCGATCCGGGTCAGCTGACGGCGGACGGCTCCCGCTGGCGGCTCCCCGCCATTGGGAGGAGCTCTGGGGCTCGCTCCGCGCGAGGTCGGTCCGCCAGCCCGGTGCGCCGCGCACCCCTACCACGGCCCGGCCGCCCGACAATTGGACCTGCGCCGGCCCCTCCGGCGCGACCGGGCGGGGCCACAGCCGCCAGAGGAGGCCGCGATTGATCTCCAAGCCCGACTACATGAGCTTTGTCGATGAGCAGCTGGAGGCGATGATCCGAATGGTGCAGGAGCTGGGCGACGACCTGGCCAACCGGCGCCTCAAGGCTCCGGGATCCAACTCGCCCTTCGTGATCCTCACCCACTGCCTCGGCGTCATGGAGTACTGGGGTGGGCACGTGGTGGCAGGCCGTCCGTCCGAGCGGCATCGGGCCAGCGAGTTCGCCGCCGAGGGCGAGGTCGGGGAGCTGGTGGGAAGAGCCAGGGCGGCGCGCGACCAGCTGCTTCAGGATGTCGACGGCTCCGAGCCGGCCGGGTCCCCTCGGAGCGATGTGGACTCCGACCCCGACATGCCCCAGATCACCCGAACCCAGGGCGGTGCGCTCCTGCACATCTACGAAGAGCTGGCCCGCCACCGTGGGCAGATGGACATCACCCACGACCTGCTGCAGTCCGCAGGGCATTGAGAGTCGCCGTCTTCCGCTGGCCCTGCGCTGGGAGATCACCGGACCGAGAAGGCTGGCAGCGGAACGCTGCGGCGGACGGCTGGCATGGCGCCAGCCCCCTCCCGGCAACCGGGCACTCCCGACCGCGTGACCGCGATAGCATCCTCACCATGACCCGCTTCGCCATCGACGCGGGGACTCTGGTGGAGATCGCCAGTGGCGCCGGGCCGGTCAACCCGCGCCACCAACTGGTGGCACCCAATTCGATCCGCTCCCAGGCGCTCAATCTGCTTCTGCTCCGGGTGCGGGGTGGCGACCTCGCTGAGGACGCCGCTCTGGCTCTCCTGGAGCGCGTCACTGAGGTCAAGATGCGACTCCTCGGGGACCGGGTATCACGGCGATCCGCGTGGGAGATCGCGCGGGAGCGGGGGTGGGAGACGATTGACTCCGCCGAGTACCTCGCGGTGGCAAGGCTCCAGGCGGACGCGCTGATCGCCACCGATCCGGAATTGGCCGCCATGGCTGTCGGCGTGGTGGCGCTGGCGCCGCTGTCCGCGCTGTTCGCCGACTGATCGGGCTCAGCCGAAGCCACCGCCCCGACCTGATCTCCCAGTGCTGATCGGCGGCTCAGCCGTGGGCGTCAGCCTCGAGGGCGTGCCTACCGGGGCCTCCTCCGCAGCAAGCTTGTGAGCCAGCTGCCCTGATCAGAGGGGAGCTCCCGTCCCTAGCGACGCCGGGTGGTCAGAGGGTCGGCTCATGTTGCTGGCCGTCCCCCGTGGGGACCGGCCGCAGCTCGTTCGGGAGACCCACGAGCCAGTCAGGCGGCAGGGTACGCCGCGCCAGCTCCAGGATCCCGGCCCCACCCCTCCCGATCGTCCAGTGGGGCACCAGCAGGGCCGCCCCCCGGAGCAGGTAGGGACGCTCCAGAAGCGCGGGGTGGGGCAGCCGGAGGCGCGGATCCGAGCTCTCCTCCCCCTCCACCAGGATCACGTCCACGTCCAGCCGCCGGGGCCCCCTTGTGATGAGCCGGAGGCGCTCCCCCTCGGCCTCCCGGGCCGCGGCCAGCCATCCCCAGAGGTCGGGGGGACCCTCGGCCAGGAGCAGCTGATTGAGGTAGTCCGGTTGCGGAGGGGCCCCGATCGGCGCCGTGTTCCACCGCGGCGCCTCGGCCAGGACCAGCACCCCCGCCGCGGCCAGGTTGGCGACCGCGGCATCGAGGTTGCGTTCCCTTGGGCCGAGGTTGGACCCCAGGGCCAGCAGCGCCCGCCCCCGCCCGCCTATGCCCCGGCCCCCGTCTGGCCCCTCTCCAGCCGGTCCACCACCCGCAGCACGTCGCGGATCTCGGCCACGTCGTGCACCCGGACGATGTCGGCGCCGGCGGAAGCCGCCCAGGCCACCGTGGCCGCTGTCCCCATCAGCCGCTCCCCCACCGGGCGGTCGCCGAGGAGCCAGCCGACCAGCGACTTGCGGGAGGTCCCCACCAGGAGCGGAGAGCCCAGCAGCTTCAACAGCGGCACCAGGCGAAGAGCGGAAAGGCTCTGGGCCGGGGTCTTGCCGAACCCTATGCCGGGGTCCAGCACCACCTGGGAGCGCCGGACCCCGGCCCTGACGGCCAGCTCCACCGACTCCTGCAGGGAGGTGGACAGCTCCCACTGGAGGTCCGCGTACCGGACCCCCTCCTGGTTGTGCATGCAGATCACCGCGGCCCCGGCGGCGGCGGCCACCCTCGCCATCCGGCGATCGCGCCGGAGACCCCAAATGTCGTTGACGGCGGAGGCGCCGGCCTCCAGGGCGGCCGCCGCGACCTCGGACTTCCAGGTGTCCACGAATACCGGGACGCCGAGCTCCCCGGCCAGGGCGGCCACCGCCGGCCGCACCCGCCGCAGCTCCTCCTCCACGGGTACCGGCTGGTGGCCGGGCCGGCTGCTCTCCCCCCCCACGTCCAGGGCGTCTGCCCCCTCGGCCACCAGCTGCCGTCCCCGGGCGAGCGCCGCCTCCCAGGAGTCGCCCACGCCGTCGCCGCTGAAGGAGTCCGGGGTGACGTTCACCACCCCCAGGACGTAGGTGCGTTCCCCGAAGCGCCACGACCGGCCGCCAAGGCGCAGCGCCCGAGGGGGGCCCTCCATGGCCGCCGCCACCCGGAGGAGGCCGGCTCGCAGGGAGCCGGCCGCCGCCCCTCGGGCCAGGGCGCGCAGCGCCGCCGGGCCGGCCGTCACGGTGAGCACCTCCCCCTCCCCCTCGATCCGGCACCCGGGCGGGACCCTGGCGGGGAGGAGCGGGCCGGCCCCCGGAAGGCGAACCCTCGCCCAGGGCCCCTCGGGCCCGAGGCCGCGCGCGAGAGGCACCACGGTCGTGGCCTGAGGCATGGCGCCAGTTTGACCGACCAGGGCGGACCCGGTGCGTCCCACGCCGGGGTCGCCACCGCCCCCATGGCCCACGGCACCGGGCCCGGTCTCCCTAGAATCGAGAGAGCATGGCGGACGAAGGGGAACGGCCCATGCTCAACCTCGCGATCCTGGGCCACAGCCACGACGGGAAGACCACCCTGGCGGAGGCGCTCCTGTTCGCCGCCGGGGCCATCCCCCGGATGGGCTCGACCGACCAGGGAAGCGCGGTCCTGGACTTCGAGCCGGAGGAGCAGCGGCGCCACATCTCGGTGCAGCTGGCCATGGCCACCCTGACCTGGTCAGGGCGCCGGGTGACGCTGCTCGACACCCCGGGGTTCCAGGACTATGAGGGGGAGGTGCTGGAGGCGCTGGCGGTGGCCGATGCGGCGCTGGTCACGGTGGGCGCCAGCTCGGGGAGCCAGCTGGCGGTCGGGACCGAGTCCGCCTGGAGCCACCTGGCGGAGCGCCGGCTGCCCAGGATCGTGGTCATGACCAAGCTCGACAAGGAGCACTCCGACTTCCGCGGGACCCTCGCCGGTCTGCAGCGGCTCAGCCCCCGGCCGGTGGCGGTGCAGCTGCCCATCGGAGAGGAGCACGACTTCCGGGGCGCCGTGGACCTCATCACCGGAAGGGCCCTTCTCTTCGATGAGCGAGGGGGCCAACAGGAGGAGGATCCGCCCGCGGATCTCATGGGAGCGATCCAGGAGCTGCGCCAGCAGCTGGTCGAGGCCGTCTGCGAGACCGATGACCAGCTTCTGGAGCGCTACCTGGAGGGGGAGGAGCCGGCCCCCGAGGAGCTGCGCTCGGCGCTCCGCCAGGCGACCGCCTCGGGCAGCATCGCCCCGCTGCTGGTGGCGGCTCCGGCCCGGGCGCTGGGGGCGGGCGCCATCCTCGACCACCTCGCCAGCTGCCTGGCTCCGGAGCAGGCCCCGGATGCCGACGGCCCCCCGGTCCTCCACGTCTTCAAGACCATGGCGGACCCCTTCGGCCGGGTCACCTACTACAAGGTGGTCAGCGGCACCCTCCTGCCGGACGCCCACCTGGTCAACGCCGGCAGCGGGCAGGAGGAGCGGCTAGCCCGCCCGCTCCGGCCCAAGGGGAAGGCCCTCGAGCCCCAGGAGCGGCTCTTGGCCGGGGAGCTGGGGGCGGCGACCAAGCTGTTGCACACCAACACCGGGGACACCCTGGGGCCCCGGGGGACGGCTCCCCGGCCCGCCATCGAGTTTCCCGCTCCCTCGTACACCATGGCCATCCGGCCCAAGACCAAGGGGGATGAGGAGAAGATCCAGTCCGGTCTCGCCCACGTCCTGGAGGAGGACCGGACGCTGCGCCTCGAGCGGGAGCCCTCCACCAAGGAGACGCTGCTCCACGGCCTGGGCGACGTCCACCTGGAGGTCACCCTGGAGAAGCTTCGGCGCAAGTACCAGGTGGACGCGGTGCTGGCCACCCCCAAGGTGCCCTACCGCGAGACCATCCGCGGCACGGCCCGCCAGCAGCACCGCTACAAGAAGCAGTCCGGGGGGGCGGGGCTGTACGGCGACTGCACCCTGGAGCTGGAGCCGCTTCCCCGGGGGTCGGGCTTCGTCTTCGAGGACAAGATCTTCGGCGGCTCCATACCCCAGCAGTTCCGGCCCTCGGTGGAGAAGGGGGTGCAGCAGAGCCTCGCCGAGGGTGTCCTGGCCGGATATCCGCTGGTGGACCTCAAGGTCCGGCTGGTGGACGGCTCCACCCACCCCGTGGACGGGAAGGACATCGCCTTCCAGCTGGCCGGGGCCATGGCCCTCCGGGAAGGGGCCGAGAAGGCCGGGCTGTACCTCCTGGAGCCGGTGATGGAGGTTGAGGTGATCGTCCCGGAGGAGACCATGGGGGAGGTGATCGGACACCTGAACTCGCGCCGGGGCCGGATCGGGGGGATGCTCCCGGCCGGGGACGGGCTGGAGCGGGTCTCCGCCCAGGTCCCGCTCGCCGAGATGTACCACTTCCCCATCGAGCTGCGGGCCATGACCCAGGGGAGAGGGCGCTACCAGATGCAGTTCCATCACTTCGAGGAGGTGCCCCCCCAGGTGGCCCAGCCCATCATCGAGGCCAGCCGCGCCGGCCACTCCAGGGAGGCGGCCGCCTCCTGAGCAGGAAGTGGCTATCCGGGGTATAGTTGCATATGCAAGTATCTGCCGCCTGACCTGGAGCGTCCCATGCCCGCCATAACCGCTGACACGATCGCCTTGCCCCGCCTGCCCCAGACCGAGGGCCAGGAACGTCCGGTGATCTCGGTGACCACCGCACCCACCGGGCTTGAGGGCGAGGGTTTCCCGGTCCGGCGCGCCTTCGCCGGGGTGGCCCAGAGCCGCCTCGACCCCTTCGTCCACATGGACCAGATGGGGGAGGTGGAGTACCAGCCCGGGGAACCCAAGGGAACCCCCTGGCATCCCCACCGGGGGTTCGAGACCGTCACCTACATGATCGATGGAACCTTCCAGCATCAGGATTCCAACGGGGGCGGGGGGCTGATCACCAACGGCGACACTCAGTGGATGACCGCGGGGGCGGGCATCCTTCACATCGAGCGGCCCCCGGAGCCGCTGATCGCCAGCGGCGGGCTCTTCCACGGCATCCAGCTCTGGGTGAACCTGCCCAGCCGGCTCAAGTGGAGCCCGCCCCGTTACCAGGACATCCGCGGCGGCCAGGTGCGGCTCCTGGGGTCGTCGGACGGCGCCTCCCTGGTGCGGCTGATCGCCGGCCGGCTGGGGGGGCAGGAAGGCCCGGGGGTGACCCACACCCCGATCGTGATGGTGCACGCCACGGTCACCCCGGGCTCCACCCTGATCCTTCCCTGGCGCCGCGACTTCAACGCCCTCGCCTACGTGCTGGCCGGAAGCGGGGTGGCGGGCGGCGCTCACCCGGTGCGCTCCGGGCAGCTGGCGGTCTTCGGAGACGGTGAAGGCCTGCGGCTGGCGGCGGACAGCCACCAGGAGAGCCGCCACCCGGCCCTGGAGGTGCTGGTGCTGGGAGGCCAGCCGATAGGAGAGCCGGTCGCCTGGTACGGGCCGTTCGTGATGAACACCGAGGAGGAGCTCCGCCAGGCCTTCGCCGACTACCGCGCGGGCCGGCTGGGCCAGATTCCCGCAGCTCACCTGGACCTGGGGACTCCGCTGGCGCCCTGAGGGCGGCCCCATCTCCGCCCTCAAGGGCCACCACAGGTCCTCGGGGGATTCGATCGGCCTCGGGAGCTGGCTCCGGAGCGAAGGTGTCCCGTATCTGATACGCGCTGTCCCGGTGAAGCGAGGAATACTCGGGTGAACGAGCAGTCGGACGATGCCCCGGGGATGGAGTGGCCCGACAGGTTGAAGGGCTCGAGTCGGCGGGGCGCCCTCGACAGCCGGTGCCCGACGCCGACTTGATGGGCGGCACGGCTGCGGCCCTGTGGGCCGGCCATCGCACCTCCGCCGACCATGGGTAAGCGCGGCGGGGCCTCCGAGATCCGTTCAGCGCCGTCCTCGGGGCCATCGAGGCGACCGAGGGATGGGTCACCAACAGGATCGTTCCCGGCAGGCTGATCCTCGGGGACCTCGGTGGGATCGAGTCCGGGGTCCGGCGGCTGCTCCGGACCCGTCCGCTCGAGTTCACCGGGGTTGAGCTGCCGTCTGGAAACAGCCTGGCCGTGCCCACCTTTGAGGCGACCTTGCGAATCAAGGGCACCTCATCATCCGGCGGAACCAGGTCCGGGACCTCGTCAACCAGTCCGGGCTCCCGCGCTCCGAGTTCGCCCAACGGGTCGGCACCTCCCGACCACGCCGGTCCCCCTACATCTCCGGCCAGGTGGCCCC
>JAJYET010000044.1 GCA_021785655.1 bacterium | reverse complement strand
CCACCTCCTGCTCCCGCGCGTCGTACAGAATGATCGGGACCTCGCCGCCTGGGCCGTTGAGGTGCGGCTCGACCACCTGAAGCACCAGTCCGGTGGCCACCGCCGCGTCGAAGGCGTTGCCACCCTGCTCCAGCATGGCCATGCCCGCCGCCGCCGCCAGCCAGTCGGAGGCCGCCACCATGCCGAAGCTCCCCACCAGCTGGGGACGGGTGGGTGAGTTCATGGACGCGACACCTCCAGGCTGAGTTGCTCTTCAACGCGATGGCAGCGGGCCAGATGCCCCGGGCGGGATATCACTGTCGCCGCCGGAGACTCGTTCCGACAGCGATCGTCGGCCAAAGGGTATCTCGGGTGCAGGCCGCAGCCCGAGGGCGGCTCGGTGATGCTCGGCGCTTCGCCGGGCAGCACCGAGCGGGTTCGGGAACGCTGCCGGACCGGATCAGCCAGCGGCGCTGCCGCCGGCAGCGACCGGGGCTAGGGGTTAGCACGGAGTCGGGTCTCGCCGGGAGCGGTGCCCGGGGGGACCGAACCCCGCACCCTCGCGGCCGAGGCGGAGGGGCACTGCGGGCATGGGTCGGCGTCCACCCCGGGTGCCGGGAGCCGGGGACCCCGGAGGGCGATGGTAACCGCAGGCGCCAGATGCGCGTTTGGGACTGAGATGGAGGTGCCAGGCCGGCAGCGGCGCTCCTTGGGTTGGACAGCGGCGGGGGAGGAGAGGTGAAGTCCTGGGACCTTAGGGCCGCAGCGCTCACTCTGGGGCTCATGCTCGCCGCCTGCGGGGCCACCCCCCACTCCTCCCCCACCCCCAGGGGGTCGAGCTCCCCCCTCCCCTCCCCCAGCGCCTCTCAGAGCCCCACCCCGCAGAGCTCCGCCACCTCCCCCGCTCCGACCAGCTGCTCCACGTCCCAGCTGAAGGCCTCCCTGGCCAACGGCCAGGGCGCGGCGGGCAGCATCATCTACTCGCTTCAGTTCCAGAACGTGGGCCAGGTGAGCTGCACCCTCTTCGGGAATCCCGGCGTCTCCCTGGTGGCCAGCGAGTCAGGGCCCCAGCTGGGAGCCGCGGCCACCTTCGTGAACCACTCCCAGGCCGTGACCGTGACCCTCCTGCCCGGAGCCACCGCCTCCGCCGCCCTGCAGATCGCGGAGGCGGGCAACTTCCCGCAGAGCTCCTGTGACGAGGCCCCGGCGGCCGGCCTTCGGGTTTACCCCCCGGGGCAGACGGCGAGCCTCTTCGTGGCCCACAGCGGCCTTCAGGCCTGCCGGGACTCCGGAGCCCAGCTGCTGCAGGTCGGCCCGGTCACCGGCTGACGGCGTGCCCCGCGGGACCCGGCCGCCAGCACCTCTCGGCCCCTTCGGGCTGGGAGCGGAGGGCCCGCTGGATGGTGGCACCCTTCATGGTGGCGGCCGTGGAGGAGCCATCCCACCATCTCCTGGGTCAGGCGGTGATTAGGATCGGCCTGGGGGCGATTTCGGGGCTGGTGGGCCTCCTCTGGATTGGCCAGGGTGCCGGGCTCATCCCCGGCTCCTTCATGACCGGGCAGGTCCTCTGGCTGGGCTTGGGAATCGTCTGCCTTCTGCTGGGCCTGGCCCTGCTGCTGGCCCCGTGGAGGAGAGGGGCGCGCCCGCGGAGGTAGGGCGCGGGGCTCCTCCGGGGGCGGACCAGCCGCGGGCCCGGATCAGCTCTGGACGGTGACCGCCAGCACCACCCCCTCACCGGGGAACGAGGTCTGCTCCAGCAGCACCTGGAACCGGCCCTTGGTGAGGGTGGCGAGATCCAGGACGGAGCTGCTCATGGAGCTGGAGACGGCGAATCCCTGGCCCTTCAGCTGGGCCTCGTACTGGGAGAGGGCGTCCTGGGTGCTCTCGGTCAGCTGCAAGTACCACTTGGTGGAGCTGAGCTGGGCCGAGGAGAGGACCTTGCCGGGGGGCGCCGGCACCTGGGACGGGAAGCCCGGGGGCAGTTGCGGGGTGCCCGAGGAGGCTGGCGGAGCCGTGGTGGTGGGGGTCGCCGCCGGCGCCCTGGGGGCCGTGATCACCCCACCTCCGCCGATCGAGTTCACGGTGAAGCTGAGGGAGGCCCCGGCGATGTTGTTGGCCTGGGCCGCGGACCCGGAGGGCACCCCAGCGGTGTACGAGAGGAGGGCGCCGGAGCCTTGGGCGACGCAGGCGGTGGCGGTCTCCACCAGCAGGGAGGCCGCCTGGCTGGGAGACTCAAGGTGGTAGACCTTGCCGCTCTCGCCCGCCACCCGGCAGGACCCCGAGGCGGTGATCCGCTCCCCGGTGACCCGGATGTACCCCACCAGCGACTCGGCGGCGCTGTACTCCCCGTCCAAGTGGGTGAGGCCCTCAGGTGTTTGGAACGAGACCGCCATCACCTGTCCCAGGGTCACGGCGTATCCGCGCCCCCCCACGTCGTAGTGGGTCTCCGGCACCGGGACGGTCGACTCGGTCTCCCAGTCCTCCGGGTCGTGGACCTGGCCGGTGATGGTGATGGTGTAGCCGGCGTTGGAGGCGCTGGAGGTGAAGGTGTAGTCGCGAACGCCGCCGAGCCTGGCGAGGGAGAGGCCTCCCACTGCGGCGGCTCCGGCCGAGGCCGGGGATCCGCCGCTCGCGGGCGGGGTCGACCCCTTAGAGCCGGCGGTGGCGCCGCAGCCGGCCAACGCCAGGCCCAGGACCAGGCCGGAGACCCGCCAGCGCCCGAAATTTCTACCCAAAGTGCACCCACATCCGGGAGCGGTTACTCAGCTGCCACCCAGGATGCCGCGGGGCTGGCAGGGCGAGGCTCCCGTTTCCCAGTTGAGACAGGCCCTGGGCACGGCTGGTCGGAGGGCTGGGGCAGCGCGCCGGGCCGGGCCCGGGAATGGGCCCCGTTCAGCCCTCCGGCACCAGCCGACCGTCCCGAAGGCGGACCGCGCGGTCGCAGGCCTCCACCACCTCGGGGTCGTGGGTGGCGATCGCCAGCACCCGCCCCTCCCGCGACTGGGCCAGCAGAAGGTCCAGGATGGCCCGGCGCTGCTCCGAGACCAGCTCTGACGTGGGCTCGTCGGCGAGCAGCACCTCCGGCGGCCCGGCCATGGCCCGGGCCACCGCCACGCGCTGCTGCTGACCGCCGGAGAGGTCCTGGACCAGGCTGTCCGCCTGGGGGTGGAGCCCAACCTTGGCCAGCGCCTCCCGGCTCAGCCGCTCGACCTCCGAGGGCGGAAGCCCCCTGGCCCGAAGCGGGAGGGCCACGTTCTCCTGGGCGGTGAGTACGGATACCAGCCCGTGGTTCTGGAGCACCACCCCGAACCGCCGCCGGGTGGCGGCATCCCGGAGCAGGGGGCTGCCGTCCACCAGCACCCGGCCCCGGGTGGGGTCCTGAAGGCCGGCCGCCAGCAGAAGAAGGGTGGTCTTGCCCGAGCCCGAGGGCCCGGTTATGGCCAGCGATTCCCCGGCCCGGATCCGGAGGTCCAGCCCCTCCAGGATGAGCCGGCCGCCGGCCTCCACCGCCGCCTGCTCGACCGAGATCTCAGCTATCACCGGGGGGCATCTCCTGAGACTCCAGTTCCGGGCTTTGGAGATCGACCCCGGATGCGTGCCGGCGCACCCGGAGCAGGGTTCCCGGAGGCAGCTTCTCCAGCACGTCCGGGGGCAGCTGCACGCTCCCGTCCTTGCCCACCACGGCGAACTCCTGCCCCCGGCGTCCCTCGGCCCCGACCCGGCCGTCCCGGATGGTCACGGTGCGGGGCATGGCCGCCCCCACCTCGGGGTCGTGGGTCACGCTGACCACGGTCGCCCCCAGGGTCCGGTTGATCTGGGCGAGGAGGGCCACCACCTGGTCCCGACTCCTGGTGTCCAGCTGGGAGGTGGGCTCGTCCACCAGGAGCAGGCGGGGGGCCGGGGCGGTGCCGGTGGCGATGGCCACCCGCTGCTGCTCCCCGCCGGAGAGGGTGGCCACGGTGCGGTGGGCGAGGTTGCCCATTCCCAGCTGCTCCAGCAGCTCCCGGGCTCCGAAGGGCGGGCGGTGGCCCCGGGCGCGGGCGCCACGCTGGGCGAACTCCACGTTCTGGGCCGCGGTGGCGTACGGGAGGAGGTTGCGGGCCGGATCCTGGAGCACCAGGCTCACCTCGGTGGCCCGGAGCCGGAGGAGCTGGCTGGAGCTCAGCCGGCCGAGGTCGTACTCGCCCATGCGGATCCGGCCCGCAGAGGGGCGGTGCAGGCCGGAGAGCAGCGCCAGGATGGTGGACTTCCCGGACCCGGAGGGCCCCAGAAGGGCGAACTCCTCCCCCGCCTCCACGTCCAGGTCCACCCCCCGCAGGGCCACCACGTCCCCCTCCTGGCTGGGGTAGAGGTGGACTATCCCCTCCATGTGGATGTCCAGACCGCGGATCGGGGTGTTCACATGATCTCCGTGCGCAGCCGGCTCCAGGATGCCAGGCGCAGGGTGGCCAGCGCCGAGGCCACGGCCGCGACCGCCAGGAGCACCACCAAGAGCCCCACCATGATCAGTATGGGAAGCGGGACCAGCACCAGCTCCACCGGGGGACTGCCCTGGGTCGAGCTGAACTCCGGGACCGAGGGCAGCGCCAGGTAGACCCCGAGGAGGCCCGCCCCCACCCCCAGGACCACCCCGGGGACCAGGACCATCAGCTGCTCCCCGAGCAAAGAGTTGCGCAGCGCCCGCTCCGGGAGCCCGATCGCCCGCAGCACCGCCAGCTCGAAGGCCCGGCGCCGGGCCGACATGAACACCGAGAACACGGCGGCCCCCAGGGAGAGGACGGCGGCGGCCCCGGCGGCGAAGAGGAAGAAGAGGTAGGCGAGGGCGATCCCGCCGCGGTTCATCGCCGCGATCGCCGCTCCGGGCGTCTTCGAGCTCAGAATCCGGATCCCCTGCGCCCGGAGCCGACTGATGACGCTGGCCGGAGCGTCCTTGGCCAGCCAGACCTCGTCCTCGGTGAGGCTCGGGGGCTGGGTTTCCGAGCGCACCGCCTGGTTCAGGTCCAGGAGGAACCCCTGACCCCCCAGCTGGGGGAGGGCGGCCACCCGGTAGCGGACGTTGACCGTGAGCAGCCCGCCATCGAAGTTCTCCACCGAGGTGGCGGCCGGGTCCTGCACCGAGTTGGCCGCGGTCACGACCCCGGGGAGGACCGCGGGCAGCCCGCCCGGGTACACCGAGGGGGTGGTGGTGTCGCTGGCCTGGTCCAGGACCGAGAGGCTGAGCGCGGGCCGGCCCCCCACGGTCGCCCGGGAGACGGTGATCCCGGGGCCGGAGCTGGACCAGTAGGCGGGGTTGGCCAGCTCCGGGGTCACCGGCCGAAACCGGGAGCCGGGGTCCTCCTGGAGCGAGGAGATGGTGAGCCGGTAGTGGGCCGAGGACGGTCCGATCGGGACCGGGCCCTCGAGCGGCACGGTGGTCTGAGCCTGGGTCCAGACCGGCAGCAGCTGGCTCACGTGGCAGCCGAAGGCGCAGGGAGCCGGGAGGGGGGCGGTGTACGTGTGGGTGCCCTCGCTGAGGAAGCCGAAGTCGGCCACCCCGGGATTGCCGTCCTGGTCCACCAGCCCCAGCTGCAGGTCGGGAGGCGGGCTGGGGTTGCCGGTCATGGTGATCACGGCCTGGAGCGACTTTCCCCGCACCACCAGCTCGGGCAGGAGGCGGGGGGTGAGCCAGTGGACCAACTGCGAGAGCGGGACGGAGGAGACGCCCTGTGGCCAGTACCCCACCCGCGCCAGCCGGCTGGCCTGCACCGCGAGGAGGTTCTGGCTGGGGATCTTGGAGACCATCGCCGCCAGGGCGTAGCGGCCGGTGGGGTCCGCCCGGTCCACCGCCGCCTCCAGCCCCAGACCCGGAGGCAGCGCGACCTGAAGGACCCTCGGGGCCCCGAGGGTGAAGTCCGCGCGCACCTGCCGGTTCACCCCCGCCGCCGCCCAGCCGGCGACCGCGAAGCAGGCCAGGGCCGAGGCCACCGCCAGCACCGCGACCTGGCGCAGGCTGGCCGGACGGCGGACCACCTGGCGGACGGCCAGCCCCAGGCCCAGGTGGCCACCGCTGCGGGTGCGCCGCACCACCAGCTGGGCCAGCGGCGGGAGGAGCCTCATCCCCAGGATGGCCAATGCCACCGCCACCAGCCCGGGGGCGAAGGCGGCGATGGGGTTGGGCTGGCGGCCGTTCAGGACCCCCGAGGCGATGAGCTCCAGGATCCCGGCCACGGCCAGCGCCAGGCCCCCGGCGTCCAGCGCCGCACGGGCGGTGCTGGAGCTCCTGGGCTCCACTCCCCGCAGGTCGTCCACCAGCTTGCGGCTCAGGATCCGCCAGGCCCCGAAGACCACCGCCACCAGCCCCCCGGCGAAGGCGGCCAGCGCGGCCAGCAGGGCCAGGGGCTGGAAGCTGAGCTGCCCTCCGGGGAGCAGGGCCGGACGGACGAGAGCCACCACCAGGTAGGCGAGCAGGAGGCCCACCGGCACCGCCAGGGCGAGCATCGCCACCGGCTCCAGGAGGCCCACGGACAGCACCGAGGGCAGGCGGAAGCCCCGGAGCTTGGCCAGCGCCACCTCCTTCTGCCGCGCCTCCGTGGTGCGGGCCACCAGCCCGAAGAGCACGAAGAGGGCGAGCAGGACCAGCTGCAGGTCCACCACCAGGACGATCGCCTGCATCAGCTGGTTCTCCCGGTTGGCCTGATTGGAGAGCGAGGTGAGCTGGGTGGACACGTTGAGCTGCAGGTTCTGGTTGGCGTCCGTGTCGAAATTGCCCAGCGCCCGGTTGAATGCGGCGGCCCCCGAGAGGTGGAGGGAGGAGACCTTGAGGAAGAGCTCCGCGGTGGCCAGGGTCCCCGGCAGAGGGGCGATTGTCGCCTGAGGGGTGAACATGGAGTCCAGCTGGGGAAGGCAGACGGGCGCCTCGGGAGGGCAGGACTGGCCGAAGCCGAAGTAGTCGTCGCCGAACCAGAAGGGCGCGGAGGGGTTGCCCACCTCCACGATGCCGGCCACCTGGACCTGCTTTTCGATGTTGGTGCGATTGGGAATGCCGTTCTGGAAGACGACCGGCCCGGGGATGGTGGTGGTGAGCCGGGAGCCCACCTTGGCCCCCAGGCTCTGGGCGCTGCGGTCGGTCAGCACCACCTCCCCCGCCGACCGTGGGCAGCTCCCCTGGAGGAAGTGGAGCTGGCCGCAGGCGCCGGGGTCCGAGATCAGGTCGGAGCCGAACTTGGCCCGGCTGGGGCCCACGACCGTGAGACCGGCGTCCAGCACCAGCTTCTGGGGCGAGTACCACCGGGAGAGGCCGTAGTGGCGGGCCGCCTGCAGCCCTGACTCCGCCGCCGCCACCTGGCCCGAGCCCTGGCGGGGGGTGAGGGTGATGCCGTCGAACCCCGGGGGGTTGGCGGCCAGGATGGAGTGGAGGACCGAGTCGTTCGCAGTGGCCAGGTAGAGAGGCCCGGCCGCCGCGGCCAGCACCGCCACCACCCCCACCACGAAGAGTGCCAGGGCCCCGCCCAGCCGCCAGCGAACCGCCCGCAGGAGGAGCTGGAGCTGGCTCACGGGCCCGCTCCCTCCTGCATGCGGACGCTCACCCGGCCAGACTAGCGCCCCATTCCCAGGGCACGCCATCCCCCAGTGGACTGAATCGGAGATGGGGAGGCGCGACCTCCGCGCCCGGCCTAGACTGGGGTCGAGAGTTGGCGATCGAGGAGGTCGAGATGCGCACCAGGAAGCTGGGGAGCGGGGGGCTCGAGGTCTTCGAGCTGGGGCTGGGCTGCATGGGCATGTCCGAGTTCTACGGGCCGAGGGACGACGAGGAGTCGATCGCCACCATCCAGATGGCGCTCGACCAGGGGGTGACCCTCCTGGACACCGCCGACATGTACGGCCCCTTCCACAACGAGCAGCTGGTGGGAAGGGCGATCGCGGGACGCCGGGAGCAGGTGGTCTTGGCCACCAAGTTCGGCAACCAGCGCCAGGAGGACGGCTCCTCCCTGGGGATCAACGGCCGCCCGGAGTACGTCCGCTCGGCCTGCGATGCCTCCCTCCAGCGCCTGGGGGTCGACCACATCGACCTCTACTACCAGCACCGAGTTGACCCCAAGGTGCCGATCGAGGAGACGGTCGGGGCCATGGCCCAGCTGGTCCAGGCCGGCAAGGTTCTCCACCTGGGCCTCTCCGAGGCCGCCCCCGCCACCATCCGCCGGGCCCACGCCGTCCACCCCATCTCCGCCCTCCAGACCGAGTACTCCCTCTTCAGCCGGGAGCCGGAGGCCGAGATCCTGCCCACGGTGCGCGAGCTGGGCATCGGGTTCGTGGCCTACAGCCCCCTGGGCCGGGGAATGCTCACCGGCCGCTACCGGGATCCCGGCCAGCTACAGCCCGGAGACTTCCGCAACACCCGCTACCCCCGCTTCTCGGGGGCCAACCTGGAGCACAACCTGAAGTTGGTCGACCGGATCGAGGAGATCGCCAGGGAGAAGGGGGCCACCCCCGGCCAGGTGGCCATCGCCTGGGTCCTCCACCAGGGGGAGGACATCGTGCCCATCCCCGGCACCAAGCGCCGGCGCTACTTGGAGGAGAATCTCCAGGCTGCCGAGCTGGAGCTGGACCAGGAGACGCTGGACCTCCTCGCCGAAGCGGCCTCGCCCGCGGCCGTCCGAGGCGACCGCTACTCGGACATGAGCACGGTCAACCGCTGACCGGCCGCCGCGGCCGGATCACAAGATGCGGGGTACAATCCAGCCAGCCCAACTAGATGCTGTAGCCGGAAGGAGACCCCGTGCGCTGCCCCTACTGCAACCACCACGACCTTCGGGTGGTGGACTCGCGCGACTCCGAGACCGGGGAGGCGATCCGCCGCCGCCGGGCGTGCAACAGCTGCGGCCGCCGGTTCACCAGCTATGAGCGGATCGAGTCGATCCCCTTCTACATCGTCAAGAAGGACGGGCGGCGCGAGGACTTCGATCGCCAGAAGCTCTTCCTGGGGCTGATGAACGCCTGCAAGAAGCGCGACATCTCCCCGGAGCGGGTGCAGCAGATCGTGGAGGAGATCGAGACCGAGCTGCGCGGGAGGGGGCAGTCGGAGCTGCCCAGCCGGGAGGTGGGGGAGCTGGTGATGGCCCGGCTGCGGGAGCTGGACGAGGTGGCGTACGTGCGCTTCGCCTCGGTCTATCGCTCGTTCCGGGACCTCTCCGAGGTCAAGCAGGAGATCGACCACCTCCTCTCCGCCGAGCGCGTCGGGGGCCGGCGCCGTGCCCCCGCCCGCTGACCTCGCAGAGAGGCTCATCGCCCTAAGGGAGCGAATCGCCACCGCGGCGGCGAGGGCCGGACGGAGCCCGGCCGACATCCAGCTGCTGGCGGTCACCAAGGGCCAGCCCCCGGAGACGGTGGAGCAGGCCGTGGCCGCCGGCCTCTCCGACCTGGGCGAGAACTACGTCCAGGAGTGCTCCCGGAAGGCGGCCCGCCTGGGTCCGGTGACCGGTGTCCGCTGGCACCTCATCGGGCACCTTCAGCGCAACAAGGCCCGCCAGGCGGCCCGGCTCTTCCAGCTGGTGGAGAGCGTGGACTCGGCGGAGCTGGCCGGGCTGCTGGCAGCCGCGGTCCCGACCCCCGGGCCGCCGCTCCCGGTGCTGCTGGAGGTGGAGCTGACCGGGATCCCCACCCGCACCGGGCTCCGGGAGTCGGGGCTCTTCCCGGTGGCGGAGGTGGTGGCGCAGCTGCCCGGGCTGCGGCTTCTGGGGCTCATGACCGTGGCCAGCCCGGAGCGGCCCCAGCAGGAGTTCTCCCGCTGCCGGGAGCTGCGCGACCGGCTTCAGGCGGAGCTGGGGACAGAGCTGCCGATACTCAGCATGGGGATGTCCTCGGACTTCGAGGCGGCGATCCAGGAGGGAAGCACCGAGGTCCGGATCGGGACCCTCCTCCTGGGGCCCCGTCCGCAGCCCCCCTCAAGGGGAGTCGGCTGAGGGCGGGCCTCCCCCCGCCGGCC
The DNA here is from genome assembly GCA_021785655.1 of bacterium. Taxonomy (GTDB): domain Bacteria; phylum Chloroflexota; class Dormibacteria; order Aeolococcales; family Bog-877; genus JAJYXT01. The sequence continues at coordinate 2,173 of JAJYET010000044.1, read as the reverse complement.
GGCGGCCGAAGATCCTGAAGGTGCCCAGGAGCCGGCGGTTGCGAGCGGTCTCCAGGCGGCTCTCGCGGGCGGCCATGAACAGGTCCGGGCGCTGGGCCCGCCAGTCCCCCACCGCCGAGCGCAGCAGCACCGCCAGGTAGCTGGCCACCGGCACCGCCACCAGCGCCCCCAGGAAGCCCGCCACCTCCACCCCGGCGAAGAGGGCCACCAGGGTCAGGAGGGGGTGGAGCTGAACGAAGCGGGCTTGGATCCGGGGCACCAGGACGTACCCCTCCACGGCGTGGATGAAGAGGAAGAGGATCAAGGTGAAGAGGGCCAGGGTCGGGCTCTTGGTGAGGGCCAGAAGGAGCGCCACGGCGCCTCCGGCGAAGGGCCCCACCAGTGGGATGAGCTCGAAGAGCGCGGCGGTGAGGGCGATCACCAGGGGGAAGGGGACTCCGAGAAGGGCGGTGCCCACTCCCGCCAGAGCTCCCACCACCACCGCCAGCACGAGCTGGGCCCGGACGTACCCGCCCACCACGACGACGTAGGCATCCAGGGCGAAGTCCACCTCCCGCCCCACCCGGGTGGGCAGCAGCGCCATCAGCCCGGACCGCAGCCGGGGGGCGTCGCGCATCAGCCAGAAGGCCAGCACCAGGCTGACCACCACGTCCACCAGGACCCCGATCGCCCCCGCTATCCCGCTCACCGCGAGCCCGGTGAGCTGGGGGGCGAGGGACGCCAGCTTGGAGGTGAGGAAGCTGACCGCGTTCACCCTTATCCCGTGGGCCTCCAGCTGGTGCTGCAGGCTCCTCCCCAGCACGTCCCCCCGGTGCACCAGGCCCGGCACCTGCTGGGCCAGGGACCGGCCCTCCTGGGCCAGGGGACCGGACACCAGCCAGCCCACCAGGACCAGCACCCCCATCCCCACCAGCATGGTGAGGAGGACGGCCAGGGTGGCCGGGAGGTGCAGCCGGCGCTGGGCGCGATCTGAGGCCGGTGCTCCGAGGATGGCGACGATCCCGGCAACCAGAAGGCAGACCAGGACGGTGAGGACCGCCTCGGCCAGCCCCCTCAGGACCAGGAAGAGCTGGTAGGCGAGGAAGATCGCCAGCAGCGCCCCCGCCGCCCTTCCCCAGAGGAGGGCGGAGCGGCGCAGCCGCCCCTCATCCGGAGGCGGGGCGGCGGGCGCCGCGGGCGGGGGCGAAGCAGCCATCCTGGCGGCGAGTGTAGGGGAACGGCGAGCTCAGCCGACCTCCACCTGCAGCTGTTGGAGGCCGGTGGCCCCCTCGGGATAGCTGCCCGTGGCCCTGGTGGCCTGGGGACGGGACGAGCCGTCCGTGGCGCGCACGGTGAGCTGGTACAGCCCCGGGGCCGGTGCCCAGAGAAGGCTCCAGATCGTCCAGCAGTACGGAGAGAGCGGTGGCTCCAGCCGGGCCCGCCGCCAGCTCCTCCCCCCGTCCACGCTCACCTCGACCTGGGAGATGCCCCTGAGGCCGGCGTAGGCGACCCCGCTCAGGAGGTAGCGGCGGCCCCCGGACAGCTGCCCGCCGGCGGCCGGGAAGTCGAAGCGGGAGAACGTCCTGGGGAGGGCAGCCGGGTTCCACCCCTGCTGCTCCCAGTACCCCGCATACGTGCCCCTGGTGAACCGTATTCCGGTCAGCCACTTCGGGTTCTTCATCCCGTACAGCCCGGGCGCCAGGATCCGGGCCGGGTAGCCGTGCTCCGCGGGCAGCGGACGGCCGTCCAGCCCGAGGGCCAGCAGCGTCCCGGGGTGAATCCCCTGGCCGAGGTCCAGGCTCTCGGTGTAGCCGTCCGCGCAAGTGAAGACCAGCTGTTTCGTTCCTGCCGGCACCCCGGCGAGCTCGACCAGCTTCGCCAGGGGAACCCCGCGCCAGCTGCCGTTGCTGATCAAGGTCCCGCCCACCGGGTTGGAGATGCACTCCAGGGTCTGGAACTGGCCCTCCTGGGGCATGGCGGAGAGCTCCCCCAGGGAGAGAGTCAGCGTCCTGCTCCCGGAGATGAGAAGGCGCCAGCTGGAGCCCGAGATCCGCGGGGGCCCGAAGAGGTCCTTGGAGACGACGTAGAAGTCCTGGGGAGATGTCACCGGGGCGGGCAGCCGGCCGAGGGCGGAGCCGGAAGCGGGAGATGGGGGCGCGGCGGCGATGGCCCTCACCCCGAGGTATCCCAGCGA
>JAJYET010000014.1 GCA_021785655.1 bacterium | reverse complement strand
ATGCTTGCAGGGGTCATCGTGTCCTCCTGGTCTGTGGAAAGGGTCGGTGGCACGGTGGCCCTCTCTTGCCCCTTCTCAGGGCCAGATCGGGTCCCGCTATTTACACCAACATACGGGACGTGACCCCGGCCCTCGGTAACCCACCGACTCGGCCGATGACCGTGCCCCCCGTGCCACCCCTTGACAGCCGCAGTCTTGCCCCCTAGCATCCCCTGCAACCGGTTGCGGGAGCAGGGTGGGACTGCTGGGAGGGGAGGCTTGGCCGGGGGTACGACGACCATATATGACCTGGCTCGAGCGACCGGACTCTCCCCCTCCACCGTCTCCCGAGCGCTACGGGGCATCGGGGACATCAGCCCCGGCACGGTGGCCAGGGTTCGAGAGAGCGCTGCTCGACTTCGCTACCGACCCAACGTGGTGGCTCGAAGCCTGGCCCTCAGGGCGAGCGATTCCTTCGCCCTCATGCTGCCGGACATTGCCAACCCCTTCTTTCCGGCCCTGGTCAAGGCAGTGCAACTGCGGGCCCGCCACCACGGGAAGACGGTCCTGCTGTGCAACACGGAGGGCGTCCCGGCGGCTGAGGCGGAGTACCTGGAGATGCTGGCCAGCCGCCAGATCCAGGGGGTCGTCGTCATGGGCCTGGCCATCACGGCCGATGAGATCCGACGCCGAGTGGGGTCGGGGATGAAGATCGTGGCCCTCGACCGGGCGGCCGCGGGGGCCAGCGCCGCCTCGGTCCAGGCCGACCACCGGGCCGGAGGATGGATGGCCACGGACCACCTGCTGCGTCTCGGCCATCGAGCGATCGCGCACATCTCCGGCCCCGCTCAGCTCTCGGTCACGACCGAGCGGTGGGAGGGCTACCGGGACCGGATGCGCCAGTCGAGGATCGACCCCGGCCCTCCGGCTCGCGGTGACTTCACCGAGAGCTCTGGACACCAGGCCGCCCAGGAACTCATCCACTCCGGCCGCCACTTCACGGCCATCTTCTGTGCCAATGACCTCATGGCCTTGGGGGCGATTTCGGCGCTCCGCTCGGCCGGCCTGGGGGTCCCCGCTCAGATCTCGGTGCTGGGCTTTGACGACATCGAACTGGGCCGGTATGCGGTCCCGGCGCTGACCACCATCCGGCAACCGCTGGAAGACCTCGCCCGGGTGGCGGTCGACCTCTTGGTCGGTCTCCTGCGCGGGGAGGAGGCGCCGGCACCGAAGCGCCTTGCTGTGGAGCTGGTGGTGCGCGAGAGCACCGCTGCCCCACCTCGAGCGGTAGCCGGGCAGGCGGCGACCCTGGCATCATCTGGCATCGCCCCAAGGGGCGGCGAAGACGTTCGGAGCAGGGAGGATTTCTGAGATGGCCACGATTGCGGGCGCGCGCGAGGGGTCCACCGCCCAAACCGAGGAGCGCTGGGGCCCGACGGACAGTTGGAACTTCACCTCCTTCGTCCTGGGGATGGTGCTGGAGGCCTACATCTTCGGGATGGCCACCATCGCCACTGGCTGGGTGGCGATGCCGGTCAGCCTGCGCTCCCTGTTGCTCTCCTGGTCGCCCATTTGGCTGATCATCGGGATCGCCGTGGCCGGTCCGCTCTCCGACCGGGTGGGTCGGCGCACGACCTTCTACCTGACCATGGCTCTCTACGGCATCGGCGCCATCGGGCTGGCGTTTAGCTTCACCTACTGGATGATCCTGGCCTTCCTGGCGATCATGCTCTTCGCCGCCGGCGGCGAGATGAACACCATCATGACCGCCTCGCATGAGGTGATGCCCCACCGCCATCGGGGAAAGACCATGATGCTGGAGATCAACGGCATCAACCTTGGCGGCCTGCTGCTGGCCGTGGTTTCCCTCCTCAGTGCCTACAAGGGGGTGGCCTTCCAGCGTGGCATGATCGCCATCACCTTCCTCGTGGTCCTGGCGATCCTCTTCCTCGCCAGGACCAAGACCCCGGAGTCCATCCGCTGGCTGCGGAGCCGCGGGCAGGAGGAGCGTGCCCGCGAGCAGATCGACCGCTTCTACGGAGCCGAGCAGTACCGCGCCCGCGAGGAGGCGGCCGCCGCCGCCAGCGCCTCCGCCAACGCCTCGGGAGCGGCCCGCCGCGTCCCCATGTGGCTCCGGCTCTTCGCCACTACGGCCACGGCGTTCGCGGGCACCGCAGGCTTCGGGCTTATGACCTACGTGCTCGGTCCGGCCCACTTCCCCAAGCTCTCGGCGGCGATCCTTCTCACCGCCACCCTCACCGGGTTCATCTCTGGCTTCTTCGCCTTCTGGGCCGATCGCCTCAGCCGCAAGATGCTCTTGCTTCTTGGATATGGCGGCTCCTTCGTGGTCACGCTGCTGCTGTCGATGACCACCGGCGCGTGGGCCGCCTCGGCCGCGCTCTTCTTCCTGCTCCTGGTCGTGCTGAACCTCTTCGTGAACGTCAGCTATCTCACCGAAGACACGCTGAAGGGCGAGGTGTGGCCCACCAAGGTGCGGGGAACCTACACCGCGGTGGTGCGCTTCGTGAGTATCGGCCTCTACATCGTCACCATCTACATGACCCAGAGCTACAGCCTCACCGGGTTCACCATCTTCTCTGCAGTGGTGTGGGCCATCGGACTGCTGGGAGCCGTGGCCTGGTTCATCGGCGGCGTCGAGACCGGGGCCGGAGCCAGCATCGAGGTGGCCTCAGGCGAGTCCGGCGCGTGACCCATTGGCGTCCCGCCGGGGCCCCCGAGGGGCCCCGGCGCCGCGGGAGCGGCGCATGGTGAGTCCGCGGATCCCCCTGGTGGTCGACACCGACGTGGGCACGGACGACGCCGTGGCGCTGGTCCTGGCCCTGCGCGACCCCCGGGTGGAGGTGGTGGCGGTGACGGCCGTGGCCGGCAACACCTCTCTCCACAACGTGGTCCAGAACGCCCTCTACACGGTGGAGATCTCCGGGGCGGGAGTTCCCGTCCACCCCGGCGCGGCCCGCCCGCTGCTGCGGGAGCTGGCCACAGCGGCGGAGATCCATGGAGGAGACGGGCTGGGAGACATCGGTCTGCCGCTGCGAGATCGGATCCCATCCCCAGAGCCCGCCGTGGAGGCACTTCTGCGGGCGGCCCGGGAACACCGGGGCGAGCTGGTGGTGGTCACCCTGGCACCGCTCACCAACGTGGCCCTCGCCTGCCTTACCGACCCGGATTTCGCCCGCAGCGTCCGGCGCTGCGTGATGATGGGCGGGACCGGCCGGGGCCCCGGCAACGTCACCCCGGTCGCCGAGTTCAACATCTGGGTGGACCCGGAAGCGGCTGCGATTGTTTTCCGCAGTGGCCTGCACATCACCATGGTGGGCTGGGACGTGTGTCAGGCGGATGCCACCTTCAGCGAGGAGGAACTGGAGTCCCTCCGAGAGCTGGGCACCCCTCTGGCGCAGTTCTGCGTCGGGATCCAGCAGGTGTCGCGCCGGCGGGCGATCACCGAGGGACGCACCGAGGGGATCTGCATTCCCGACCCCCTGGCCATGGCGGTCGCGCTCGACCCCACTCTCGTCACTGAGAGCCGGCGGCTGGCCGTGGCCGTGGAGACCAGGGGCGCTGTCACCAGCGGGCAGACGGTCGTCGACCACCTGCGGGTCACCGGCCTGGCACCCAACTGCGAGGTGGTGCTTCGGGCGGACCGCGGACGGTTCATGGACCTGGTGCGAGGGGCCCTCCTCTGACCGGCCCCACCCCCCGCCTCGGGGGAGACGCCCCGCCGACCGGAGGAACCTCGGCCCCGCGACCGCCCCAACCGTATGTCGTGGTCGTGGGCAGCTTCAGCCTCGACCTCACGGCCAGGGTCACCCGCATGCCGCTTCCCGGGGAGACCATCCTGGGCACGGATTTTCAGATGGTCCCGGGCGGCAAGGGGAACAACCAGGCGGTGGCGGCCGTCCGGGCCGGAGTCCCCACGGCATGTGTCGGCTGCCTGGGGCAGGACGACTTCGGCCAGCGGGTGCGGGCGTTCGCCGTCAGCCAGGGGCTGGAGGTATCACACCTGAGCCTGCTCTCCGGCGAGGTCACGGGGGTCGCCCAGATCACCGTCGAGGCGTCCGGGCAGAACGCCATCGTCGTGGTGCCCGGCGCCAACTGGGCACTCACCCCGGCGCTGGTCCGAGCCGCCGCGCCTCTGATCCGAGGTGCTGGCGTCCTCCTGACCCAGCTGGAGGTGCCCCTGGAGGCCGTCCAGGAGGCCCTCCATCTGGCCGACGCGGCCGGTGTCCGCACCCTCCTCAACCCCGCTCCCGCCCGGCCCCTCCCGGACTCCCTCCTCGCCCAGGTGGACGTCTGCGCTCCCAACGAGCACGAGGCCGGGCAGCTCACCGGCGTGGTGGTGGACTCGCCGTCTGGAGCAGCGCGTGCCGCCGAGGTTCTGATGGGCCGGGGGTGCCGGTCGGTGGTGGTCACCCTCGGAGCGCGAGGGGCCGTCTTCCTGGACGGCACCCGGCGCCTGCTGGTGCCGCCGCTGCCGGTGAAGGCGGTGGACTCGGTGGCGGCTGGCGACGCTTTCTGTGGCGCGCTCGCCGCCGCCTTGGCTCGCGGTGACGATGTCGAATCCGCCCTCCTGAAGGCGTCGGCGGCCGGGGGGTTGGCGGCCACCCGTGCCGGGGCGACCAGCTCTCTGCCAACAGACTCAGAGGTGGAGAGCCTGCTTGCGGCCAATCCCCAGGTGGCGGTGGAGAAGCTGTGAACATCCCGCTGCTGCCGTCCGCGCCGCGCGACCACCTGTTGCGTGTGGGAGAAGGCGGTGCCGGTGGGCCGGAGCGCCGCTGAGGTGAAGACGCTGGGCAGGCCATCCGCAGGCCCCACGGACCTGGACCCCATTCCCCTCCTCCTGGGCTGGATGCGCGAGGCGGAGACCACCGACACAGGGTGGGCCGCTGCCCTGGCCACCGCCACCAGTGATGGCCGTCCCTCGGTGCGGATGGTCCTGGTGAAGGAGGCCACGCCCGGAGGGGTCATCTTCTATACCGACGGCGGAAGCCGGAAGGGGATGGAGTTGAGGCGGAATCCCCAGGCCGCCATCTGCCTGCACTGGCCTAACCTTCGCCGACAGCTCCGGGTGGAGGGGAAGGTGCGTCGGCTGCCCGCGGCCAAGGTGGACTCGTACTTCCACTCCCGTCCCCGGCTCAGCCAGCTGGCGGCCGCGGTCTCGCACCAGAGTCGACCGGCGCCCAGCCGTCCCGAGCTGGAGGCATGGGTTGAGCGGCTGGCCCTGGAGCTGGATGGCGCTGAGGTGCTGCGACCCCGGAGATGGGCCGGATACCATCTCGAATACGAGGTGGTGGAGTTCTGGCGCGAGGGTCCCGGGCGGCTGCACCACCGAGTCGAGTACCGGCGGCTCGGCGCCCAATGGCAGGTGCGGGAGCTCCAACCATGAGCCACGACGCCCAGGACCTCCTGAGGCTGACCACAGCCAACCCCCAAGTGCGAGAGTTTGAACCGACTGTTTCAGGCCAAGCCTCAGGAGGCTCAGGTGGTGTTGAATTCGAAAGTCAGGAGGTGCTGGAATGAGAATTCGGATCATGACATACGACTCAGCGGCGCTGACTGCGGCCGGGCTGATCGGCTGGGGCCTTGGGCAACTGGCTTCGAGGCGCGTGGCCAGCGCCGCACAGCTCACCAGCTCGGTCTTCAGCACCCAGGTCGCCACCGCCCAGGCGTCTGCCCCCACTCCATCGACGAAGACCCCGTGCCCCGCCCACAGCTCCACCAGCAGCAGCTGAGTCGACGAGCCCGCCCCGGGCTGCCCCGGGGTGGGGATCGGCATATACTGCCCGCGGAAGCTCTGCTTTCAGCTAGGGGTGCGCCGACAGGGCGCTGAGAGGCAACCCGCCAACCCTGAACACCGGATCTGGTTAGCACCAGCGTCGGGAAGCCACGCCCTGTCCACCCCGAGACGTTCGGGAGGTGTGAGAAACAGGATGGGGCCATGGGCGTGAAGATCGAGCAGCCGACGGTGGAATCCACGGATGAGGTCTTCCGGGTCGAACTCCGGGGGCTGGAACCGGTGCCAGCCGACCGTCGGAGGGGTCGACCCCGTGAGCTCACCTTCATCTGGGCCGGTGCCCTGGCGGATTTCTTCTCGCTGTACGCGGGGGCGCTGCTGATCTCGGCGGCCGGGTTGGGCTTCTGGGACGCGAGCCTTGCCCTGGTGGCCGGGGCGGCCGCGGGGGGTGCCCTCCTCGGGCTGCTCTCGGTGACCGGGGTCCGGAGCGGAGCTCCCCAGATCGTCTACTCGAGGGCGGTGTTCGGCCGCCGGGGAGCGGTGGTCGGCGGCTTCCTCACCATGGCGATCGGGGTGGGCTGGTTCGCCTATGACTGCGCCGTGGCCGTGACCACGGTCCGGGCGCTGCCCATCTTCAGCTCCACCTCGGAGGCGGTCGGGGGGCTGCTGCTGCTGGGCATGGTGGCCATCTCGGTGCTGGTGGCCGTGTACGGCCACCGCACCCTCTCGTTGTTCCAGCACCTCCAGGCGCCTGCCTTCCTGGTGGTCTGTGTGGCGCTGGCCGGGCTCACCGTGCAGCGCTGGAACCTCACCCTGCAGAGCCGACTGGCTCCCGGCCCCCACCTCGCCGCCATGGCGCTGGGCTTCACCCTGACCTTCGCCCTCGTGGTGTCCTGGGTCACCTACGCCGGGGACTACTCACGCTATCTGCCTCAGCGGTCCAGCGGCGCTCGGGTCGCCTGGGCGGCTGGTGGGGGCACAGCGGTCACCCTGGTCCTCTGCGGGCTGCTGGGGGCGGCGATCCAGACGGCCGCCCCGGGGGTGCTCCTCCCCAACCTGATCGTCAGGGTGGTGCCGCTGCCCTTCGCCTACTGCTTCGCCGCCTTCATCCTCGTCGCCGAGCTGAGCTCGAACTACCTTGACGTGTACTCCGCCGCCCTGTGCGCGCTCGCCATCGGCCTGCGGATTGCCAGGTGGGCGGCGGCATTGGCGATGGGGCTGGTGGGCGGCGCCATCGCCGCCCTCGTCCTCTTCGCCGGCAGCGGCTTCCAGGGGAACTACGTCAACTTCCTCACCCTCACCTACGTCTGGTTTCCGGCCTGGGCGGTGGTGGTGATCCTCGACCAGCGGTTTTGGGGCTGGAAGGTCGTGCCGGCCGAGCTGGTGAGGCCCCGGGGCTACTGGTACCACGGCGGGGTCCGCTGGCGGGCCATGGTGCCATTCCTCGCCGGGACGGCGGCCACGATCCTCTTCTACAACGAGCCCCCGCCACCGGGCGAATGGGGCTTCGTGTCCCCGCTCGCGGCTCACCTCTTCGGGGGCCAGCCTGCCGACGTCAGCGGGCTGGTGGGGATGGCGGTGGCCGCCGCCGCCTACCTCTTGTTGCGGGAGCGCCACCCCCGGGCCCGAGCGCTGGCTCCGGCGCCGGAGCGCTCGTGATGCCACAGGTGCCGATCGCCGCGACGGTGGCGGGAAGTGACAGCGGCGGTGGTGCCGGGGTCCAGGCGGATCTCAAGAGCTTCGCCGCGGCCGGGGTGTACGGGGTGAGCGTCCTGGTGGCGCTCACAGCCCAGAACACCAAGGGGGTGGAGGCGGTCCACGCCGTGCCCCCAGACTTCGTCAGAGCCCAGTTCGCGGCTTTGGACGGGGATCTGCGCCCGGCAGCCGTCAAGACGGGAATGCTGCTGTCCACCGAGCTGATCCAGGTGGTGGCAGAGCAGCTGTCGACGCTCGGCTGGGGCCCCCTGGTCGTGGACCCGGTCATGGTGGCCAAGAGTGGGGATCACCTCCTCCGGGCCGATGCGGTGGACGCCCTGCGCGACCGCCTGCTGCCGCTTGCCGAGGTGCTGACCCCCAATTGGCCCGAGGCCGCCTCCCTCTCGGGACTGGAGGTAGTGGATGAGGTCTCGGCGTCGGCCGCCGGCCGTCGGCTGCTGGAGATGGGGCCCCGCTGGGTGCTGGTCAAGGGGGGGCATTCCCCGGGACCGCCGACCGACCTTCTCATGGGAGGGGACCAGGTGGTCGAGCTGCGGGGGAACCGCGTTCCTGGGCCGCACACGCACGGGACCGGCTGCACCTTCTCCGCCGCCCTGACCGCTCAGCTGGCTCGGGGGCGCTCGGTGCCGGAGGCGGCGGCCGAGGCCAAGCGCTACCTCCAGGCGGCCCTGGAGCAGGCCCCACAGCTTGGTGGTGGGCATGGGCCCCTGCAGCACCTGCCCAGGGGCTGGCCGGAATAGGCGAGTCCGGGACCGAAGTGCCAGTGCTCACCGCAGTTGGCGGGGAAGTACACTCGGAATAGAGGAAAAGGGAGCTGGAGGTTCTGCCATGAGGATCTGGGGCAGGAGGCGCAAGGCGCAACGGCTGGGAGCCACGGCCCAGGACGCCGCGGGAGCCATCGCTGAGCTTGTCGGAGCCCGGGTTCGCTCTGCCGGGGATGCCGTAGCTCCCGCGCTGGCCGCGGCCAGCCACCAGGTTCCGGAGATCGCAGATCGGATAGCCACCACCGTCCACCCGGTCACCGAGGCGGCCGAGCGCCGGGCCCAGGAGGCAGTGGGAGCGGCCCGGGAGAGGAGTTCGGAGCTGGCCGAGAGGGTGGTCCAGGCGGCGTACGAGGCGAGTCGGTCGCTCCCCCCTGAGAGCCGCCGGCGGGTGGAGAAGACCCTGGCCAAGACGGGTGTCAAGCCGCCCAGGCCGGCCCGTCGGGGAGTGTCAAAGCGCTGGATCGCGGCCGGCCTGCTGGCCTCGGCGGGGGTGGCCTTCCTGTTCTCGGGCACGGTCCAGGACAAGGTGTACGACCTGGTGGACCGTCTGCGGGGCGAGGAGCTGGACACCCCTCTCAGCGGGTACGCACCCGGCAGCGTGACGGACGACGGGACCCGCCCGGCGGAGGGCGGGGCGCCGGACTCCTCCGGATCCTGAGCCCAGACCGGTCCCGCTGAGGCGTGGCCAGCGAGGCCGGCGCCGGTGGAGTGGGGCGGGCCGGACCGATCGAGGCGGGGCGGGGGTCCGTCGAGCTCGCTGTCATCCTGGCCGGGGCCGCAGCAGTCCTCCTGGTGCCGCGCCTCTTCGGAGATCCGCAGGGTGTGGACCCCTTCGCCTGGCGACTCAGCGCCTACTTCGGCGCCGTCTGGGGCGCCTCTCTCGCCATCCCCAGCCTCCGGCGCCTCACCGCGCTCACCTTCTCCCTTTTGACCCTGGCGCTCCCGGTCTCGACATGGCTCTGGTTGCTGGCCTACTCCGGTCCGGCTCCGGGGCTGATCGGTCCCGCCAATTCGGTTGCCCGCAATGTGGCTGCGGGGGTCGCCCAGCTCGTGTTGGCGCTGATGATGGCCGCCGGCTTCTGGATGCTGGCGGGGCGGCCCCGGCTGCGCCTGCTCGGGCGCCCGGGACGGGCTGCACTGGTTCTCACCGCGGGAGGCACCCTGGCCTTCCTGCTGGTGGCGTTCGCGCTGCCCGCGTCGCTCCTCGGCCGCGAGGGGGTGCCGCTCCTGGCGCTCTCAGGGAGTGCCGGGGCCGGGCTCGGGGCGGCCAACGCCGCCAGTGCGGTGGCTCAGGAGGTGCAGTTTCGGGCGGTGTTCCAGGTGGCCCTGGAGCAGCGCTTCAGCCCGGCCTTGGCGGTGGTGGTCCAGGGGCTGGTCTTCGGGGTTGGCCACCTCGCCATCCAGTACGAGGGCCCGGCAGCGAGCTTCATCCCCATCGTGGTCGGGCTGGGGTGGCTCTGGGGCTGGATGACCATCCGCGCCAAGAGCCTCCTGCCGGCGGCGGTGATGCACGTTGTGGCTGACTTCTTCATCCTGGCGGCCGTGGTGAGCGGGCTCTACGGTGGCGGTTAGGGCCCTCCGGGTGCTGCTGGCCCTGTTGGTGGCCTCGTGCGCCGCCCTCCAGCTGGCGGCACCGGCGCTGGCCGCGACATGGTGGGTGGTGGTGCCCGGGGCTCCGCGGGGTCTGACCCAGATCGCTGCTGGCTCGAGCTCACCCACCCTCGCGATTGTCCACGGGGGCGCCGGCTGGCTGTGGCCGCTCACCGGCCGCTACCGGGGCCTGGCGCTGCCCGACGCCGCCTTCGTGGCCTCGCTGCCCGGGGGCTCCGGACTGGTGCAGACCAATTCGGGCGAGCTGGTGGAGGTCGACTCCGACCACTCCCGTCGGCTCGGTTACCTGTCAGGTAGGCCGCTGGGGATGGCGGTCGGGCCTGGTACAAGCCCCTGGGTGGTGGCGATCACCACGAGCGGGATCTACCAGTGGAGGCCGCCCGGGCTACCGCACCCGGTAGCCGGCGGCCGAGGAAACCCCGTGGCCGTCGCTCCCCCGGCCTCGTCCGCCTACCCCTTCGTGATCGCCGAGCGCTCCGGCGAGTACCTTCTGCGTCCCGGCGGGAGACTGGTGCCGAGCCGCGGATCGCCCCAGATGGGCCCGGGCGCGAAGCTCACGGAGCTCGCCGACGGGGTCATCCTGGCCGCAGCCCGAAGTGGGGTGGTCTGGGGGCTCTACCGGAACGGATGGCAGGCCGTCTTCCAGGTGCTGCCGGCAGGAGGTATCTCGGGAGTTCCCAGGATCAACGGGCTGGTGGCGGTGAGCGGCTCGGCCGCCTACCTCGCCACCTCCGGTTTCGGCACCCTGCTGACGCCGGACGGGGGCTATTCCTGGTACCGAGCCGAACTGCCCGGGACTTCCAGCGCGCTGCAGGTCTCCACCCTCGGCCCGGTCCTCTCCAGCGACCCCCGCGGGAACGTCCTGGCGGTCACCCCCGCGGGCCTGTACCGACATCACCTGCAGCCGCTGCCAAGCCCCCCGCAGTACTCCGGCAGGGCCGGCTCCATGGAGCTTGTCCTCACCTCGCTGGTCACGGCGGCAGCCGCCGGGCTGGTGATCCTGCTCATGTGGGCCTGGCGGCGCCACCAGCTCCGACGCGGCTTCGTATGATCACCACGGCTGGAGAAGCCCCGGCCCGGTCGGTCGAGGGAGGACTTCCTTGAAGGCGGTGGTCATGGCCGGCGGTGAAGGGAGCCGCCTGCGCCCACTCACCAGCCGCCGCCCCAAGCCGCTGGTCCCCGTGGTCGGCCGCCCATGTCTGGAGCATGTTCTCCGCCTGCTCCGGCGGCACGGGGTCTCCGAGGTGGTCATCACCCTGCAATACCTCGGCGCCAGCATCCGCGACTACTTCGGGGACGGGGCCGAACTGGGCATGCGCCTCGAGTACGCGGTGGAGGACAGGCCCCTGGGCACGGCCGGGAGCGTGAAGAACGCCTCCAGCCTCCTCGACGACACCTTCCTGGTTATCAGCGGTGACGCCCTGACGGACATCGACCTGACCCAGGCGCTGGCCTTCCATGCGGAGCGGGGTTCCCACGCCACTCTGGTCCTGGCCAAGGTCGCCAACCCCCTGGAGTACGGGGTGGTGGTCACTTCCGCGGACGGTCGGATCGAGCGCTTCCTGGAGAAGCCCTCCTGGGGCGAGGTGTTCAGCGACCAGGTGAACACAGGCATCTACGTGATCGAACCCGAGGTCCTGGACTACATCCCGGCCGACCGTCCTTGCGACTGGTCCCAGGACGTCTTCCCCGAGATGCTCCGGCAGGGCGACTCCCTGTGGGCCATGGTGGGGCGCGGTTACTGGTGCGACATCGGCAGCGTCCAGAGCTATCTGCAGGCCAACTGGGACGCTCTGGAGGGGCGGGTGGAGTGCGAGATCGCCGGCCGCCAGGTGGGGGAGTCCCAGTGGATCAGCGAGGGGGCCGAGCTGGCCGCCTCCGCCCAGATCGAGGGGCCGGCCTTCATCGGCCGTGATGCGGTGGTGGGAGAGGGCGCCTTTCTGAACGGCCCGGTGGTGCTCGACCGCTTCTCGGTGGTGGACGGGGGCGCCAAGGTCAGCAACAGCGTCATCTGGCCCCAGGTCTACCTGGGGGAGCGCTCCCGCCTCCGCCAGGCGGTGGTGTGCAGCGGGGCGACGATCAAGCCCGAAGTCCTCCTCGACGACGGCAGCGTGGTCGGGGACGAGTGCACCATCGGCGCTCGCTCGGTCGTGGAGCAGGGGGTCCGGATCTGGCCGGGGAAGGAGATCGAACCGGGGTCGGTGGTCCACGAGTCGGTGATCTGGGCCGGCGCCTGGCGTTCGGCCCTCTTCAGCTCGGCGGGAATCACCGGGTTGATCAACGTCCAGCTGACCCCGGAGTGGTGCGCCCGCCTGGGAGCGGCCTGGGCCGCCACCCAACCCCGGGGCGCCGAGCTGGCGATCTGCCGGGACCGAAGCCCCGGCTCCAGGATGATCAAGCGGGCCATGATCTCGGGGATGCTCTCGGCCGGCGCGATGGTGGTCGACCTCAGTGAGCTCCCGGTGCCGATAACGGCCCACTTCACCAGGTTTTCGGCCGCCGCGGGCGCGGTCCACATCATGGCCTCTCCGCTCGACAGCCGGTCCGCAGACATCGAGGTCATGGACGAAAAGGGGGTGACTCTGGACCGTCGCCAGGAGCGCCGACTGGAGAACACCTTCTTCCGAGAGGACTTCCGCCGGGTGGTGCCCCGGGAGATCGTGGAGATCTCCTATCCAGAGGGGGTGCAGGCCGCCTATGAGCGCCACATCCTCGCCGCCCTGGACCTGGAGCGCGTTCGGTCCGCGCACCCCCGGGTGCTGGTCGACTTCGCCTTCGGCTCCGCCTCCCTGGTCTTGCCGCGACTGCTGCACCAGGCTGGTGTGCAGACCGTCTCCCTGCGGTCCGGCTTCGACGAGGAGGCCAACTCCTCGCCGGTACCCCGGGACCAAGAGGAGGAGTTGCGCCAGGCGGCGAGCATCACCCGCACGGTGACCGCCGCCCTCGGAGTCCGAATCGACCCCCCGGGACAGCGGCTCTCCTTGGTGGACGACGAGGGACAGGCGCTGGACCACGATGAGGCCGCCTGCATGCTGGCGCTGCTGGCCCTCCGGGCCGAGCCCGGGGGGGTGGTGGTGGCCCCGGTCTCGGCCAGCTGGCGGCTCCAGCAGGTGGTGGAGGGCCAGGGGGGACGCCTTAACCGCACGCGCGCCGACGTCGGTGCGGTCGTGCGCGCAGCGGAGCGGCAGGGTGCGGTGCTGGGGGTGGATGGGTTGGGAGGCTTCGTCTGGCCCGCCCACCTGGCCGCCTACGACGCGCTCTACACAGTGATGAACACCCTGCGGCTGGTGGTGGAGGACGGCTCCAACGTGGCCCAGCTCCGCCGCCGGCTGCCGGCTGGCGCCCATCTGGAGGACGAGGTCTTCTGCCCCTGGGAGGTGAAGGGAGAGGTGATGCGGCTGCTGGTGGAGGCGCACCGCGGCCGGCCGGTCGACCTCACCGACGGCATAAAGGTTGCGGTCGACGGAGGCTGGGTGCTGGTTCTGCCGGATCCCGACGCCCCCCGCTACCGCGTCCTGGCCTCGGGGCGCTCGCGAGACGCCTGCCGGGACGCCCTCGGCAGTTCAAGTGGCGAGGTGCAGGCGCTCGTGGCACAGGCGCTGGGGGAGGTGGGGTAGCTGGTGGCGTCCCAGCCCGGCGCGGCGCACATCATGGTCGCACCCTGGGGGGAGCGGCAATAGCTCATCGGGCGCCCATGGCCGCCGACCCAGCGGAGCGACTGGAGTCCCACCGCAGCGGGGGGACCGGGTGGCTGCGGGCTGCGGTGCTGGGCGCCGACGACGGCATCGTCTCCACCGCCAGCCTGATGTTGGGGGTCGCCACCGCCAGCGCCGGGTCCGGGCAGGTGCTCGCGGCCGGGATCGCGGGCCTGGTGGCGGGCGCCATGTCCATGGCCGCGGGGGAGTACGTGTCGGTCTCCACGCAGCGCGACGCCGAGCACGCGGATCTGGGGCGCGAGCGCCTCGAGCTCCGCACCGACCCAGTGGGGGAGCTGGCGGAGCTGGCGGCCATCTACGTCCAGCGCGGGGTGACGCCGGAGCTTGCCACCGAGGTGGCAAGGCAGCTGATGAGCCACGATGCCCTGGCGGCCCACGCCCGTGACGAGCTCGGGATCACGGAGCAGGGGCGGGCCCGACCAGTCCAGGCGGCCACCTCCTCGGCCGCGGCCTTCGCTGGGGGGGCGCTCCTTCCGGTCCTAGCCGCCCTCCTCACGCCCGTTTCCCTACGCGCGGTCGTGCTGGCTGGAGTGGCGTTGGTGGCCCTCGGGGTGCTGGGGGCCCTGGGCGCGATCGCGGGAGGCGCCGGCTGGAGGCGGGGCGCCATCCGGGTGCTCGCGGGCGGGTCGCTAGCCATGGCGGTGACGGCGGGCATCGGCCACCTGGTGGGGGCGGCCGGGCTCTGAGAGCTCAGTCGACCCCGAGGTCGTACGCGGCGCTGATCTCCTCCGGCCGGTACCGCCGCATGGCCAGGTGGGTGCTGGTGGCGGCGATTCCGTCCATGTCGGCCAGCCGGTCATGGACCAGGGCGGCGAGCTCCTCCAGGTCTGCCACCGCCAGCTTGGCTATGAAGTCGACCTCGCCGGTGGTGGTGTACACCTCCACCACCCCCGGGCAGGCGGCCAGCCTCGGGCCGAGGGACCCGAGGTGCTCGCGCTCGGCGTTGATGAGGAGGAAGGCGGTGATCATGGATGCTCTCTCCGGGTGGTGGGCAGTCCTGAAGCTACCACACCGCCACGGTATACTCGCTGGCCGGGCGGGAGTAGCTCAGTTGGTAGAGCGTCTGCTTCCCAAGCAGAAGGTCGCGGGTTCGAGACCCGTCTCCCGCTCCAATCAAGCTGTTCGAGATCAGCAAGAGCGTCTGCTGGGCCATTTGAGCAAGCCGAAACAGACCCAAAACAGACCCAAAATCTAACCCGCGCAAACGCTGATCAACAGCGGTTTTGGTCCGTAATCTGCTATTGTCATCCACATGGCTTCGATGGCGCGAGCAGCGGGCGGCCGGCCCAAGACGGCGGCGACAGGGGAACCGGCCCCCGTCGACTCTCTGGTGTCCGACTACCTCACGTCCTGCCGTGCTCGCGGGCTATCGGTCAGGACCCTGGACAACGCCTACGGGTTCGCACTGGAGCGAGTGTTTCTTCCGTGGTGCCGACGGGAGGGGATACGCACCACCACCGAGCTGAGCCAGCTGGTGCTGGACCGGTTCACGACCGACCTACTGTCGCGCCAGAGCGAGCGGGGCCGCCCCCTCTCGAAGGCCAGCGTCCACACCTACGTGCGTCCGGTGCGGCAGATGCTTCACTGGGCGGAGGGTATCGGCGAGCCCGTGACCGGACGGCCCCAGCTTCCCAAACAGCCCCGCCGGGAGAAGGAGGTCCTCAGCCGACATGAGATCGATCGGCTCGAGGACGCGGCCCGGACTGAGCGCGACAAGGTGATCATCCGCCTCTTCGCCGACTGTGGCCTTCGGCTCTCGGAGCTCACCGGAATCAGCGCCGGGGACATCCGGAGGACGGCCAACCGCAGCTACCTGAGGGTCCACGGCAAGGGGGACCGAGAGCGACTGGTTCCGGTGCTCCCGGACCTGGCTCGTAGGCTGGACCGCCTCGGCCGGGCTCAAGGTGGGGATCGGGCAGGCGACCGTCTGTTCACGTCGAGCCGGCGGGGGTCTGGCGGGGAGCACGAACCCCTGACCGAGTCGGGGGTCGCCCAGATGGTCAGCGCCGTGGCTCGCGAGGCGCAGCTGGGCAAGGCGGTCCATCCACACCTGCTGAGGCACTCCTGGATGACGGAGATGCTGCGGAAGGGGATGAATCCCATCCAGCTGGCAGCGATCGCTGGGGCCTCCGAGAAGGTGATTGCCGAGCACTACGCTCACCTCAGCCAGGACGACGCCTACGAAGCCGTGGCTAGAGCTCTCCTCGGGTCTCGGTAGGCAGCAGAAGCCCCCGAAGCGCAGTTGACAGCGGCTGGAGACGGCAACAGCAGCGCATTGTGCTGTCGGAGGACTGGCCCGAACGGATCCGAGTCGGTGTGCCCATCGCGGATGGCGTCGCGCCGACGGCGGCCATCCAGAGTCGCGATCTTGATCGGAGGCTCCCACCGGGACCTCAGGGCAGCAACTTGACCGGAGGGAATCGCGCCAGTGATCAACCGGGAGCGTGACCAGGGCGCATATGGAGTGTCAGGAGCGCAGGCGCCATCACGGAGCCACCGGGCCGGGCGGCTCTCCCCCGATAACGCCGGGCGGTCGGATCACCCAGCGACACAGCGTAGACATCTGGCGTCGGGTACCTTTCGTCTTCTTGCCGACCACAAGTGCGTGATCGGGCTCCTCGGGGACGGGATCACAAATGACTTGCTGTTTGAGTTCCGACAACTCTGAGATGGCCAGTGCGACCAGGCCATACCCGTCATAGCCCAGGAGCACCTCAGTCGGGTCGCGACCCGATCGGGCCAAGACGACGGACATAGATCCGTCAACACTGCTGTCCTGGAAGGCGGCGCTTTGCGGCCTGGTCTCGGCAAGGGACCTGGGGAAGTGCCGCGGCGCAACGCGACGCCAAACAACCTGGTCTGGAGGCAGCTCGTCGGGCGGCAGATCGGCACTCCCGCCTCCCACTGATCAACCCAGGCTAGCCACCAGCGGCCAAAGCTCAGCGACTCTGGGATCGTCGAGGGACTGCAGATCCATCTCTCGAATCTCCCCGTTCACATCGATCAGGAGGCCGACGGAGCCATCCGGGAGGAACTCAAGCTCCACCTGGTCATGGTCGCCACCCCAAACGAACTCGACACCGCCCGGTGCTGTGGGCACCACCGTGGGCGCCGGAAGGGTCGCTCCCCAGTCCAGGACGAAGTCTGTGGCCCTGCGTATCGAGACCTCGCTGACAGGCAGAGCGTCGTATGAGTTCCAGCCGCGCCCGAGCTTCCGCAACGACTCTACGGCTAGAAACCAGGTGTCGGCAAGAGTTGGCAACGCCGAGGCTCCAGGGTCTGCATCCGTTCCAGGACGATCCAACCCGACCGGCCGCGTCGGACTCGTGGTTGCGCTGGGCGACCATCCCATCGTGGCGGAGACAGCGTAACTACTCATCGGGTGCTACCTCTTCACTTCTTAGTCCCCAGTGGGAATGCATCTGTGGAGTGGTGATCGATCTGAAACCGTTCACGATCAACCAGTGGGCCAAGTCCAGAAGGGCCTGCGCCCCGTCCGCGCTCACATCCGACGGTGCGCCACGAGCGAACAGCTGCAGGAGGTAGCCGTCCTCCGGAGCAGATTCGGCGATTCGCTGTACGGCGCCGCGAGCCGCCAATACGTGAAGACTCCCCACCGGCTCGTGGCTGAGTGGTGGAACCATGGGGTACTGTGCCTGGAGCTGAATGGATGTCGGAGCCGGCAGGAACCGGTCAGTGGTTGCGCCCGTCCATGGCGAGAGAAGCTGCTCGAGCCCGGCTGGTGGCGGCAGCGAGGAGAGAGGGATTGGGTTGATGTACGTCAGTTCGACCTGGCTACATAGAGGAACTGGCTTTTCGAGGGCCCGGCACAACTCGATGGTGTCGGCGAGCAGGCTGCGGAACTCCGGAACCAGGGCCGTATACCGCGGATACGACTGCTCGGCGGCTGTCCGCCTCCAGTTGAGAACGAGTCGATCCGGCTGAAGCTGAATCACCCGGTCTCGAGTTCGGGACAGGAACCACATCCTCAAGTTCGGGATCGCGGGCCCGAGCTGGAGCGCCCAGGACTGGCCCCCTGAGGGTTGTAGCCCCGGGGGGGGGAGGGGTGGGAGGGGAGGCTTGTCCTCGGCGAGCGGGTAACGGTCCCTCCACTTCTGCCAGAGACCCGCCAGCTCCGCCGCGGGCACGACCAGCCTGGGCGAAAAGTACACCGCCATCGCCACCTCGGCGACTGGCGGCCGCTCGAAGGAAGGACCACTTCGGAGATCGGGCCCGCTCCCCGTGCTGCCCAGGATCACCACCTCAGTGTACGACAGGCCTTGAGTTGCACCGCCGCCCCTAGGTTGTGCGCGCTCACTGTCGACGGGGCCGTGCGGAGGGAGGGCACGACCGAGTCTGAAGTGGAACGCCGGGACGGCCCGGGGGTCACTGCTCTTCGAACCCCAAAGCCTCCGCATACCGCGCGACGGCGTTCTCCGAGACCACCGGACGGGGATCGGGCAGTACACGTCTGCTGCTGACCGAGAGCCGCCCCAGGGTGAGGGGCGCAAGCACGGCTGTCCACTTGAGGCATCGACCAGGCCGGAAGGGAGGAGAGTCTCCGTGCCTGGGCCGATCTGTTGCCATTTTGGTCCGGACCAGATAAGCTGTACCGATGGCCAAGTACTCCCTGGATCGCGAGGGCCCCGACCCGCTGTACCAGCAGCTGGCGGCGGCGCTGCGGCGGGAGATCGAGGAGGGGCGGCTGCCCCCGGGGGTGGCCTTTCCATCCGAGCGGAAGCTCATGGCCCGATACCAGGTCACCCGGACCACCGTGCGCAGCGCGCTCGCGGTGCTGAGGCAGGAGGGGATGGTGGTGGCCGAGCACGGGGCGGGCAGCTTCGTCCGGGACCCCAAGGCCGAGCGCCGGCGGGTGGACGCCAGGGCAGTGGGATCCTCCCGGCCCCGGCGGGGTCCAGCGGAGCAGCCGGCGGGCGAGCCGGTGGCCGAGCCGTCGCCGGAGCGGGCCTTCAAGATCCAGGGGCTCCTGGGCGCCCTGACGCGGCGGATGCCGGCCACCCCCTGGGTGGCGGAGCTGCTCCACGTGGCCCCGGGCACGGTGGTGCTGGTCCAGGAGGGGACCGGGATCGATGCCACCGGCGCCCCCATCCTGGCGCGGGTGTGGCTGCACCCGGAGGCGGAGGCGAGGGCCGAGGTCCGGGAGGAGGAGCTGGTCGGCCTGTGGCTGCCGGACCTGCTCAAGCTGCGGGGGCTGCCAGCGGAGGAGGGGGAGGACGTGGTGGAGGCGTCCATGCCCAGCCCCAACCTCAAAGAGTTGCTGGCGCTGCCGGACGGGGTTCCGGTGCTGCAGCTGTACCGGGTGATGCGGGAGCAGGAGCAGGTGGTGGCGGTGATCGAGAGCCACCTGCCGGGGGACATGACCACGCTGGTCTTCCCAAGGGTGCCAGAGGGGTTCTGAGCCCCCGCATCTGACCGCAGGCCCCTTGGGGCCCCGGGCTGCCAGGCAGCTCCTTGCCAGGCGCATCTCAGAAGTGGTCCGCACCACCTCTTGACATTCCTGGCGGACCTGTTAGGATGGTACGGACCACATGGCGCGTAGCAGCGCCCACACAGGAGGTGCGGAGATGTCCAAGGACCTGCGGCAGATGCGGAGCGAGGAGCTGGAGGAGGAGGAGCGGGGGTGCGTGCTGCCCTGGTGGGCGTTCTGCCCCGAGAGGCGGCCCCCGGACCTCTGGGACAAGGGGCTGGACTCGGCCCGGGACCAGCGGGGAGAGAGCCGGTGAACCACGTGGAGCTCATCGGCGTGGTGGCGTCGGAGGTTCGGGTCCAGGAGTTCATCGCGGCGGGCAAGCCGGACCCTCAGGTGAAGGCCAGCTTCCTCTGCGCGGTGCGGCGCAGGGACCGGACCCAGGAGCCGGACTGGGTCCGGGTGGAGACCTGGGGGATCCAGGCGAGAAACCTGGTCCGGTTCAACGGCAAGGGGTCGAGGGTGGCGGTGACCGGACGCCTCCGGGGCACCTTCTACAACCCCGAGGGGAAGGAGAGGGGCGGCCAGCTCCGGCTGGTGGTGGTGGCCGACCAGATCACCTACCTCTCGCCTCCCAAGCGGGAGGCCCCCGCGGAGACCTCGGCCCGGGCCCGGAAGTGACCGGGCTCCTGGCAGCCGCCCTCACCGTTCTGGTGGGGGCGGCCGCTGCCGTCTTCAGCATTCTGGTGCTGCTGACCGTGCTCCGGGCGCTGGTCCGGGGCCGCCGGGGAGGGGGGCTCGGGTGCTGGGTCCTGGTCGCCCTGCTCCTGGCCATCTGGCTGATCTCCGGCTTCCTCGCCGCCAGCGGCTCCGGCTGGGGGCCTGCCCTGGCGCACCCGTCGCCGGCCGTCTCCTCGCTCTGATGGGCGGGCGCTACGTGGCCGGACCCCGGGAGCGGCTGGACCCCTCGGCCGTGGGCTGGTGGCTCTGCCGCCAGCCTGCCGCCTTGGATCGCGGCCGCCACCCCCATCGCCGCCCTCGAGCTGGGCTGGAGCTCGGGCGTGGGCTTCTGGGCGACCCTGCTCGCGACCTCGGCCGCGGCCCTGGTGACCATGCACCGACGCCGGTGGTCCGCGGCTGCCAGGCTCCGCCGGGCGATGGTGGAGTGCGGGCTGGTGGCCGCCAACCTCCGAGGGCAGGTGGTTGTGCCTCGGGCCAGGTGGCGGGCGCAGTGGCAGGGCCGGAACGTGACCCTGCGCTGGCGGATGCCACCGGGCATAACCTTGCGGGACGTGCTCCAGCGCCAGGAGGCCCTGGAGGCACGCTGCGAGTGCGAGCTGCGGCTCTGGGAGGAGCCGGGGGTGCTGGTCACCGAGATGCTGCGCCACCGCATCCCCGGCCACCTCTCCTACCGGGAGATGTACGGTTCGCCCCGGCCGCCGGGGCGCCTCCTCATCGGCCTGGGCCGCGGGCGCAGGGGCGCCCTCTGGGTGGACCTGGACTCCTGTCCCCACCTCCTGGTGGGGGGGATGACCGGCGGGGGCAAGAGCGTCTTCCTGCGCCAGGCGCTGACCTTCCTCTGCCGCGAGCACGGGCCCGAGGACCTCCAGCTGGCGCTCATCGACCTCAAGGGCGGGGTGGAGCTGGCCCACTTCAGCTACCTGCCCCACGCCATCCTGCCGGTGGCCGACACCCTCTTGGCGGCGGCGGAGACGCTGGAGCAGGTCCGCCGGGAGCTGGACCGGCGGCTCTCGGAGGTGCGGTCTGGGTCCGCCAAGGGGACCTCAGCTGCCCCGCCCAGCTGGCCCCGGCTTCTCGTGGTGGTGGACGAGGTGGCGGAGCTCACATGCCGCGACCTGGGCGACGACCGGGCCGCCCGCGCCGCCCAGCAGGCGGCCAGCGGGCGGCTCTGTGAGATCGCCAGGCTGGGGCGGTCGGTGGGAATCCACCTCGTCTGCTGCACCCAGCGCCCGGACGCCGAGGCGGTGCCGGGGCAGCTGAAGGCCAACCTCCAGGGCACCGTCGCCTTCCGGGTCCGGGCCGCCGTCAACAGCTACATCCTGCTGGACAGCGACCGGGCCGCCATCCTCCCGCCCCACCCTGGCCGGGCCATCTGGCAGGAGGACTCCACAGAGGAGTTCCAGGCGGTGGACTGCTCTCTGGAGGAGAGCCGGGAGCTGCTGCTCGCCAGGTGGGGTTCCGGGGGGATCTCACCCACCACTGGCCCTGTCACACAGTGGTGGGAAAATACACTCCCCCCTTCGGACGAGCTCTCGGATCCATCGTGATGGCAGAGCTCAGGATCCTGAGCGCCGGGGTGGACACTCTCCACTGCTCCGTCCGGGGGGAGCTGCAGGACGGGTTGCTGGTCTTCCTCGAGGCGTTGAAACAAGAGGCGCAGCACTCGAAGGAATCCCAGGTGGTCACCTGGGGGGAGCAGTCCCTCTCTGTGGCTCTTCGCCCCCACGGGTGGCGGAGCTACCCGTTCTGGGCCAGCTCCCCCAACATAGAGGTGGCGATCGGGGCGCCGGCCCCTTTCCCGCCGGTCTTCATCCAGGCGCACTCGGCCTACCTCCACTCCCGGGGAGCGGACCAGGCCGCGGCCGAGATCTCCGAGTGGCTGGCCGCCAACGTGACGCGAGAAGAGCCCGTTCTCGGGATGTCGCGTCTCGACCTCTACTGTGACCTTCAGGGCTGGACTCCGGTCATCGAGGACTTCGAGAAGTTCCACTGCCGGGCCGTCCGACGGCGCACCTACTCCGTGCCGGCCTACGACCAGGCCCACCTGAGGGGCCGCAGGGCCAGCGGCTTCGTCTTCGGCGGCGGTGACCTGATGGCCCGCTGCTACGACAAGACCCTGGAGCTGAAGGTCCGTGGAGTCGAGTGGCCGCAGGCACTGTGGGTGGACTGGGACCAGGACCAGCCTGTCTGGCGGGTCGAGTTCCAGTTCCGCCGCCGCTCGCTGGTCTCGATGGGGTGTTCGACTCCGGGCGAGGCGCTGGCGGCCCGCCGGGAGCTCTGGCGCTACGCGACCCAGTGGCTCTCGCTGCGGACCCCTGCCGCTGACTCGAACCGGGCCCGCTGGCCCGAGGCTCCGGAGTGGGCGGCGATCCGCGGGGCCGAGATCGGATCGCCAACCTCGCCGCTGGTGCGGGAGATGGTCCAGTCCGCCGACGAGCTGCGGATCATCCGGGGGCTGGTGGGGTACGCCTCCAGCCTGGCCGCTCTGGGGGCTGCACCGGGACTCGGCGTGGCCTTGGGGCGGACCGCACCCGGAGTCTCCGCCTATCTCGAGAGCCAGGGCGAGACCTTCACCGACATCGTGGCGCGCAAGCGTCGGCGGCGGATCGAGGTGGCACAGGGGGTCCAGAACACCGCGGCGGGAGGGCACCTACAGCCTGGCGAAAGACCCACAGAAGCGCGGAGGGCTGAGGGAGAGGTAACGGTGGTCACCGAGGCACAGGTGGGCCTTCCGTGAGCGTCGTGGTGGCTACTGGGCGGCTTAGGTACGAGCTGGCACTGCGGGGGTGGGGCAACAGCGACCTCGCGCGGGTCGCTGGCATCAGTGCCCCGACTGTCACCGCGGCCCTGGCGGGGAAGCCCATCGCTCCGGGCACATTTCGGAAGATCGCGATCGCGCTCACCAAGGAGTCGGCAGTGGCCGGGGCGGACTCGATACTGGGTCGGGCCCCGGGGTGAACGGACAGCCGCCGAGGGGCCCCTCTGAGCGCGCCAGTTCACGGCGGGCCTTCCGAGCTTGCCACTGGCTGAGCCGGCTTACACCCAGATGAGCCGGATCAGCGGGACCGGCGGTTCCATGAGGCCGGCGATCAGGAGGAGAGGGGGCCGGCGCCGCATGGCGCCGGCCCGTTGGGAGGACCGTTCCTACGGAGTCGCGCTCGGAGCGGGAGTCGCGCTCGGAGCGATTGCACCTAACGAGGAGGGGCTGGCCTGGGGAGGGGAGGTGGCCGGCGAACCGGGTGCGGCAGGGGAGGGCGAGAGCGCTGCCACCAGCACTTCGAACTGAGACAGGCTCACTGAGGGAAGAGCACCTGCGGGATCCGACAGAGGTGGGGCGGGCCCTAGTTGCACCTCGAGCCCGCTTACCGTCTTGAACGCGACTAGGTATGGGTCTGCCACGCTGCCCCCGAGGTCGTCGTACACCAGCTGGTAGCCGTCGAACGTGACGTGGTGGACACCGCTGGCGCCGTACCACTTGACGTAGAAGGACATCGGCACGCCAGGCCGCCCGGGGTACTCGCTCACATCCACGGTGGCCCCGCTGGCCAGTTGGTAGACCACGTAGATCTGGGGCTCCATCACCTCGTCCGGGGACACAGGCCCGCCGCTCACGGTGCGGGTCGGTGGGACTACCTGCCACTGCTCTGGCGTTGCCAGGGATGGGGGCAGGACCAAGATCGGGTAGGGTACAGCTGCCTGCGCCTGGGCAAAGGTCACTACCCGTGGAGTTCCCGGGACCGCCTGGACCCCGGACGGTAGGGGGGACGGGAGTCCCTGCCCATTTGGCCCGGTGACAATCACGTTGATCGGCACCGTGACGAGCCTGGACGCGGCGTAGGCTGCTCCCGCGCTCAGCAAGACGACGGCAGCCGCCACCGCCACGCCGCCGCGCCGGGTGAGCCTTCGACGTCGGGCCCTCCGCCATGCCGCCCCCCCGGAGAGCAGGGCCACAGGGGAACGAGGAGGTGCCATCAACTTCCCCGGGTGGACCCCCTCCGCGATCTCACCCGCCAGCTTTTGGAACCTGAGTCGCAGTTGCTGATCATCCAAGTGTTCACCCATCAACTCTCCTTCTCTCACCTCAAGCCATAGCTCTCGCCGAGGTCCTTCCTCAGGCGACGCCGCCCTTCGCGAAGGGCGAACTCCACGTTCTTGACGGAGCATCCAAGGGCGTCAGCGATCGACGCCGTCCTCTGGTCCTCGAGGTAGGCCAGAACCGTGCAAACGCGCATCCTCCACGGGAGCCTGCCGACCGCCCGCATTAGGTCGACGGACTCGTCCGGCAGCCGCTGCGTAGACGGCAACTTCTCCGCCCACAGGCCCAGGGCCGCAATGCGGGCCGGGTATCGCCGGCGCCAGCGAGTCGCTAGGCGAGTGGCAGTGACACGCAGCCAGGGCCAGGCTGGATCTCTTAGGTAGCCAGGGTTCTGGCGCTCCAGCCGCAGGGCGATCACAAACGTCTCCTGAGCTATCTCCTCGCCCCCGGAGGACCCCCCAGACAGCAGGGTGGCCAGGGCCACCAGCTGCGGGAAGTGGGTGGCGTAGAGATCCGCTACTCGGGAGTCGCTGCGGGCAAGCCCCACCAGCTGCGTCGCAGCTGGCGGCGTTTGGGAACCGCTTGCGGACTCCATATCTCCCTATAGGCCGCCGGGGCTCCTATACCCTACTGGCTTGTGGCTCAGGGTGGCGAGTCGGGTTAGGCGAGCGCAAGCTGGCGGCCACCTACGGAACCTAACCTGGAGTGTCAAAGGCGCGCCATTAGCGGCCACCAAAGGTGCCTCCAGGGTCGGGGTACCGTCGCTCGCCAGGGGGAGGCTACGATGGGCGAGGTAGCGCCGATCAGGGAGTCTGGCGGGACCGCAGCGCCCTTCCGGCTGCGGACCCGTGTGGATAAGTCCCGGGTGACGTCAGACTCACACCTTCGGGCCAGAGTTGAGATCAGCGTGCCGGGCAGCGCCACCCGCATGGCGGCCGAGTGGGGCGAGCCTGTGCCCGGAGGCATCTGTCGTCCGGGCGAGACAGATCTCGTCGGGTGGTTCGCGATGCCCATAGCCGGCGTTGGCCGGTGGGGACCTCTGGATCCCGATCATGACATCACTGTGGCGGAGCTGGTCGGGACCGCCGCAGTCGAGTCCTTGGGCCTGGATCGGGTGCCACCCGGCACCTATGAGGTGGTGGTTCCGCTCGACCTTCACTTGGACGGCCGGCGCGTTCACCTCGTCGCCCGTGGGCCCCTACTTGTTGTCGTCTGACGTTCAGGGAGCAGTTTCCTCATGTCCGGCGCCGGACACGACATGCCGCGAGGGTGCCCAACGCCACACCTATACCTCGTGGCGGCGACGGAGCGTACCGGACCGCGAGTAGAGCCGCAGCGCTCCGTTCACCGCTTGGAACTCGGCTACGGTCTCGCCCCACCGGATCACCGGTCGTGGACCTTCGCCACAGTCAGCATGCGCTCGCGTCCTGCGTCCAACCGCTCGAAACTGAGGCGGAGAGACCCGGTGGCAGGAGCCGACCATGGCCGGTTTCGGTCGCCGGCCCGTTTCTTGATCCGCAGCGGCGGATGCTGCTCATTCTTGTCGAGCCGGCGCAGTGCCTTGAGAATGGCTGCCCGGTCCTTGGCCGTGACGTCCGTGGCGGCGAGGGCCTTCCAGAGCGAGGCCGAGAAGTCGGACGAGCGGTCACCGTCCGCCACCGGGTGCCAGCACCCGCGGGTCTGCAGCTCTCCCGCAGTCAGCTGCAGAACTCGTCCCGCCCTGGAGTCCACGTGGGCCCGGGAGAGGAACGCAGGGGGCTCCGGCGTGTAGGCCCACGCATCCTCGCGGCCCCCCCCACGACTGTCGGGCGCAGGATCATCGAAACGCCCCCTACTCCGACCTCGACCTCTGTCTCACCCTCGAGGCCGAGCAGCCGACCCACTTCGACCGGTAGGGGCACCCGGCCCGACGCACTCACAGCGCGCACTCCCGTGTTGGCAGTCGGCCGGGGTGGCGAAGCGGCGAAGCGCTAGGCAGCCGACGAGGACGCCTGCCCCCGTGGATGATCCGAGGCGTCGCGACTCCTCTGCATCTGCGCACAACGGTGCTAAGATGCCAATATGTCAAAGACTCGCACGACTCTCACGATCGATGAAGACGTTCTGCGGGCGGTGAGGGTGCGCGCGGCCCGCACGGGACAGGGCGACAGCGCGGTGATCGAGGCCGCCCTTCGGCGCGACCTGGGTCTTGATCTCCTCGACCGGCTGTGGGCGCGCAACAACCTCCCGGAGGGAGAGGCGATGGAACTGGCCGTCGAGGCACAACACCAAACTCGGCGCGCCAAGCGCTGAACTGTGCGGGCGGTCCTCGACCCCAACGTCATCATCTCGGCCCTGCTGGCACCGGACGGGTCGCCGGCGAAGGTATTGCGGGCTGGGTTGGACGGTGCCTATGACATGGTTGCCTCTCCTCTTCTCCTGGCTGAGCTGGAGCGGGCTCTGGCCTACCCCAAGATCCGTCGCCGAATCCCCGTCGGCGATGCAGCAGCGGCGGTCGGGTTGATTGAGCGTCAAGCTCGGGTGGTTGATGACCCGGACGAGCCGCCGCTGGTTCGATCGCCAGACCCGGGCGACGACTACCTCATCGCCTTGGCGGCCGCGGCCCGCGCCGTCCTGGTTTCGGGAGACCGCCATCTTCTCGGGCTTGACTCGACCTTGCCGATCCACCCACCCGCGGCCTTCCTGGCGTGGCTCGGGGAAGGGGCTTGAGCCGGCTCGCATTGCCGACGCTGGACACGTCGCTCCACCTCGGGCCGTCGACTGAAGAGGAGCCGGCGGGCATCCATTTGGCAGAACGTTTGCTCGGTTTCGGGTTACATAGGCAGACGCTGTGGCGTAGGGGCAGTGTTGTCTAAGTCGCTGTTAGGGAGATCGCGCCGGCGCGATGTCGGCCTCATTGGTAGAGCGTCTGCTTCCCAAGCAGAAGGTCGCGGGTTCGAGACCCGTCTCCCGCTCCAATCAAGCTGTTCCAGATCAGCAAGAGCGTCTACACGGGACCATCGAGAGGCTGGAGGGCGCCCAGGGCTGATCTGAAATCTCACCCGCGCGAACGCCGGTGAACGGCGGCCCGGGACTGGTCAACTCGAACTGGCGCCAGGACCTTCGAGGGCCACTCGAGCGGAGCTACGAGCTCAGGGTCGAGGGCTCAGCATCGCTCGCGCGCTGGGCTGACTCCTGGCGCGACGACCAACCGAGGGTGGCCAGATTCCTGGCGCGCTACGATGGAAACGGGGAGCACCGTGAACGATCCGGCGGGCTGGGATGCCGCCGCGATGGCACGGGGAGGAGCCAATGGGGGGGCGAACCAGGGGCGGAGGAGCCGGGGGCGGATCACCCTCTGGGAGCGCGGGAGTGAATCGGAGCAGGAATCTGCCAGCACTCTGGGGCAGTTGGGCCAGGTGCGCGACACTGCCGGCTGGAGGTCGGCTGGGGGGTTGATGATGGATCCTGACCCGTTAGGTCCAGGAGGGCTGAGGGGGTGATGATGGGAGCGGGTTGGGCAGGGCCCTGGCTGGTGATGATGGTGATCCCGCTGCTGATGGTGCTCGCGGTGCTGGGCTTCATTGCGTGGAGCCTGGGGCGAGGACGCAGCCCCCGGGTCGGCCCCGATCGGCCTGCCCGTCCGGGAGACAGCCGGGAGGATCCGCTGGCCATCCTGCAGGAGCGCTACGCCAGCGGGGCCATCGGTCGTGAGGAATTCGAGCGGCGCCTGGAGGTGCTGCTGGGTACGGAGCCCGGGGGCGTGGCCGACTCTCTGTGAGGGTGGCGGCCGGGCCACGGCCGGCTCGACCCCTTCCTCTGCGCCGGGGACGCCGCCGCCGCGATTCCCTGATAATCTACAGATCGTGCTCTCCAGCCTCCGAGACAGCCCGGCGCCAGAAGAGGTCGAGCGCGCCCTGCGGGTCCAGTTCGCGCGCCTGGCCATGGCGCTGGCGAATCCAGTCCGGATCGCCCTCCTCGAGATGCTCTGTCAGGGCGAGCGCGGTGTGGAGGCGCTGGCCGCGGCGGCCCAGGTGAACGTGA
Organism: bacterium; assembly: GCA_021785655.1. Lineage (GTDB taxonomy): Bacteria > Chloroflexota > Dormibacteria > Aeolococcales > Bog-877 > JAJYXT01. Next base: position 23,854 of record JAJYET010000014.1, on the reverse strand, counting down.
AGAACGCCTCCTCGCAGCTCCGGGAGCTGCGCCTTGCCGGCCTGGTGGCGGCCAGGCGGGACGGAAGGCAGGTGTTCTACCGGGTGGCGGACGAGGAGGTGGTGGGCTTCCTGTCCGCTCTCCGGCAACTGGCCCGCCACCGGCTGCCCGAAGCGGCCCGGCTGATCGCGGGCTACTTCCAGGCCGGGGACGGGGATGAGCCGGTGGGCCGGGACGAGCTGCAGGCCCGCCTGCGGGCGGGCACCGTCGTCCTAGTGGATGTTCGCCCTCTGGACGAGTACTCGGCAGGGCACATCCCAGGTGCCAGGTCGGTGCCCCTCACGGAACTGGAAGCCTTCCTGGACGGTCTGCCAGATGCGCCGGAGATCGTCGCCTACTGCCGGGGGCCCTATTGCGTCCTGGCGCCCCAGGCAGTGCGGGCCTGCCAGGCGCGCGGCCTGCGCGCCTGGAGGCTGGAGGACGGCTTCCCGGAGTGGCGCCTGGCCGGACTCCCGGTCTCCACCGGGCTGGAGACCGCTGCGTGACCCGGGTGCTGGTGGTCCTCAATGACCCGCCCTACGGCACCGAGAGGTCGTGGAACGGGCTCCGGATGGCGGGGGCGCTGGTCCGGAGAGAGGGGGTCGAGGTGCGGGTCTTCCTCTTCGGGGACGCGGTGGGGTGCGCGGTGTCCAATCAGAAGGTCCCGGACGGTTACTACCATCTCGACCGCATGGTCCTGTCCGTGCTCCGCCACGGAGGCGAGGTCAGCTGCTGCGGCACCTGCATGGACGCTCGGGGGGTGGCGGACCAGTCGCTGGTCGAGGGGGCGTTGCGGGGCTCCCTCGAGCAGGCCGCCGACTGGACACTCTGGGCCGAGCGGATCCTGAGCTTTTGAAGGTGGCGGGGGAGGCGTTGTTGTGGCGGTGAGGGTGGTGGTGATCGGAGGTTCCTTCGGGGGTCTAACCGTGGCCTCGGAGCTGCGCCGTCGGCTCTCCCCGGAGCGAGCCGAGATCACCCTCATCGCCAGGGATCGGCGGTTCACCTTCGTACCCTCCCTCACCTGGGTGGCCACCGGGGAGCGCAGCCTGGACAGGATCTCCTTCGACCTGGCTGGTCCACTGAAGTCCCAGGGGATCAGCTTCGTGCCCGCCGCGGTCACCGCCATCGATCCGGCGCGCAAGGTGGTCGCCACGGACGGCGTTGAGCACCCGTACGACTTCCTGGTGGTGGCGACTGGGCACCGCAGCGCGAACGAGGCTGTCCCCGGCCTCGGGCCGGGTGACGGGCCCGGCCACTCGCCGATGTCGCCGGCTGAGGCCGAGGAGCTGGCGGGCGCCATCCGCACCCTGCTGGTCCGGCCCGGCCCGGTCGTGATCGGCGCCGCCCCGGGCGCCAGCTGCCTCGGCCCCGCCTACGAGCTGGCGTTCGAGCTCGACCACCTGCTGCGCCGGCGCCGGCTCCGCCACCTGGTCCCGCTGAGTTTCGTCACTCCCGAGCCCTTCCTCGGCCACATGGGAATGGGCGGGGCCGGGCGCATCCGCCAGCTCCTCGAAGGCGCCTTCGAGGAGCGCGACATCGCCTACCGGACGTCGGCCGCCATCACCAAGATCTCCGATGACGCGGTGGAGGTCGGCGCCGGCGCTCCGCTGCCCTCGGTGCTGTCTATCGTCATCCCCCCGCTGGCCGGGGTCCCGGTGGTCGCCGCCACTCCCGGCTTGGCCAACGCCAAGGGGTTCGTGCCGGTCGATGCCCACTTCCGGCAGGCGGCACTGGACGGGGTCTACGCGGTGGGGGTGGCGGTGGCCCTGCCCCCCGCGGACGAGACCGAGGTGGCGGTGAACTTCCCCAAGACCGGGCACATGACAGAGCAGATGGCGGTGATGGCGGCCTGCGACATCGCGGCCCGCCTGGAGGGCAGGGAGGCGTCCAGCGCCCCGCTCTCGGCGCGCTGCGTGATGGACATGGGGGACCGCGGTATCTACATGGCCGTCGACCCGGTGCGGCCCCCGCGCAACCGGATCCCGAGGGTGTCTGAGGGCCGCCGATGGCGGCTCGCCAAGCTGGCCTTCGAGCGTGCCTACCTTTGGAGCGCGCAACGCGGCCGCCGGCTCCCCACCGCGGTGGGCTGGTGACGCCGGACCACACGGTGCCGTGCCGGGGGCCCCTACCCAGACAGTGGTGATCTGACCCAGCTGAAATCGGCCGCTGGCAGCGGCCGGGATCAGGGCCCAGTTCGTTCCGCTCTCCGCCATCGGGCTCGGCTCCAGCTGCGACCAACCCACGGGATCGGGGCGGCGGAGTTCACGCCCCGCGCCACAGAGCGCCGGCGACCAAGCCACAGTTCATGATATGCTCTTCAAGCGATGAATGGAGAATTTAAGGACCACCTATATGAGGAGCTGGCGCGGGTCGGCCAAGCGCTGGGGAACGGGCACCGGCTCGAGATGCTGGATGTCCTCTCCCAGGGTGAGCGGGGGGTTGAAGAGCTAGCCAGGGAAGTCCGGCTGTCCGTCGCCAACGCCTCGCAGCATCTCCAGGTCCTGCACCAGGCGCATTTGGTCAGGCGACGTCGGCAGGGGGTCCAGGTGCGATACCGGCTGGCCGATTCCAGGGTCATGCGCCTCTGGATCCTGCTCCGCGATGTGGCCGCCGCGGAGTTGCCCGAGGTGGCCATGGTCGTCGACCAGGAATTCGACGAAGGGGAGCGTATGCAGCCGGTGGGGCAGGCCGAGGCCCGGCGGCGCGTGGCGGCCGGTGACGTCCTGCTCCTAGACGTGAGACCCCGCTCGGAGTACGTTGCGGGCCACATCGGGGGAGCCATCTCAATCCCGCTCGACGAGCTGGAGGAGCGGATGCCCGAACTCCCACCGGGCCGGGAGATCCTGGCCTACTGCCGGGGTCCCTACTGCGCCTTTGCCAACCAGGCGGTCCGCCGGCTGCGCGCCGCCGGACTCAGGGCCTCACGCCTGGAGCTGGGGTACCCCGAGTGGTTGTTGGACGGAGGCTCGGTCGAAGTCGGGGCGGCATGAAGTCCGCGGGTCGACCGGTGGAGTGCCGGCGGGGGAGGGCCGGCGGTAGATGAGTGCCCCCATCCCCCTGACGGGTGTTCCGGAGTTGGGTCTGCGCCGCAACTGGTTCCAGTTCTCGATTCTCGCTGTCCTGACCCTGCTGGTCGGTGCCACCATCGGGGTGGAGAGGGTGGCGCTCCCGCCTCTGGCAGAGCATGCCTTCGGCATCACCTCGGTCCTCTACACCGTATCCTTCATCTCCGCCTTCGGGATCGTCAAGGCCACCATGAACCTGGTTGCTGGCCACCTCTCGGATCGCCGCGGGCGGCGACTTCTCCTGCTGGCCGGCTGGGGCTTTGCCGTCCCCTATGCCCTCTTGATCATCTTTGCCCAGAGCTGGGTGTGGGTCCTGGTCGCCAACCTCTTCCTCGGCGTCAATCAGGCACTCACCTGGACCATGTCGGTCACAGCCATGATCGACCTGGTCGGTCCCGTCAACCGCGGCCTGGCGGTCGGGGTAAACGAGGCCACGGGGTACATAGGGGTCGGGGTTGGAGGGTTCGTGGCCGGCAGCCTGGTCGCCGGTCTCGGTCTTCGTCCTGTGCCCTACCTCTTCGCGCTGGCGATCGTCGGCCTGGGCGCCGCCCTCACCATCTGGCCCACCCGGGAGACCTTGCATTTCGCCAGGGCTGAGACCGGGCGGCCCCCCGCGGGGGCTTCCCGGGTAGAGCCCGGCGGGCCGCCTGCGAATCCGCCGCCCGCACCCGGGCTCAGGCGGCTGGCCGCCTACATGAGCTGGCGGGATCGCACCATGGTCGCCGTCTGCTGGGGCGGATTCCTCAACAAGTTCGCCGACAGCTTGGTCATCGGCTTCTTTCCCCTGTTCTTCCTCCAGCGCGGTCTCGACCTTCTCCAGGTGGGGCTCCTGGTCGGGGTCTACGCTTGGGTCTGGGGAGTGGGCCAGGTCGCGACCGGAGCCCTGGCCGACAGGATCGGGCGGCGGCTGCCGATCGCCTCGGGGATCTTCACGGTCGGGGCGGGGGTGCTGCTGACCCAGCTCGTCTCTGGACTGGGACCCTGGATGGTGGCCGCCGCGGCGATGGGGGTGGGGATGGCGCTGGTGTATCCCAATCTCATCGCCTCGGTGGGCGACGTAGCCGACCCCGCCTGGCGCGGTGGCGCGCTCGGCGTCTACCGGCTGTGGCGCGACGGCGGCTACGCGATAGGCCCTGTGGTGCTGGGTGGGGTGGCCGCCATCTTCGGGCTCTCGGCCGCCTTCTGGAGCATCGTGGCGCTCATGGGTGCGTCGGGGCTGCTGGTGCTCATTGCGATGAGGGAGACGGATCCCGGTCACCGCAGCCGCCCTCCCGCCTGGAAGGACCACCCCGAGTGGGTCTATGGGCAGAACGTGGCCCGTCTCGAAACCCCGCGGAGCTGAAGGCCGTGTCATCCCAGTCCGGCGTCCATCTGCGGGCTCCGCCGAGTGCCGCCCGGACCCTCGGCGAAGGTAGCCGCACACCGTGGTCGTGATACCAGCTCTGGACAGGGAACTAGGAGGACGCGTAATGAACTGCATGGACGACAGCAAGCAGGGGCTCGATCGGGTGGCGGTGGCCATCTGCCAAGACTGCGGAGCCGGGGTCTGCTTGGAGCATGCCGAGCAACGGCGGATCACTGAGCCCACCGGCATGGCAGGGGGAGGGCGGTCCCACTTCGTGATCCTCTGCCCGCGTTGCCACGCGCAGTGGCCGGTGGAGGGCTGAACGCTACCCGGGAGTGGTGCCGGCGGCCGCAGCGCTGATCAGGAGCCGGGAACCGCCGGGCTGAGGGCTGGGGTGGCTGGGCCCCGCTGGGAGGGACCCCCGGGAGGGTCGAGTCCGGTCGCTCACGGCCCGTAGCTCCCATGGTGTCTCCGGTCCGGTCCAGAAGGTGGCCGGAGCCCCGGGGATCTCCCTCCGGGCGCCTGCCCCTGGGCCGGTCCGGCAGTCGCACCCCGCTCTCGCCTCCGCCGCGACTCGGTGGTCCTTGAGCTGTCCTGCCTCTAGGGGCCACAGCGTGCCCTTGCCGGACCTGCTCGAAGTTCCGTAGTCCTGCAGGATCCACAGCTCGTGCTGCGGCCTGTGGTGCCGCATCCGGCCCCGCTCGGGGAACCTCGGTACCCAGCTGTCCAGCTGGGTCCATCGCGACGGGGGTGGCGACCATGAACGGTCCTCTCGCCCCGCCCTCTGTGAACTCAGCCGTTCAGGCCGAGCCCCTGCCTCGGGCCACTTCGACACGGAGGGCCTCAGCTCGGGCTGGCCTGTGTGCTGGTGCAATAGGCGCAGCGCCGAGCTTCCAGCGGAATGGAGCTGAGGCACTCGGGGCAGGTCTTGGTGGCGGCCACGGACGCCGGGCGGAGCCGAGCCAGCAGCGACTCGAACGGCAGTACCACTAGGAAGTACAGCACAGCCGCCACCAGCACGAAGCTGAGCAGGGCGTTGACCACCGTCCCGTACAGAAACCGCGAGTGGTTCAGGGTGAAGTACAGCGCCGAGAAGTCGGGTTGCCCGGCCAGGGCGGCCAGCAGCGGCGTGATCAGGCCCTTGACCAGGGCCTGGATGAGGGCGGTGAAGGCCGCGCCGATGACGAAGCCGATGGCGAGATCGACCAGATTGCCCCGGAGCAGGAAGTTCTTGAAGCCACGCAACTCATCTCTCCCCTTTGTCGGCGGACGCTCTGCGGGAGTCTAGCCCAGGCCATCCCCAGCGAGTACAAGGGCGGGTGTGGTAGACAGGTTGGCATGCGAATAGGGGTGGTCTTCCCGCAGACTGAGATCGGCTCCCAGGCTGCGGACATCCGCGCCTACGCGACTGGCGTAGAGCGGCTCGGGTTCCAGCACCTCCTCGCCTACGACCACGTTCTGGGGGCGGACCCCACGGTCCACCAGGGTTGGAGCGGCCCGTACGACATTCGCACCACCTTCCACGAGCCGATGGTGCTGTTCGGCTACCTGTCGGCCATCTGCACTTTGGAGCTGGTGACCGGGATCATCATCCTGCCCCAGCGGCAGACGGCCCTGGTTGCCAAGCAGGCGGCGGAGGTGGACCTCCTCTGCGGCGGCCACCTCCGGTTGGGGGTCGGCCTGGGCTGGAACGCCGTCGAGTACGAGGCGCTGGGCAAGCCGTTCCGTGCCCGCGGGGCGATGCTCGAGGAGCAGGTCCCCCTGCTTCGAGAACTGTGGACCGGCGGGGCGGTCACCCACCGGGGCCGTTTCGAGCGGGTCACCGGTGCGGGGCTGGCCCCGGCCCCGCTGCAGCGGCCCATCCCCATCTGGTTCGGGGCGCAGACTTCCCCCGCCCTGAGAAGGGCGGGACGGATGGGGGACGGCTGGTTCCCGCAGGTGCCGCCCGGCCCCAGATTGGATGAGGCGCGGGCAGAAGTCGCGGCCGGGGCGGAGAGCGCCGGGCGCGACCCCAATAGCCTGAGTATGGAGGGGAGGGTGTCATTGCGCCCCGGCGAGTTGGACAAGCTGGTCGACCAGGTGGGGTCGTGGGAGCGGGCCGGAGCGAGCCACGTGTCGGTCAACACGATGGGAGCCGGCCTCGGAGGGGTGGATGGCCACCTGGAGGCGCTGGAAGAGCTGGCCCGCCAGCTGGGGCTGAGGGAAAGATCCGCCTGAACTAAACCAGGCCCGGGCGCCTCCGGCCCGGCCGGGTAACGGGAAGCGCGCTCGAGGCGATTCCACGCCGCGACGCGCTCCGCTCGCCCTGCGTCAGGTCATCATGGCCTTCCCACGCTGGCAGCCACAGCCACCCCCGATCTCCCCTCGGGCCGGCGATGGTGCCGGTCCATGGTCGCCTCCAAAGCCCGCCTCGTCGCCAGTGCAGGGGTAGAATCTGCGGGGTCATGGGGGACCCCGGACAGCCACCGCAGGTCGCGGAGCTGATGCCGTGAGCGCCACCTGGCCGAGCGGCGCGCTCTGGAAGATGGTGCCCGGCCTGGTTCTGGCCGCCGGCGCGCTGGGCCTCTACCTCACGATCTCGAAGCCGGGGCCGCCGACCGTCCTGAGCCTGACCCAACGCCAGCTCGCGGCTGCCAGCATTCACTTGGGGCCGCCCTCTGGACCGGAGCCTAGGCTGGACCGCTTCACCGCCGCCCAGGCGGAGGCGGTGCTCCAGCTCGGCGCGGGGTGGGCCCTGAACCGAGCCGCCCTCCTCTCGTACACGGACTTGTCCCTGCAATTGACCTGCGACCCGTGCTGGGTGTTCGACGCGGTCCCGCCCTGGGGGCTGAGGACGGTGTCGGGCGGACCCAGGGGCGCCCCGTGCTTCCAGAACAGCGGTCGGGTGGTCTTCTTCCTCGTGGCACTGGACGCCCGCTCCGGCCGGGTGGTGGACATCGTGGGGAGCAACGCCGAGCCGAACGGACATTTCCTGGCACCGGGCCGCCGGGTGAGCTGCCTCAACTAGCGACGCGAGGTCTCAGGGGACCGCCCCTCCCGGGACCGGGCCCTCGGACCCTCGTGCAGCAGGTGTTCTCATCCGGCTGAGCCCGCAATTCCCTCGCCGCGCCGACTTGCACTTCGTCATAACCTGGAGCCAGGAGGAGAGTTCATGCGGCACCCGATCTCCTGGGGGAGGGACGGGCGGTGACGGTCCTCTGGCTCACTCTGGTGGTGGCACTGGTGGTCCACGAGGGGTCCCACTACGTGCGGCTGCGGCTGGCTGGACTGCACCCCCGCCCCTCCTTCCACTTTCCCGGGCTGGGCTGGAAGTTCGCCGTCGAGAGGGCCAAGCCGCATCAGCTGCGGAGCGTCTGGCTGATCGGGCCGCTGGCGGAGTCTGTGGTGTGGGCGGGAGCGGCCCTGTTGTTCCCTGGGGAGACGGTTTACCTCCTGCTCCTGATGGTGGTGGAGCTGATCACCAATCTGCTCCTGCCCGGCAGCGATGGCCGCCGGGCTCTGCGCTCGCTGCGAGAGGAGCCGGGGCGGCGACCCTCGTCCTGGGCCGGTCCCCAGCGCCAGGCCCCCTGAAGTCGACCCCTGGCTCTGGCACCCGGGCACCCCATTCGCGGGGTGGGTTGGCCGTAAAATCCTACTCACTAGCGTCGGTAGGTTCTCGTCGGCCCGCCATGGCCTGACCGGCGCTTCCCCGGAACAGTCGGAGTGCCATGGAGTTGACGGGAACTTGGGTCGGCCGTCCGGAGCGACGCCGTGAGGACCAGCGGCTGGTCCAGGGGCGGGGCGCCTACCTCGACGATCTCGCCGCGCCCGGGAGTGCCTTTGTGGCCTTCATCCGCTCCCCGCTGCCGCACGCCCGGATCCGGGCGGTGGACCCGGCTCGAGCTCTGGCCGTTCCCGGAGTGCTGGCCGTCATCACCGCCGCCGACCTTCCGCAATCCCTGCGTCACCTGCCCCTCAGCACGATCGCCATGCCGCCGGACTTCGTCGTGGCACCCGTGCCCATGCCGGTGCTCGCCTGGGAGGAGGCGCGGTTCCAGGGCGAGCCCGTGGCCGCGGTGCTGGCTGACTCCCGCGCGGTGGCCGAGGATGCCAGCGACCTCGTGGAGTTGGACCTGGAGCCGCTACCGGCGGTGGGCGGCCTCCGGGCGGCGCTCTCTGGCGGGCCCGCCGTCCACTCCGGGGTCCCAGACAACGTCCTCTTCCGCTGGAGGCGCTCGGGGGGAGCGGTGGATGACGCATTCGCCGCCTCGGACGCGGTGGTCTCGGCAAGCTTTTCGATCCCCCGGCTCCAGGCGGCGCCGATGGAGCCCCGCGGCTGCCTGGCGGTCGCCTCTGAGGATGGGGCGCGGCTCACGCTCTGGTGCTCATCGCAGGACCCCCACCGCCCTCGGGTGCAGCTGGCCCAGCTCCTCGGGTGGGAGCAGGAGCGGGTCCAGGTGGTGGTCCCGGACGTCGGAGGGGCCTTCGGGAGCAAGGGTGGGCTGGCACCGGAACACGTGGTGGCGGCCTTCCTGGCGATGCGCTCCCGGCGCCCCGTGAAGTGGGTGGAAACCCGCTCGGAGAACTTCCTCGCCGCCTACCAGGGCCGGGGGATGGACGCGGACGCCGAGCTCTGCCTGGGCCGGGACGGAGTCATCCGTGGGCTGCGCCTGCAGCTCCTTGCCGACGCCGGGGCCTACCACCTGGGGCACACCTCAGTCGTGTCACTCACCGCCACCAGCCTCGCGACCGGCGCCTATCGGATCCCGGCGGCGGAGGTATCCGTCGTCGGGGTGGCCACCAACAAGGTCCCGACGGGGCCATATCGGGGGGCGGGGCGTCCGGAGGCCGCCTACTTCATCGAGCGGATGATGGACCTGGCCGCGGCCCGCCTGAACCTGGACCCGGTGGAGATCCGGCGCCGCAACCTGGTGGCGGCCTCCGACTTCCCCTACCGCACCGTCCTCGGCACGGAATACGACTCCGGGGACTACCCGGGCCTGTTGGACCGGGCGCTGGAACTCTCCTCGTGGGGCGCTGAGCTCCAGCGGCGAGATCGTGCCCGCTCCGAAGGGCGTCTGCGGGGAGTGGGGCTGGCGCTGACTGTCGAGTCGAGCGGGAACAGCGGCTGGGAGACCGCGGCGGCGGTCCTGGGGGAAGACGGTCGAATTGTCCTCCTGCCCGGCTCCAGCGATCACGGTCAGGGCCACGCCACGACGTTCGCCCAGATCGCCGCGGACGCCATGGGTGTGGATCCTGGCCGCATCGAGGTGCGCTCCGGGGACTCCCGCGAGGTTCCCCTCGGGGTCGGCACCTTCGGCAGTCGCTCGGTGACGGTCGGTGGCTCGGCGGTCCTCCTCGCTCTGGAGGAGCTCCGGCGCCGCTGCGTCACCTGGGCAGCCCACCTCCTGGACATCCCGGAAGAGGGGCTGGAGTGGAGGGCCGGTAGGGTGGTGCCATCCACTGGGGGAGACGGGGTGGGACTCCAGGAGCTGGCGGCGGCGGCGCGAAACCAGACCTTGGAAGACCTTCCCGAACTCCGAGGCGGCGGTCGCTTCACGCTGCCCGGCCTGGCCTTCGGCTCTTCCGCCTGCGTCGCCACCGTGGAGCTGGACCCCGAGACCGGCTGGGTGGAGGTGGACCGGCTAGTGGCCGTCGACGATGCCGGGACCGTCGTCAACCCCCTCCTGGCCGAGGGGCAGGTGATCGGCTCCAGCGTCCAGGGGCTCGCGGCAGCGCTCTTCGAGGAGGTGCTCCACGACCCCGACGGCCAGGCGCTCACGGAGAGTTTCCTGAGCTACGCCGTGCCCACCCTCCCAGACATCGGTACGGAGATAGTTACCGAGTTCCGGCCGACCCCTTCGCCCCTGAGCCCCCTGGGGACCAAGGGGGTGGCCGAGAGCGGTTGCATCGCCATCCCGGCAGCCGTGGCCAACGCTCTCGCCGACGCCCTCACCCCCCTCGGGGCGGGGCTCATGGACCCCCCATTCACGCCGGAGAAGCTCTGGCGCCACCTCGGAGGTGCATCCCGATGAGTGATCTCCCCATCGTCGACCCGGAGCGCATGCTCGCCGCCTACCGCCGGACACGGGAGGAGGCTGAGCTGCGTCCCGTGATCACCCAGCGAGCGGTGGCACACATCGATCGGGACCTGCACATGGTGGGGCGGGTGGGCACGTTCACGCTGGAGTCGGACGAGCCCTCGGACGGGGGCGGGACGGGCTCTGCGCCCCGGCCTCTGCAGTATCTGCTGGCTGGGGCGGCGTTCTGAATGCTCACCCAGGTGGCGAAGTTTTCGCCCTTGTACGGAGTGGAGATCCGGGCGGCGGCGGCGGACGTCCGCGCCGAATTCAGCCTGGCCGACAAGTACGATCTCGGAGGACCGCCGGGGGCCTTTCAGCAGGTCTCCTTCCAGCTCCGGGTGGATAGTCCCGCACCCCCGTCCCAGGTGGCCGAGCTCTGCCGCCACGCAGAGCGCGCCTGCCACGCCAGCCAGACCTTCAAGGTGGAGGTCCCGACCACGCTTGAGGTCAGCCTCAACGGCGCCCCGCTGGAGCTCGACGCTGGGGAGGGGCCTCAGTGAGCGGGGGGCGGAGGACGGCGCTCGTGACCGGCGGCTCCCGGGGGATGGGGCGGGCCAGCGCGGTGGCCCTGGCCCGCCTCGGGTATGACGTGGCCATCAATTACAGCCGGGCCGAGGGGCCAGCCCAGGAGGCCGCCGAGCTGGTCCGAGAGCAGGGGGCCTCCGCGCTCCTGGTGCGCGCCGACGTCAGCCAGGAGATGGAGGTACGCGAGCTGGCTGCGGCCGTGGAGCGGGAGTTCGGGGGGCTCGATGCCCTGGTCAACAACGCCGGGATCACCATAGAGGCGCCACCGGAGGATCTGGAGGGGATGGCGCTCGAGGAGTGGGACCGGGTCTTCGCGGTCAACGTCCGCGGCCTCTTCCAGGTGACGAGGGCGGTCCTGCCGATGCTGCGGCGATCAGAGCGGGCGGCGGTGGTGAACATGTCCAGCATCGCCGGACTGCGCCCCAGCGCCCAGCCCCTCCCGTACGCCGCCAGCAAGGCCGCGGTGGCCAACCTCACCCGGACGCTTGCTCGCGCCCTGGCGCCAGAGGTCCGGGTCAACGCCGTCGCCCCGGGATGGGTACTGGGCGAGTGGATGGAGCAGACCTTGGGGCAGAACTACGACCGGCTGATGGAACGGCGCGCTGCCCACACCCCTCTGCGCAGGGTGGCGACGGCAGATGATGTGGCCGAGGTGGTTGTGGCGCTGATCGAGGGAACCCGGTTCGTCACCGGGGAGGTGGTGGTGGTGGACGGCGGCTACAGTGCCTCCACCTGACGGCCAAGTTGCAGTGAACCGAAGGGGAAGTTGGGGAGCAGGCCTTGAAATCCATTGACATCCACGTGCACCCGTATACCGAGGAGGTGCTGGCAGTGACCCCGGAGTGGTTCTGGGGCCATGCCCGCAAGACCTTCAACTTTGACGGCCAGCCCATCACCGTGGACGACATGGTCCGTTCCATGGACGAGGCCGGGGTCGAGCTGGCCGCGCTTCTGGCCTTCGACTGCGAGACCACCCACGGATGGAAGGTCCCCAACGAGATGGTCGCCGCCCTGGTGGCCCAGCGCCCCGACCGCTTCGTGGGATTCGCCAGCGTCGACCCCAACAAGCATCAGCTGGCGGTCGAGGAGCTGGAGCACGCGGTGCGGGACCTGGGAATGCGTGGCCTCAAGCTCCATCCCCCGACCCAGCACTTCTATCCCAACGACCGCGCCCACTATCCCCTCTGGGCCAAGGCCGAGGAGCTCGGCATCCCGGTCCTGGTCCACACTGGCCACAACCAGTCTGGTGGCAGGATGCAGTACGGCGACCCCACCCACCTGGACGAGGTGGCCCTGGACTTCCCCAACCTCCGACTGATCCTGGCCCACTTCGGGTTCCCCTGGGTCAACCAGGCGATCTCGGTGACCTGGATCCGGCGCAACTGCTACCTGGAGCTCTCCGGGTGGTCGCCCAAGTACATCCCGGATACCGTCTGGAAGTACGCCAAGGGGATCTTCCCCGATCGGGTCCTGTTCGGCACCGATGCCCCGGTCATGACGGCCCAGCGCTGGCTCCGCGACTTCGAGGAGATCGACCTTCCGGAGGAGGTCAAGCGCAAGATCCTCTACACCAACTCCCGGCGCCTGCTGTTCGGGGAGGAGGCGGACCAGACCCCCAAGGTGGGCTGAGCTCAGGCCCCCTTGGGGGCGAACTGATCCGCCAGCTGCTTCTTCGAGACCTTGCCGAAGGTGGAGAGGGGGAACTGGTCGACCATCTCCAGCCGCTCGGGAAGCTTGAACTTGGCGAGCCCGAGGTCCATGAGGTGGGTCGAGAGGCCGGCGAGATCGAGCTCGGCTCCCTCCTTGAGGATGACGCAGGCGCACATCCTCTCCCCGAGCACGGGGTCGGGGAGAGGGATGCAGGCCACGTTGCGGACCGCGGGGTGGGTCAGGATGAGGTTCTCCACCTCCTCGGCGCTGATCTTCTCGCCCCCGCGGTTGATGAGATCCTTGATCCGGCCCTCCACCAGGTAGGCGCCGGAGGGGTGCTGGCGCATGAGGTCGCCCGAGCGATAGAAGCCGTCCGGGGTGAACACCCGCTGGTTGTAGTCCTCAGCCCGGTAGTAGCCCCTCAGGGTGTACGGCCCTCTCACTGTTAGCTCACCGACCTCTCCCGGGGCGACCTCCCGCCCCTCCTCGTCGGTGAGCCGGACCTCGTCATCGGGGCACACCGGCACCCCGACGGTCTCCATCCTGACCTCGTCGGGATCGCTCTTCCGGGTGAAGAACAAGGTCCCTTCGCTCATGCCGAAGTTCTCCTGGACGAAGGAGTTGGGGAATGCGCGGGCCAGCTGCCGACGCACCTCGGGCTGCAGCCGCTGGCCTCCCGACTGCAAGAGGGTCACCGAGGAGAGGTCACAGCTCTGGGCCAGGGGATCGGCGAGCCAGCGGATGTAGAGAGCCGGCACTCCGCCCACGTGGGTCACCCGGTGCCGTTCGATGAGCGGCAGCACCTGTCCGGGGCGGGTACCGGAGGCCAGAACCACCCTCCCGCCGTGGAGGAAGACCCCCTGGATGCCGGGGCAGGCGAGGGGGTAGTTGTGGGCCAGGGGGAGCACGCAGAGCTGCACGGTCTCCGCCGAGATCTCCTGGGCGGTGCAGGCGGCCTTGGTGTTGTAGACGTAATCGTTGTGAGTGCGGGGGATCAGCTTGGGGATCCCCGTGGTGCCCCCGGAGAGAAGCAGCACGCAGGGATCCGTGGGGTCCACGTCCACCGCGGGGGCGGATGGGGCGGCCGGGGGGTGGAGCAGCTCGCCGCCGGTCAACAACAGCCGCAACCCCGGATGCAGCTCCCGGATCTCCAGGGCCAGGCTCGGGTCAGTCCCGAAGTAGGCGCTGGCTCCCGCCAGCCGCACGTAGTGGTCGATCTCGTAACGCCGGTGGGCGGCCAGGGCCATGATCGGCAGGACCCCGATCCGCTGGAGGGCGAAGTGCAGGTAGACGAAGGCCGGCGTGTTGGGCAGGTGCACCACCACCCGGTCCAGCGGCCGCAGTCCCTCCGCCCACAGGTAGCCCGCCAGCCGCTCCGAGCGCTCCGCCAGCTCCCGGTAGGTGATGCCCTCGTCGCCGAAGACCAGGGCGATGCGGTCGCCATGGCGCTGGAAGGCCTCGCGGAAGACCTGGTCCATGGACCGGTCCTCCCAATACCCCCGTTCGCGGTAGCGCTGCTGGAACTCCTCGGGGAACGGGACTACTCCGTCGAGCGGCATGGGCTTTGACACTCCTCTGACTCCGCGCCCGGTCCACCAGGGCGCGTCCCCCAGGATACCTACCTCGGTGGGTAGCTTTCCCACTCAGCCCACCTGGTCGGCCGCCTCCTCAAGGGCCTCCTCGGAGGGGTCCTCCCCGGAGAACTCGGTCAGGCTGAGCAGCCCTGGACCGTACTGCTCCTCCAGCTCGCTGGGGAAGTCGGCGTAGATGCGCTGGACGAAGAGGTCGTGGCGGATGTAGGTCTTCACCAGGCTGGCCAGCAGCGGGCTTTCGGCGAAGAAGCCCTGGTCCGGCTGGCCCTTGCGCGCCAGCACCCAGAGGCCCCATCGGGAATCCACCACCGCCGCCAGGTGCCTTACCGCCCGTGACGAGTAGACAGCCCCCTCGGTGCTGGCATGGCGCACCGCCCGGCCCGGCGGGGTGGGGAAGGGCAGCGACCCGAAGTGCACCAGCACGAACTCCACCCCTCGGCCCGCGGCCTGGCTCACGGCCGGTGCCAGGGGGCGGAGTTCCTCGCGCCCGGCATGGAGGTAAACCCTAACCCTCGCTCCCTCGATCGCCTCCCGCGTGCGCTCCAGGGCGGTGGCGATGCTGGAGAGACGGCTGACCAGGAGGCTTCCCACTCCGTCTCCCGAGGTCGGCAGTTCATCGAGCCCTGACCGTGCCTGCTCCAGCCGGCGGCGGAAGTCCCGCTCCAGCCGGCTGAGGAGCTCGGGCGGAGGCACCGCGGCGTAGCGGGCTGGGCGAGCGTTGACCTGGATGGCAGCCCCCTCCTCGACCAGCCGCCGCAGTGTCTCGTAGACCTTGGGCTGCGGTACCCCGGTCTGGTTGGAGATCTTGTAGCCGGTGCTCTCCCCCGCCAGCAGCAGTCCCAGGTAGGTGCGGGCCTCGTAGCTGGAGAAGCCGAGGCGGACCAGCTCCTCAGCCACCCTCGCGCTATCGCTGGCCATCGACCCCATGCTCCTCTCCGAGGTCCGGCGGGGCCTCCCCTGCTCCCGCTGCGGCCCCACCATGATATGGCTGCCCGTGCCGGGCGGTCTGGGCCCTCATCGCAGGGCGGGAAGTGCGGGGGCTGCCTCCAGGAGAAGCCGGCGGGCATTTCCCTCCAGGATCTGGCTCCTCACCCCAGGCGCGAGCGGGCAGTCCTGGATGGCGCGCAGGGCCTCCCGGGTGCCTGCCCCGCCGTCCACCGAGCCCATGGGGAAGTCGGTCCCGAAGAGAACGTGCTCGCCGCCGAAAAAGTCCAGCCCGCAGCTGAGGGTGGCCGGGCTGTAGTTGATCGAGGTGTCGTTGTAGAAGCGGCGCAGGTACTCGGTGACCGGGGCCTTGAGGTCCACTGCCGGGCCCCCGGTGAGGTTACGGCTCCGGTACTCGGCGATCTCGGTGTCGAAGGAAGCCAGCCGGGCGCCGTAGTAGGGGATCATCCCGCCCAGGTGGTGAGTGATGACTCTCAGGTTGGGGAACCTCTCCATCACCCCTCCGTACACCAGCCTCAGCATCGCCAGGGAGGTGTCGAAGGGCCAGCCCAGGCTCCTGTCCAGCAGCGACTCCTTGATCCAGGGATAGAGGTAGGAGGTGTGCTGGGGGTGGATCCAGAGCGGCATCGAACGGCGCTCCGCCTCCTCGTACAGCGGCCACATGTGGGGCGAGTCCAGCGGCTGCCCCTCCACGTTGGAGAAGATCTCGGCACCGACCAGGCCCAGCTCATCCCAGGCGAAGCGCAGCTCCTCCAGCACCCGGTCGTCGCAAGTGGGCGCCACCGCGGTGCCGATGAAGCGGTCGGGATGCGCCTCGACCATGGCGGTGATCCCCAGATGAGCCTCGCGCATCATCCGGTACATCACCTCGGACGGCATCCCCAACCACATCGGGGGCCGGACCAGCACCAGCACCTGGACGTCCACCCCCACCTCGTCCATGAAGCGGATCCGCTCCCCGGCGTCCCGGAGGAGCGGCTTGCCGTCAAGCGCCGCCGCCTCCGCACTCGGGTACTCCCTGCCGATGGCGTCCGTGAGTCGAGCCGGACAGACGTGAGAGTAGGCGTCGATGATCATCCTTTGATTGCCTCCGTTGGCTGTCCGGCGAGCTCGGCGGCGCGCCGCGCCAGAACGCTCTTCTGAACCTTGCCGAACGGGGAGAGTGGCAGCTCCGCCACCACCTCCATCCGTTCCGGGTGCTTGAAACGGGCCAGGCCCCGGTCTCGCAGCAGGGAGGTGAGCTGCTCCAGGGATGGTGCCTTGGGACCGAGCGGCTGCACGAAAGCGCACATCCGCTCCCCCAGGATCGGATCGGGCATGGGAACACAGGCCACGTTGGCCACCTCGGGATGGGAGAGGAGCATGTCCTCCACCTCCTCGGCGCTGATCTTCTCTCCCCCGCGGTTGATGAGGTCCTTCTTCCGCCCTTCCACCACGTAGTTGCCCGAGGGGTGGCGGCGGAGCAGGTCCCCGGAGCAGTAGAACCCCTCCGGGGTGAAGGAGCGGCGGTTGGCCTCTGGCGCCCGGTAGTAGCCGCGCAGGGTGTAGGGGCCACGGCAGATCAGCTCGCCGATCTGGCCGTCCGGGACCTCCCGGCCATCCTCGTCCACCAGACAAACCTCATCGTCGGGGCAGATCGGCCTCCCGGCAGTCTCCCACCTCACCTGCTCGGGGTCGTCGAGGCGGGTGATCATCAGGAGTCCCTCGGCCATCCCGAAGACCTCCTGGACCTTGGCGTTCGGGAAGGCGGCCTCGGTACGGAGTTTGGTCTCGGGCTGGAACTTCTGGCCCCCGCTGTTCACCACCCGGACCGAGTCCAGCCGGTGTCGGGAGGGACCTCCGTCGGCCAACCAGGCCAGGATCATGGCGGGGACCACCTCCAGGTGGGTCACGCCGTGACGCTCGATGAGGGGAAGCGCCACCTCGGTGCGGGGGCTGGGAGCCAGCACGGCCGCGGCCCCGTTGAGGAAGAAGCCCTGGATGCCCGGCGAAGCGAGGGGAAAGTTGTGCCCGATGGGAGCCGCCACCAGGAGGCGGTCGGAGGGCCGGATGTCGTTAACCCCGGCGATCAGCCGGCTGTTGTAGAGGTAGTCGTTGTGGGTCCGGGGGATCACCTTGGGGATCCCGGTGGTGCCTCCCGAGAGCTGGAAGACGCAGGGATCAGTGGGGTCGATCTCCAGGTGGCGAAGCGCTCCCGGGGCGGAACGCGGCTCGCGTTCCAGCAGCTCCCGGATCCCCACCACCTCGTCCCCACCAGGGGATGCCCCTTGGAGCAGCACCAGCCGGAGGCCCGGGCTCTCGGTGCGCAGCTTGGCTCCCAGGGCGAGGCAATCCAGTTCTCCCAGCCGGGGGGGAGCGGCGTAGGCAACCGCCTCGATGAATTCCACGTAGTGCCCGATCTCGTACTCCCGGTGCCCGGGTAGCGCGAGCAGAGGGATCGCCCCCAACCGCTGCAGGGCGAAGTACAGCAGGACGAACTCCACGCAGTTGGGCAGTTGCATCACCACCCGGGCCCGTGGCCCCAGCCCCAGGTCCAAGAGGTTGAGCGCCAGCCGTTCGGTGCCCGCCGCCAGCTCAGCGAAGGTCCACACCTCGCCCTGGGATAGGACTGCCGGGCTGGCCGCGAAGGAGGTGAAGCACTCCTGGAACGCATCCCAGAGGGGCCGATCCTCCCAGTATCCGAGGCGGCGGTAGTGGGCAGCCTCCGGGGCGGGGAAGGGGACCACTCCGTCCAATGTCACTCCTCCGCCCAGTTCCTGGCTCGCTGCAGGATCGAGAAATGGTCCTCCACCATCCGGGAGCGCCGGGGCAGGGGATAGATGACCGGCATGACGCCCTCGGCCATCATCCAGCGCAGGCGGCGGCTGGAGTCCTGGTCGGACCCCGTGAGGGTGAACCGCTCTAGAAGCCGGTCGCTCACCAGATGGGCGGCGCGGTCGAACTCCCTCGCCTCCCAGGCCTCGAAGACGAGCTCGGCGTCTCCCCTCAGGCCAGCCAGGTCGGCGATGTGGTGGTAGTGCGGACTCGCGCAGTAGAAGGCCACCCCTCGCCGCGCTGCCATGACGGCCTCCTCGTCCCCGGGGTCGGCGCAGACCATGGTCAGGCTGGCCAGGGCGACCTTGCCCGGGTCGCGACCGGCCTTGGCCGCCCCAGCGGCCACCAGCTGGCGGAACTCGGCCAGCGACTCGGGAATCAGCCAGTTGGTGATCAGCCCGTCGGCCACCTTCCCGGCCATGGTCGCCATCTGGGGGCCGAGCGCCGCCAGCCAGATGTCCACCCCCTGTCCCTGGGGGAGAGGCCCTTCGCGCAGGTGGAAGTCGTCCACCTTGAACCACCGCCCCGGATAGTTGGTTCGGGGCTCGTTGAGGAGGCTCCGCACGATCTCCACGGACTCACGGGCTCGCGCCACCGGGAGCTCCAACTCCACCCCGTGGCCGCGCCGCATGAAGCCGATCCCCCCGGTCCCCAGCCCCAGCGGCCCGAAGCGACCGCCGGAGAGCTCGGCGAGCGAGCGGGCGGCCATGGCCAGGAGGGTCGGGGTCCGGGTGTAGAAGCTCACGATCCCGGTTCCCAGCCGGATCCGGCTGGTGCGCCCGGCCAGAACCGCCAGCAACGAGAAGGCCTCCTTCCCCGACTCCTCGGTGAGCAGGAGCTGCTCGTACCCGGACCGCTCCGCCTCCTGGGCGTACCGCTCGATCTCCGGGTAGGGCATGTCTCCGGTGTGGAGCATCAGCCCCAGGGGCGCGCTCACGATGGTGAGGAGGGGCCGCTCCCCGCGCCCCCCTTCGGCTGGCGGAACTTGGCCATGGGCAGGGGCCCCACCGCTGGCGGCAGCTGGCCGCCGGAGAGGAACGTTCCCAGCACGTTGCCCCGCACCACCGGGACGTTCAGGGTCGACGGGTGGGCCTCGCTGTGGTGGATCCGGAGGCGGGCGGCGGTGGACCGCTGGAGATGCCCGTACCCAGCGCCCCGGATGGCGTCCGGCGGGAGCTCGTCGTCCGCGGCCTTGATGCGCAGACCCAGCCGCTCCCCCGGCCGCATGCGGCGCGCGCCGGGGGCCAGGGCGACCTGAAGGCGGTAGACCTCGCCGGGCTCCAGCGGTCGGCGAGCCTTGAGCAGTGGCTCGGGCCGCCAGGGGCGGGAGCGCTGGGGATCCAGCTCCGCGGAGCTGGCCCGAAGCCAGCCGCGGGTCAGCTCCTCCTCCCTGCCGTCCGGGAAGCGGTCGAAGACCGAGGCGAAGACCAGGGCCTCGCGGTCGGTGGTGCTGAGGTGCAGGTCCAGGGTCATCGGGCCGAGGATGTCGGTCTCCTCGACCAGGGGCGGGGAGAGGAACACCGCCTCACCGTGGCCGAACGGCGAGTCCTCGAAGCCCGTGGAGTGCTCGCCGGGCCAGAGCTCGTGCTCGGACAAGAGCCCCTGCTCATGGAGCAGGAAGGGGGTCCACCGGGTCTGCGGGAGTGGCCAGCTGGCCGCCTCCAACCAGGTGTCAGCGCCCGGCAGGAAGAGCCTGACCGGCGCCTCCTCCATGAACCCCGTGTCGTTGCCCAGCAGCCAGTGGTCGAACCACCGCAGGGCCTCCAGGTGCAGCTGGTAGAAGGGGCGATCGAGGTAGAGCGCTGGCCCGACCAGGAGCTTCTTGGGGCCGCGCCAGCTCTCGAAACTCCGAAATGCCGCCGGCAGGTGGAGGCCGAAGAGCCCCCAGCAGGCCCCCAGGTAGGCGGGGACCTCAGTGGCTCGGTAGTCGACCCGCCTCTCCTCATGGAAGGGGCAGTCCAACGGCTGCAGCACGATGTCGGCCACCAGTCCATTGCCGCCCACGGGGTCGCGCAGGGCCTCCACCAGCTGGGGCACCTCGGCGATCTCCTCGTCGGCCAGCGCCTTGGCCACCGCCACACGGTAGGAATCCTCGCCCAGCTGCCGACGCACCGAGCTCTGGTAGCGCACGTTGTCGAACTTGTCCTTCCACTGGAGCAGGAACCGGTGGTTGAGGATCCCTCCGTGGTACCACATGTCCCGGTAGAAGTCGGTGAGTCCGAAGGGGGCGAAGATGGCCCGCAGGGACGGCGGACGCAGCATCGCCACGTGGATCTGGATGGAGGCGAAGTAGGAGACCCCGAACATCCCCACCTGGCCACTGCACCAGGGCTGGCCCGCGAGCCACTCGATCGCCTCGGCCACGTCCAGCACCTCGCGCCGCCCCATGGCCTGGAACTCGCCGCTGGAGGCGCCGATCCCGCGAACGTTGAGGATGGCGTGGGCGTACCCCCGCCGGGCGAAGAAGGTGGGGTCCCCCGCCTCGATCCAGCCCCGCTGGTAGCCGAACCCGGTGGGGCGGATGGGCGCCGTCTGGTACTCGTTGTTGTAGGCGTGGACGCTGAGCAGGACCGGCACCGGCTCGTCGGTGCGGGGGCGGAAGAGGACCCCCTGGAGGTGGTTTCCGTCCGCCAGCGGCACTCGGAAGGCGGCCTCCTCCGAGAACTGGTAGCGGCGCTCAGAAAGCCTCCAGTCGACTCCGAACATCCTGCTTCCTCCTTCCCGCCTAGGGGCGGATCCGGGCGACCGGTGCCACCACCAGCTGGACCCCGCCCTCAGCCAATCCCTCGCGGACCGCCTCGGCCACCTCCGAGGCGCTGCCGGCGGCGACTGCCTTGGCTCCATAGGCCCGGGCTGCAGCCAGGTGGTCGATCCCGGGGAGCTCGGTTCCCGGATGCTCCCTCGGGTCCTCCGCCACTCCGAGAAGGTTCTCGATAGCCCGCTTGACCGCCAGGTAGCCGCCGTTGTCCAGGACCACCGCCACCAGCCCGACCTTCTCGGTGACCGCGGTCCAGAGCGCCTGCACCGAGAAGTGCAGGGTCCCGTCCCCGACCAGGAGAACCACCGGCCGATCGGGCTGGGCCAACTTCGCCCCCACCGCCGCCGGGAGGCCCCAGCCAAGGGCACCCCCGCTACTCCGCCAGAGCTCCCCCTCCCGAGGGATGCCCAGATGGCGGAGGATGAGCCGCGAGGCCCGCACCCCCTCCTCCACGAGTAGAGAGCCGGCGGGCATGACGACCTTGAGTTCGGCGGCCAGCTCGGAGACCCCCATGGGGGTCCGGCCGCGCGAGGCATCCAGCTCGCGGCCCAGCGCCGCCGACCGCGTCCGGGCCATCTCCTCCAGCCAGCTCCGGCGCTCGGAAGCCGCCACGGTGCCGGGTTCCAGGGCCAGGCAGGCCCGGAGAACTCCCCCGAGGAAGGCCCCGGGATCGGCGGCGATGGCCATCTCGGTGGGGAGGTTCAACCCGAGCAGGCCGGGGTCAGGATGGACGTGGAGCAGGCGAGCGCCGTCCGGCAGACGAGGACGCAGCCGGCCGGAGAAGGGATAGAACATCCGGCAGCCGACCGCCAGCACCAGATCGCATCCCTCGAGCGCCTCCCCTTGATCCCCATAGGCTCCGAGGAACTCCGGTGAGCTGGTGGGATAGGTGGCCCGCGCCAGATCGGTGAGGTCCGCCACCACCACCGCCATGCCCAACTGGCGGGCGAGCTGGCGGGCCGGCTCAACGGCCGTGGCCGCAGCGGTGCCCAGGACCATGAGCGGCCGGCGGGCGGAGAGCAGCAGCCGGGCAGCGGCGTCCAGCTGCGCCTGGTCGCAGGCGGGCTTAGACCGGTGAGTCGCGCCCGGAAGCCGGGTGGCGTCCAGGGGCCGCTCCAGAGTAGCCGCCATGAGATCCTCGGGAACCGCCAGGAAGGTCGGACCGGTGGGCGCCGTGGTGGCTGCGGTCAGTGCCCTCGCCAGGTCGGGCCCGATCTGTTCTGCGGAGAGGGTCTGGTGCGAGCGCTTGGTGAACGGGCGGAGGAGGGCGGCGAGGTCCGGGAAGGAGCAGAACCCGTCCTCCGCCAGGACCGTCCGGTCCTTGTGACCGGCGGTCATCACCACCGGGACCCCGTCCCTGGCGGCGTTGAACAGCTGGCTCATGCCGTTCATCGTCCCCACGGTGGTGTGCAGGCCGACAACCCCGGCCCGCCCCGAGGCCCTGGCGTACCCATCCGCCATCGCGGTGGCCACTCCCTCGTGGAGGCTGAGCACGTAGCGGATATCCCCCGCCTGGCGAAGTGCCTCGAGCAGGGGTGCTTCGGTGGACCCGGGGAGGCCGAAGAAGGTGTCGACCCCGTGGCTCCGCAGCGCCTCCAGGAAGGCCTCGGCCCCGTTCACTCCGAGCCGGCCACCTCGGCCGTGGCCGCGGGAGCGCGCCCCAGGAAGATCTCGC
Source organism: bacterium (assembly GCA_021785655.1). Classification (GTDB taxonomy): domain Bacteria; phylum Chloroflexota; class Dormibacteria; order Aeolococcales; family Bog-877; genus JAJYXT01. The sequence goes on along the minus strand of JAJYET010000014.1, from coordinate 1,405 downwards.
GCATGTTGGGGTCTGCCAGCACCTCGGCGGCGGGCGCGGAAACCTCCACCTTCCCCCGGACCAGGAGGCAGGCCCAGTCCGCGACCTCGAGCGCCGCCACCGCCTTCTGCTCCACGAGCAGCACCGACTTGCCCAGCCGGCTGAGGGGGCGGACCTGCTCCTCCAGCACCACCCGGGACATCTCCGGGCTCAGGCTGGCCGTGGGCTCGTCGAGGACCAGGACCTTGGGATCCAGCATCAGGACCCGGGCTATGGCGGTCATCTTGCGCTCGCCGCCGCTGAGGGTCTCGGCATAGCGGTGGAGCTTGCCGCGCAGGACCGGGAAGATCTCCAGGACCTGCTCGATCCGCCGCTGGCGCTCGGCTCGATCGCAGAGGTACCCACCCATCTCCAGGTTCTCGATCACCTTCATGGAGTCGAAGACATCGTCCAGCTGGGGCACGTATCCCACTCCTAGCCGGGCCAGCCGCTCCAGCGCGGCGCCGGTGACGTCTTCCCCCTCCAGCAGGACCCTCCCGGAGAGGACCCGGACCAGGCCCAGCATCGCCTTGAGCAGGGTGCTCTTGCCGGCTCCGTTGGGGCCCGCCACCGCCACCACCTTCCCGTGGGGAACGGCGAGGCTGACTCCGTCCACCACGGGGTAGTCGCCGTACCCGGCGACCAGGTCCCTGACCTCCAGGGCGGGCGTCTCAGCCGACGACATAGGCGTCCTGAACCTCCTTGCGCGTGCGGAGCTCCGCCATCTCGCCCCGGGCGATCACCTTGCCCCAGGCCATGACCAGCACCTCGGAGCAGATCCGCTCCACCGTGTCCAGCTCGTGCTCGATGATCAATATGCTCAGCCCTTGCTGGCGCAGGGTCAGGAAGACCTCCTCCAGCTCGCGGGTCAGCTTGGGGTTCAGGCCGGCCATCGGCTCGTCGACCAGGAGAAGCTTGGGGCGCATCATCAGCGCTCGCATGATCTCCACCGCCCGGCGCTGGCCTCCGCTGAGGCGGCCGGCCTTCTCGTTCGCCTTGTCCGCCATCCCGAAGGTGTTCATGAGCGCCCAGGCCCGTTCCAGGATCTCCTTCTCCTCGGACTGCCAGTAGCGCTTTCCTCCCAGGAGCCCCTTCACGGTGAGTGACTTCTGCTGGGGGACGGCCACCATGAGGTTCTCGATCGCCGTGAGCCCCTCGAAGACCCGAGCGATCTGGAAGGTTCGTACCAGGCCCATCTGGGCTCGGCGGTGCATGGGTATCCGGGTGACGTCCTGGCCCAGAAATTCGATGGTGCCGGCCGTCGGGGAGATGAAGCCGCTCACCACCGTGAGCACCGTGGACTTCCCGGCGCCGTTGGGGCCGATGATCCCGGTGATGGTGCCCGGTTGCAGCTCGAAGGAAACCCCATCGACCGCGCGCACCCCCC
>JAJYET010000043.1 GCA_021785655.1 bacterium | reverse complement strand
GCGTCTCCTTGCCAAGGAGAAGGTCGCGGGTTCGACCCCCGTCTCCCGCTCCAATGGGAGCAGCTGAGGGCTCTGCCTGGGGGCGCTTCTGGACGCCCCCTGGGGGGTGGTGACTAACATCCGCCGGGCGCCCGGGCTGAGCGGAGGTTTGGAAATGCCGTTGCATGACCGGATCGCGGTCGTGTACGGCGGGGGCGGCGCCATCGGCGGGGCGGTCGGCCATGCCTTCGCCGAACATGGGGCGCACGTCATCGTCGCAGGGCGTACTCCGGTCGCGCTCGACCTGGTGGTGCAACCACTCACCGAGCGCGGCCTCAGCGCCGAGGCCCTCCGGCTCGATGCCCCTACACGGACCCCCGAGGGGCATGTCGACACCGATCCGGCCGTCCCCTTGTCCTCACCTCTGTCCCTGACGCCGGCCCAGTGCGCGGGCGGAGCCCTTCGGTGCGCAGCATCCGAGTCAACTCGCCGCCGATGTCAGTCGGGCAGCTGGGGCACGTGGAGGGGAGGACGGTCCAGCTTGTTGGCCGTCGCCAGTCCCGTTTCGTTGATCCGGTCCACGATCTCACTTGCCATCGCCACCGAACGGTGCTTGCCACCCGTGCAGCCCACCGCCAGGCGAAGTACCGAGCGGCGCTGGGCACGGTACAGGGGGAGAAGGTTCAAGAACATGGGCAGGAAGGAGTCGATCAGCTCACGCGCCCCCGGCTGGGCCATCAGTCGCGCGCGAACCCGCGGGTCGCTTCCCGGAAGGTCTCGCATCTCTGGCACCCAGTACGGGCTGTCCAGGAACCTCGTGTCCACGACCCAGTCAGCCTCCGCCGGCAGCCCGTCTCGGTAGCCGAAGGTGAAGCAGTCCACCCGGACCACTTCTCGGTCGCGCCAGTCATCCAGCAGCTGGGCGAGGTAGGCCCGGTCGTTGGGCCCCACACCCAGCAGCCGGCGGTGGGGTTGGCGGGCCGGTGGCTGGTAGCCGGGGTGGGTCGGGGTCCCTACGTTGACCAGCCAGTAGCGGACGTCGGAGCTGTCGAAGGCGTGAACCCATGACTGCCCCGAGACCTCACTGACGACCACCGCCGTGTCCGGGCGGGGGAGGAAGTCTGCGCCTCCGAGCGCTGCGGCGGAACCTGCGGCGGGATCGAGGAGAAGGTATCCGGCCTCCTCGACCAGCGGTTCGAGCACCTCCCGGAAACGCTCCTCACAGGCCAGAACTGCTAGAGACATGTTGTCGCTCCTGCTGCCAACGGATTGGGCCGCTGGACCCGCCTTCCCCTCTCAGATCCCCGTGCCGCTTCAGCCATTGTCGACCAGCTGGCGGGGGGATGGAAGGCCCCCGGGCCACTTCTAAGCTTGCCCTCAGCCTCCACCGAGCTCGTCCCCAGCCGCCCAGATGCTGCGGGGACACCCCTTCCTCCAGCGCGAGAGGGGCTGCCGTCGCTCGCTGGAGGGCTTAGGAGTTGCTCTCATGGGCCGGAACCGACCCGCAGGGCCCGCACCGCCGCCTCGGCGAGCAGGTTGAGTCCCGAGGCCACTATGGGATCCGCGAAGTGGGGGCTCCAGGTGGCTCCGGCCAGAGAGTCGCTCACGGTGAAGGCGGCCGCGAATTCCACCCCACGGACCTCCGCCACCGCCGCCAGCGCCGCCGCCTCCATCTCCACGGTGAGCACTCCCAGCTGCCGATAGTGTTGGATCTCCTCCACGGTCTCGCGGTACGGTGCGTCGATGGTCCAGGTGGGCCCGCGGTGCAGGGGCCTCTGCGGGCGGGCCAGCTCTCCGGCCAGCCGGTCCGTGAGGCGCGGGCTGGGCAAGGCCGGGGCCGCTGCCGGCAGGTAGTGGTGGGACACCCCGTCGTCGCGGACCGCCTCGGTGCACACCACTAGGTCCCCGATTCCCATCTCAGGTTGCAACGCCCCGGCGAGACCGATGGCGATGAACCGCCTGACCCCTGCCGCCGCCAGGTCCTCCAGCCGGTTGGCGGCCGCCGGAGCCCCAATCCCGAAGCGGCCCAGCAGCCCGACGGCGTTGAGACCGGCCCCTTGGACATAGAGGCTGTGGGAGCCGGTGAGGGGCGACTCCAGCTCGCGCCACCCCGGCCCAGCGGCAATCCGGTCGAAGAGGCCGGGGCTGAAGGTGAGGATCACCCCGCGCAGCAGGGGAAGCCCTTCCCACCCGTGGGCCTTCCGGAGGTAGGCCACCCACTGATCGGGGCTCAGGTAGGGAGTGAGATCCTGCTTGCCCGAGAACTGTGGAAACGCCACCGGCTCAGGATACCGGCGCGGCGCTCGTGCTCCCCAGCGAGCCCGCCGATCACCCGAGGGGCACACCGCCGGCCGTTTGCCGCGCCATGAGGGCGACCTGCAGAGACGCCAGCGCCTCACCGTCATCCAGGTCCACGGCCAGCAGGGCCCCGATCCGGCGCAGGCGGGCGTAGAGGGTGGGGCGGCTCATGCCGAGCGCCGCCGCCGTCTCTGCCTTGTTGCCCCGGTGGGAGATGTACGCCCCCAGCACCTTCAGGAGGTCGGAGTGCTGCCGCCGGTCCGCGTCCAGCAGCGGCCGCAGCTCGCGCTCGGCGAAGGAGACCAACCGCTCGTCCTGGCGGAGCAGGTGCAGCAGCCCCCGGAGCCGGATGTCCGGAGCCCGGTAATAGAGCTTGCGCTCCGGCCCCGGGAGGGCGTCCAGCACCTGTCCGGCCTCCTCCAGAGAGCCACGTGCGTAGTGCAGATCACGGACCTCGCCCCCGAAGGCCACCAGGACTTCGCCGAGCTCCCGGGCGGCAACCCTGGCGTGGATGGCGCCGGCCAGGCGTCCGAGTCGCCGCTCGACCGGTTCCGCTCCCGGCAGGCTGAGCAGAAGCTGCACCCGGCCATCCGGGCGCGGCGCCGCCAGCGCGTGGTCCCTGGTCTCCCCGGCGGCCGCCGTCACCTGCCGCCCGAGGTCGCCGGCGCGGGCCTCGGCCCGAGGTCCCTTCCCCGGTGCTTCCGGTCCTCCCCAGCGAACCTCGCCCCCCACCAGGACGGTCCCGGTGAGGGGGAAGCCCAGGGCGGCCGCGCGCTCCGCGACCCCGGCTGCCGTACTGGCGCCCTTCAGCAGGTCGTCCAGCAGCGAGCGCCTGGCCTGAAGCTCGAGGCTCAGCCTCTCTCGCTCCACCAGCCGGTTGAGGGCCAGGGCCACGGCGGCCCGCTCCAGGACGATCCGGCCGCGCCCGGCACCGGGGCCTCCCGGTTCGCGCAGCACCAGCTCTCCCCAGACCTCGCCCCTCGCCCTCACAGGACAGGCCAGCCACGAGGGGCGGCCGTCCAGGAGTTCCGTCTGCCCGGTGAAGCGGTGGAAATGGGCGGCGGCCTGCCACTCCTCCAGCACCCGGCCCGGATCCCAGCTTCCCGCCTCCAGGTGCACCACCGTCCCGGCCACCGTGGTGAGCAGAATCGGCCGCCGCGCGGCCCGGACCGCGTACCCGACGATGGCTCGGGTGTCCGCCCCCTCCACAGCCATCTCGGTGAAGGCTTCGTGGATCTCCTGGCGGAACCTCAGCTCGGCGACCTGCGAGTCGATGATGAAGGCGTGGGCCTGCTCCGTGATCTCCACGAACCGCGCCTCCCTCCGGAGCACCACCAGCGGCAGCCCATGGCGCTCGGCGGCCTCGACCATGGCGGGGGGCGCCTCCTCCAGCCTCCGACCGAACTCCACCACCAGCCCTGCGACTCCGCGCTCCGCCAAGCTCTCCACATACCGTTGCAGCCCCTGCGGGGAGAGGTCCAGGGCGATGCCGGTGGTGAGCAGGAGCTCGCCCCCACGCAGGAGCCGGGAGATGTCGCCCAGCTCGCTGACGTGGACCCAGCGCACCTCACGGCTCAAGTGGTCGGCCCCGGCGACCACCTCCGGGGCGGCCCGGACAAGGGCCGGAAGACGAAGGATGGCGCTCACAGACGGCAGCGACATTCCGTAAAGAATAGGACGCCAGTCAATACAGAGTGCTAATTGACGCCCGCGCCGGCCGGTGCCAGGCTCTGGGGCAACGCCGCCACCTGGGGGCGCAGTGCTTAGGGAGGTGCCAGTCATGTCCACCGGTGAGGACACCCTGAAGGCGCTGGGGTACCAGCAGGAGTTGCACAGATCGGTGAGCCCGTTGGGGCACATCGCTCTGGTGCTATCCGACATCACCCCCACCGCCTCCATCCTGGTCGTGGCCACGGCGGTGATCGCGGTCGCCGGGACGGGCTCCCTGCTCCCCTTCATCCTGGGCTGCTTCATCGCCGTCAACGTGGCTCTCTGCATGGGGGAGCTGGGGTCGATGTTCCCGGTGGCCGGAGGTCTGTTCTCCATCGTGACCCGGGTCCTCGGTCGCCCCCTGGGATTCATCGCCATGGTCGACTACATGGGTCAGGCGGTCTTCCTGCCGGCCAGCATCGCCATCGGGATCGGCACCTACATTCACTCCCTGCTCCCGTCGCTGCCGGAGAACGCCATCTCGGGCCTCGGCATGCTGGTGGTGACCGGGATCTGCCTGCTGAAGATCCGGCTCAATGCATGGCTGACCGGGGTCTTCCTGGCCATCGAGCTGGTGGTGGTGACCGCCATCACCGTGGCCGGCTTCACCCACCTTCACCAGCCGCTCTCCATCGCCATCCACCCCGTGACCCTGGGCAGCCACGGCGCCCTGGTGGGAATCGCCGGCGGGGCAGTGCTGGCGGCCATCGCCACCTCGCTGTTCTCGGTGAACGGCTACGACAGCGGCATCAACTTCGCTGAGGAGGTGTTGGGCTCGGCGCGGGAGGTCGGGCGGGCGGTGGTCACCGCCGCCCTGGTGGGGATCGTGTTCGAGCTGGTCCCGTTCATCGCGGTGATCTTCGCCGCTCCCAGCGTGGAGGGCTTCCTCCACTCTGGAACCCCCTTCACCTACGTGGCCGGGGCCGCCTTCGGCGCCAAGTTCGAGACCATCATCACCATCGGGGCGCTGCTGGCCATCTTCAACGCCTCCATCGCCATCACCCTGCAGTTCGCCCGCATCGTCTGGGCCAGCGGGCGGGACCGGGCCTGGCCCGAGCCGATCAGCTCGTGGTTCAGCAAGGTGAGCTCCCGGCACGGCTCGCCCTGGGTGGCGACCCTGTTCGTGGGCGTCCTGGCCACCGTCCTCTGCTTCCAGGGCACCTTGGTGGCGGTGGTCACCTTCACCGCCGTGCTCCTCATCATCCTCTACGGGCTGATCGCCATCTCCGCCCTGGTGAGCCGGGTGCGGCAGCGCCAGCTTCCCCGTCCGTCCAAGATGCCGCTCTGGCCGGCACCTCCGATCCTGGCCCTGGTCGGGGTGGTCCTGGCCCTCACCCAGCAGAAGGTCTCGGACCTGATCACCGTGGCGGTGATCTTCGGGGCGGCCGTGGTCTACTACTACGGGTTCGTCGCGCGCCGAGGTGGCCGGTACTGGGTCCAGAGCGAGCTCCCCGAGCCGTACGAGATCACAGAGCCGCTGCCACCACCAGCGGAGGCTTAGGAGATGGGATTCGAGGACCGCCAGCTTCCCCAAAAGCCCGGACTCAGGGTGCGCCGCTATCGGCCTCGGGAGTCCGAGTACGCCTGGACCTTCGGAGGGGTGGACCCGGTGGACACCGTCCGCCCGGGCGAGGTGCTGGAGCTGTACACCGAGGACTGCTTCGGGGGCCGGATCCGCAGCGCCGCTGACCTCCCCGGCCACACCATCGAGTTCCCCTTCATCAACCCTCAGACCGGGCCCTTCTACGTGGAGGGCGCCGAGCCGGGAGACACCCTGGCAATCCATCTCATAGACGTCTCGCCGGCCCGTGACTGGGCAGTCAGCACCTCGGTGAGCCTGTTCGGGGCCCTCAGCTCCACCCATATCACGGCGACCCTTCAGGACCCTCTTCCCGAGCGGACCTGGGTCTACCGGGTGCTGGAGTCGGAGCGGGCGGTGCTCTTCCAGGCTCAGGACTCCAACTTCACCATGCGCTTCCCGCTGCAGCCCTTCCACGGCACGGTGGGCGTGGCGCCGGCGGCCTTCGAGGCCCGCAACGTGCTGGTACCGGACGCCTTCGGGGGCAACATGGACTCCCCGGAGGTGCGCGCGGGCGCCACCGTCTACCTCGCGGTCAACGTGCCCGGCGCCCTCTTCTCCCTGGGCGATGGTCACTACACCATGGGGGAGGGCGAGGCCTGCGGAGCGGCGGTCGAGGGAGCCATGAACACGGTGCTCACGGTGGAGTTGATCAAGGGTCAGGCGTGCGAGTGGCCGCGGCTCGAGAGCGACGAGGCGATCATGGTCGCCGGCTCCTGTCGGCCGCTGGAGGACGCCTTCCGGATCTCCCACTCCCAGCTGGTCCGCTGGGTGGCGTCCGACCTGGGGCTGACCCTCCTGGACGCCTATCAGCTCGTCTCCCAGGGGGCCCGCTCTCGGATCGCCAACGTCGTCGATCCCAACTACACCATCGTGGCCAAGGTACCCAAGCGCTACCTGCCGGCGGAGGTGGAGTGGATGGGGGGAGCGCATCGCAAGCTGCGCCAACTGGGCGCGGATTACCTGAGGGCGGTGGGGCGGCAGCCGGTATGGGCTCCCGGTTGAGTCGGAGGGGTCGGCTCCGCGACTTCGGGGTGGTCGTAGGCCGCTTGGACCCCGGCCCCGCCAACAGCATCTCGGACGTGGCCGGGGTGACCGTCGGGCACGTCACGATCTCCCGCGAGGAGAGCGAGGGGCAGCCCGGAGCCCAGACCGGGGTCACCGCCATCTGGCCGCATGAGGGGCTTCCCTGGCGGGAGCGGGTGTACGCCGGAACTTCCATCGTCAACGGCTACGGCGAGCTGATCGGGATCAATCAGATCAACGAGTGGGGACTGTTGCACAGCCCCGTCCTGCTCACCTCAAGCCTCGCCATCGGCGCCGTCTACGACGCCACCGCCCGCTGGATCGCGGAGCGCGACCCGGTCCAGGGGATCGATGACGTGATCATGCCGGTGGTCACCGAGTGCGACGACTCCTATCTCAACCACGCGCGCTCCTTCCCGGTCACGGCTCGCCACGTGGAGCTGGCCCTGGAGCGGGCCCGTGCCGGAGAGTCGGTGGCCGAGGGCTGCGTGGGGGCGGCGACCGGGCTCCAGTGCTTCGACTTCAAGGGCGGCATCGGCACCGCCTCCCGGGTCCTGCCCCCCGCCAGCGGCGGGTACACCGTGGGGGCCCTCGTCTCCACGAATTTCGGTGCCCGTCCGGACCTTCTGGTGGCCGGGGTGCGACTGGGGGAGGAGATCCCCGACCTCATGCCCGGCACCCATACCAGTGGCTCCTGCATCGTGGTGCTGGCGACGGACGCGCCGCTGCTGCCCCACCAGCTCCGCCGGCTCGCAGCCCGGGGCGGGATGGGTCTGGTCCGATGCGGCTCGGTGGGGGCGAACGGGTCCGGCGAGCTGGTGCTCGCCTTCTCCACGGCCAATCGGATCCCGAGATCCGCCCCCCAGGGCCTGGTCCGCCCCACGGCCTTGCTGGACGGGGCATACTGGCACCAGCCCAGCCTCTTCGACCCGCTGTTCACCGCCACCATCGAGGCGGTGGAGGAGGCGGTGGGCAACGCCCTGTTTCAGGCGACAACCACATACGGAAGAGACGGCAATGTGCTACACGCTCTGCCGTTGGACCGGGCCCTGGAGTCCCTGCGCCGACACCGGGTCCTGGGGACGGCGGGCAGAGGTGGAGGAGAGGGGTAGTGAGTCCACAGATCACGATTGACGAGGCCGGCGCCACGGTCTTCGGCCACGAGCCCCCAGAGACCCTTGTCCTCGGCCACTACATCGCCGGCCGGCTCCGCACCGGCGTCTCCGGGCGCAGCGGACCGGTGTTCGACCCCGCCACCGGGAGGGAGGCCCGGCGGGTGTCCTTCGCCAGCGCCGAGGAGATCGACCAGGCCGTGGCCACCGCCCGAGAGGCCCAGGCGGGCTGGGCGCGGACCAGTATCTCCCGCCGCACCGAGATCATGTTCGCCTTCCGCCAGCAGCTCCATCAGCACCGGGAGGAGCTGGCCCGGCTCATCACCGCCGAGCACGGAAAGGTCCTCTCGGACGCCCTTGGCGAGGTGGCGAGGGGTCTGGAGAATGTGGAGTTCGCCTGCGGGCTCGGGCAGCTGCTGAAGGGTGGGCACAGCCTGGATGTGTCCACCGGGGTGGACGTCCACGAACTGCACCAGCCCCTGGGGGTGGTGGCGGGGATCACCCCCTTCAACTTCCCCGTCATGGTTCCCCTCTGGATGCTGGCCGGGGCCATCGCCTGTGGCAACGCCTTCATCCTCAAGCCCAGCGAGAAGGACCCCTCACCCTCACTGCTGCTGGCCGACCTGTTCACCCGGGCCGGGCTCCCAGCCGGGGTGCTCAACGTCGTCCAGGGCGACTCGGTGGCCGTGGACCGGCTGCTGGAGCATCCCGGGGTGGCGGCTGTCAGCTTCGTCGGCTCCACCCCGGTAGCCAGGCACGTGTACGAGGCGGCCTCCTCCCGGGGCAAGCGGGTCCAGGCCCTGGGGGGGGCCAAGAACCACATGGTGGTCATGCCTGACGCGGACCTCGGGGTGGCCGCCGACGCCGCCGTCTCAGCCGCCTATGGCTCGGCCGGGGAGCGTTGCATGGCGATCTCGGTGGTGGTGGCGGTGGGGGAGGCGGCCGACCCCCTGCGCCGGGCCATCGTGGAGCGGATCGCGGCCCTCCGCGTGGGCCCGGGCACCGACCCCTCGTCCGAGATGGGACCTCTGGTGACCGCCCAGCACCGGGAGCGGGTCGCGTCCTACATAGGTCTCGCCGCCGAGGAGGGGGCGGAGGTGGTGGTGGACGGCCGGGAGCAGCGGCCCGACGCCCCGGGCTTCTTCCTCGGCGCTTCCCTGGTGGACCAGGTCCGGCCCGAAATGCGGGCCTACCAGGACGAGATCTTCGGCCCGGTCTTGGAGATGGTCAGAGTCCAGAGCCTGGACGAGGCGCTGGCCACTGTGAATCACAACCCCTATGGCAACGGCACCGCAATCTTCACCCGGGATGGTGGAGTGGCGCGCCGCTTCCAGCGCGAGGTCGAGGTGGGGATGGTGGGGGTGAACGTGCCCATCCCCGTCCCGGTCGGTTATTACTCCTTCGGCGGCTGGCGCTCCTCGCTCTTCGGAGACACCCACATGTACGGGCCCGACGGCATCCGTTTCTACACCCGCACCAAGGTCGTGACCACCCGCTGGCCCGAGGCAGGCCCGAGCCAGGTCGACCTCGGATTCCCGCAGACCAGATGATCGCCGAGAGCCATCCCGTGGACCCCGCCCGGGCGATCGCCGACGACCGGGACCACGTCTTCCACTCCTGGTCCGCCCAGCGGCAACTGAGTCCCGTGCTGGTGACCGGGGGTAGTGGGAGCCACTTCTGGGACTCCGAGGGGCACCGCTATCTGGATTTCTCCTCCCAGCTCGTCTACACCAACCTCGGTCACCAGCACCCGGCGCTGGTGGAGGCCATCAAGCGCCAGGCGGACCGGCTCTGCACCGTGGCCCCCGCCTTCGCCAACGACGTCCGGGGTGAGCTGGCCCGGCTGATCGCCGAGCGCGCCCCCGGCGACCTGGACCAGGTCTTCTTCACCAACGGGGGCACCGAGGCCAACGAGCACGCCGTGCGCATGGCGCGCTTGCACACCGGACGGCACAAGGTGTTGGCCGCCTATCGCTCATATCACGGGGCCACCGGCACCTCCATGGCGCTCACCGGTGAACCCCGGCGCTGGGGCAGTGAACCAGGGTTCCCCTCCGTGGTCCACTTCATGGGCCCATATCCCTACCGCTCCGCGTTCTACGCCTCCAGCCCAGAGGAGGAGTCGGAGCGGGCGCTGGCCCACCTCCGCCAGGTCATCGAATTCGAAGGACCGCAATCCCTGGCCGCTGTCATCCTCGAGACGGTGGTGGGCACCAATGGTGTCCTCATCCCGCCTCCCGGGTACCTCCCAGGCGTCCGTCGGCTCTGCGACGAGCACGGCATCCTCTTGATCCTGGACGAGGTGATGGTCGGCTTCGGCCGGGTGGGGGAGTGGTTCGCCTGCAACGCCTTCGACGTGGTCCCGGACCTGCTCACCTTCGCCAAGGGGGTCAACTCCGGTTACGTTCCCCTCGGCGGGGTGGTCATCTCCCGGCGGGTGGCGGAGTCTTTCGCCGATCGCCCCTTCCCGGGAGGCCTCACCTACTCCGGGCATCCCCTGGCCTGTGCGGCGGGGGTTGCCAGCATAGAGACCTTCGAGAGGGAGGGGATCCTGGCCCACGTCCGCAGGCTGGGGGCCGAGGTGGCGGGCCCCCGACTGGCACGACTCGCCGAGGACCACCCCAGCGTGGGAGAGGTGCGGGGGATGGGGCTGATGTGGGCGGTAGAGCTGGTGCGGGATCGCGGCACCAGGGAGATGCTGGTGCCGTACAACGCCTCCGGGGCGGCGAATCAGCCGATGGCCGAGGTGGCAGCGGCGTGCCGGGCCGGTGGGCTCTGGCCCTTCACCCACTTCAACCGCGTCCATGTGGCGCCCCCTCTGGTGATATCCGAGGCCGAGCTCCTGGAGGGGATCGACATCCTGGACCACGCCCTGGACGCCGCCGACCGCTACTGCTCCACCTGAGCCTGGTGGCCGGGCCGGGAGCGGGAGCGGACCCCGCGGGGAGCGCTGGCTGGGACCCGCTGGTGGCCGAGATCGCGGCGTATGCCTCAGCCCCCCTGGCGCTGGACGCTTCGGCGCGCTCCGCAGCCCGACTCAGCCTCCTGGACTCCCTGGGGGTGGCCTGCCTCGGCGCCCAGCACCCCGACTGTGCGCCACTGCTGGGACCGTTCTGCTCCCCGCCCGATCGCGCGGGGGGCACTCCCATCCCTGGCACCAGCCACCGGGTGGGGCTGCACGACGCCGCTTTCGGGATCACCGCCGCCATCCGCTGGCTGGACTTCAACGACACCTGGCTGGCCGCCGAATGGAGCCACCCGTCCGACAACCTCGGCGCCATCCTGGCGGTCTCAGACCAGCTGAGTCGGCGGCGCCGGGTGGCGGGGCAGCCGCCGCTTCGGGTGGCCGATCTGCTGGAGCCTATCTGCAAGGCCTACGAGATCCAGGGAGTGCTGGCCACGGCGAGCTGTCTTCATGACCGAGGGCTGGACCACGTGCTCCTGGTGGAGGTGGCCAGCGCCGCCGTGGGAGCCCGGCTCCTCGGAGCCGACGAACAGCAGGTTCGGGCGGCCATCTCCAATGCCCTGGCGGACGCCTCCACCCTCAGGGTGTATCGCCACCAGCCGGTGGTGAGCTGGAGGAAGTCGTGGGCGGCAGCTGAGGCGGTCCAGCGGGCGCTTCGCTTCGCGCTCCTGGCTCTCCGCGGCGACCGGGGCTGTCCGCGGGTGATCTCGGCGCCCACCTGGGGTCTGAACGCCGTACTGGGAGAGGGGGCCGTGCGACTCGGGGGGCCGCTCGGCTGCGCTGTGGCCCCTCAGGTGCTGTACAAGGTGCCCTGGCCCGCCGAGTACCACGGGCAGTCCGCCGTGGAGGCGGCCATCCGGCTGCGGCCGGCGCTGGCCGGGCGGCTGGGGGAGGTGCGGACGGTGCAGGTCAGGACCCAGCGCTCGGGGCTGACGATCCTGGACAAGCGCGGGCCGCTGCCCACAGCCGCGGACCGCGACCACTGTCTGCAGTACATGGTCGCCGCGGCCCTGGTCTACGGCGAACTCGACTATTCGACCTACGAGGACCAGGCGGCTCAGAACCCGGAGCTGGAGCGGATAAGAGGGCTGATCCGAGTGTCCGAGGACCCCGAGTACACCATCGCCTACCACGACCCGGACCGCCGGGCGGTGGCCAACTCGATCGCCGTGGAGCTGATCGGCGGGGAGTGGCTCGGCCCGGAGGAGGTGTGGTACCCGCTCGGTCATCCGAGGCGCCGGCCGGAGGCGCTCCTGCCCCTGCGCCGGAAGCTGACGCGCAACCTCGGAAGGGTGCCATTCGCCGCCGGCAGGATCGGCGACCTGGAGCGCCTGTTCGACGATCCGGAGCGCCTTGATGACCTCCCCATCCCGGAGCTCATGGACCAGCTGTCCGCCTGACGGCGGGGAGTGCTCTCGAGGAACTGCCAAGGCCACGTCGGCCGGCCGAGGTTTGCTGAAGTGGCCCGCCCCGGTCGTGGGCCGCTGGCCGCGAACTTTCGGGAGTGAGCCCGGCGCTGCCCCGCGGCGGACCGGTCACGAGCCGGCCGTCCTGCGGGCCAGATGGGCCCCGCAACGGGAGGGTGTCAACGGGCGCATCGAGAGAGGAGGCGGCGCCGCCGACCGGCGGCGGCCCCACCAACGCCAAGCTCGGCCACGCCGGCTGCGACAGCGCCCCCGGCGGAGTGCTGCCTGCCGGCGCGCCCGATGCGAACTGGCAGGTCTCGGCGCCGGGTTTTCCCCAGTGCCAACGGCAGGTCGCCGCTCAGAGCGACCTGCAACCCGGCATCGAC
>JAJYET010000013.1 GCA_021785655.1 bacterium | reverse complement strand
CCCGATGCGACAATCCGGAGGTGCCCGAGGCGGAACGGCCCTTGCCCCACGCCGCCCTGCGAGCGGGCCTGAACGGCACCGCCGGGTTCCTGCACCTCCTCGGAAGCCACAGGTACCGGCTTGCGGACGCGGTGGCCAACTTCGCCTTCGCCGTGCAGCCCGAACGGAGAGCCACCACCGCCGCCAACTTTCAGAAGGTGCTGCCAGGGCTGGACCGCCGCGGGGCCCGCCGGCTGGCCGCCCGCAGCTTCCGCGAGTACGCCAGAACGGCCCTGGACTTCGTTTACGTGCACCGACTCTCGCGCCCCCGGCTCATGTCCACCTTCACCGCGTCCGGGGCCGAGAGGCTTCTGGACCTGAGGCTCCGCGGGCAGGGAGCGGTGCTGGTCCTCTTCCACCTCGGAACCTGGGACGCCGGAGGGGCCTACGCGACAGCGATCGGCGTGCCGCTCACGGTGGTTATGGCGGACGAGGGCGCCCCAGCGATCCGCGATCTGGTGGTCTGGGCGCGCTACGAGATGGGGATGAACACGGTGTTGGCCTCGCGGTCTCCCCGCACCGTGCTGGCAGCACTGCGCCGGGGGGAGGTGGTGGCGCTGGTGGCCGACATCCCGGGCCACACCCCCTCTCTGGAGGTGGAGTTCCTTGGTCACCTCACCAGCATCTCGGACCTCCCCTACCGACTGGCACGCCACACCGGCTGCCCACTCATCCCGGTGGTGGCCGTGCGAAGCCCGGCAGGAGGCTACTTCATCGAGGTGCACGACGCCGTCCAGGTGGCGCCGGGGGCCGATCCCCAGAGCGCGCTCCGCCCGGTGATCGAAGTGTTCGAGCGCGCGGTGCTCCGCTGGCCCGAGCAGTGGTACCCATTCGAGAAGGGGCGGCTGCGTGACCTCCAGCCAGGCTGAGGGCGGGCTGCGGGTGGCCCTACTCGGGCATGCCGGAGGGCGGCGCGCAGACGGCCTCAGCAGCTACAGCGAGCAGCTGGCGCAGGGATTGCGACGCCGGGGCTGCACCGTCTACCTGCACCATGCTGCCGAGGACGGCTCCCTGGTGCCGGTTGCCCCGGAGATGGCCACATCATGGCCCACCCTGCGGTTCAAGACGGTCACCATCCCCCGCCCGGGATTTCGGCGCCGGATGGAGGCCGCCATCGCTCTTCAGCGGCCTCAGGTGACCCACTGCTCACTGAGCTTCACCCTCGCCGACGGTTGGGTAGGAAGGCTGGCCCGCCGGCACGGCTCCGCCACCGTGGCCACCTTCCACCTCCCCTTCGGTGCCGAAGGCACCGCCAGGGGGTTGGTGATGCGCCAGCTGCATCGCTTCTGGCTCTCTCGACTCGGCGCCTACCAGCGGCTGGTGGTGTTCTCCGAGGGCCACCGGCAGCGGCTGCTGGGGCTCGGGGCAGGCGCCGAGCGGGTCGTGGTCGTGCCCAACGCCGTGGACACAGGGCTCTTCCACCCTCCGGACGGGGGTCGGCAGCGGCGGGCGTCGGGGGAGCTGGTCGCGGGATACCTGGGCCGGCTGGACCCGGAGAAGGGGATCGGGGCGCTGCTGGAGGGGTTCGCGGCAGCACCGCTGCCGCCGGGGGCCCGCCTGGTGATCGCAGGAGCCGGCACCCTGTCCCCGCTGGTGAGACGCGCGGCCGCCTCCGACCCCCGGGTGACCTACCGCGGACAGCTGCTGGGCGCCGACGCCCGCGTGGCCTTCTGGCAAGAGGTCGACATCTTCTGCTTGCCCTCCACCGCGGAAGGGCTCTCCATCTCCCTGCTGGAGGCCATGGCCTGCGGCTGCGCCGTGCTGGCCACGCCAGAGGGGGGGCTGGACGCCGCCGCTGAGGGCGGGCTGGCGATCGACCCCCTGCGCCTGGCGGCCTCGGTGGCGGAGCGGCTCGGGCAGCTGGCCCGGGACCCGGACCTCACCGCCACCCTGGGCGCGGCGGCCCGCAGCAGGGTCCTGGAGCGCCACGGCATGGAACTGATGCTCGACCGCCTTCTGGCAATCTATCGGGATTGCATGGGGGAGCTGGAAACGCCACCGAGGAGCGCGTGACCGCCCGAGGGAGCTCGGGGACCGCGCTGGTGGTGGACAGCGGCGCCTGCCTGCCACCGGAGGTGGCGGGGGATCCTCGGGTGACTGTCGTGCCCATGTCCATCGAGGTGGACGGGCGCAGCCTCCGCGATGGGGTGGACATCGGCAGCGATGAGCTCTACGCCATCCTGAGGTCGGCGGGCCCGCTCCCCACCAGCAGCTCGCCGAGCCCGGGCGACTACCTTCGGGCTTTCCGGGAGGCAGGGGCGGAGAGTGTTCTCTGCCTCACCATCCCGGGTGGCTTCTCGACCATGGAGCGCTCGGCCCGGGTGGCGGCCGAGATGCTGCGCGAGGAGCAGCCGGGCAGACGGGTGGAGGTGATGGACACCGGCACCGCCGCGGCCGGGTTCACCCTGGTGGCCGAGGCCGCCGCCGCCGCCTGTGCGGCCGGCCTGGAGCTGGAGCAGGTGGTGGGCCACGTGGCCCGCCTGGCGGCCTCCACCCGGGTCATCGCGGCGCTGGAGACGATGCGCTTTCTGGTGCGCTCCGGGCGGGTGCCCGCTCTGGCCGGAAGGGGAAGTGACCTGCTGCGGGTGCGCCCGGTGTTCGCCTTCGTCGGCGGTGATGTCCGCCGGCTGGGGCTGGTCCAGGGCACGAGGCGGGCTCTGCGGACGGTGGTCGACTCCCTGTATGAGCAGATGCCCCGGGAGGCGCCGCTGCGGCTGGCGGCCTTCTGCGGGGACGCCGCCTCCACCATGGAACCGCTGGTGGAGGCGCTGCGAGGACGGTTCGGGGTCGACGAGGTCGAGCGGCTGAGCCTCACCCCGGTGATCGCCCTCCACACCGGCCCCGGCCTGTTCGGAGCCGCGGCCCTCTGCGACCTACCGCTGCCGGGATGACCGGCCCCCTGACCACCCCTGCGGGGGTCACTGCCCTGTTCGTCGGCGCCTACCTCTTGGGTGGAGTCCCGGTCGGATGGCTGGTGGGGCGCGCGGCTGGGGTGGACCTGCGCCGGGTGGGGACCGGCAAGATCGGCACCAGCAATCTCTACCGGACGGTGGGGCTGGCGCCGGCGGCCGTGGTGGGTCCGCTCCAGTTCGCCCAGGGGCTGTCACCGGTGCTGGCGGCCGACCTCCTGCACGGCCCGAGCTGGGTTGCGGCCGGCGCCGGGCTGGCGGCGGTGATCGGTAACGGATGGCCGTTCTACTTCCGCTACAACGGCGGCCGCGGAGTGGCGACCGCCACCGGGGCCATCGCGCTCTGGTCCTGGATCGGCCTGGTTTGCCTGCTCGTCCTGCTGGCCGTGGGGGGAGGGATGCGGCGCAGCGGCCTCGGGGTGCTCATGGGCTTCCTCAGCCTGCCGGTGGTGCTGGCCGCCAGCCGCGATCCGCGCGCCTACCCCATCACCGCCGTCGGGGTGCTGCTGTGCCTGCTGCTGCGCCGCTTCGAGGGATACCATCTCTGGCCCCCCGGCCGCCGCCATCCCGGGGACGACTGGAAGCGCCGGCTTGTCGACGACTGGCGCCCCGGCCCCCAGCCGGAACAGGGCCTAAACTCGTAACCGTGGATGCACAGGTCCGGCTGGAGCGAGATTCCATGGGGGAGCTGGCGGTACCAGCCCGCGCCTACTACGGCGCCTCGACCCAGCGCGCGGTGGAGAACTTCCCCATCTCCACCCTGCGCCTGCCCCGGGCCCTCATCGGAGCCCTGGGGGCGATCAAACGGGAGGCGGCGCTGGTCAACCTGGATCTCGGCCTGCTGGCCGAGGAGCGGGCCCGGGCGATCGCCGCCGCCGCCGGCGAGGTGGCCGAGGGAAGCTTCGACGCCGAGTTCGTGGTCGACATCTTCCAGACCGGCAGCGGCACCTCCTCCAACATGAACGCCAACGAGGTGATCGCCAACCGGGCCCTGGAGCTCCTGGGAGCGGAGCGCGGGGACCGCGGGTTGGTGCATCCCAACGACCACGTGAACCTCGGGCAATCCAGCAACGACGTCTTTCCCACCGCCATCCACCTGGCGGCCCTCGCCACCCTCAGGGACCAGCTCCGCCCGGCCCTGGAGCGGTTGGCCAACAGCCTGGCGACGCAGCGCGAGGCGCTCTGGCCCGTGATCAAGACCGGGAGGACCCACCTCCAGGACGCCACCCCCATCCGGCTCGGACAGGAGTTCGAGGGGTACCGCGGCCAGGTGGAGCGGGCGCTTCAGAGGCTGGAGGCGGCCCGGGTTCAGCTGGCGGAGGTCGCCCTGGGAGGGACGGCGGTCGGAACGGGGATCGGCCGGCACCCCGAGTTCGCCGCCCGGGTGGTGGAACGCCTCCGGCCCCTCTATGACGCCCAGCTTCGAGAGACCGACAACCACTTCCAGGCCCAGTCGACCCTGGACGCGGTGGTCTTCGCCTCCGCGGCGGTGCGCTCGGCGGCGATCAGCGCCTACAAGATCGCCAACGACATCCGGCTTCTCTCCTGCGGACCGCGGGCGGGGATCGGCGAGCTGAGTCTGCCCGCGGTCCAGCCGGGATCCTCGATCATGCCCGGCAAGGTCAACCCGGTGATCTGCGAGGCCCTGCTGATGGTGGTGGCCCAGGTGCTCGGATGCGACGCCACGGTGAGCTTTGCGGGCAGCGCCGGCTCCATCCTGGAGCTCAACGTGATGCTCCCCGTGGCCGCCCACAACCTGCTGACGGAGATGGAGCTCCTGGCCCGCGCGGTGGACAACTTCGCGGAGCGGGCCGTGGACGGCCTGGTGGCCACCGAGCGCGGACCGGAGATGCTGGAGCGTGGGCTGGCCATCTGCACAGGGCTGGTTCCCGCCATCGGCTACGACGCCGCGGCGGCCATCGCCCACGAGGCCTTCGAGACCGGGGCCACGGTGCGGGAAGTGGCCCGGCAGCGCACCGCCCTATCCGAAGACGAGCTCACCAGGTTGCTCGATCCCCAGCGCCAGGTCGTGCCGTCCCTGGGGGCGCCCGGAGCCGGGTAGGCCCCTGGCCCCTAGCCGGCGAGCGGCAGCGGCTTCAGGAGGGTCGTCACGTACCAGCGCCCGGCCAGCTCCTGGCACACGATCTCCGAGGAGAGTCCGAGCGGATCGTGGCTCAGGAGCTCGCAGGTGTACGGGGCCCGGGCGGCCCTCCGGTAACACACCTCCAGCGCCACCTCCACCTGGGCCGTGGCCCCTTCAACGCTGGTGGGCCCGATCGAGGGGGACACCATCCGTACCCGGTCCCTCCGCAGGGCGCTGAGCATGGCGGCTGCGCCCGGGCGTTCCTCGGGGGCGAGGTACGACTCGAGGCCAGCCTGGGAGCTGGCGGCGGCGGCCTTCAGGTAGCCGGCGACGGCAGCCTGCGGCGACACGTGAGAGGGAGTCGGCGCCGGGTGAGACACCACCAGCCGGAGCACGGCGAGCAGGCCCAGGCCGCCAAGTGCCAGCCCCGTGAACCTCCAGTTGGCCCGGGGGGTGGGGGGCCGCAGGTAGGGCATCTGGGAGGGCTGCACCGGAAGCTCCCGGCGCTCCTCGAAGGGTGGCATGCTGCTCATTCGGGACTCCTAGCGTGGCAGATCCCCAGGCGGGGTGTCGGCCTGGCGGGAGCAGGGGCGCCGGTGGGGGCCGCGCCCGGCACCACCGCCAGGTCGCCGGACCCCGGGGCGCAGTTGCCGCGGTGGGACTCCGGAAACCAAACCGGCCCGCGGGGCGTTGCAGAGGTGGGCGCGGCGCGTGAAGTGCGCCTCCCCCGCCTGGCCGGCCCCGGCACGCAGCTGGGGCCCTGGCCCCGCGCCGCGCCCAACCGACATCATGCGTGAACTGAATCCCGAGTCCCGCCAGCCACCGCGCCGGGGCCGCCGGCGTGGCGGCGCCGCGACTCCGGGCCGTCGGCATCTCGTCGGCCTGGCGCTCATGGGTGCCCTGGTGGCGGTGGTCGCGCTGGCCGTCCCCACGACCGCCATGGCCCGCGCCTACAGCTCGCTGCCACCTTCCCGGCAGCTCCCCACCGACACCGTGGTCTACGGCCAGGGAGGCCAGGTGGTCGCGGACCTCCACCCCCCCGGCACCAGCCGGATCCCCGTGCCTTTGGACCAGATCGCGCCTGCCATGCAGAAGGCGGTGGTCGCCATTGAGGACCACAGCTTCTGGACGGCGCCCAGCTTCGACATCGGGCGGATCATCGAGGCCGGGATCTATGACCTCATCCACCACAGCGCCGCCCAGGGCGCCAGCACCATCCCGGAGCAGGTGGCCAAACTCCTCTACCTCACCGATAACAAGTCGATCACCTACAAGGTGAAGGAGATCCTCTATGGCAACGAGCTCACCTCCCACCTCTCCCGCAGCCAGATCCTTGACGCCTATCTGAACGACGTCTATTTCGGGCAGGGAGCGACCGGCGTCCAGGCCGCCGCCGAGACCTACTTCGGAGTGTCCGCCTCCCAGCTCACTCTCTCCGAGGCCACCCTGCTCGCCGGGCTCCTGCCGGCGCCGTCCTACCTCGACCCCTTCAGCAACATGGCCGGGGCCCGCCTCCGCCAGCAGGCCGTGGTGGCCGCGATGGTCAAATACGGGGAGCTTCCGGCCCGGGAGGCGGCATCGGTGCTGGCCAAGCCGCCCGCCCTCGGTGCGAGCAGCGAGGCCCCGGTGGACAACGCGCCCTACTTCGTCGACCAGGTGCAGGTCTGGTTGCGGCAGCACTTCGGTGCCGGGTACGCCACCATGGGCCTGCGGGTCTACACCAGCCTCAACCTGGCCCTGAACCAGAAGGCCCAGCAGATGGTCACCGCCGACATCGCCCGGCACCAGGCGATGCACATGACCGACGGCGCCCTGGTGGCGGAGGACCCCGCCACCGGGCAGGTCGAGGTTTGGGTGGGAGGGGCCGGGCCCAACGTCCCCGGGGGTCAGATCGACATGGCGGCGGTGGCCCGACAGCCGGGGTCCACGTTCAAGCTCTTCACCTACGCCACCGCCATCGCCGACCACCAGGTCACCATGACCACCCCGGTCCTGGACAGTCCCTACAGGCTTCCCACCGGCGGGCCGGGCGGGGGGCCGTTCGTGGTGCACGACTATGAGGGGACCTATGCCGGAGTGGTGCCGATCCAGGTGGCGCTGGGCAACTCGCTCAATGTGCCGGCCGTCCGGGTCGAGCTCGCCACTGGCATCCCGCAGATCCTGGCCACCGCCCGCGCGATGGGGGTGACGACCCTCAACGGGCCGGACTCCTCGTACGGGCCGAGCATGACCCTCGGGGCCTATCCGATTCCCCTCTGGGAGCTGGCCCAGGCCGGGTCGGTGTTCGCCTCGCAGGGAGTGCTGCACCCGGCGCACCTCGTGAACACGGTGGAGAGTCAGACAGGGCAGGTCCTCTACCAGGCTCCGACGGCCGCCACCCAGGTGCTTTCCCCCCAGGTCGCCTACATCATGAACACCATCCTGTCCCGCAACTCCAACCGGCTCCTGGCCTTCGGACCGAACACCCCTCTGGTCCTTCGGGGGCATTCGGCGGCCGTCAAGACCGGGACCTCCAACAGCTATCGCGACAACCTGGCCGTGGGATGGACGCCCCAGTTGGTGGGAGCGGACTGGGTGGGCAACGCCAACGACGCCCCCATGTATGGAGGCGGGCTGAACGGCATCAGCGGCGCCGCCTCCCTCTGGAACCAGTTCATGGAGGCCGCTCTGGCGGGGACGCCCAACCACTGGTACACGCCTCCCCAAGGGTTGCTCAGCCGGACCGTGAGGGGGGAGGTCGACTACTACCTGCCCGGGACCGGCCCGTCCACCAAAGTGCTCGGCGGAGGCACCGTGACCCCGTCACCGTCAGCGACGCCGACCCCGGTCGTCACCCCCAGCCCGTCCCCGACTCCCCTGGCCTCCCCGTCCCCATCCTCCATCCCGTCTCCGTCGGTGTCCCCCCTGCCCCCTGGACCCGGGGGCTAGGGGCGGGACCAGTCAGACGGTCGCGGCCTGGACGGTGGACAGGGCCCGCCGCCGATCCGGCCTGGATTCGCGCAGCGGCGTCGTGGCGGCCAGGGCGTCCCCCACGGCCGAGAGCAGCTGCCCGGAGCGGAACGGCTTGAGCAGGAAGGTGAACCCGCCCTGCTGCAGCGTGTCCCGCTGCTCGGGCTCGGGGGGGCGCGAGCTCGTGAAGATCACCGGGGTCCAGCTCCAACCCGGGGCGGAGAGCAGCCGACGGCAGAGGTCGAAGGCGCCGGCCTCCGAGATGTTCAGGTCAAGGATGGCGCAGGAGTAGGGGCCGGAGCGGGCCTGGGCGAGTACCGCGCGCGGCGACTCCGCCTCGGCCACCTCGAATCCCAGCCGGCGCAAGATCGCCGACGTGGCGGTGCGGGACCTCAGGTCACGGTCCGCGACCAGGATGGTCCTTGCCCCCTGGTGACGGGTGGGGGCGAGGGAGGAACGGGGCATCGGCCGCAGTTTAGGTCCCGGAGCGGCCCCGCTTGTGCAAGTTCCTGAAGCAGTCCGGCAAATTCCTGTAACGGCCCGGGCGCGCCCGGCGACGGGGGCGTCGCAGCCCCCGCTGCGCCCCCCGGGCGGAGCTGGACGGACTCACCGGGCGGTGGAGAAGAGGCAGCAGGAGCTGCTCTGGCTGCTGGCCCCAGCCGCGGTGGTGGGAGCGGGGGTGGTTGTCAGCGCGGTGCGCGAGGGGGTCCTGGGCGGCACGCCGCCAGCGCAGCGGCTGGCCGGCCTGGGGGCGACCGTCGGGGTCGTCCTGGCGGTGGGAGCCCTCATCTGGCTGAGCCGGCCTCGCGCCGCCCTCCGCCCCGGATCGCTGGGAGGAGCCCGCACCGCCCGCCTTCTCGAGCTCCGACGGCTCTGGCGGGGTGGAGAGGCACGAGTTCGGTTGGGGCGGATCGGGCCGGTGACCGTCCGCTTGCCAGAGGATGAACACCTGCTGGTGCTTGGCCCCACCGGGTCCGGCAAGTCCAGCTCGCTGGCGATTCCCGCGATCCTCGAGTGGCCCGGGCCGGTGGTGGTCACGGACCCCAAGGGGGAGCTGCTGGCCCGAACCTTGACGGCCCGGGAGCGCCGGGGCCGGGCCGCGGTCTTCGCTCCCCTGATGGAGCCCGGGGATGGCTGGAACCCCGTCAGCGCCATCACCAGCTCGGACGACGCGCTCCGCAGCGCCGGCTTCCTGCTCGGTCGTCCGCCGGAGCGGGAACCGTTCTGGCACGACCTGGCGCTCCAGCTCCTGCACGGGCTGCTGGTGGAGTCCGCCGCTGCCGGCCTCACCTTGAGCGACGTCCTGTCTCTGCTGCAGCAGGTCCCGGCGGAGGAGGTGGCCGAGGAGGTCAGCCATCCGCTGGCCCGGCAGCTGGTCCAGGGCGCCCTGAGCGGCGGAGATCGTACCGCCATGGGGGTTGTCGCCACCCTGGTGTCCAAGCTGGGGGTGTTCGGAAGCGACCAGGTGGCCCGGACCACGGCCCGCAGCACCTTCGATCCGCGCTCCCTGGCGGGCGGCGGGCTGAACAGCCTCTACTGCGTCGTCAGCCCCACGGACGCCCCGCTGGTACGGGGGCTGCTCAGCGCCCTGCTTTCCGCCTGCTGGCGGGCGGTGTACGCCAACCCGCCGCCGCTTCCGGTGCTCTTCGTCCTGGACGAGTTCGCTCAGCTGACGGCTCTGCCTGAGCTGCCTTCCCTGGTGCAGCTGGGCCGCACCCAGGGTGTGCGGCTGGTGCTGCTGGCCCAGGACCTCGCCTCGATCTCGGCCCTCTACGGAGCGGAGACGGTGACCGCGCTTTGGGCCAACTGCCGGACCAAGCTCCTTCTCCCGGGCATCTCGGAGGTGGATCTGCTGGACCGGGCCAGCCGGCTGGTGGGCTCCGCCACCCTGCACTCCGCGGAAGGCGACCACCCGCTGCAGGCTCACCCGCGCCTGCCGCCGGACGAGATCAGGCGGCTCCGGCGCGGGCGCGCCCTGATCCTCCGCGGGAGCGACCACCCGGCCCTGGTCCGCCAGGTCCCCTGGTACCGCGACCGCCGGATGCGATCCGCCGCCGGCGCACCCGCGGACCGGGAACGTTTGCCGCAAGCAGCCAAGGGCCGGCCGATCGCCATCGCCGCCGGGGCCAGGCCGATCGCCTGGGCCCAGCCGCAAGGTGAGGTTCGTTGACCGAGCTGGCGACCTTCGCGACCGGACTGAACAACCTCATCCACACCGTGACCACCCTGGCCCTGGGGGCGGTCGCGGTCCTGTGCCTCAGCTTCGCGGCGATCCGCTACATGACCTCCCTGGACAACAGCCAGCGCCGGGCGGCTGCCATCCAGGGGTTGGTGACCGTCCTCCTGGGCGTGCTCCTCCTGGTGAACGAGGGGGCAATCCTCACCTTCGTCGAGGGGCTTACCGGCAGCAGCACCGCCTGCGCCACCACCACCTGTTCGGCGAACGGCCCCTGAGGCGCCCGGCCGCTGCCGCGGTGGTCCTGGCGGGGCACCTGCTCTCGGCAAGCAGCGCTGCGGCGCCGACCCCGCAGCCCACCCCGCCTCCCACCACAGCGGCCGCCACCACCGGGAGCGACAGCCAGCAGTGCGGGGGGATCACCGACCCCTTCTGCTACGTGATCGATGCGTTCGTCTCGGGGCCGGTGGCCATCATGGGCAGCCTCGACGGGAGTCCCGACCCGGCCCACATCGACCCCGCGACTGGGGCTGTGACCTCGGGACCGTGGCACCTGATCACCACCCTCGTGGGCACCAACCCGGTGGTGGACAACTACGACGGAGGATTCGGCGAGCCGGCTCACGAGTGCGGCCCATCCGGCTGCATCCCCTGGGTTCAGGGGATGAACGCCGTCCTTGAGCCGTTGTCCCTGGCGTTGATCGTGATCGCCTTCGCGCTCCAGGTGTCGCTCTTCATGGCCGGACAGCAGTTGAACCTGAGGGGGGGAATAGTCCCCTGCCTCATTGCCGCCGCGGTCCTCGGGGCGGGACTTCCGCTGCACCTCGCCGGACGGGTGATCGACCTGGGGAGCTGGGTCTCCCAGGGCATCCTGGAGGCCACCTTCCAGCGGCTGGGTAGTTCGGCCACCACCCCGCTGGAGATGATGACCGTCCTCGCCATCACCGCCTACTGCCCAGAGGACAGCCCCATCCTCCACCCGGGCATCCACCTCTCGCTCCCCGGTCCCAGCCGGCGCCAGCAGGTCCTGGTCGACCCTTGGATGGACCGTTCCTTCACCCAGTCTCATTGCATCGGTGCTTCGAGCCCAGACTTCACCAAGGAGGTCCTCGACCGCAGCGAGAACTTCTTCGGCCCCCCGCTTCACGACGCCAACTGCGACCGCGGCGACGCATCGCCTGCTCAGCCCCTCTGCACCAACACCGACAACCAGGTCAACTACAACCAGGGGCAGAACTGCCTGGAGGGAAGCGGCAGCTCCACCGTGGGGGCACTTCAGTTGGGGGTACTCCCGCTGCCGGGTGAGCCCCGGGCCGGTGACGGCCAAAGCCCTGCCGATTGCCGCTATGCGGACATCTACTGGGGCACCGTGCCCACCTTCACCGACGTCTGGGCCGGAGTGGGCCCCCACGGGCGCAATGGCTACGACGTCCCGGATGGGCTCATGGGGATGGTGGCCTTCACCGCCCTCACCGGGCTCGGTCTCTGGCTGGCCCTGACCTACCTGGCCCGCTTCATCGTCCTCTCCCTCCTGGCCGCCTGCTCCAGCCTGGCCTTCGTGGCCCTGGCTCTGCCCGGGGGCCGGGCCATCTTCAACCGCTACTGGTCCACGGTCGGAGCCCTCTCCGCGGTGGTGGTGGTCCAAACCCTGATCTTCCTGGCCTTCGTGGCGGTGGTGTCCACCGTCTCCGGCTTGGCCCCCGTGGCCCCCCACGGTTCCTGTCCCTTCATCTCCCCCACCTCCCATCCCGGCTGCGCCGCGGCTCAGGGCGGCCTGCTCGCGGAAGTTGGGAGTGGGGACCCGGGAGACCAGTTCGCCAAGTGCCTGCTGGCCGCCGTGACCGTCTTCCTGATGGTGGAGGTGCCGGGCCGCATCAGCCGGGGAGAGATGTCCACCACCCGCCGGGTCCGCGCCCTGGCCGAGGTGTCCGCGGGCACCGTGCTCGGGGGCTCCCTGCTGGCGGCCGGCGCCACCCTGCCCCAAGCCAGGCGCTACGGCTCCCGCTGGGGTGGGCGGGCCGCTCACGCCCTGGGTCTGCCCGGCCGGCCAGAGGAGGACCTCGCCACCAGCATCGAGAGTGGGGCGCCGGGCCGGGGCGCCGGGTGGCCGACGGTCGTCGGACGGGAGTCACGGGAGCAATTTCTCGGCCGCCAGCTGCTGTCGGATGGGGGGCGTCAGGAGGAGCTCGGCCGGCTGACCGGGTTCGGCCCGGAGGATCTCGCGGCGATGAGGACCATGGCCGAGGGGCCCGAGTTCGGGGCGGCGCTCCACACCCTCGGGGCCAGATACGCCGCCGCCGGAGGCCCTGCGGTGCACAGCCTGGACGTGGCCTACCTCAACGCCTTGCGGCGCGGGAGGCTGCAGCCCCAACCGGGCCCCCCGCGGGACCAAACGGGGCGGACATGATGGAGGCCGATGTACCGCAGCCGATCTCGGACGTCCCCAGCCGCTGGGGAGGTCTGACCACCCCCCAGCTGGGCTGGCTGGGCGGAGCGGCCGTCCTGCCGATGATCCTGATCCACGCCCATTGCGGTCTGGGCGCCACCCTCGCCGGCGCCATGCCCTGGGCGACGGGCTGTGTCGTGCTGGGCTTCGGCAGTCGCCGGGGCCGCCGGCTCGATGCCTACCTCCTGGACGCTGCCCGGTTCCGGACCCAGCGCCAGCGGCTGTGCCATCCCGACCTGCATGCGGGCCTCCCGGAGTTCCGGGCCGTGGATGGAGGGGATCGCTGGCCCCTCTCCTGGACCATGCCCGCGGGAGCCGCGGCCCGTCGATGAGGTTGACGTCGCGGGTCGGATCAACCGTCGAGCTCATCGACCTCGCCTACCTGGAGGGCGGCGTGGCCGGCCTCCGGGATGGCCGCCGCCGGGCCGCCCTTGAGCTGGCCGCCCTCAACCTCCTGCTGCGGTCCCGCCCCGAGCGGGAGCTGGTTTGGAGGCGTTACTGGCGGGCACTGTCCACCCTCTCGGGACCGGTCTCGCTGTACAGCGTCTCGCGTCCGCTGGCACCCTCCTCTCCCGTGGAGCCCTCGGCCAACGGGCGCCTGGACGCCGAGTACTCGGCAGGACTCCTGGCCAGCGGCCAGGTGCACCTTCGCCACCACCTGGCGGTGATCTGGGACGACTCCCCCGCGAGCCTGCGGACGTCGCTGCCAAGGCAACGGCGCCGAGGGGGCACCGCTGACCTGGAGCAGCGCCGGAGAGCCGTCGCCACGGCCCTGGCGGGCTCTGGACTGCGTCCCCGGACCCTTGGGGACGGGGAGTGGCTGGGCCTGCTGCAGGAGTTGACGGGCGGGCGGAGCGGGCGGCCCACCGCCAGCTTCGGCAGCTGGCTGGCGCCGGAGACAGCCACGGTCAGGCCGGACCGGCTGGAGCTCCCCGACCGGGTCTGCCGCAGCCTGGTGGTGCACGGCTTCCCCCGCCGCCTGCAGGTGGGCTGGCTGGCCCCTCTGGTGCTGGCCGCCCCATGCCCGCTCAGAGTGGCTCAGCACCTGTACCCGGTGCCCAAGTTGCACAGCCTGAGCCACCTGCGCCGGCGTATCCGCACCTTCGAAACCGGGCTGGAGGTGGACCGGCGCCAGGGCCGGCGCCCGGATGCCGGCACCCGGGCGGCGCTCGAGGACGCCCTGGCCCTGGAGGAGAGGGTCCTCTTGGAGGAGGACCACCTGATGCGCCTGGTGACCTGCATCACGGTGGAGGGGGCCGGCCCGGGGGAGATGGAGTTGGGCTGGGAGCAGGTGGTCAACACCCTGGTCGGGCTGGGATGCACCCCGGTCCCACTGTTCAACCGGCAGGCGGACGGGTGGCGCGCCACGCTGCCGCTCGGGGTGGATCCCCTGGGCTGGTCGCGGGACATGACGACGGCCGCCACCGCCACCGCCATCCCCTTCCTGCGGGCGACGCTGGACGTAAGGAAGGGGGTGCTGCTGGGACCCAGCCCCAGCACCAGGGAGCTGGTGACGGTCGATCCCCTGGCCGCGTCCAACCCCAACCGCAACATCCTGGTCCTGGGGACCTCGGGCGGGGGCAAGTCTTTCACCTCCAAGTTGCTCGCGGCCCGCCTCACCCTCCAAGGGTGCCGGCTGCGCTGCCTGGATCCCGCGGGGGAGTATCTGGAGCTGGGAGCCCTGCTTGGAGCCCGATGCCTGGAGCTGGGCGCGCGCGATGGCCGCGGGCTCAACGTCCTCGGGCCACCGGGCCAGGAGCCCGAGCGGCGGGTGGAGCGAGCCCTTCCGCTGCTGCGCCGGCTGCTGGCGGCGGGCCGGTCGGCCGCCTCGAGGACCTCCCTGGAGGCCATCGGGCTGGCTGCCCTGGCCGCCCTGCGGCTCCAGCCCACTGAGGCCGGCCTCGCCGCGGTCCTGGAGCAGCTGGAGGCGGCGGGCCAGGCGGAGCTCGCGGCGGGGCTGCGACGGCAGGTGGTCGGCCCCGGTGCGGGCATCTTCGACGGCGCGGGTGGGCTCGACGCCGATGACGCCCTGGTGGTCTCCCTGCGCCACCTCCACGCCCGCGAGGAGCTCCTGGGGACAGCCATGGAGCTGGTGCTCTGGCACCTGGAGGAGGATCTCGAGCACCCGCACTCCCGCCCCACCCTGGTGGTGGTGGACGAGGCGGAGGTCCTGCTCTCCTCCCCCTCGGGCGCCCACTTCCTGGAGAGCATGGCCCGGCGGATCCGCAAGCTGGGGGCCGGGCTGCTGGTGGTCTCGCAGGTGGTCGAGGACTTCCTCAACTCCCCCGTGGGCAACGTGGTGATTCGCAACTGCCACACCAAGCTGCTGCTGCGCCAGGAGCCGGTGGCCCTCCCCGGGGTGCGCCGGGCCTTCTCCCTCTCCGAGGCCGAGTGCGAGCTCCTCCGGGATGCGGAGCCGGGCTGCGGGCTGGTACTGGCGGGAGAGGAGCATGCCGGCTTCCGCGGAGGTGCTCCTCAAGCGTGGTGGCCGGCCCTGACCACGGGGCAGCTGGCCGCGGGCTCTCCGTGACCGCCCGACGCTGGCTGTCGGCGATGGGGCCCCTTCTGGCCCTCGGTTGCCTGCTCCCCGCAGTCCTGGGGGCCAGCCTCGTGGGGTTGCTGGGGGCCGGAGCGGCGGCCGCAGGATGGCCCGCCCTGGGGGGCTTGCTCCCCGAACCTGGGGGGTTGGTGCTGCAGCCCGGGGAGGTGGTGCTGGCTGGTGCGCCCTCCTTCCCGGACTGGGCAGCTCCGTGCGGCCCCGAGCCGGGAGCGCTGGCGGTCCAGCCGTCGGCCTGCACCGGACACCCTGAGCCGTTCCCCGTCAACTACCAGGGGTTCTCCACCGGGCAGTGCACCTGGTACGTGGCCACCCGCCGGCTGGTCACCTGGCACACCCCCCAGGGTCTTCTGGGCGGAGACGGGGGGCAGTGGCTGGAGCTGGCCTCGGCGGCGGGCTACGCGGTGG
This sequence comes from bacterium, assembly GCA_021785655.1. Lineage (GTDB taxonomy): Bacteria > Chloroflexota > Dormibacteria > Aeolococcales > Bog-877 > JAJYXT01. The sequence continues at coordinate 37,151 of JAJYET010000013.1, read as the reverse complement.
GCATCTCTCCGGAGCTGGGCGCGATCGCGGTGTACGGGGATCGGGGTCCCGGCCATGTGGCCTTCGTGGTCGGGGTGGGCGCCGACGGGTCGTACACGGTGGCGGAGTCCAACTGGGCGCTCCCCGGCCCTGCCCCGCCGTACGTGGACCTGAGAGGGGTCGCGGCGGGAGCCACCGGGAGCGCGACCGAGGCTCTCCTGGGGTTCGTCTACGGTCCGGCAGCGGAGCCGTCCCCCTCGTGACGCTCCGTATGCTGAAACTGTGGAGGAGGCCGCTGAGCTCGGCACCAGGAGGCGGGCGCGGCGGCGCGCACTCGGCCTCGTCGCCACCTCGCACGCCGGTCAGCACATGTACTCGGGCCTCCTTCCGCTGACCTACCCGGCGATCCTGGTCGACTTCCACCTCAACTACGCCACCCTGGGGCTGGCCGTGGGGGTGATCGGGGTGGTGGGTGGCCTCACCCAGGCCAGTGCGGGATACGTCGGCCAGCGGGTCGCCGCCCGCTGGATCCTCGGATGCCAGAACCTCGTGGTGGGGCTCTGCGCCATCCTCGGCGCACTGGCCCCCACCTACCCCGTCTTTGCAACCGGCCAGGGACTGGCGCTGTTGGGGTCCAGCCAGCAGCACCCGGTGGGGAGCTCGGTGGCGGCCCGGGTGTACCCCGAGCGGCGCGGAACCGCCCTCAGCGTCGCCACCATCGGGGGAAGTGTGGGGTCGCTGGTCATCCCCATCCCCGCCGCCCTGCTCATCGCTGATCTGGGCTGGAGACCGACTCTCCTCATCCTCGCAGTGCCCCTCTTCCTGCTCGGTCTCCTGCTGCTCCTCACCTTTCCCCCCGTCCCAGGCGATCGAGGCAGGGGTGTCCCCCGACCCGGCCTGCGCCCCCACCTGCCGCGGATCCGGCGGGACCAGCTGGTGAACCCTCGGGTGGCGATCTTCGGAGTTGCCGCCGCCACGATCGCCGCCGGTGGCCGTGGGCTGGGGACGCTCAACGCCTTCATCCCCCTCTACCTTCGGAATGGGGTCCACCTCCCCGAGGCCACGGTGGGGGTGATCTTCAACGTGGTCCTCGTGGGGGCGGTCCTGGGACCGATCCTGGGCGGTCCCCTCTCGGACCGTCTGGGACGCATCCCCGTCCTGTGGGGTGCCTACGCCCTGTCGGCGGTCGCGGTCCTGGCCTTTGGGCTGGCCTCTTCCCTGCCACTGGCCGGCCTGGCGGCGCTGGCTTTGATCGTGGGGCTGGTGGCGTATGTGGAGAACCCCCTGCTCCAGGCCCTCGTGAGCGACAGCATCGCCACCTCGGCCCAGGCCGGGATGTTCGGCTTCTACTTCGCGCTCTCCTACGGCGTCGGGTCGCTCTGGATCGTCGCCGTCGGCCAGGTCATCCAGCACCTCGGCTTCGCCGCCGGGTTCGCGGTGATGGCCGGCTCGTATGTGGGAGCCGGGCTGCTCCTGATCCCCTGCGTTGGAAGCGGCCGGGGCGGGTCCTCCGCAAGCGCCGGGGTCCGCGGGTGAAACCAGACTCCCTGGCCTCGGTCGGAGAGGTGGAAGGCTGACGCCGCCGCCGCGACCTGCTGGTCGGGGGCCGGGCTCCGCCGCCCTGCCGGGCACCGGCGCCCGATGCTCCTCCGAGGTGCTGGGAATCCGGGCCACCGGTTCGGAAAGAGTTGGGGCGCGGTGGCCGGGACGCTGAGCGACCTCAAGGAGCTGGAGGCCGCCACCAGCGAGGCGCGATCGGTTCTGCGTCGGTTGGAACGGCTCCGGAGCCGGCTCCAGGGGACGCAGAGTCCCGACCTCCTCCGCCAGGCGGAGAGCCTCCTGGATGGCGGACAGCTGCTGCTGGAGCTCCTGGAGACCGAACGGGCCGAGGCCCGGGCGAGGCTGCGGGGAATCCTGCGCGACGGGCCGGACTAGGCTCCCGAACTCCCAGCGACCCCGCCGCCGGGCCAGCTCAGCCGATCCCAGTCGGAGAGCCCGGAGAGGTCCGGGCGGCGCTCGCGGACCATCGTGACCAGGGTGTCGGCGGTTTGGCGATCCAGGCGCAGCTTGATCCCGTCGGGGGGATTGCGCCGCAGCGCCTCCAGGTTGCGTCGGCTGCCCCACCCGGATCGCTCGATGCGGTAGTCGTGGCCGTTGAGCTGGAAGACCACGATCCGCTGGCCCGGGATGGTCACTTCGACACCCGCCAGCCCCGACCAGGTGGCGGTCACGCTGCAGCCCTTGGTGATCCTCCGGACCCCCAGTTCGCCCACGTAGACCGCGTTCTGGGCCTGGCCCACGTAGGAGAGCCCAGCCGCGAAGAGCGCCCACATCTCAAGCACCAGCAGCCAGCCCCAGCTCCCAGTGACCAGGGCGAGAAGCACCCCTACCGGGATCAGGAGCAGCGCCAGGACCCCGGCGGCGCTCCAGGCGGCACGCCACCGCTCCCGCGGGGAGGGTCGCAGCCGCACCTCGGCTCCGGGCGCCGGTCGCCGCATCACCGTCCGGCCCCGGCGCCGGCGGCCCCGACGAGCCAGCCGCCCGCGATCGCTCCCGCCGCCAGGACCGGGAGCACGAACGGGTATTGCCCTGGACGGCGCTCGGCCTCGAGCAGGGCCCGATCCACGGCCAGCAGCCCAATCCCCGCCGCCGCCCCTCGAAGCGCCCAACCCCGGGCCGCTCCCGGCGAGCTCGCCACGCTCACCGCGGCAGCTCCGGTGAGGGTGGCGTGCGCTCCGAGCCGGCTCCCTCGCGCGCCGAGAAGCACGGGAAGGCTCCTGCGCCCGGCGGCCCGGTCTCGGGCGGCGTCCGGCCCGCCATTGGCGAGGTGCAGCGCCAGCCCCAGGAGGCTGGCCATGGCCATCAGCAGCCGGGGCCGGACAGGGGGCAACCCCAGCGCCGCCGGTCCCAGGAGTGGAACCGTCCCTATGCCGACCGCGAACGGGGCCCACGAGAGCGGGGTGCGGCGCAGCCAGAGGTCGTAGGACCAGCCGCTGGCCAGCCCCAGGGCCATGACCCTCAGCGTCCGGGGTCCCGCCAGCGCCGCCACGAGGAGGGAGCCGGCCCCGGTGCCGAGAGCGAAGGCCAGGACTTGGGGCCGCGTCACCTCGCCGCGGGGGATTGGCTTGTACGGCTGATGGATCAGGTCCGCGCGATGGTCGGCGACGTCGTTCAGGGAGCCGGTGCTGACCTGGGCCAGGGCCATGGCCAGGGCCGCCAGGAACGCCGGGGTGCGCGACCCGCCTCCGCCCTCGGCCCGGGCCGCGGCCCATCCGGATAGGGCGGTGAATGCGGTGCACGCCAGGGATGGCCCCAGGTGGGCTGTGGCCACCCAGCCCCTCAGAGACCCGCTCCGATTTGGCATGCTCCCATGATGGTGGACCAAATGGGCAAACGGTGAAGGGCGGGCGAGCGCGGCTGCTGGGCGCCGTGCGCCGGGAACGGGTTGACGTCACCCCGGTGTGGTTCATGCGCCAGGCGGGCCGGTCACTTCCCCGGTACCGCGAGCTCCGGCGGCGCTGGGGGCTGATGGAGATGGTGCACCAGCCCGAGCTCTGCGCTGAGGTCACCTGCATGCCCGTGGACCTCCTAGGGGTCGATGCCGCGGTGCTCTTCGCCGACATCATGCTTCCCCTGGAAGGGATGGGGGTGCCCTTCGAGCTTCGGGAGGAGGTGGGCCCATGGGTGGGTGACCCGATCCGCAGCGCCCAGCAGGTGCGGGCGCTCCGCCGCCCCGCGGTGGAGGAGGCCTATCCCTTCCTGCTGGAGGGCATCCGCATCGCCCGGGAACGGCTCGGGGAGCGGGCCGGCCTGATCGGGTTCGGGCCCTCACCGTTCACCCTCGCCTGCTACCTGGTCGAGGGCCATGGCAGCCGGGACTACCCGGCGCTCCGCGGGCTGCTGCGCGCGGAGCCCGAGTTGTTCTCGCAGCTCCTGGGCACCCTGACCGTCCATCTCGGCGACTACCTGGTGGCCCAGGCGGAGGCCGGCTGCGAAGTCGTCCAGGTGTTCGACAGCTGGGTCGGGGTCCTGGACGAGCGAGCCTTCCGGGAGCACCTCCTGCCCCACCTGAGAGACCTCTTCGCTCGCCTTCAGGGAAGGGTGCCCGCCATCTACTTCTCCACCGCGTCGAGCCATCTGCTCCCCGTCTTCGCCGACCTGGGGGCCCAGGGGGTCTCGGTCGACTGGCGGGTGCCGCTGGACACCGCCTGGGACCTGGTGGGGGCGGAGCACTGCCTCCAGGGCAACCTGGACCCGGCAGCGCTGCTGGCCCCCTGGGAGCGCCTGCGGCCCCTGGCAGAGGATGTCCTGGCCCGAGCGCGGGGGCGCCGCGGCCATGTGTTCAACCTGGGCCACGGCGTCCTGCCCGACACGGACCCGGCCCAGTTGCGGCGGCTGGTGGAACTCGTCCACGAGTTCCACTGGCAGGAGGGCCGCCCCCTGCCAACTTGACCGCGGCAGGGGGTATCGGTTAACTTGCCCCCTCGTAACGCACGCGCTATGTGGGAGGACGTATGCGCGGAGCCCAAGCCATTGGGCGCGTCTCGATTGCTGTGGCGATGGCCGGGTTGGTCTGGATCTCCGCTGTGCTGGGGCCAGGCCCGAACACCAGGGCCCAGCAGGGACTCGCCGGTGACCAGGCCCAACTGACCCAGCTTCTGAACCAGCTCCGAGCCCAGGGCGACCTGGCGTCTCAGAGCCAGGTGATGGCGCTCCTGACCCAGGTAGAGGCGGAGCAGCTGTATTTGAAGCGGCTCAACGCCAAGCTGGCTGCGGATCAGGCGACCTCGGCGACGCTGCAGCGGCAGATGGCCGGCGATCAGATCGCGCTCACCAACCTGGTCTCCACCGCCTACGTGGATGGCAGCGGCAGCCAGCAGGTGGCAGAGGCCCTGGCCGCGCCCAATCTGGCCCAGTTCCTGGCCCGCACCGCCTTGCCCTCCGCGGTGGCCACCCAGGTCGCCCAGCTGGTGGGGACGATCAGGCACGACCAGCAGGTGGTGGCCTCCGCCACCGCGCAACTGCAGGCGGACGAGAGCCAGTCGATGGCCGCCCAGGCCCAGTTGGGGCAACGCTCCCAGGAGCTTCTGGCCCAGCTGACAACGCCCCAGCCGACCATCGGCACCGGGAGCTGGTCCTTCGCCTTCGGCGACTGCACCTGGTGGGTCGCCAGCCAGCGGAAGGTCACCTGGGGCGGCAACGCCTACCAGTGGTGGGCCAACGCCGCGGCGGCGGGATACGCCGAGGGCCAGACCCCCGAGGTGGGGTCGGCCGTGGTCTGGGGCGTTGACGTGCCGGGCGAGAGCTGGGGGTACGGCCACGTGGCCTACGTGGTGGCGGTCAAGCCCGGGTCCTTCGAGGTCTCGGAGATGAACTTCTACGGCGTCCCCGGGGGCGGGTGGGATCGAGTCGACTACAGATGGGTTCAGGATGGCGCAGGGTACCTGGGTTTCATATACGGCCCCGCTTGAGCTGACGCTGGCGCCCTCGGCGCCCGCGCAGCGCCGGGCCTGGCCCAGGCTGGCATCGAGGCTGCGGTGGGGAGCTGCCGCCCTCTGCCTGGCGGCTCTGGCCCCTTTGCTGGGAGCGCTCAGCACCGGGGAGGCCATCGGACCTCAGTCCCCCGCCCCCGCCCTGGTGGCCCAGGTTGCGGCCCAGGGCCGCAACGTCCTCAGCAGCACCGGCTACCAGATCACGATGCCCCTGGCGGTGACCAAGGTGACCCCACCCCCGCCGCCCCAGCCCTCCCTCCCCTACGGCAACGCCTTCTGGCAGCCGGTGCCAGAGCCGCCGATCGGCACCATCAAGCAGATCATCTGGGCCGCGGCCCAGAAGTACAACGTGTCCTACGCCTGGCTTCTAGGGGTGGCTCAGTGCGAGTCCGGCCTCGATCCGACCGACGTCAACCGCTCCTCCGGGGCCAGCGGCCTCTTCCAGTTCATGCCCGCGACCTTCTACGGCCACGGAGGCACCGACATATGGAACCCCACCCAGCAGGCCAACATTGCCGCCAAGATGTTCTCCATTGGGGAGTCGTCGGAGTGGGTCTGCAAGTAGCCGGGTGATCACAGGGCTGCTGGCCCGCTGGTTCCTCAGCCCGCGCTGGCGGGCTTCCCGTCTGCGCTCCGAGGCGGCCAGCCTGATGATCCTGGTGGGCACCCTCTTCGGCCATCCTCCTCCCCAGCCGGAGCGACCCGTGCCGACCATGGTCGAGCCCGGGTCGGCACCGGCTCCGGAGCCGGACTCCGGCCGCGAGCGGAGGAGGCGCTGAGGAGCCCGCCCGAGCATAGAATCGGGCCGTGACCCAGGTTCAAGCTCCGCTGCCTCCTGAGCGCCTTCGCTCCTGGATGGGAGAGCGCAGCGAGGTCTGGGCCGATGCGCTCGGCGAACTGGTGGCGCTAGAGTCCCCGAGCGGCGACCTGGAGGCCATCGGCCGGTGTGGGGACCTCGTCGCCGAGCTCGCGAGCCGCTGGGTGCCCGGGGTCCGGGTCGCCCGGCCGACGCCGGAGGGTGTGCCCGGCCTGAGTCTCACCCTGGAGGGCGACCCGAGCGTGGGTGTGCTCCTCCTCGGCCACCTGGACACCGTCTGGGGGGTGGGGGCATTCCCCGGCGGGCTGCTTCGGGAGGGTCAGCGGGTGAGGGGGCCGGGGGTGTTCGACATGAAGGGGGGGGTGATCGTGGGCCTGGCGGCGCTGGCCGCGGTTTCGGAACACGGGCCGACCCCGGCCCGGCTGACCCTGCTCTGCACCGGCGACGAGGAGGTGGGAAGCACGGCCTCCAGGCCGATGATCGAAAAGGCAGCCCGGGAGAGTGCGGCGGTCCTGGTCCTGGAACCCCCCGCCGAGGGCGCTCTCAAGGTGGGGAGGAAGGGGGTCGGGACCTACCGCCTTCGGGTCCACGGCCGGGCGGCGCACGCAGGGTTGGAGCCGGAGCTGGGGGTGAACGCGGTGGCGGAGCTGGCGCGCTTGGTCGACGAGGTGGGGGGGCTCGGCGACCCCGAGCTGGGGACCACCGTGACTCCCACGGTGTTCCGCGGCGGGGGGCGGGTCAACGTGGTCCCGGAGCTGGCCGAGCTGGAGGTGGACGTCCGCTTCGCCACTTCGGCAGAGGCGGCCCGGGTCGACCGGGGGCTGCGCCAATTGCGGCCGCGCCACCCGCAGGCCGCCCTGGAGCTGGACGGAGCTCCCAACCGACCCCCACTGGAGACCACTGCCTCGGCGGACCTCTTCGCCGTCGCCCGGGAGGTCGGCAGCTGGCTCGGGCTGCCTCCGATCCAGGCGGTGACGGTGGGCGGGGGAAGCGACGGCAACTTCACCGCTGCCCTGGGAATCCGAACCCTGGATGGGCTGGGAGTCGTCGGGGGGGGTGCTCACGCTCCGGGTGAGTGGGCCGACCTCGGCTCCATCCCCGAGCGGGCCGCGCTGGTCGCCGGCTGCCTCTGGCAGATGAGCGCTCCTCGGAGGAGCCGGTGATCGCTGAACTGCCCGCCCTGCGCCTGGAGGGTGCCCGCCTGCGGGTGGTCTCCCTCCCCCTGGTCTCGCCGTTCACGACCAGCTTCGGCACCCAGACCCGCAGGGAGGCGGTGCTGGTGGAGCTGTACGGGGAGGGGATGCGGGGCCTCGGGGAGTGCGCCGCGGGGGTGGAGCCGGGGTACTCCTACGAGACCCGGGAGACGGCCCTGGAGGCGCTGCGCCGCTACATCCTCCCCGCCGTCCTCGGCACCGAGCCATCCACCCCAGCCCAGCTGGCCGCCCGCTGGGGCTGGGTCCGGGGTCACAACATGGCGAAGGCAGCTGCGGAGATGGCCGTCCTCGACCTGGCTGGGAAGGTGGCGGGCATGAGCCTGGCGGCCATCCTGGGCGGGAAGAAGGAGGAGATCCCAAGCGGGGTCAGCATCGGCATCCAGCCCTCCCTGCCAGCCACCCTGGGGGTCATCGAGGGCTACCTGGCCGAGGGTTACCGGCGCATCAAGCTCAAGTGCAAGCCGGGATACGACCTCGAGCTGGCGGAGGAGGTTCGGCGGGCTTTTCCCTTCACCCCCCTGATGCTGGACGCCAACAGCGCCTACTCCCTCTCCGACCTGGGGCGGCTGCGCCAGCTCGACCGGTTCGACCTCATGATGATCGAGCAGCCGCTGGCGCACGACGACCTGGTGGACCATGCCGCCCTGCAGGCCCAGATCGAGACGCCGGTCTGCCTGGACGAGAGCGTGGAGTCGATGGCGGACCTCAGGGCCGCGTTCCGCCTGGGCTCGGGCAGGATCCTCAACATCAAGGCGGGAAGGGTGGCCGGGCTGATGCCCGCGCTGGCCATCCACGACGCCTGCCTTTCCGAGGGCTGGCCGGTGTGGTGCGGGGGGATGCTGGAGACCGGGATCGGGAGGGCGGCCAACCTGGCCCTGGCCTCCCTCCCGGGCTTCACCCTACCCGGGGACACGTCCGCGAGCGACCGCTACTTCCACCAGGACATCCTGGAGACTCCGTTCCACCTCTCGCCGCAGGGGACCCTGGCGGTGCCGACGGGACCCGGCCTCGGGGTGGTGGTCGACGAGGCCGCGCTCGACCGAACGACCGTGCACCTGGAGGTGGTCCCCTGAGACACCGCGCGGATCTTCCGGCTGAGGTCTGATGGGGCAGGTCGTGGTGGTGGGGGGCGCGGAGCTCGCCCTACGCGTGCGCCGGCTGCTGCCCAACTTCGAGGTGCTGGGGCAGGACTCCGAGCCCGAGCTCGAGGACCCGGTGACCGCCCTGGAGACCGTGCGCTCCCTCCTGGACTCGGGCTCCGGCCCCGACTCTCTGGTCTGCTCCGCCCTCCCCGGGTTCGCCCTTCTCGGCCAGGTCCCGAGGCTCTCCCCCTCTCACTGCTTCGTCACCCCCGAGGGGTCGACGTGGCCGGCCGAGACCGTCCGGTGGATGGCGGAGGCGGTCGGCATGATCGTCCTGCCCGCCCTCGAGGCGCTTCCGGCGATGCTCCTGGGCCGCTCGGGGCCGCCGCTTCCCCCGCCCCGGGGGCTGACCGCGGTGGTCGAGCCGGCGCCCGCCGCCCCGCGCCCGCCGAGCCCTTCCACCCCGACTCCCTCCACCCCCACCCATGACTGGACTGACGAGACCCCGGTGCAGGTCCCTCCCCCCCCGGTCTCCCTCGACCCCACTCCTGCGCCGCTGGCCCCCCAGGTCATAGACGCCGGAGGCCCGCCGCAGACAGCCTACGAGCCCACCGACGTGCTGAGGCCCCTGCGGCCCAGGCGCCGCTGACAGGCTCATGCCCAGCAACCCCCTCCGCCGGCGCCCCACCTCCTCCCAGCTGGCCGAGCGCGCCCGCGCCGACCTGCAGCGCGCCCTGGCCGTCGTGGACGAGGCCGCCGCCACCGGCAACCTGGCCCGCCTCGGGCTGGCCCTCGGCGGGGACGCCCTGAGCGAGGTCCAGGCGCGCTTCCACGCCTACCAGATGGCAGGCATCCAGGTGAGCCCCTTCCGCGAGGCGCTGCAGGTCGAGGTGCTGGAGGAGAGCACCCAGGAGCGCGTCTGGCTCCGCGTCCGCTATCGCGACCGGACGGGATTCCTCGCCTCCGGAGTGGCGCCCGCCACCGCCGGCGACCCGGTCGAGCTGAGGGTCGCCCTGGACGCCACCCAGACGCCCTGGCGCATCACGACACTGATCTCCAGCTGACCCGAGGGAGAAAATGGCCGCCGTGCTAGGCTGGGATTCCCCGGGCGCCCACCCGACAGAAGGAAGCCATGACCAATCCCCCTGACGCCGAACCGGAGCTGGAACCCGCCCCGGGCGGGCTGGACGCCGAGGACCCGCTCGAGGAGGACACCCTCGAGGAGGAGGTGCTGGAGGAGGAGGCTCCGGTCGCGCGCCCCGCCCCCCGCCCCGCCCCGCCCCGCCCGTGGGGCGGAAGCCGCAGCAACGTCTCGGCCGAGGACCTGCCCCCGGAGGAGCTGACACCTGAGATGCGTTGGCCTCCGGGCAGCTGGGTGCGCGTCACCGACGTGGTCCGGCACAGCACGGGAGAGCCGATCCCCAGCATCCAGGTCGGCGACGTCGGCCAGGTGGTGGCGGCCCTCTCCCAGACCCTGGTGGTTCTCTTCCCCACCCGCGACAACCGCCGGGAGGTGCTGCACATCGAGTCCATAGAGGCGGTGGACTCCCCCGCGGGGACGGCTCCCTGAGCTCCGACGGGATGGGCCGCGAGCGGCTGGTCCTCAGAGGGCTGCGCTACTTCGGTCGGCACGGGGTCCATCCAGCCGAGCGCGAGCTGGGCTCGCACGTGGAGGTCGACGTGGAGGTGGAGGCCGACCTGGCGACCGCCGTGGCCAGCGACCGGTTGGAGGACACCCTCAGCTACTCCCTGGTGGAGGCAGCGGTGCGGAGGGTCGTGCAGGGCTCCGAGTTCAACCTGCTGGAGGGGCTCGCCGGGGCCATCGCCGAGGCGGTGCTGACGCTCCCTCGGGCGGAGGGGGTCACGGTCCGGGTCACCAAGGTGCCCCGCCTCCCCTCCCAGACGCTGGGCTTCACCTTCGAGCTCCACCGACCCTGAGCCCACCGCCGGCCGGGCGGCGGACGTTGTTGGACGGCGATGGGAGTGAGCAGCTCGGGGGAGTTCTGGGGCTCCGGCGGGACGGTGGAGCCGGGGGCGGCCCGGTCGGGTCGGACGTGATCCTGGCTCCAGATGGGGGGCGCGAGGAGACGATGGCGCTCGGACTCCCGCCCGCCCGGCTGGCCCTCCTGGGGCTCGTCCTGGCGGGAGGGACGGCCGTGCTGCGGGCGCCCCTCCCCCTGGAGCCGAGAGCCATCCTGGCCGGGCTGGTGCTGGGCCCGGGGTCGCTCCTGGCCTGGGTGAGGTTGCTGGAGCTCTCCGCGCTGGGCTGGGTGGAGCGGCTGGTGGCCTACTGGCTCCGCTCCCTCGCCAGGCGGGCCGAGCGGCCCTCTTGGACGGATGCCGGATAGCTCGCTCCGAGTTCGCGGGGGCCCGAGGGGCGATCGAGATCGCCGGCCCGGACATCCTCGACGCCCGCCCGTCGGCCCGGGCCCGGCTCCTGGCCGGGTTCGAGGCCTGGCTGGACCAGCTGGACGCTCCGGTCCGCCTGACGGTGACCTCGCGGGTGGTCGACGGCAGGCGCAGGAGGTCGGTCTGGCTGCGATCCACCAGTGCCGACCAGGCGGCCCAGGCCACGGCCCAGCTGGAAAGGCTTTGCGCGGCCGAGGTACGGGGATCGGGCGCCTTCCCACCCCTGGTGGAGGGGCCGGGACGAGAACGGGTCACGGGCGTCGATTGGGCGGGGTGGTGGGTGGAGTGCCTCCGGCTCACCACGCTACCGCGGGTGCCGGTCGAAGCCGGGTGGCTGTGGCAGCTGGTGGGCGTGCCACAGGACCTGGACCTCACCGTGTGCATCTCTCCGTTGGCCGGTGGCGCCGCCGACCGCCGACTCCGCCACCGCCTGAGGGAGCTCACCGCACGCGAGCTGCAGGCAGACGGAGGGATGCCGGACCCCCTACTGGAAGTCGAGAGGGCGGCCGCCACCCGCCTCCGGAAGGTTCTGGCGCAGGGGGAGGGGCGGGTGTTCGAGGTGGCGGTGTCGATGGCCATCGGGGGCGGGCCAGCGGCGGAGGTGAGGGCGGCCACGGCCCACCTGCGGCGCCGGGCAATGGGGATGCGGGCCCAGCTGGCCCCGGCCTGGCTGGACGAGGCTCCGGCTCTGCTGGAGGCAACAGGATGTGGGAGCCCCCGGCGACCCTTCATCCGGCTGCTCACCACCCCGGAGCTGGCCACCTTCTGGCCCTGGCTGGATGGGCCGGGGGAGCTGGAGCCGGGGAGCTGCCGCATCGGCCGCCACCTGCGCACCCAGGGCCCGGTGGGGCTGAAGTTGGCCGCCTCCGCCGCCGCCCCCAACTCCAACTGCTGCGTGATCGCCACCTCCGGGGCGGGCAAGTCGTACCTGGCGCGGGTGGTGGGCATCTCCCAGGCCCGGGCCGGGACCCTCACCGTAGTGGTCGACCCGGAGAACGAGCACCGGCGCTGGTGCGAGGCCGTGGGGGGGCGGTACCTGGCCCTGGGCCGGGGTGGCAGCTTTGGCTTCAACGTCTTCGAGGCAGGGCCGCCCGAGGAGGGTGAGCTCGCCGCCCGGGAGCTGGTGGAGCTGCTGGCTGGCCCCCTCTCCCCGCCTGAGTCCGGTGCCTTCCTTGAGGCATGCGCAGGTGCTCGGCCGGTAGGTGGTGGCCCGGCACCGGTGCTGGAGGACCTGCTGGCGGCGATGGCCGGCGACCCGCACGGCCGGGGCCTGGCCGCCCGCCTGCGGCCGTGGGTCGAGGGGCAGGCGGGGCTCCTCTTCAGCAGGCCCGGCCGGGGCCCGGCGGTGGCCCGCGCCCTGGGGGTGGGGCTGCGCGATCTTCCCGAGGGATGGCGGGCGGGGGCCGCCTTCCTGGTCTCGCACTGGCTGTGGGCCTGGGCCCAACGGGAGCCCGGTCCCAAGCAGCTGATCATCGATGAGGCCGGGCTGCTGGCCGCCCAGCCGCGGCTGGCCGAGCTGATGGGGCAGATGGCCCGGCGGCTGCGCAAGTATCAGGGCTCCCTGCTGCTTCTGACCCAGGCGCCCCGCGACCTGGAGGTCGAGGGTTTCGGCGAACTGGTCACCGGCAACTCGGCGACCCTGCTGGTGGGGTCGGCGACCGGGCCCGGTGTCCAGCGCCTCAAGTCGGGCTTCCACCTCAGCGACGAGGACTGCGAGTGGCTGCAGCGGTGCGCCCGCGGCGAGTTCCTCATGCTGGTCGGGGCGTCCCGGGTCCGGGTCAGGGTAGAGGCGCCCGAGGAGGGGGCGGGCGACAGCCGGAGATAGAATCGCCCCATGGGTCGGGTGGTGCGCTACCGACTGCTCAACTCCGGCCGTGCCACCGTCGCCGCCTGGGAGGAGGCGGTGCGCCTGTTCGCGGCCACCCGCAGCTGGCGCGAGGGGGAGATGTGGCTGGCCACGGACGTCTCCCGCGGCCTCTTCGAGTCCGAATACCTCCGCCACCTGCGGCTGGAGACTCCTGACCCCATCCTGGGCGCGGGCTTTGTCAAGGTGGAGGGGGACGAGACCGACGCCTTGGCGGTCTGCTTCGGGCTCATCCGGATGACCGGGGAGCATGGAGGGCGGGTGCTCATCGACGACCTGGACAACCCCATCCGCAAGCAGCGGCGGCTGGAGCTCATCGAGGGGACGGTGAGTGGGCCCCGAACCATCGACGAGCTGATGGTCGCCGGCCCGATCTTCAAGCGGCTGCCAAGAGCCACGATCACCTTTTACCCCCCGCGCTACCGGGGCCGGACCCTGCCTGGCCCTACCCCCCCGGCCGGGCAGTGGGGCTTCGCCCTCCAGGGGATGCGCGCTGCGGCGGGCGGCTTCCTGGAGGCCGAGGCGGAGGCGATGCGGATCTATCGCGGCCTGCAGGCGATCGGCTGACCTTGAGGGCCGTGGTCCAGCGGGTTCACCGAGCTGCGGTCCGGGTGCAGGGGGAAGAGGTGGGGGCCACCGGCCCGGGACTCCTGGTGTACCTGGCGATCGGGCCGAGGGACGATGAGGGGCTTGCCCGGCACCTGGCCGGCCGCATCGCCACCCTCCGGATCTTTCCCGACGGCCAGGGGAGGATGAACCGTTCAGTGCTGGAGGCGGGCGGCGAGGTGCTGGTGGTGAGCCAGTTCACCCTGTACGCGGCGTGCGGGCGCGGGCACCGGCCCTCCTTCCTGGGGGCGGCCCCCCCGGCCGCCGCCATCGAACTCTGCCGGGAGTTCGGTGAGGAGCTGACCCGGTTGGGGGTGGCGAGGTTGGCCGGGGGACGGTTCGGAGCCCACATGGAGGTTGAGTCGGTGAACGAGGGGCCGGTCACCCTGGTGGTCAGCGCGGGTGAGGGACCCTGGGAGGCGGACGCCGGCTGAGGGGCCAGGGCCGGGGCGCCGCCGGACCTATGTGGGGATCGGCGGCAAGCGCGGAGGAACCTCATGGCCCAACTGGTCTCGCTACTAAATTCCTGGGTTCTCCTGGGTCAGGAGCTGATCGCCAGCCTGGGCACGCTGGCCTTCGTGTGCGCCTTCATCTGGCGGGTGGTGGCGCCCAGTCCCCACAGCGCCCTCGAGGCGCAGCGCTGGCTGGGGCGGATCGCGATCGGGACCCTGGGGGTGGAGCTGGCTGGGGTCCTCACCCACGTGCTGCTCTCCGCGGTCCCCCGTGGTCTGGGCTGACCCGGAGTCGAGATGCCCGGGCCGCCCCAGTTCGGCGTCAACCCCCTGGGGTTGCTGGCCGGGCTCTTCGACGGAATCCTCTCCGAGTTCGTCAGCAGCGCTCGGGAAGCCCTGGACGCGGCCCTCAAGACCTACCTCTTCGGCACCTATGACGCCGCCGGAGGAAGGGCCCAGGGTCCCTTCACCGGGACGCCGGGCCTAGCCGACCTCAACCACCTGCTGGCGGCGGCGGGCGCGGCGCTGTTGCTGGCGATCCTGCTCTACAGCTCGCTGCGCACGGTGGCCGACCTGGGAGCGGTCCGCCACCAGCTGCAGCAGGTACTTCCGCGATGCCTGGTGGCGGTGGCCCTGGCCACGGTGAGCCTGCCCCTGCTGCAGCAGCTCATCGACCTCAACAACGCCCTCTGTGCGGTGGTGATCGGCGGCGCCCAACTCTCCCTGGGCGCCCTCCCCTGGAGCTCTCCCCTCAGCCAGCAGGGGGTTCAGTCCGCGGGGGAGAACGTCTTCCTGCTGCTCTTCGCCGCGGCCCTCGTGGTGGCGGTCGTCATCCTGGCGCTGAGCTACGTGGTCCGCTACACCCTGCTGGCGGTCCTCTGCGCCGCCGCCCCCCTGGCCGCCTACTGCACGGTGCTGCCCGAGACCCGGGGCTTCGCCCGGCAGTGGGGCCGGCTCCTGGTGGTCTCGCTCTTCATGCAGTTCGGCCAGCTCCTGGTCCTGCGGGTGGCGGTGCAGCTGGCGTTCGCCCGGGGAGGCGGGCTGGCCGGGATGCTGTACGCCCTCGCCAGCCTCTACCTCATGCTCCGGGTCCCGGGGGCGCTCAACGTCGCCACCCACTACGAGTCCAGCGCCGAGGCCGCCGCCCGAAGGTGGAGCCGCGCGGTGCGGCGACTCTCCGTGGGAGAGCTCTGAGCTCCTGTCAGAGGCTGACGTGGACCTCGCGCAGCCGGAGGCCAAGGGCCTGCTCCAGCCGCCTGAACACCGGGTGCGGCCGGAGGCTGGGACGGTGGTCCAGGTCGCCGAAGGTGATCTCCATCCACGCCCGGGGAAGCTCCGGGGTGAACCGAAGCTCCAGCAGGGACACCCCGGCCTCGCAGCCCGGGCAGCGGGCGGTGTGGGGGTCGGGGTGGGGGAAGCGGAGCGAGAAGAGATCCAGCTCGTTCCCGCAGCTCGGGCAGGGCGCCCGGTAGGAACGCAGGGGCACGGAGTCGAAACCCTCGGGCCCGGGGTCCGGGTAAAAGCGGAGCACCCCTGACTCCACCCGAACCTCCCCGCGCGGCGCGGCCGTGGCCATGGGAAGACCCCGGGGCGCGACTCCCAGCGCCATCGCGAACCCCGGCCCCGGCAGCAGCGAACCGTCCGGCCCCGGCAGGGCCATCCCCTCCTCCACCAGGACCTGCCGGGCCCGGGACCCCGCGTCCGGCGCCAGCGGATGGTCCGGGTCCTGGGGCAGCAGGTGAAGCCAGCTGCGGTGGGGGTGGGGCCCCAGCCCGCCATCGGGACGCGGGACAGAGACAGGCATCCCCCGATGGTAGCCCGGACGCCGTTCCGCCCCTCGGGGGACTCAATGGGCGTGGCTCTGCGAAGACTCAAGTCGGGGCTGGCGCTGGTGGGAGCGTGCGCGGCGCTGGCGGTGGTGCTCCCGCCACTGGCCGGCCTGCTCAACCTGGTCGCCGGGGTGACCCTGCTGGCACTGGCGGGGTACGGCGCCTACCGGGTCTGGGCCTTCCTGGAGGCCGTGGTGGAGGCCTCGCGGCGCCCGGTCACGGTGCGGCGCAACCTGAAGGAGCCGGTCGACCCTGCCCCTCCTGGCCGGCGCCGCGAGCCCAGAGAGCGCGAGCTCAGGGTTCGACCGGTCGAGCGGACGACCCAGGTGGAGCGGACTCGATGAGCCGCTCCCGGAGCTGCAGATAGAGCCGCTCCAAGAGGTCGAGCGGATCCGGGTCCAACGGACCCGGCCAGACCACTCCAGGCCGCCGCTCGAGGGCCCGGACCAGCTCCAGGGCGACCTCCTGGCGGCGCCTCGCTGAAAGCTCCGGCCGAGCCAGCAGATCCTCCAGCAGGCTGAGCTCGCGCCGCCCGCAGGCCTCCGCACCCGAAATCGGTGGACCGGGGTCCGTGCGGCGCAACCTGGGGCTGCGCCCGGCGCGGACCCCCCGCTCCAAGCGGCGCAGGCCGCGGTCGTGGACCACGAGGGTCCCGGCCGCCAGGTCGCCGAGCCGCCGGGGCCGGGAGCCGGCGAACATCGCCACCACTCCGATCCCGTACAGGAAGGGGAGGAAGTCCAGGATTCGGACCAGGTTGCGCACCAGCGAGTCGGCGGGGGTGAGGGGCACCCCGGAGTGGTCCACCACCCGCAGGCCGAAGATCGCCTTCCCCAGGGAGCGGCCCCCCGTCGCCACTTCCCAGAGCACGTAGTAGGCGACCGGGACCACGGAGGCCACAACCACCAGGACGATCAGGGCCCCGCCGGCTGGCGTGGCGTTCAGGGTGTACCCGGAGACGGCGACGGCACCGGCCAGGAAGGCGAGGATGATCAGCAGGATGACCACGGTGTCCACCACCGCCGCCAGCCCCCGCGAGCCGATCCCGGCCACCGGCTGGGAGACAGTGATGCTCTCCGGGGTGCGGTACTCAAACCCTTGCAGCACAGCTGGCCGGCATCGTAGCGCCGGGCGGAGGCGATCGGGCCGGTGATCAGCCAGGAGGAGTTCCGGCGCCGGGGCGCCCCCCGCTGGGAGGAGCTGATCGGGCTCGCCCGCCGGCTGGGGGCGAGGCGCCTTGGGGGACGGTCGGCGGCGGAGGTGGACCGGCTCTCGTCCCTGGTCCAGAGGCTCAGCTCCGATCTGGCGCTGGCCCGGCGCGAGTACCCGGGGTCCGAGCTGGTCTCGGAGCTGGAACGTCTGCTGGCCACCGCCCAGCCGGTGCTCTACCGCCGGCCGCGGGGTGGTCTGCGGCAGCTGCCGGTCTTCTTCGCCGTGGGGCTGCCGCGGCTGTTCCGGGACCTCGGCGGATATGTGGCGGTGGCGGGGGGGTGCCTCGTGGCGGGGGTCGCGGCGGGATGGGCCGCGGTCGGGCTGCGCCCGGACCTCAGCGGGCTGCTGCCCGCCGGCTACCGGGCCAGCCTGGCCGCCCACCACCTGGGCAACCCGGCGGCCGTGGGTGGGCAGCTCGGCTCCCAGCTCTCCGCGTTCATCATCCAGAACAACGTCCGGGTGGCCGCCCTGGCCTGTGTCCTGGGGCTGCTCCTCGGGGTGCCCACCGTGGCCCTCCTCCTGGCCAACGGCTTCCAGCTCGGGGTTCTGGCCGGCGCCAGCCACTCCGCCGGGCTCGACCTCCAGTTCTGGTCCCTGATCGTCCCCCACGGCGTCATCGAACTCACCGTCATCTGCACCGCGGCCGGAGCCGGGCTGCGCCTCGGGGACGCGGTGCTCCGGCCTGGCCTGCGCCGCCGGGAGGAGGCTCTGGCGCTGGCGGCCCGGCCGGCGGTGGAGCTCGCGATGGGAGCGGCCTGCCTCCTGGTGGTGGCTGGCCTCATAGAGGGATTCATCACCCCCTCGGCGCTCCCCGACCCCGCCAAGCTGGCCGTGGGAGCCGCGTCCGGGCTGGCCCTCTACCCCTGGCTCCTGCTGGCCGGGAGACGCCGAGCCCCGGCGAGGGCGATTTCGGGCAACTGCTAGGCTTGAGCCGTGGAGGTGGTCAAGATCAGGCCCCGGGGCTACTGCCACGGAGTGGTGGAGGCGATCCGGGCCCTGCGCCAGACCGCAGAGGCCCATCCCGGCGAGCCGGTGGCCATGCTGGGCCACCTGGTGCACAACGAGCACGTGACCCGGGAGTTCGCCGACCTCGGCGTGCGGCTGGTGGACGCCCCGTCGAGGCTGGAGGCGCTGGACCAAGTCGACAGCGGGACGGTGGTCCTCACCGCCCATGGCGTCTCCCCCTTGGTCCGAGAACGGGCGCTGGCCAAGGGCCTCAACGTGGTGGATGCGACCTGCTCCGACGTGATCCGGACCCACGAGCTGGTCCGGGACCTCTGCCGGAAGGGATTCACCGTGGTGTACATCGGGCGCCGGGGGCACCCCGAGCCCGAGGGAGTTCTGGGCGAGGCCCCGGATAAGACCCACCTGGTGGAGACCGTCGAGGACGTGGACCGGCTGGAGCCCGGCCCCGGCCCCCTGGCGGTCACCACCCAGACCACCCTCTCGCTCTGGGACACCGGCGCCATCATCGACCGTTTGCGGCAGCGGTTCCCGGAGATAGAGGTCCACAACGAGATCTGCCTGGCCACCCAGGAGCGGCAGCAGGCGGCCGTGGAGCAGGCCGCGTCCTGCGACCTGGTGGTGGTGGTGGGCAGCGCCCGGAGCAGCAACACCCAGCGGCTGGTGCAGGTGGTGAGGGAGCTGGCCAACCGGCCGGCGCACCTGGTGGACACCGCCGATGACCTGCGCCCAGAGTGGTTCCAGGGGGTGCGGCGGGTAGGAGTGACCTCCGGTGCCTCCACGCCCTCCCAGATCACCCGGGAGGTGATCGCCCGGCTGGAGCAGATGCAGCCGGAGCCGGCGGCGGTGGCGGGCTAGATCAGATTGCCCCCCTCGCCTTGAGGTCCAGGTAGCGGTCGATAAGCGCCGGGCCCAGCCCGTCCGGGCCACTGTCGACCGTGGGGACCCTGAGGGCCACCAGCCGGTCCAGCGCCAGCTGCCGCTCCTCCAGCAACCGCAGGGCGGCGGCCCTCCGGTACACCGCGCGGGCACCCTGGGGGATCTCGGCCCGCTCGCGGTCCAGAACCGGGTCCCTCTGGGTGACCACCAGGGGCAGGTGGCGGGGCCTGAGCCGGCCCACCGCGGCCGCCAGCCGGGACGCCATGTCGGGGTCGGAGAGGTCGGTGAAGCTCACCACCAGGGCGCGGGGCCCCTGCAGCCGGCGCAGCTCCAGGGCGGCTAGTCCCCAGTCCGGGTCCACCAGCTCGGGGCGGAGCCGGGCGAGCCCCTCCTGCAGGCGGCGGTAGTGGGCCCGACCGGCCCGAGGAGGGACCACGGGAGAGGAGGCCGACGCCACGGCGAGTGCTCCCACCCGGTCCCCCCTGGCGAGGGCCACCCAGGCCAGCAGGAGGGCCGAGGAGAGCGCCACGTCCAGCTTGCTCAGGTCGCCGTCGCCGGAAGCCATGAGGCGCCCACAGTCCATGACCAGCCAGATGGGGCGCGACCGCTCGGGCTCGTACTGGCTGGTCATCGGGCGTCCCAGCCGGGCGGTGGCGCGCCAGTTCACCCGCCGGGGATCATCGCCGACCACGTAGTCGCGAATGGCGGCGAACTCGGTCCCCTCCCCGTAGCGGTGCCAGCCCCTGCTCCCCAAGGGCTCGGACCCCGAGCGGCGTGCCCGCCCCTCCCACCTCCCCACCGCGTGCAGTGCCGGGAGGACTGGGACCTCCTGGGAGAGGGGCACGGCGTGCTGGCGGCGCCACAGGCCGAGGGGCCCGGGCGCCCTGAGCACCACCCTCCCGAAGTGCAGGGCGCCCCTCTGGCTGGGAAGGCAGCGGTAGAGCGCGACCCCCTCCCCGCCGGCCGGAAGGAGGAGATCCAGCACCTTGGGCTCGGCCCCGAGGCCCGGCTCGGTCTCGTCCCGACACACGGCGCGGACCCGACGGCGGCTCTCACAGCGGACGTGCAGCTCCACCGGGTTCGGGGCCCCCAGGGCCAGGGCGGGGGCCAGCCGCCGGTCCACCGTCCAGTGGCGGGGCGCCGCCAGCCAGTCGAGGAGGGACGCCCCAGCCAGCCCCACCAGCCAGCCGCCCCCCAGGAGCGTGAGGGGCCAGAAGGCGGTTCCGGCCAAGAGCAGGCCGACCCCGACCAGCCCCAGCCCGAAGGCTCGTGGAGTCATGTTCAGCGGGGGACGGCCACCCGGGCCAGAACCCTCCCCACGGCCGAGGTCTCGTCCAGCCCCTGCATCTCGGCCTCGGGGCGGAGCTGGAGCCGGTGGCGGAGCACCGGCATGCAGAGCTCCTTGACATCCTCGGGAGTGACGAACTGTCGGCCCCCGGCCGCCGCCCGGGCCTTGCCCAGCCGGACCAGGGCGACGGTGGCCCGGGAGCTGGCCCCAAAGGTGAGTTCGGGCGCCTCGCGGGAGGCCGCCACGATGGAGCTGATGTAGGACCGGACCTCCTCCGAGCAGCTGACCCCGGCCACCTCGCTGCGCAGATGGAGGAGCACCTCGGGCCCGGCCGGGGGCGGTCCGGTGAGGATCTCCTCCAACCGGTTGGCGTCGAAGCCCTGGTCCACCCGGCGGGCCAGCTCCAGCTCCCCCTCCACCCCCAGCGATGGCACCGCCACCTTGACCATGAAGCGGTCGAGCTCGGCCTCGGGGAGGGGGAAGGTTCCCTCCAGCTCGATCGGGTTCTGGGTCGCCAGGACCATGAAGCGATCCCCGAGCGGGTGGGAGCGGCCGTCCAGGGTCACCTGGCGCTCCTCCATCGCCTCCAGGAGCGCCGCCTGAGTCTTGGCCGGGCTGCGATTGATCTCGTCCGCGAGGAGCACGTCGGTGAACACCGGGCCGGGCCGGACCTCGAAGCGGCCCAGCCGCTGGTCGTACACCACGCTGCCGACGATGTCGGCGGGCAGCAGGTCCGGGGTGAACTGGACCCGCCCGAAGTTGGCGCCGGTGAGGTGGGCCAGGGTCCGCGCCATCAGCGTCTTGGCGGTGCCGGGAAGCCCCTCCAGGAGCACGTGCCCCCCCACCACCATGGTGAGAAGGCTGAGGCGCAGCGGGTCCATCGAGCCCACCAGGACCGCTGCCGCCGCCCGCTCCACCTCCGCGAAGACCTCCGCCGTTCTGGTCATCTCACCTACCTCCCACCCGGGCTGTCCCGTCTAGGTCCAGGGCTGCCCGCGTGGCCCTCTCCGCCAGCGCCACCAGTGTGGGGCCGTCCGTCCCCTCCTGGGAGGCCCTCTCCAGCGCCTTCAGCAGCTCCCGGGCGGGTCCCCGGCCGTCCGCCGCTGGGCCTTCCGTGGGGACGGGACGGCCGGCCATCCCGGCCGCGAGCTCCGACCGGAAGCGCTCTGCGATCGTCCGGCGATCCCCGGTCCGAGAGTACAGGTTGGCCACCGCCTCCAGATGGTCCTCGGTCCCGCGGCGGGCCAGGAGCTGGGCTGCGGGCAGCGGGCGGCCCAGCCGCCGCCCCGCGGACGCCAGGAACAGGAGGCAGAGGGCGGCCAGCACCAGGGCGGAGACGCCCAGGGTGGTGCCCCAGAGGAGGGCGGCGATGCCGTCCCCCAACTGGTAGCCGTGGTGGATCTCGTCGAAGAGCACCGTCCGACCAGGGGCGAGGCCCAGGGCCCTCGCCGCGAAGAGGCCGTCCTGGGCCACCCTCAGACCAAGGTTGGAGAGCGGGTACGCCGAGTTCAGCACGATCGCCTCTCCCCTCCCGACGGGGACCACCTCGGCCGCGGGGTGCAACTCGCCGCCCAGGAGTGGAAGTGGGGCCGAAGTCGAGGCGACGTAGCCCGGCCCGGCACCCACCTCGACCAGCAGAGGGGCGGTTCCCCCAAGGGGAAGTCGCTCCCTCAAGGCCCGCGCCGGCAGATGGCCGGTGGCCGCAAGTCCCAGCCGGGAGAGCAGCGGGCGCACCACGTTTGTCGCGCCCCCCGCCAGGACCAGCCTCCCTCCGGAGCGGACGAAGGCCAGGATGGCCCGCGCGGCCGGGCCGGAGAAGGTCACGGTGGGTTGGTACTCGACCAGGGTCGCCCCCGCCGCCAGCGCCGCGGGGAGGCCGGAGCCGGTGAGCCGCTCCGGCCGGGTGCCCAGGCCGATGGAGAGGTGGTAGAGCGCCCAGCTCCCCCCGGTCCCGGTGGACCAGCTGCTGGGATTGGCGTTGTCGGGGGCGGGCGCCGGTGCCAGGGCGATGGCGGCCACCGCCCCCACCACCACCAGGGCCAGGATCGCCAGGTAGGGGCGGAGCGGCATCCGGGTCACGCCAGCATCCGAGCCGTCCGCCGGCAGGACCGGGTGAACTCGCGGCAGCCCGCGGGGTCGACCGGCTGGCCCCCGTACACCACTCGATCGAAGTCCGAGATGAGAGGTCGCAGGCTCTCCTGGAGCCCGGAGACGGTGGCCACGGCTCGGAGCAGCTCGGAGTTGGTCCAGCTGGGCTCGAAATGGAGGGCGGCCGACGCGGTCCCCGCCGCCACCACCCCCTGGAACGCGGCCCGGACCGCCTCTCGGCCCCTGCCCTCCCGGGCCAGCTGGTCGCTGAGCTGGAAGAGGGTCTCCGGGGAGGGGCCCAGAGCGGAGTTCTCGGGCAGCCGAGCCGACGGGCTGCCAAGGGGCGCCAGCTGCCCCCGCGGCCGGCGCAGGACCAGGAGGGTGACCACCGCCAGGGCGGCCAGCAGGAGGGAGCCGAGAGCGATCCAGAGATGGGGGCCCCCGGCCCGGAAGAGCGCACCCAGGAGATGGAGAAGCGCCTGGCCCAGCTGGCCGAGGAGGGAGCTGCGACCGGGCTGATGGGTGGAGAGCCCGCTGAGCTGGGGCTCCCGGTACAGCCGGGCCAGCTGGGTCTGCACCTCGACCGGGGACGGCTGGCCGGGGATCCGAGCCATGGGACTCACCGCAGGCCCACTCGGCGCCGCCCCGCGCTCATCCCTCCGGACCGTCCTCCAGCACCTGGCGGGCCAAGAGCTCGAGGTCGAAGGCCTCCTTGCGCACCCGGAGGTCGAAGTAGAAGAGGGTGAGTCCGGTGGCGAGGATGGGCGCCTCCAGCAGCGACACCACCAGCTGGCCCACTTCCCGGACCGCCAGCCCCAGCGGGGAGGTGACCCCAAGCGGGGCCGAGAGCGCCCCGACCAGGGTCCCCAGCACGATCCCGATGAGCGCCTCGACGATGACCAGGGACAGGATCACCCCGAACGCCCGGCCCACATGTTGGGAGGTGAGCTCCCAGCTGCGCCTGATCGCCGCCCCGGGGGACAGCGCCTCCAGCACCAGCGCCGGGGTGGCGATCGAGAGGCGGGCGTAGGCGATGAGCCCGGCCACCAGGGCCGCCAGCCCGACCAGCACCGACAGGAGCACCCCGACCGCCTTCAGGACCGCGGCGAGGACCGCGACCACCAGGGCGAGCACGACCACGGCTCCCAGCACCAGCCCCAGGATGATCAGCCCGAGCAGGACCAGCTGCGCCCAGCGCCGCACCGCGAAGCGGTAGCAGGCGGTGGGGCTGGCCACCCGCCCCAGGAAACGATCGGCCACCGCCTTGGTGAAGGCGGCGGTCTGGAGCGGCACCACCACCGCGGCGGTCAGCGCCAGCAGCACCACCAGGACCACCCCGGTCCCGATAAGGAAGTGGATCTCGCTGTGCAGCTGAGCCGAGGTGAGCCGCTGCCCGGCGGTGAGCCTGGGCGCGCCCGCCGGGCTGGCGAACAGGGCCAGCAGGAAGCTCACCACCTGGTAGGGCACCTGCACCACCGCGATCACCGCCAGGAAGAGGAGGAAGTTACGCCGGTAGAGGGTGAAGACGGTGTCCAGCAGCTCGGTGACCCGCAGGGGCCGCAGCCGGACCTCGGGCGGGGCGGACTGCATCGCCTGCAGCCTACACGAAGAAGGCCGCGGCGCTGCTATCGTCGCCGGGGTGGAGCCAACCGCCCAACCGCCGATCCGGGCCGAGCTGGTGGAGAGCCGGAGGGCGCGTCCCCGGGCCGCCGGGGCCGTCCTGGTGGCCGCGCTCCCGCTGCTGGCCCGGCTCGCCGTCTGGTGGCTCTCCCGCCCCCGGGTGGACTCCGGCCCGCCTCGGGGAGCGCCGGCCTCCCAGGTCGAGCGCACCGAGATGTGGGTCACCAGGCGCTGGCCGGGCAGATGGAAGCTGCGCGTCGTCAGCACCAGGTGGATGGCGGCGCCCCCGACTCCGCGGAGAGGCAGGACGGCGCCGCCCTGGCTCCGGCCGGTGGCCCGCAGCGGTCCCCGCTCCGCCGCCCGGCCGGCCTCCGACCTCCTCGGGCTGCCGGCGCCCACCGGGGCCGACGAGGGACTTCGCTGAATCCCGGCGTCCCGGGTGACAGGAGCTGACTTCTTCCCGGGATGCCGTCGCCGCCCCGTCACCGCTCTTGCGGCCGGACGCGATGGCTGTTAGGATCGCGGCGAGACAAACTTGCTCTCGTCCCTGCCCATGTCTCGACCACTGAAATCGCGGCTGCTGCGCCTGACCGCCCAACTGGGTCTGTTCGGCACGCTGGTGCTGGGTGCGGCGGCTCTGGTGGCCAGGCCCGCGGGGGCCAGCAACCTGGGGGCCCAGATCGCTCAGCTCCAGGCCCAGGAGAGCGCCCTCCGAAGCCAGCTGGCCGGCATCCAGGGACAGGCCTCCTCGGCAGCTCAACAGGCCGCGTCCACCCAGCAGCAGGTGGCCTCGGCCCAGGCCAGGCTGGCCCAGGGGCAGGCGGAGCTGGCCCAGGCCAACGCCGCCCTGGCCCAGACCAACGACCGGATCGGGCGGACCCAGGCCCAGGTCGTCCTGGACCGCGGCCAGCTGGCCCAGCTGGTGCGGGAGATGTACCAGCACGGCAATGCCAACAACCTCTCGACGGCCATCGCCGACAGCTCGGGAGTGACCCAGTTCTTCGACACCACGCTGCAGCTCCAGACCGTGGGTCAGCAGTTCAGCTCCCTCACCCAGGAGCTCACCAGCGAGGAGGCCCAGCTCCGGACCCTCCAGGCGGGTCAGCAGGCGCAGCAGCAGAAGGTCACCGCCCTGGTGGCCTCCTTCCAGGCGGCCTCCAACCAGCTCCAGGCCCAGGAACTCAGCTTCCAGAGCCAGGCCAGCTCGCTCACCGGGCAGGCCGGGCAGATCGCCAGCCGGATCCAGCAGATCGCCGCCCAGATCCAGACACTCCAGGCCGAGGAGGCGGCGATCAACTCCTATGGCGGCCCGGCCAGCGCCGAGGAGGGAACCATCCTCAAGACCTTCACGGCCCCGGCGCCGGCCTACCCCGACGGTTACCCCTGGGGTCAGTGCACCTGGTTCGTGGCCGGGCAGACCAACGTCCCCTGGCAGCCCAGGGGCAACGCCGACCAGTGGGTCCAGGAGGACTACTCCATGGGGACCCCGTACCAGGTGGGCTCCACCCCCCGGGTGGGCTCCATGGTGGTCTTCGACCCCGGGGGGATCTACGACTACAACTACGGGCACGTCGCCTGGGTGGTGGCGGTCCTGGGCCCCACGACCTTCATCGTCGAGGAGGACAACTTCTACGGGTACGGGCTGGCGGACCAGCGCGAGATCTACACCCTGCAGGGGGTCGAAGGTTTCATCTACGGTTAGCTGGTGACGCTCTCCCCATCCTCGCTCGCCCGGGCGCCGGGAAGGCCCCTTGTCATCTACCACGGTGACTGCCCGGACGGCTTCGGCGCGGCCTTTGCCGCCTGGAAGGCGCTGGGAGAGGGCGCGGACTACCGCGGGGTGAGCCACGGGGAGGCGCCGCCGGCGGTGGACGGGCGGCGAGTCCTGATCTGTGACTTCGCCTACGACCGCGAGACGACCATCGGCCTGGCGGGTCGGGCGGCGGAGCTGATCGTCCTGGACCACCACGTCTCCGCCCAGTCCGAGCTCGGGGACCTACCCTTCTGCCACTTCGACATGCAGCGCAGCGGCGCCATGATGGCCTGGGACCACTTCCACCAGGCGCCCGCCCCCGAGCTGCTGCGCTACGTTCAGGACCGGGACCTCTGGCGCAACGAGCTGCCCGAGTCCGAGGAGGTCTCAGCCGCCCTCAGGTCCCGGGACTTCGACTTCCAGACCTGGGATCAACTGGACGTGGGGCAGCTGCGGGCCGAAGGTCGGGCCCTTCTGGCCTACCAGCGACGCACCGTGGAGCGGGTGGCGGCCCACGCCAGCCCGGTGGAGATCGCGGGGGTGAAGGTCCCGGCGGTGAACAGCCCGGTGCTGCAGAGCGAACTGGGGGACCGGCTGGCCCAGGGGCAGCCGTTCGCCGCGGTCTGGTGGCAGGGTGCCGGCGAGGTGGCTCGCTGGTCGCTGCGCTCGACCCCAGAGGGCATGGACGTGAGCGAGATCGCCGCCCGCTACGGTGGTGGGGGTCACCGAACTGCCGCCGGATTCAAGGGCGAGCCCCCGCGCGGCGGCCGGGTGCCGCTGCCCGAGCCGCGCTGAGGGCGCTCGCGGTGAGCCGCTCCAGGACGTAGTCGTTCCCGGGACTCCAGCTCCGCGGCTGGGCGCGCCGAACCTCCTCCAGGGCCGACCCCAGGCGACCCAGCTCACGGAGCTCGAGAACTCGGATGGCCGGCGACAGCGCCGCGGCCCGCGTGGCGTTGGCGAGCTGCTCCAATCCCCTCAGGGTGTCCGAGCGTGCGGGGATCACCACCGCCCGCCGACCCAGGGCCAGGAGCTCGGCCATCGAGCTGCGCCCTGCGCGGGCCACGGCGAGTTCGGCGGCCAGCAGGTGGCGGGCGTACCCGGCGCGGTCCATGCCTGGTCGCAGATGGGGGTGCCGCCGGGGATCCACCTCCTCCCCAGGGAACACCCGGCAGCTCTGGAGCTCTCCCGCGCCCACTGCGGCCTCCAGCCGGTCGAGGATCCGGCGGTTGGACTCCGAAAGCCCGCGGTCGCCGCGGCTTCCCCCTCCGAGCACCGCCACCGGCGGTCCGGCCGAGGTGGCTGGGGCCGAGAGCAGCTCGGGCCGCACCAGCGTCGGCAGCCGGAGCACCGGGGTGGGGCCGAGTCGCTCCAGCCTCACGCCGCGGCGGAGCTCGCCCACCAGAACCAGGTCGGCCGCGGCGTGCAGCTGGGAGGCCAGAAGTCGGGCCCCGGCCGAGTGCCCGGGGCTGCTCAGGTCGTGGAGGTTGGCCATCGCCACCAGCCGGCCGCTGAACGCCCGGCGCAGGAGTGGGAGGAGCAGGGGGTAGCCGTGCACCACCAGGGCGGCCGGCCGGGCGCGGCTCAGCGAGGAGAGGAGCCGCTGGAGGTCGCGGGAGTCGATCACCGCCTGCTGCGGGTCCGGTCCGCCCGCCAGGGTGAACTCGGAGACCGGGCCCCGGAACATCCGGCGGGCGAGGGGAGCTGCCTCGGGGGAGGTGAGGAGGCGGAGCTCGGCCCCGGCGGACTCCAGCAACCCCATGAGGGCCAGCGCCTCGGTCAGCCGCCCCAGCCCGGGGCGCGCCCGCGCCAGGATCCAGACCTGCCCCTCTCGCAGCCGGGACCAGAGGGGGGACAGATCTGGTTCTGGACCAGAGGCTGGGGGCACCTGGAGCTCGGTCCCGTCAGGGAAGGAGGTCGGCGGGCAGCAGCTGCCCTTGGGTGAGCTCGGGCGCCCGCCCCACCCGAAGCCCGTCCAGGGGGTCCAGGTCCTGGAGGAAGGAACGGCACCGGTCCCGCTCGTCCGTCTCCCCCAGGGTGGCGGCGCACACCATCAGCAGGTGGAGGCAGCGGAGGAAGCCACGGTTGGTCTGGTCCTCCCACCTCACCTCGCCGCTTCCGCCCCATCCGTGGCGGCGGAGCCGGTCCAGTCCCCGGTGATATCCGACGCGGGCGCAGGCGTACCCCAGGACCGGGTCCCCGCCGAGGTACTCAGCCTGGCCCAATCGCGCCCACCCGTCCAGGAAGTCAGGGTGCCGGGCGCAGACGGCCTTCAGCTCGGGGCAGCTCCCGGGAGGACCTCCGCCCAGGGCCAGCGCCAGCTCCCGTTCCGCCTCCGGGCTCTCCGGGGGCAGCACGGTGCGACGGCCGGCCGCGATCTGGTGCCCGTGGGCGGCCACCGGCACGGCGCCGAGGGGACGGGGAATGTCGGCCATCTGCTGCTGCCCTCTGGGGAGCTGGTACCCCGTAGCGGATTCGAACCGCTGATCTCCGCCTTGAGAGGGCGGTGTCCTGGGCCACTAGACGAACGGGGCAGCGGTCGCTCGATGGCTAGTCTAAGCGCCCGGCGGGAGCCCCGGGCGATTCCGCGCCCATCACGGGAGCGCTCAGGCCCGCCTCGACCCTGACCAGATGGCGAAGGCGGACTCCACCAGGGCCGCGAGGCTCTGGACCTGGGGGTAGTTCCCGAGCATCTGCCGGGTCGCCGGGTCGGCGACCTCCGAGAGCTGCCCGGAGGGGCCCGCGAGGCGCACCAGGGAGCGGAAGCGAGCCACGGCCGCTTCCCGGCGACCGCAGATCGCCTCCGCCGCCGCCGCCCAGAAGGACGGAAAGATGAACGGAAGGCAGGGATAGGGGATCCCGTCCCGCTCCGGCCGGTGGCGTGCGACCAGGGGGAAGGTCCCCAGCTGGCCGAGCACGTGGTCCAGGGTGGCCGTCTTTCGCCCCCCCTCCGGGAGGGGATAGCCGACCAGGTAGGCGGCGAGGGTCGCGGAGTCCGCGGACCCCTCGCCGAAGGCCATGGTCAGCTCTCCCGATGGGCCGGTGCCGCGGGCGGCCACGGCCTCCTCCAGCTCCCTGCGGGCAGCCGCCCAGCCGTCGGCCCCCGAGTCCTCGATCCGGCCCCGCCGGGCCAGGTCCAGGGCCCGGTCCAGCGCGACCCAGGCCAGGATCTTGCTGTGCAGGTGGTGGCGGCGCCGGCCGCGCACCTCCCAGATGCCGTGGTCCGGCTGGCTCCAACCCACCGTCGCCGCGTCCGCCAGCCGGGGAATCCGCTCCAGCAGCTCGGGAGGGCACCCGCCGGCGGCATCCAGCAGGTGGGCGAAGCGGCACACCTCGCCGAGGGTGTCCACCTGGGCCTGCCGGGCCGCCCCGTTGCCCACCCTCACCAGCGCCCCAAGGTGCCCCCGCAGGTGCGGCAGCGATCGCTCGGGAGGGAGGGGCCCGCCGTTCAGGCGCCGCACCGGTTGGGTTCCCTGGCGCAACAGCTCCGCCAGCCCCCGAGCGAGGTGGCGCGCTCCCTCGACATCTCCTCCCAGGGCCAGGGCCGCCCCGGCATCGGCGTTGTCGCGCAGCCAGGCGTAGCGGTAGTCCCAGGCGCGCGGACTGCCCGGCCATTGGGGGATCGAGGTCACCGGAGACGCCACCAGGAGGCCCGTCTCCCGATGCTGGAGGGCGTGCAGCAGTTCCAGGGAGGTCGACACCGCCTCGCGGGCCCAGCCGGGCGCCGGGGCCAGCCGGCCCTGGGCCGAGGGGAGCACCCTCCGCTGCCAGCTGGCCACCTCGTTCAGAAGGGAGGGAACCGGGTCCATCGGGACCGGCCCCGGGTCCGCGCCCACCCGGAGGGTCGCGCTGAGACCCTCCGGGGGGACCGGGATTGGCGATCCGGGCCCGGAGCCGGCGGGGTGGATGTCGAGGCGCAGCGGTCCACCGGGGCCGGACGGCCAGGGGCCGCAGGGCAGAAGCGCCCCGAACGGTGCCGGGCGCCAGCCGTCCCCGGCCGAGGGGTCCTGGAGCTCCAGCACCGCCTCCAGACCGGGCTCCCCGGAGAGGTGCCAGCGCACCGCGGGCCCTCCCGGCTCGCCCCCGGCCACGGCCACCTCGAGCCGGGCCCTCTCCCCCCACCTCGCCACCAACACCCGGCCCGGTGCCAGCCAGCGGGTCTCGGGGGCCCCTCTGAGGCGGGGGCGGATGGCGACGGACACCCCCTGAGGGTCCAGGAGCCGTGCCAGGCGCAGGGGGCCGTCGAAGCCGGGGGGGCTCCAGAACCAGCATCTGCCCCACCGGTCTAGGAGCGCCGCCCCCAGGCCGTCCGAGACGCAGAAGAGGGAGCGCAGCTGGGGATTCGAGGGGGGACCCACCCGCTGAGGGTATCGGTGCCCAGGGGGCCGGCGCGGAAGCTTCCGGCGGCCCTCCCTCAGGTCGGCATCTGCTGGAGCTGGTCTCCGATCGCGGCGATCTTGCTGGCCCAGAGGGGGTCGGAGGCGTAGTCGACGTTCATCCCGGCAGGGGTGGGTCCGTTGTAGTACCTCCCGGTGGCCACGGTCCCCGGCTGCCCGGGGTAGTTGGGGACCTGGGAGCCGGGCGGGGTGAGGTAGTAGACCGAGACGTACCAGGAGACGAAGGAGATGCAGGCCTGGTCCGACGGGAAGGTGGCCCCGTCGCCGAAGGGGTTGGCGTCATAGGCCTCGAAGCCGAAGAGGTTGTGCTTCTGCAGGTACAGCTGCGAGGTGCCGAACCCGGTCTCCAGAACCGCGTCCGCGACCAGGTAGATGGCCGACACGTGGTTGGTGGCCTCGGCCTGGAGGAAGTAGCTCGAGTCCGCCTCCAGCGGTGAGCCCTGGAGAAACTCCTGGATCTGCCGGAGGGTGATCCCGCTGGGCAGGGTCAGGTTGGTGGTCGTCGAGAAGGGCC
Organism: bacterium; assembly: GCA_021785655.1. Classification (GTDB taxonomy): domain Bacteria; phylum Chloroflexota; class Dormibacteria; order Aeolococcales; family Bog-877; genus JAJYXT01. Next base: position 6,699 of record JAJYET010000013.1, on the reverse strand, counting down.
CGGAGGCCGGGGCGGGGTTGGGCGCCGGGGTGGGGGTCGGAGCCGGAGGCTGGGTGGGGGTCGGCGCGGGCGGTGGGGTCGGCGTTGCCGGAGCGCTCGGCCGGGGCGCCACCGTGGCCGGCGCCGAGGGCTGGCGGCTGGGCTGGGCGGCGGCCGGCGGCGCCGGGGGGTTGGCCGCCAGGTAGGCGGCGGCGATCTCCTCCGCCATGAGCCGGGCCGCGGTCACCCGGGCCTCGGCCTGGCGGGCGATCAGGCTTGCCTCGTCGGCCTGCTGCAGGCGCATCTCCACCCGAAGCCGGGCGATCGCCGCCTGCTCGCCCTGGGTGAGGCGGGAGAGGGCGATCTGGGAGTCCAGGGCGCTGTTGAGGGAGGAGCTGCCGATGACGGCGAGGATTCCCCCCGGGCTGCCGGTGTACTCGGCGGCGACGAGGGCCGCCAGTTGGGACCGAGCCCGTCCGATCTCAGTCCCTTCCCGGGCCAGGCGCCCCCGCAGCGTCTGCACCTCGGCCAGCAGGGTTTGCTCCTGGGCCCGGGCCTGGGCGACCATCGTCTTGAGCGTGGTGACCCGGGAGGAGGCGGGGGTGGCCGCCCGCGCCCCGCTGCCCGGGGCAGCTGAGAGCGCCAGAACCGCCATCGCCGCAGCCGCCAGCAGGGCAGCCAGCGACCTCCAGATCCTGGGTTTCCCTTCCACGGGCCCAGATTCTGACCGTGGGGCTGGAGATCCGAGCCCTTCGTAGCAGGGCCGATTCCGGTCTGTGACGGCCGGTCGCGGGTCAGCCCGGGCAGCTGGCCGGCGCCGGTCCCAAGCTCAGGGGGGGCGATGCCGCCAGCCCGCCCGCCCCGGCCAGAGCGATCATCGCCACCGCACCCCCGGCCGGGACCTCGACCGTGGGCTGGGCCTCGACGTAGGTGTAGAAGGCGGGGGCGCTCACCGCCCCTCGGGCGACGGTGGCCACGGCTCCCGTGCAACGGTTGACCTCGTCCAACTCCCAGCGCACCGAGTCGGCGGGGTGGGAACCCAGCTGGGCGGTGACGTTGAACTGGCAAGCGCCACCTCCCGGAGGGCACGAAGCGGTCAGCGCGACCTGCTGGACCGGGGGGGCGGACGGCGGGCCGAGTAGGGGGATCTCCCCAGCAGGGGCGTTGGTGGGAGGGGGTGTCGCCGTGGGAGACGGGCTGGCCGGAGGCGGGGGGGAAACCGCGGGCGCCGAGGTGGTCACCCTCGCATGAGGGGTGCGGGGCGGGGAGGCCGGGTGGCCCGCCAACTCCGCCGCCAGAACCCCCGCCGAGACCAGAACCGCCGCCGCTCCCATCGCGGCCAGGGCGCGGGTCCTCCCCATCACCGCCAGCACGCCGTCGCCCGGGGCGGCGGGCGTCGGGGGGGCGGCCCGGGGCGGTGCGGCCGGGACGGGGGCGAGGGGCCGCGCCCCCGGGTCCGCGGGAAGGGGCGCGGCGGCGGGAGGGTTCGCCTCCCCCCCGGCCGCGGCCGGCTCCGGCCGGCGCGAGGCCGCCGGGAGGGCCTGTGGCAGCCTGGCGCCCAGGGCACCGAGCTGGCTGCGCACCCGGTGGCGCTGGCGGGGATCGAGTGGCGTGGCCAAACGCCAGGCGGCGATGGCGGGTCCGGCGGCCGCCTCCCCCCCGGCGGCCCCCAGTGCTCGCACCACCGAGTGCAGCTGGGCGAGTGCCGCTCCGTCCCCCCGGGCGGCCCCCGTGACCGACCCCAGGACCTTCTCGAGGAGCCGCGCCGCCCGCTCCAGGTCGCGGCCCGGCGGGTGGGCGTCGAGCGAGGCCCAAAGTCCGGGCTCGGCCACCCGCAGGCGGCCGTCCGGGCCGAGGAGCAACCGCTCCGCATCAAGGCGCTCCTGGGCCAGCCCCCGGCGGTGGAGGGCGGCCAGCGCGGCCAGCAGCCCGTCGCCGAGTAGGGCCGCCTGCTCCAGGGTGAGCGGGACCAACCGGAGGACGGTGCGCAGATCCGCTCCCCGCCGGGCCTGGAAGGCGCAGATCACCTCCCCTCCCTCCGCCGCGGCGGCTTCCGGGGGAAGGGTGAAGGCGGTGGGGGCGCGCGCCGCCACCCGGAGCCGCTCGACCAGCTCCCGCGCCTCCCGGGGGGAGCCCAGGCGGCGGTGGCGCAGCTCGCAGCTCCTCCCCCCCACCTTCAACACGCGAGGGGCCGGCTCCTCCGTGCGATCGGGGAGCGGGATCGTCGCCCCGCCCCGAAACGGGATCAGTTCAGGCATCGTTGCTGCTGGTGGGTGCGGGGTAGGCTTAGGGTCGGGGCGCGGCCAGGGTCTGGTTGGCGGGTGACGGAGATGAGCTTGCTGTCGGCAGAGTTGGGCATCGACCTGGGGACCGCCAACACGGTGGTCTGCCGCCGCGATGGGACCATCCTGCTCAACGAGCCCTCAGTGATGCTGGTGTCCCTGGGGGCGGACGGCAACCGCCGCCCCATCCTGGTCGGTCGGCAGGCCCGCGAGCTCACCGGCCGGACTCCGGTGGGGATGGCCACGGTGCGGCCGATCCGGGACGGCGTAGTCACCGACCTGCAGTCCGCCAAGGGGTTCATCAACGTGGTGATCCACCAGGTCACCCGCCGCCCCTGGGAGCGATTCCGCCCCCGGGCGATCTGCGGGGTCCCCGCTGGCGCGACCGGGTTGGAGAGGCAGGCGCTGGTGGAGGCGCTGGAGGAGGCGGGGATCGGACACGCCGACCTCATCCCCGAGCCGGTGGCGGGAGCGATAGGCTGCGGCATCGACCCGCTGGAGGCGCGGGCGCACATGGTGGTGGACGTGGGTGGAGGGACCGCCGAGGTGACCGCCATCTGCTTCGGGGGGATCCTGGCCTCCAGCTCCTGCCGGGTGGCGGGCGACGAGATGACCGCCGCCCTCAACCAGTACCTCCGCCAGGAGCACCACCTGATCGTCGGGGAGCTCACCGCCGAGGACATCAAGATCCGGCTGCGCAAGGTGGACTCGGCACCCAACCCGATCGTGGTCGAGGGCCGCGACGTGTTCACCGGAAAGCCGAGAATGCAGACCCTGGACCCGGACGAGGCGGCGCTGGCCATCCGCCCCACCGTGGACGGGATCGTGGAGGCGCTGGCGGAGGTCCTGGACCGCCTGCCGCCGCAGGCCGTGGGCGACATCATGCAGGGAGGGGTGCTGGCCTTTGGCGGGGGCTCACTGCTGGAGGGGTTCCAGGGCCATCTGGAGGACGCCCTGGGCTTCTCCGTGACCTTGGCGGAGCGGCCGCTGACCTGCGTTGCGGAGGGGGCGGCGAAGGCGCTCTCCAGCCCCCGCTTGCTGGCCGCCTTCAAGGGGGCCCCGCCCCAGGCCTGACGCCCCTGGGTCACAGATGGCCGGTGGCCGCCCACAGCCGGGCCGCCTGTGCGGCCGCCGGGGCCACCGCCAGCGCCGGGTGCCCCCGCGGAGCGGGCGGGGCCGGCGGGGAGGCGGGCTGGGGGCTGGCGATGGGGCCGGGGGTGGTGGAGGTGATCGCCGCCTGGTTCGCGAAGTAGTACCTCAGCAGCTGGGCGACCGCGGGCTGGTCGGTGTAGTAGCCCTGCCCGCCTCCCCGCACCAGCATGCTCGCCACCACCTGCGGGGAGGACATCGGGGCCATGGCGGTGAACCACGCGTCGGGGCCGCCGTTGGGGGCGGTGGGGTCCTGGGCGGTCCCGGTCTTTCCCCCGGCGTCCACGTTCAGGGGGGCGAGCATGTCGGCGGTCCCCTGGGTGACCGCCAGCCGGAGGCCCTGGCGCACCGGCCCCAGCTCCGAGGCCCAGGGCAGGGGCCGGGGCGCCGGGGCCCGGAGCGGGGTGAGGGAGGAGTCGGTCTCGAGAGCCATGCCCAGCCGCGGGGTGATCTTGGATCCGGTCCCCACCTCAGCCGTCCAGACCGCGTCCTGGATGGGGGTGGCGGTCACATAGCCCTGCCCGATCCCCAGGATCACCGTGGAGCCGGGATACCAGGTCTCGCCCAGGCTGGAGACCGAGCTGGGGGTTCCGAGGTATCCCGGGCTCTCCCCGGGAAGGTCGATGCCGGTGCGCTGGCCGACCCCCATGGTCTGCGCGGTGCTGATGAGGTTCTGGGCCCCCAGGGCGACCGCCAGCTTGTAGAAGTAGACGTCGTTGGACCAGGCGATGGCCTGCGGCAGGTCCTGGGGGGGGAGGGACTCCCAGTTGTCGAAGGTGTGCCCGTCGTAGGTGAAGGTGTAGCCGGTGGGGATCACCTCGGAGGGGGGGATGGCCCCGTGATATACATCAGCGGAGGAGACCACCAGCTTGAAGTTGGAGCCCGGGGGCATCGCCGTCTGAGTGGCGTGCTCCAAGAGCGGGCTCCCGGGCGCGCTGAGGAGCTGCTGGATGGCGGCGGAATCCCGGGGCGCCTCGAAGATCTGGTCGTTGTAGGCCGGCCAGCTGGCCATCGCCAGCACCTGGCCGTTCTGCGGATCGAGGATCACCACCGCCCCCTGGTCCCCCCGCTGGGAGCCGGGGTAGGCGCCGGAGATGGCCTTCTGCAGGAGCTGCGTCGCCAGCTCCTGTAGCGGCAGGTCCAGCGAGGTGACCAGCGTTCTGCCGTTCACCGGCGGGATGGTCCGGCCCCAGCCGACGGGGACCCCCTGGGAGTTGACCAGGATCCCCTGCCACCCGTACGTCCCCCGCAGGACGGAGTCGTACTGGGCCTCCAGCCCCGCCTGCCCGAGCTGGGCGCCGTACGGGAGGAGGCCCAGCTGCTTGACCTGCTGGGGGGTCTCCACCCCGGTATAGCCGAGGACGGGGCCCAGCTCGGCGCCGTAGGGGTAAACCCTCCCCGGAGCCGGCTCGACGATCACCCCGGGAACGGAGGCGGCCTGGAGCACCACCGAGCGAACCGTGGGGAGCTGGGCGGCCAGGGTCACCACCCAGCCTCCCTGGGTGGGCTCCGCCATCTCCCGCCGCAGCTGGGGGAGCGACTGCCCCAGAAGGGCCGCCAGCTGGGGCCAGCGGTCCTGGGGCACCAGCTGGGGCACCGCCACCACCTGGTCGGCGGCCGGGTCAGCGGCCAGCACGGTGCCGTGGCGGTCTTCGATCAGCCCCCTCTCGGGAGTTATGGGGATCCACCTGGTCATCTCGATGAGGGCCGCCTGCCGGGCCTGGCTCCCATCGGCCTGCTGGAAGTGATAGGCGACTCCTCCAAGCAGCAGGAGGCAGGCCGCCAGGCAGGCCGCCAGGGTCCTCGCCAGCCGGGGGCGCTGGCGGAGTCGAGGGGGCAGCCGCCAGAGCCGGCGGCGCTCGGTGTCGACCCGCCCGCCGAGGATCACCCCGAAGGCCGCCAGGTGAGCCACCGTCACGGTGCCGCCGTAAGCCAGGAAGGGGATCGGCACCCCGGCCAGCGGCAGGAGGCCCAGGTTGCCTCCCCCCGAGAGCAGCACCTCTCCGCCGACCAGGACCGCCATGATCCCCGCCATGAGGGCCACCTGGGGGGTCCGGGCGGACGCCGCCGCCGACGCCAGGCGCCAGGTGAGCAGCGCCGCCGCGACGAGGGCCAGGGCCCCGGCCACCAGCCCGTACTGCTCGATCAGGCTGGCGAAGGCGAGGTCGGTCTCCCGGGCCGGGAGGTAGGACGCCAGCAGCTGGGCGATCGTGGAGTGGCCGATGCCCAGGAGCCCGCCGGAGGCGATGGCGATGTGGGCCTGTTCGAGGGTGAAGCCCCCGCCTGACCCGCCCGCCCCGGCAAGGAAGCTGTGCAGCCGGGCCAGCTGATAGGGCCGCAGGAGGTGCAGGCCCACCGGGAGCAGGACCAACCCCAGAGCTCCAAGCCCCCCGATCACCCGCCAGCGCACCCGGCCCAGCACCAGCGCGGCGACGGCGATCAGGACCAGGAGGGCCGAGGTGCTGAGGTCGGGCTCGAGCAGGGTCAGGCCCACGGGGATCACCGTGAGCAGTAGAGCCATCCCCACCCGGGTGCGCTCGCGCCAGTCCCGCCGCGACATCACCTCGGCGAGCACCAGGGCCAGCCCCAGCTCCGCCAGCTCCGACGGCTGGAGGACGAAGGACCCGATGTCCAGCCATCGCTTGGCACCGTACGCCTCGACCCCGTGGGCGGCCACGCCCAGGAGCAGGAGGACCGCGCCGGCGTAGGCCAGCCTCCCGAGCCAGGGCCACCAGCGGCCGGGGGTGCGCCAGGCCCAGAGCATCACCAGGAGCCCGAGGACCACCGCGACGCTCTGGTGGAGGGCGAGGGCGGAGTCCCCCACCGCGACCAGGTTCATCACCCCGAGGGCGGCGAGCACCCCGATCGCCACCATCATCACGGGGTCGATGGCCGGAGCCGCCTGGGCGATCGCCGGGCCGAGCCTCGGCACGGGGACCCGAGGGCCCCGGCGGGAGCGGCTCATGAGACGGTGGCGGCGACGGGGCATGGAAGGCATCCGGTACGGGGCTGCTTGGGGAGCGTCCGGGGTGGGCAGGGGTGAGCCTTCCCCCACCCCTCACCGCTCCAACGCTCGCGGCAGCCGGGTTGTTTCGCCGCTCCCCATGTTGGCACCGATGGCGGGCTGTGGTTCCCCGGGGATGGGGCCGGCGCCACCTAAACTCGGGGTTGGGAACTGCTGAGCCGGATAAGACACTAGGCGGCGTACAGGTGTATCATGGGGCCCGATGAAGCTGAGCGAATGGGCTCGAACCCAGGGTGTTCACCCCCGGACCGCCCTGCGCTGGTT
>JAJYET010000012.1 GCA_021785655.1 bacterium | reverse complement strand
GCCCGGGCCTCGCCCGGCAGGTGGCCGTGAAGCAGGAACCGGGACCGCCCCGGAGCCCACCGGCTCGACCGGTGGTCCCAGCACACGGACAGACGCGTGTCGCGTCCTGTCCGTTGCCTAGGAACGGCTCTCGTAGAGACCGAGCCGGGCCACCAGCCGCTGAGCCGGCGCCGGCGCCCACCAGTTGGCCCTACCGAGCAGGCGCATGAGGGCCGGAACCATCACCCCCCGCACCAGGCTGGCGTCCACCGCCACCGCCACGGCCATGCCCAGCCCCAGGATCTGGATGTCCAGCACGTGGCCCAGGGCGAAGGCGCCGAACACGGCGATCATGATCAGCGCCGCCGAGGTGATCACCCCGCCGGTCGAGGCCATCCCCTCCTGGACCGCTCGACGGTTGTCCCCGGTGGCCAGGTAGCGCTCTCGAATCCGGGTCAGCAGGAAGACCTCGTAGTCCATGGAGAGGCCGAAGATGAAGGCGAACATCAGCACCGGGTCGGTGGCGGTGATCGAGCCGGGGGAGGTGAAGTCCAGCAACCGGGAGAGATGGCCGTCCTGGAAGATCCAGACCATGGCGCCGAAGGCGGCGCTGATGGAGATGAGGCTCATCAGCACGGCCTTGATGGGCAGGACCACCGAGCCGAAGGTGAGGAAGAGGACCGCCATGGTGGCCAGCACCACCATGGCCACCGCCCAGGGGATGGTGTGGGCGAAGGCGGCAAGGAAGTCCACCGAGACGGCCGCCCCGCCCCCGTACAGGACGGAGGTACCGGGCGGCGCCGCCAGCTGCCGCAGCTGGGACACCAGCCTGGCCCCCGCGCTGGAGTCGGGGCCGTATCCGGTGGAAACCTCGAACTGGGCGACCGGGCCGGCCAGGTAGCCCGCGATGTATTTCTGGGCCCCCGCCGGACGCTGCGCCGGCGGCCCGCTGAGCAACGCCTGATAGACCCTGGCCGGCACACCCGGGGGTGGCGAGAGCACGCCGTCCACCCCCTGCACCCCCCGCAGCCGCTCGGCCTTGGCGAGGTAGGCGCGGAGGGCGGACTGCTGCGCCGGGCTCAGCCTCCCACCGAGCTGGTGGCCGTAGTCCACCACCATGCTGAGGTCGTTCACGCCGCCGGCCTGGGGGAAGTTGTCCACCAGCTGGGCGTAGCCGGTGCGGGCCGGCCCGGCGGGGATCTCCTGGACGCTGGCCCCGGTGGAGAGCCGCAGGCTGAGGAAGGGAGTGCCCACCGCCAGCAGGACCACCGCCACCGGAAGGGCGATCGCCACCGGGTGGCGCATCACCCGCTCACCGGCCCATCCCCAGAAGCTGGACTGGTGATGGGTGAGGTCGGTCGCGCCCCGCAGCCCGCGCCTCAGGGTCAGCCAATTGAGCCGGTGCCCGAGAAGGGAGAGGATGGCCGGCAGGACGGTGAGGGCGAAGAGGAGGGTGCAGGCGACCACCACCACCCCACCGATCCCCATGCTCCCGAGGGCGGTCGCCGGGAAGAGCGTCAGGGAGAGCAGGCCCAGCGCCACGGCGGTGCCGGAGATGGCGACCGCCTTGCCGGCGCTGGCGGTGGCCGCCACCACCGCCACCTCGGGGGGGCTCTGGGTCAGCTCCTCGCGGAAGCGCTTGACGAAGAAGAGGGAGTAGTCGATGGCCAGTCCCAGCCCCACGATGGTGGCCACGTTGGTCACGAAGATGGACATCGAGAAGTGGGCCGCGATCAACCGGATCACCGAGAGGGCGGTGGGGACGGCCAGCCCGGCGATCAGGAGGGGGAGGAGGGCCGCGGTGACCGAGCCGAAGACCAGCAGCAGGAGGAGCAGGGAGACGGGGAGGGCGATCAGCTCGGCGGTCCGGAGCTGGGCCTCCAGAGCGCTGTTGTAGAGGGCGTCGATCGGGGCCGGGCCGGTGACCCACATGGTGAGCCCCTTGGGGCGGCTGAGGTAGGACTCCAGGCTGGCCAGCTGGTCCGAGGCCGCCACCTCGCTCATCTTGAGGTCGACCACCGCGAAGGTCTCATGCCCCCGGTCCCCGATGAAGATCGGCAGCCTGGTGCTGGCGTAGGTCTGGACCGAGGCGACCTCCGGACGGCGGGCCAGGCGGGCGAAACTGGCGCCCACCTCGGCCTGGACCCCCGGGCTGGTCACGTTGGGGCGGGGGCTGCGGTACACCAGCAGCAGCTGGGTGGTCGCGGCACCGAAGTGGCGGGTGAGGAGCTGGCTGGCGCGCTGGCTCTGCGAGCCGGGGACCGAGAAGCCCCCCGCCTGGAGGGAACCGCCCAGCGGTCCCGAGAGCACGAGGAGCAGGATCATCAGGGCCAGCCCCCCCACCGGGATGGAGCGGCGGTGGCGGTGGGCGAAGGCCCCGAGGCGGGCGAAGGGCAAGGTGGCGGCCTCCGGTGGACCGTCCTGAATGAACGTTCATTCAGGTACGCTTACAGGGTAGCAGGCCAGGCCCTGGGGCAGAGGAGACAGCTTGACCATCCAGCCGGCGGTCAGCGAGCACGCCGACCACATGCGCCGTCGCATCCTGGAGGGCGCGGCGCGGGCCTTCTCCCGCTCTGGTCCCCAGGCCACCTCGGTGCCGGAGATCGCCGCGGAAGCGAAGGTCTCGGTGGGTCTGATCTACCGGTACTTCGGCGGCAAGGCCGAGCTGTACGCCGCGGCCTGCACCCTGGGGGCGGAGGCCGAGATGGCGGGGCTGATGGCGGAGATGGCGGCCATCCGCGACCCGAGGGCCCGCCTGGAGCACGCCGTCGACTTCTACCTCTCCCGGCTGGCCCAAGGGGGGGAGGGAGCGCTTCTCCTGGGGGCCCTGGCCGAGGCCCAGCGGAACCCCGGGCTCCAGGCCTCTCTGCGGCTCCGCCGGGACACCATCGTGGCCTTCATCCGCCGCTACCTCGAGGAGCGACAGGCTGAGGGGGAGGTCGAGGGGCCGGTGGCCCCGTTGGCCCGGGCCATCGCCCTCACCATGGACGGGGCCCTGACCGAGCTGGCCCTCGGGGACTCAGACCTCGGCGCGATCCGGGCGGCGATCCTGGACCTCCTGGGGCGCCTCCTTCAGGCGAGGGGGCCGGCCCCCACCTGAGCCAGGGCCCGCCCGAGGTCGTCCAGCAAGTCCTCCTGGTTCTCGATCCCGCAGGAGAGGCGGATCAGTCCCTGGGGCAGGTACTCCTCGCCGGCCCACCTTCCCCGGCGCTCCAGGAGCGACTCCACGGACCCGAGGCTGGTGGCGTTGGTCCAGATCCTGGTGGAGGTGCAGACCCTCTCCGCCGCCTCGGCGTCCACGTCCAGCTCCAGCGCCAGCAGCGCGCCGAACCCCAGGTCCAGCTGCTCCGCCGCCAGCCGGTGCTGCGGGTGGGTGGCCAGGCCGGGATAGTGGACCTCTTTGACCCGAGGAGTCCCGGTCAGCGCCCCAGCCAGGAAGCTCGCGGTCTGGCACTGGCGGGAGAGCCGGACCGCCAGGGTGCGCATCCCTCGGAGCGCCAGCCAGGCCTCCAGCTGGCCGGGGCAGCCACCCTGCCGGGTGCGGTGCTGGCGCAGCCGCGAAATTAGCTCCAGGTCCCGCCCGGCCACCACCCCCAGCATGAGGTCGCTGTGGCCGCCGAGGTGCTTGGAGGCGGAGTGGGCCACCAGGTCCGCGCCCAGCTCCAGGGGGCGGCAGAGCAGTGGGGTGGCCAGCGTGTTGTCCACCACCAGGATCGCCCCCTGGCGGTGGGCGGCCGCGGCCCAGGCCCGGAGGTCGGGAACGCTGAGGAGGGGGTTGCCCATGCTCTCCAGCCAGACCATCGCCGCCCCCCCGATCTCCTCCAGAGCGGCCGGGTCGGTGGCGTCCACCTTGCGCACCCGCAGCCGCCCGGTCGAGCTGAGGTGGGAGAGCAGCTCCCGGGTCCCGGTGTAGGCGTCCTGGGCCGCCACCACCTCCGCCCCCATCGGGAGGAGGTCCAGGGCGGCGGCTATCCCGGCCATGCCGGAGGCGAAGGCCACCGCGGCGGCCGCCCCCTCCAGCTGGGCCACGGCGGCCTCGAGCAGCTCCCAGGTGGGGTTGCGGTCCCGGGAGTACGCCAGCCCCTCCTGGTTGCCGTGGGCGAAGGTGGCGGAGAGCACCAGCGGCGGGACCAGGGCCCCGGTGCGCTGGTCCGAGCGGCTCGCGCCGTGGACCAGCAGGGTCTCCCGGGAGAGCTGGGAGCGCTCGCCGCTCACCAGCTCTCCCCGGCCCTTCTGAGGACGGACTCCGCCAGCCGCCGGCTGGCCTCGTCCACCATCTCCCCTCCCATCCTCCGGGCCCCCCCGGGGACCAGCTGGGCCAGCACGTCCCGGGCACCCTGCACCTGCGTGCTGCTGGGAGTGAAGGCGCGCTTGATCGTCTCCAGCTGCCCGGGGTGGATCGCCCACTTGCCGTCCACACCAAGGGCCACGGCGCGTTGGCAGGAGCGGACCAGCCCCTCCCCGTCGTCCAGCACCGAGTACGGCCCGTCCACCACCTGGAGGCCGCGAGCCCGGGCCGCGACCGCGATCCGGTAAAGCGGGTAGTGCCAGACGTCCCCCGGATAGCCGGCGGCCTCCCGCCCGATGCCCAGGGTGGGCATGCCCATGGCCGCGGCGAAGTCACCGGGGCCGAAGATCAGCGCGGAGAGACGGGGCGTGGCCCCCGCCAGCTCGCCCACCGCCTCCAGCCCGCGCGGGTCTTCGATCTGGATCTGGATCTCGACCCGGTGCCCCTGGGGCTCCAGCGCCGCCAGCAGCCGGTCGACGAAGGTGACCTCGGACGGTTCCTGGACCTTGGGCACCACCACCGACGCCAGCCGGGGGCCGAGCCCGGGAACCAGCTCGAGTAGGTCGTCCAGCGCCTCCCGGGTGCCGACCCGGTTCACCCTCACCGCCAGTCGGCGGCCCGCGAAGGGGTGTTGGAGGGCCAGCTCCAAGAGCCGCGCCCGGGCCGCCACCTTCAACTCCGGGTCGGGGGGGACGGCGTCCTCCAGGTCCAGGACGACCTCGTCTGCCGGCACCACCTGCGCCTTGGCCACCATCCGCTCGGAGTCGCCGGGCAGCACCAGGACCGAGCGCCGCCTCACGGGAGCCCCCCCGGGCCCTCCAGCCCTCCGGGACCCTCCGGCCCGAGCCGCTTCATCAGCTCCTCCATCAGGTTGCGGACCTCGGGGTCCTCCAGCAGCCGCTCCCGGAAGGCGTCCGCCGCCTGGCGGATGGCGGGGTCGTCCATGAGCCGCTCCTGCATCTGGGTGAACTGGGAGAGCATGTCCTTGGCCGCCGCCTCCTGGGCCACCTGGAGGAGCACCGGCTGGGAGGCCGCGGCCACCACCGCCTCCAGCTGCTGGCGCACCATCTCCACCCCCTTGCAGCCCAGGCACTCGCCCTGCAGCTGGCAGTGGCAGAGCTGGCGCTTGAGCTGGTCCAGCTCCCGGTGCACCCCGCTGAGGTCGATCGGCTCAGCCATCAGAGGAAGCCCAACCCACCTTCAGAGGAGCGGCTCCAGCGGCTTTCGCGCTCGCAGCAGGCCCTGCCAGTACCGGTGGTAGAAGCGCCCCTCCCGCCACTGGGGACTGAGCTGCTCGCGGACCGCCTGGGGGGCGGTCTCGTAGTAGTCGAGGAGCCGCCTCCGCGTGGGGTCCTCCACGCCAGCTCTCTCGAACCAGGCCAGAACGTCGTTCTCCTGCTCGATCCGCTCCGCCAGCTCCACGGTGAATCCCAGCGACTGCAGCAGCGCCCGCCACTCCTCCAGCTCCCGGCTGCGGATGTGGGACGGGTCGCGGCCCACCTCCACCACCTCCAGCCAGTCCCGGACCACCGGCGGTGGGGAGCAGTCGCTCACCGCCAGCGCCCCCCCTGGCACCAGCACCCGGTGGAACTCCGCCAGGGCGGGGATCAGGTGCTGGAAGTGGTGGGGCGCGGACCGCACCAGCACCCGGTCGAAGGAGGAGGAGGGGAACTCGAGCCGCTCGGCGTCCCCCAGGACGAACTCCACGTTGCGGATCTCACGCTCCGCCGCCTGGGCCCGCGCCTGCTGCAGCATCTCCGGCGTGAGGTCGAGAGCCACGACCTCACGGACCTGGGGGGCGGCCGCCAGGGCCACGTGGCCGGCGCCGGTGGCCACGTCCAGTACCCGGTGGTTGGGCCTGAGCTCGGCCAGCTCCACAAAGCGGGCCAGGGCGACGGGATCGGCGTGCGTGGTGCTGCTGCGGTAGGCCTGGGCCACCCGCGCAAACTGGGAGCGGCTATCGGCCGGCCCGGGGTCCGGCCCCTGGGTCACAGAGGGTAGCCGGCCAGCAGGGTGTCCAGCGGGATCGGGTCCAGCTCCTTGGGGCCGCCCATGCGCACGTCGATCTCGGCGTCGAGGTCCTTGATCAGCTCGCGCAGTGGAGTTAGGTCCTCGTCGGGAGCCTGGTTGCCGGTGTAGGCACCCACCAGCCGCCCGTCGTCGAAGAGGGCGACACCGGTGCCCTGGTCCGAGGCCACCACCATGCCCCCGGAGGCCGAGTGCTTGCTGAGGTAGCTGCGCAGCCCGTCCAGGTTCACGAACATCGCCCCCAGCCCCCGGAAGTGCACCGGGGCGTGGAGCAGGAGCCCCAACCCACGGGCGATCTCCCGGGGGTAGGTGATCACGTTGAGCACGTCCTGGCTGTTGGGGAAGTTGGGGAAGGCCACCCGGTTGGTGGTGGTGACCCGGCCCTGGGCGTCACCCGCGACCGCCACCACGTACCCGTCCACCAGTACCACGTAGGTGTTGCGGCCCTCCGCGGCGGCCACGTGCAGCACCCCGGTGTGCCCCTCCCCGGCCAGGTGCCGGAGGAGCCGGGCCGGATCGGTGAAGCCCGCCCGGAGGTTGCGGAAGAGGATCTCGCCCTCAGGGAGGGGGAAGGCGCGGGCGTCCTCCACCAGCGCCACGGCCCCCACGTGGGCAGGGGCCTCCTCGGGGGGGTATGTGAGGTAGGTCGGCGCCGGTGCCTCGTCGGCGACCCAGGTCGCCGGCTCGGGCTCCACGGTGTACTCCTCGGCCGGGGCCACCGCCTCCTCTGGAGCGGGCTCAGCCGGGGGCTCGGGAAGGTCCCCCGACTCCGGCTCCTCCGGGGCGCTCTCGGCTGCCGCCTCCAGGAATTGGGATTCCGGTAGCTCAGCCAGGGTGGTGGCATCCACGTCACCCCCCTGGGCTCCCCAGACGGGATCCTGGGCGGCGGCGGGCCAGGCGGCCTCCGGGGCCGGCTCCTGGTAGTCGCCGCCTGGGAACGCCACCACCTCTGGGCCCTCCGGCGACCCCCATGGTCCGGGGGTCTCCTCAGGCTCGGTGGGGAACGCGGGGAAGGCCGACCCTCCTAGCGGGGTGGGCGTCCAGGCGGGCAGGTCCGGCCGCTCCGGCTCAGCCTCGAACGAGAACGGGGACGGCTCCACCGGCTCCTGGTAGGAGGACCAGCCCGCCTCCTCGGCCGCGGGCTCCGTCGGCGCCTCCTCCGTCGCCGCCTCCTCGGTGGCCGCGGCGGCGGGCTCCTCCTCCCGGGCCTCGCCCGGTTCCGGAGCGGACGGGATGGGCGGCAGCTCGTCGGCCCCGGGCCCGATCGGTCCGGCGCCTTCTTCGGCGGCCTCGGCGGATTCCGACTGGGCCTCGTCCGGTCCCGGCGCCGGGCTCTCGTCGCGCTTGCGCCCGAAAACCGGGTGGAAGGTCTGCTGATCCGGCACGCGCCAGGCCCCGGGGACGCCGGCCGGGACCAGTGCCGGCGTCAGCTGTCGGGCCGCGGGGGGCTCGAGGAGCCGGCGCAGGGCGCCGGGGAGGGAGGTGCCGCCGGGGAGGCGGAAGGAGATCTTCATGGCATCAGCTCCGTGAGGGCTCAAAGGTCGGGTCGGAGGAATCCCGTCCCGCCCGCAGGCAGTTCACCCGCGCAGTGTACGCAAGATGCGGCCATTGCGATACCGGCGGCCGAATCCTCGGCTCAGGCGGGCTGCGACGAAGTCCAGCCCGCCCAGGTGCGCTGGTAGCCCATCCGCTCCAGCCAGCGCTCGGGCCTACGGACCTCTCCCCAGCTGGGCAGCGACTCAGGGCCAGCCCAGACCCGGGTCAGGGCCTCCTCGCCACCCCTCTCGCGGATCTGGCGAAGGAAGCGCTCCCCCTGCTGGTACTGCTGCAGCTTGAGCGCCACTCCGGAGATGATCAGCAGCAGCCGCTCCAGGGTGGTGGGCTGCTCCTGGCGGCGGTGGAAGGCCTGATCCAGAGTCTCGAAGTCGGCGAGATGGCGCTGCCCCACCTCGCGCATGATGTAGTTGGCATGGCCCTCCAGGAGGGCCATGACCGCCTGGATGCGGCCCACCGCAGCCAGCTGGGGCCGAAGCTGGCGGGCCGCCTGCACCATCTCCTCCAGCCCCTTGGGGCCCTGAGCCCGGGGCAGGCGGGCCAGCTCGGCCACCAGTGAGGTGAGGTGGGGTGCGAGCCAGGGGTGGAGCTCGAACTGCCAGGCGTGGGTCAGCTCGTGCAGCATCAACCAGCGGCGGAGCGAGTCCAGCGGCAACCCCGCCCGCTCCTGGAAGTCCCGGACGTTGGGTTCCACCATCAGAAGGGCCGGAGAGGGGAGCGACGCCGGCTCATCCCCGCCGAACCTGAGCACCGGGTCGTACTGGCCCAGGACCCGCCGGCCGATGTAGCCGAGAAGGGTGCCGAGGTAAAGGCTGGTCGGCAGCCGGAGCATGGGGCTGCTCCGGAAGCTGCCGGTCATCTGCTCCAAGGGCCCGATGACCCGCTGCATCATGGCCAGGTTCTGGTCCACGAAGCCCCGCCGCCCCACCACCCTCACCGCCCCGAAGGTGGCGGACTGGGCCCCGGTGCCGCAGGCCAGCGCCAGGAGGGGAACCAGCTCCTGGACCAGCGGCTGATAGGTTTCGCCCACCTCCCGCACCAGGTCCATTCGGTCCTCCCCGGCCCTGGAGTAGGCGGTGCGCCGGACCAGCTCCCAGTCCAGCGCCCCGTCACCGCTCCCCTGGCGCCAATGGTTGGCGGCCCGCTCGGCGGCGACCGCCGCGCCCGCCACCAGCGCCGACCACGCCAGCGCCGACTTCAGGTCCGCCATCTGCCGATCATAGGCCGGGGACGGGCGGAGGGGGCCGGTGGAACGCCAGCTCCCTCCCCACCCGCTCGAACCCGAGGTTGAGGTAGAGCGGGGCCAGCGCGGGGTCCTGAAAGCACAGCAGGGGGGTGAGGCCAGCGGAGAGCGCCGGTGCGGTGGCCGCCAGGACGGCGGCCGTGGCCGCCCCCCGGCGGCGGCGGTCCGGGTCCGTGGCCACCCCACCGACTTCGACCACCCGCCCGTAGCGCTTGGTCCAGCGCGCCACCCCCACCACCCGGCCCTCCTCCTCCACCACCCAGGTGGGGTCGAGGCGGAGCCGAGCCCGCCAGTCGGCGGCGCTCTCCAGGCGCATCCAGCTGACGTGCTGGTAGATGCGGTGCACCTCGGGGGCGTCCCGGAGGCGGGCGCGGCGGGCCTCGGGCAGGGGGCGGGCGGGCGCCAGCAGGCTGGCCGCCACGGTCATCTCCCGGATGCTTCGGTCAAAGCCGGCGAGCTCATGCTCGAGGAGGTGGTCCTCGAGAGCGGAGACCCGCTCCAGCTCGGGGAGCAGGCGCAGCAGCAGCGCCCGGCCTCCCTCCCGGTCCGCCCCAAGCGGAGCCAGCAGCTGGAATCGGCCCGGGGGGGTGAAGGCCACCGAGGTGAGCTCCCCCGACGGACCGTGGGCTCCCCACAGGGGCGGCCGGCCGGAGGAGGATGCCTCCCAGCGGACCAGCGCCTCACCCAGGTGCAGCCCCGACCACCCCTGGGCGAGCAGGAATCTGGCCACCCGCTGGCGCTCTTCGGCGCCCAGCAGGCGCCGAAGCTCTCCGGCCGCCGGGGCTCCGCTGTGCATGGTGAGAATGATGGCGGGGAGGGCCGGCCCGCGCCTGGCACTCCCCTGAGCCACCTGCTAGCACTCGACCGGCCAGAGTGCTAACATGGGCCAAGAGCCAAGCCGATCGCTCTTGTGGGAACCGAGGAGGAGATCAGAAGTATGCCCAAGCAGTTGCTGTTCGACACGGAGGCCCGGGCCGCGCTCAAGCGGGGGGCCGACAAGGTGGCGGACGCGGTCCGCATCACCATCGGGCCCAAGGGTCGCAACGTGGTGCTGGACAAGAAGTTCGGCAGCCCCACCATCACCAACGACGGGGTGACGATCGCCAAGGAGATCGAGCTGGAGGACCCCTTCGAGAACATGGGCGCCCAGCTGGTCAAGGAGGTCGCCAGCAAGACCAACGACATTGCCGGTGATGGCACCACCACGGCCACCGTCCTGGCCTCGGCGATGATCAACGAGGGGCTCCGCCACGTGGCCGCCGGCGCCAACCCGGTACAGGTGAAGGCCGGGATCCAGAAGGCCGTCGACGTGGTCGTCGAGGAGATCAAGAAGCACTCCGTGCCGATCAGCGAGCGGGAGAAGATCGCCCAGGTGGCGTCCATCTCCGCCGCCGACCCCCAGATCGGGGAGACCGTGGCCGAGGCCATGGAGAAGGTTGGCAAGGACGGCGTGATCACCGTGGAGGAGTCCAAGGGGATCGCCACCGAGCTCGACCTGGTCGAGGGGATGCAGTTCGACAAGGGCTACATCAGCCCCTACATGGTGACCAACACCCAGTCCATGGAGGCGGTGCTCGAGGAGCCCTACATCCTGGTCACCGACCGGAAGATCTCGGCGATCGCCGACCTGCTCCCGGTGGTGGAGAAGATCCACCAGAGCGGCAAGCCGCTGGTGGTGGTGGCCGAGGACGTGGACGGCGAGGCGCTGGCCACCCTGATCGTGAACAAGATCCGGGGGATCTTCACCGCCGTGGCGGTCAAGGCGCCGGGCTTCGGCGACCGGCGCAAGGCCATGCTCCAGGACATCGCCATCCTCACCGGAGGGACGGTGATCAGCGAGGAGCTGGGCCTCAAGCTCGACAGCGTCCAGCTGGGCCAGCTGGGCCGGGCCCGGATGGTCAAGGTGACCAAGGACGACACCACGATCGTCGAGGGCGCCGGCAGCTCCGACGCCATCAAGGGACGGATCGAACAGATCAAGACTGAGATCGACAAGTCGACCTCGGACTGGGACAAGGAGAAGCTCCAGGAGAGGCTGGCCAAGCTGGCCGGCGGGGTGGCCGTGATCAAGGTCGGTGCCGCCACCGAGACCGAGCTCAAGGAGCGCAAGCACCGGATGGAGGACGCCGTCTCCGCCACCCGGGCCGCGGTCGAGGAGGGGATCGTCCCCGGCGGTGGGACCGCCCTCCTTCTGGCCCAGAAGGCACTCGCCGGCCTCAAGCTCGAGGGTGACCAGCAGACCGGGGTGACCATCGTGCTGCGGGCGCTGGAGGAGCCGACCCGGCAGATCGCCAACAACGCCGGCGCCGAGGGCTCGGTGGTGGTGGAGAAGGTCCGCAGCCTGCCCGCGGGCCAGGGCTTCAACGCCGCCACCGGCGAGTACGTGGACATGGTCAAGGCGGGGATCATCGACCCCACCAAGGTGACCCGGTCGGCCGTCCAGAACGCGGCCTCGATCGCCGGGCTGCTGCTGACCACCGAGTCGCTGGTGACCGACATCCCCGAGAAGAAGGGGGCGGCGGCGCCCCCGATGCCGGAGTACTGATCCCGCCTGAGACGGGAAATGGAAGGGGGCGGCCCTCGGGCCGCCCCCTTTCTCATTTCTTCGAGCGGAAGTTGACGGCTGCCGGCAGCACCGCTAGGGTGTCGCCTGGAACGTCTGCGTGGGTCGAGGAGGCTGATGGTGGAGGCCGAAATCCGTGATCGGGTGCGCGACCGATACGCGGAGGCGGCGAAGCAGTTCGCCTCCACGAAGGACGGATGCTGCGGGCCCGGTGGCACGGGCTGCTGTGGTGGGGCGGAGGCAGTCTTTGGGGCCGACCTCTACCGAGGGCAGCCCGATGCTGATCTGGTGGGGCCGGCGGTCGCCGCATCTCTGGGTTGCGGAGTTCCCACTGCGGTGGCCGACCTCCGGCCCGGCGAGACGGTGCTCGACCTGGGGTCGGGAGCCGGCGCCGACGTACTGATCTCGGCCCGCCGGGTCGGTCCGACGGGCCGGGCCATCGGGCTGGACATGACCGTGGAGATGCTGGAGCTGGCCCGGGCCAACGCCCGGCGGGCCGGCTGCGACAACGCCGAATTCCTGGAGGGGTACCTGGAGGACATCCCACTCGCGGATGGCAGCGTGGACGTGGTCATCTCCAACTGTGTCATCAATCTGGCGGCGGACAAGCGCGCGGTCCTGGCCGAGGCCTTCCGCGTCCTCCGCCCGGGGGGGCGTTTCGCCATCTCCGATGTGGTGGCTGATCCGGAGATGGACGAGGCGACGAGGCAGGACATGACCCTCTGGACCGGGTGCGTGGCCGGGGCGCTCACCGAGGCCGAGTACCGCGAAGCCCTGGGGGCCGCGGGCCTGGTGGAGGTGCAGATCCTTCCGACCCACCGGGTGCATGCCGGGGCTATGGCGGCGATCATCCGCGCCCGGCGCCCCACCCTGAGCTGAACCAAAGGGCCGGGGCCGGCACTGCGGGCAGCTACCCATCGGTCACAATGGGCCCGTCCCATGGCCGCCATCCTCACCCTTCTCACCGACTTCGGGACCGATTCCGGGTACGGGGGCGCCATGCTGGGAGCGGTGCTCCGGGCCGCGCCCGGGCTCCAGGTCGAGGTGATCACTCACGGAGTCCCACCGACTGACATCGGCGCCGGGGCCTACTGGCTGGCGGCCTGCGCTCCGGCCTTCCCGGAGGGCACCGTCCACTGCGCCGTGGTGGACCCCGGAGTGGGCAGCGACCGCCCCCTGGTGGCGGCGGCGGTGGACGGCCAGGTGGTGGTCGCGCCGGACAACGGCCTCCTGCACTTCCTCTGGCAGCGCGGGAAGGAACGGTCGGCGTTTCGGATCGCCGTCGCGCCCCACCTTCCGGCGCAGCTCAGCGGCACCTTCCACGGACGGGACCTGATCGGCCCTCTGGCAGCCCGGCTCGCCACTGGAGAGCTGGCGCTGGAGGAGGCGGGCCCCCGGGTGCCCAGCCCCTCGCTCCTTCCCGGTCTCCTGCCCCAGGGGGACGCCGAGGGCACCTGGGCGCAGGTGGTGGTGGTGGACCACTTCGGCAACGCCATCCTGGCGGTGGCCCAGACTCCCTGGTATGCGCCCCAGCCGGCGTCGGTGACGGCGCCGGGGGGCCGGGAGGTCCGTCAGGTCGTTCGCAGCTACCACGAGATTGAGTCCGGGCTTGCCATCCTCTGGAACAGCGCCGGCCATCTGGAGATCACCGGGAACCGCGTGAACGCGGCCCGGGAGCTGAAGCTCAGCCCCGGAGACAAGGTGCGGGTGACCTGGGAGGCGGACTCGACCGCGGGACGGGGGGTGGTCGCCGGAGTGGCGGTTCGGTGACCCCGACGGCGACCCGGGAGCAGGCGCGGGCGCTGGACGGCGAGGCCGTCGCCCTCGGCGTGCCGGTGGAGATGCTCATGGCCCTCGCCGGGTACCAGGTGGCGGTCCTCGCCCGCCGGCTGGCGCTGGAGGCATCCGGACCCGGAGCCCAGGTGGCGGTGGTAGCGGGAAGGGGGAACAACGGGGGAGACGCCCTGGTCAGCGCCCGCCACCTCATGGACTGGGGCCTTCCCACCCGGGTCCTCATCCCGGTCCCGGTCGAGGAGCTGGGCGGAACGTCCGGCCTGGCCCGGGCGGCCCAGGGGGCGGGAGCGGAGCTGCTGGTGCTGGGAGACGGTCGGGGACAGAGCGCCGAGCGAGCCATCTCCGGGGCCAGCCTGGTGGTGGACGGGCTGCTGGGCACCGGGTCCCGAGGGGCTCCCCGGGAGCCCACCGCGGCCGTGATCAGCCGGGTGAACCGCAGCTCGGCCCAGGTCCTCTCGGTGGACCTGCCCTCCGGGCTGGACGCCGACACCGGCGAGGTCCTGGGCGAGTGCGTCCGGGCGCACCACACGCTCATGCTGGGGGTGGCCAAGGCCGGCTGCCTCGCACCGGGGGCGCGGCACTGGGTCGGCAGAGGCTGGCTGGCGGACATCGGCATCCCCCGGGAGGCGTACGCCCGGGCCGGCCTCGCGGCTCCCGGGTGGCGCGCGCCCGAACCGCGGGAGGTGGATTTGGGCTCATGACAGGGCCGAGGGCCGCGAACCACCGGCTGGCGGGCAGCCTGGCCTCAGGACCCGCCGCCTGATGTCTGCGGCGCGACTCCTGGCCTTCGCCTTGGCGGCGGCGGTCCTGGCGGCGGCCCCCGGCCCCAGCGTGGTGTTCGTGGTCTCCCGATCCCTGGTCAAGGGCCGGCGGGCTGGGCTCTGGGCCGCGGTCGGGGACAACTGCGGCAAGCTGGTTCAGCTCTTCGCGGTGGCCGCCGGTGCGGGGCTTGTCCTGCAGCGATCAGTGGTGGTCTTCGAGGTGGTGAAGCTCGGCGGAGCGGTGTACCTCGTCTACCTGGGGGTCCAGGGCATCCGCCACCGCCGGCAGCTGCAGGCGGCGCTGGCGGCCCAGCCGGCGCCCCTGCGGGGCGGTCGGGACTTGTGGGAGGGCCCGGTGGTCGGGGCGTCGAATCCCAAGGGAGCCCTGATCATGACCGCGGTCCTGCCCCAGTTCGTCGCTCCCGGAGCGGGAGCGGTGGGCCTCCAGCTGCTGGCGCTCGGGGGCATCTTCCTGGCGCTCGCCCTGGCGGCCGATTGCGCCTGGGCAGTGGGGGCCAGCGCCGCCCGAGCCCGCCTCTCAGGGTCCCGCCGCCGGCTGGCCGTCGTGGGCGCCGCTTCGGGAACGGCGCTGATCGGCCTGGGGGTGGCGGTGGCGGTCTCCAGCTGCAGCGGCTGACCCGCCCTGCGGTTGGGCGCCGGTCAGCGGGGCCTACGCCCCCGCCAGAGGCTGGCGGTGAGGAGCAGGAGCAGAGCCGCCGGGAGGAGGGCGGCGCCGATGGGCACCTTCGCGGCCGCAAGCCCCCAGGCGGCGACAACCACCAGGGCAACCCCGATCGCCAGCTCCGGAGTCTCGCCCACGATGAAGTCCCACCAGAACCGTCCGAAGGCGGACAGAATGCGGACCGCAGTCATGCCGCCACCTCGGGGCTGAGCTGCTGGCGGCCCAGGAACCTCACCAGCACCCAGGCGGCCATCCCGTAGAGCGCGAGGAGACCGAGGAGGAAGAGGTCGGCGCCCGGCCAGCCAACCCCCACCCCCTCACCGGCCCAGAAGGTCCCGAAGGTAACCAGCATGAGCCCGACACCCAACTTGAGCGCGTTCTCAGGGACCTCGGAAAGCTGGCGGGCCACCAGGGTCCCCACCACCCCCACCACCAGGACCGCGGCCCCTGCCCCCAGTGCCGCCACCTCCAGCCGACCAGAGCTGAGGCCCAGGGTGAGGACGATCATCACCACCTCGGTCCCCTCCAGGAGCACCCCCTTGAAGGCGATCACGAACCCGGTCGCGTCCCTCCCGGTGACCGGCCGGGGCAGCCCGGAGAGGCGGGCCACCTCCCGCTGGTAGATGGCGTCCTCGTCGTGCTTGGGCTTGTGGCCGCTGGCCCGGAGGATGGCCTTGCGCAACCACTGCAGCCCGAGCACCAGGAGCAGACTGCCGACCACGACTCGCAGGACCGCGATCGGGACGAGATGGATGAGCGCCGGGCCCAGGGCGGCCACCACGGCGGCCAGCACCACCACGGCCACCGCCGAACCCTCCAGGGCGGACCGCCACCCCCGGGTGAGGCCGGCGGCCAGCACGATGGTCAGGGCCTCGACCATCTCCACGGCAGAGGCTCCGAAGACCGCCAGCCCCACCAGCAGCGTGGCGGTCACGCGGGACGCTCGCCGCGGTCGACTTCACCCAGCCTTCGCGGCGGCATCGCCGCGGGCAGCCCGGGGGCGGACCATGGTTCGGCAGGGCCGACGGCCGAGGGGGCGAGGCGGCCTCCCGCGCCGGCCACCGACTCCCCGTAGAGGGCGCACGCCCCCACGGCGCCCGGCCGGCCTCCTGTCAACCGCGAGGCGCCTTCCCGATCCACCGCATGATCGTACCCACTAGGGCTGTGGCCCCATCGGCGGCCTGGGACCTCACTGCACCCCGGCCCTAGGGGTCGCGAATTCGATTCCCGGTCGGAAGGTGCTCCCAGGCCAGAAGGCGCCGCTAGGTGCTGAGCGGTCCAGCCAGAGCTGCGAAGAGACCGCGGGGGGCCGACGCCGGGGGGCGGGACCCGGACCTCGCAGGCGGTTTCGCAGGTGAGAGCACCCGGCCCGGCCGGCCCCTGGACAGCGCGATGGTCCGGTCTTGGGCTTCGCAGGGGTCCCTTCCTGAGATGGGGCGAGGGCACCTCGAGACGAGCCCCCGCCGACCTCGGCCGGGTCCCGGGCGCCTGCCATCGCCGGACGCGAGGCGCCCCGCGCAACTCGTCGGCCGGCAGCGCGGTCCCGCCGGCGACCATCACCAGAGAGCCGGCCTTGGTATCGTTGGCCTCCCCTCTTCCCCCGGGCGCCGAACCCGACCTGGTCCGTGCGGGATTACGGCCAGAGGAGCGACGAGATGGAGCCCCGAGTCCACGCCATCACCCTCGCCGTCGAGGACTTGGACAGAGCGCTGGCCTTCTACCGCGACGGCCTGGGCCTGGAGTCGACCGGCGTGATCGGCAGCGAGTTCCATGACGAAAAGAGCGGGGCCGAGGGCGCCATAGCCATGTTCCACCTCGCCGGGGGACTGGTCCTCAGTATTTATCCCCGCACAGAACTGGCCAGGGACGCGGGCGTTCCCTACGGACCCCCCAAGAGCGGAGAGTTCAGCCTCGGCCACTTCGTGGCCAGTCGGGACGAGGTCGACTCCCTCGTCGCTCGCATCGGCGGCGCCGGGGGGCGTCTCCTCGAGAAGCCGCGGGACCGCCCCTGGGGAATCTACTCGGGCTACGTCCAGGATCCCGACGGACACCTCTGGGAGATCATGCACAGCCCATCCGTGGACCTGAGCGCCCCCTGACCGGCCAATCAGGCGGGGGGCCCGGAAAGGCTGAGTGGGCGGGATCCCCGGGCCCGCTCCGCCGGGCGGGAGGCGGGAAGCGCCTCCAGAGCCGATCCATCGTCCGGTGAACGCCCCTGGGTGCGATTCTCGCTGAGGAAATACCGGCGCTTGCAAGACGCCCCGACTCCCGCTATAGTGGCGCCAGCTCGCGTGTGCGAACACGCAACGTCATGAACAGCGTCTTAGAACGACCTCCAACCGCCGCGAGCACGCTGGAAGCCCTGGCGCGCCAGCACCTCGATACCCTGATCTCCTACGCCATCCACCTCACCGGGGACCCCGAGGAGGCGGTGGAGTATGTGACCGCCGGGCTTCACCAGACGCGTCACTTCCCACCCGCCAGCCTGCAGCGTGAGGGGCGGGCGATCCTCTACCGCTCGGTGACCAAGGCGGCCAAGCAGCACCAGCACTACCCGCCGCTGCGCCGGGGAGTTGGCAGGCTGTTCGCCAAGCGCCCGCCCATGATCAACCTGGGCTCGAGCGCCTCCGACGCCGCCCGGATCAACACCGCCAAGCGCGCCATGCTGGCCACCGATTTCCCCCTCCGGGCCTCCCTACTCCTGCGCGACTTCGCCAAGCTGTCCTACCGCGAGATCGCGGTCGCCCTGGAGTGCTCTCCAGAGGCAGCCTCCCGGTTGGTGGCCCGGGGCCGGCGCGAGTTCGGCAGCATCTATCGGGACATCTCGATCTAGCATGAAGTGCAGCCTGCTCACCCTGAGCTGCGCTCTGGACGGGGAGCTTTCCCAGGAGAGGCAGGCTGAGCTCGAGACCCACCTGGTCACCTGCGAGCGTTGCCGCTCCGGGATGCGCTACCTGCGCGAGGAGACAGAGCGGATCTCCGAGCTGGCCAGGGCCCACATCCCCCCGGGGGCTGCGACCGCCATCCTGGAGCGGGCCCGGGTGCTCGCCCCGGAGGCGGCGGGCACGGCCGCCGCACCCCCGGCGGAGCCGGACCCGGTGACGGTGGTGGAGGTTCCGCCCCCGGGCGGCGCCCCGGAGCCCGACATCGCGGGGTCCGCTTCCCTCCCCGACCTCGCCCTGTGGGGTCCGGAGGTGGCGGGCGCCACCGCTGCGGGTGCTCTCGACTCGATTGCGGTGGCCGGGTTCCCCACGCCTGGGCAAGCCCCCGAGGCGCCCACCGAGCCGGGGGCGGAGCCGCAGGCCGGCCTGGTCGAGCCCGGGGCCTCGCCCCCAGATCTCGGCGCCTCGCCCGAGGACTCCAGTCCGGAGGAACCAGGCGGCTCTGACCCTGCCGCGGCGAGCGAGGGCGACATCACACCCTGGTCTGCGGGGACCGAGGTGCACCCTGAGCCGGGCTCATCCCCCGAGGCCGACGCCCCGTTCCTCCCTGCGGAGGAGGAGGAGCCGGTGCCCGGAGCGCAGGTCTCCGGCTGGGTGTCGTCGCTCGAGGAGAGCGCGGCCCCCTCCGGTGAGGAGGCCTGGATTGAGAGCGCCGCCGAGCCTGAAGAGGTCACCACCCTAGGCCTCGAGCTGGCGGGGACCGACGCCATGGCCGAGGGGCCGGAGCTCGTTGCGGACACCCCAGCCGACACGGTCGAGGAATTCGATCCCATCTTCCAGGATGCGTCTGCCGACCCAGACCTCCCGCTGGTCGACTACCAACCGGTCGCCGACGGTCTGTGGGCCGCAGACGGCTCTGGCCCCGATGTTCCGCCCCCGCCGGGGGCGGAGGGAATCGCCCCCTCAGAGCAGGAGGACGAGGACGCAGCGAACGGCCTCCCGTCGGACCGGGTGGCGCCGGCCTCCTGGAGGAGCCAGCCGGACGGGTCCGCGCTCGACCTCCCACCGGCGGCCGAGGTCCCCGGCCCACCCATCGACGCGAACACCGTCGACGCCGGGGCGGCGCTCGGCTCCCCAGATCCGATCTTGGGCGACCAATGGGAAGCGCCAGTGGCCGGCGAAGAAACCCCGCATCCGGGCGCCCCTCTCGAACCCACCGCTTCGCTCGAGGTCCGGGCCGGTGATCGGGCCCTCGAGCCATTGGAGACCACGGCTGAGAACCCCTGGACCGCGGACGCGGAGGGCGACGGCCCGGCGACGGCGCCGGGTCCCGAGCAGCGCAGCTGGGAGCCGGATCCGCTGCCGGTGTGGTCCCCCTCCCTCCCGCCGATCCCTCCCTGGCCAAGCGAGCTTGCGGCCGCCGACGCGGAGGAGGGGTCAGCCGACCAGGTCATGGAGGTGGCCCGGGAGGAGGCGGCCGGGCTGGAGGAGACGGCAGCTCCAGTTGAGGTGCCGGTCTGGATCCCCCCGCCTCCCTCACTGCCGAGCTCGGTGACGGACGGGTGGGTGCCGAAGCGCGACCTCCTGGACATCCCCCCCCAACCGCCCCCTGCGGTGGCCGCCGAGCCGCTGTCCCCGCCCATCCGTCCCGTGGACTCCGTGGTGCCGCCGCGTCGGCCGCCGAGCGAGGAGACCACAGGGTACCAGCGGATCCCCCCGCCCCACCGCCCGGAGGGCCCGGGCAGGCGGCCGGTGACATCAAGGCCGGCGGGCCCGGGGCCCCGGAGCTGGACCCGGACCGGCACCATCGCGGTGGCGGCGCTGGCGGTGTTCCTGATCGGGTGGGCCCTGACCCATCGCACCTCGCCCACCCCGGCACCGACCAAGACCGCCCACAGCTCCCCCACTCCCAACTCCTCTCACTCCCCCAGCGCCTCCCCGAGCGCCCCGGCCACGACGGCCCCGGGCCTCAACCTCACCGGGCAGCAGACCTTCGGGGGTGGCGGCAGCGGCTATCAGATGCAGACCGCCCGGTACGGCCTGCACCAGAACGGCACCCAGCTCTGGGTGGTCTTCCAGATGGTGTCCGGGAGCGGACCGCCCAAGGTCACTACCGGTTTCGACGGCGCCACCACCTTGTACGTGGAGATGCAGGGCGTGTCTCCGGGCGTGGCCGTGCCCCAACCACCCTCCGGTGAGCTGGTGACCAGCGTCAAGGTCGGGCACGTGCCCGGCTTCAGTGGGGCCGTGTACGTGCTGCAGCTGAGCCGGGCGGCCCAGGTCAGCGGCTACCTGCTGCCCGGCACGGACACCGGCTCCGCCGGGGAGCGGGTGGTCCTCCAGCTCCAGTAGCGGTCAGTTCGGGGTGTAGCTGGGCGACCGGACCACCCGGTTGGCCAGCCCCCGCTCCACGAGCGTCGCCTCCCGGCGCAAGAGGCTGAGCTCGCGGCGCAGCCGCTCCAGGGGCCGCCGCTCCTCCAGGATCAGCTGGCGCGACTCCAGTTCGACCACCAGGTTCTGGGCGACCGCCCAGGAGAGTTCGGTGGGCTCCTTGGGGAGCTCGTGGAAGGCGGGTAGGTCAAGTCCCATCGCCACCAGCCCCCGACGGTACGCCTCGTACACCGGTCGCAGCTGGTCTAAGGCGGTGTCCGCGTACCAGGCCGGAGGGAGGTCGGGGAGTGGTTCGACCTCCGCCTGGGGGTAGGCGGCCCCGGCCGCCAGGGCCACCAGCCGGAAGCGCGTCCCTCCCCTCGCCAGCACCTCGCTCTCCCCGCCGGGCAGCCGGCTCACCTCGCCGATGCGGGCCAGGGTGCCGACGCGGAAGCTGAGGGGCGCGGGATCCAGCTCGCTCCCCTGGCGGACGGCCACCACCCCGAAAGGCTCCTGATGGAGAACGCAGTGCCGGACCAGCGCCCGGTAACGGGGCTCGAACACCCGGATGGGCAGCTCGGCCCCGGGGAACAGCACCTGCCCCAGGGGAAAGAGGGGGATGAGGCTCACGGCACGAGAGTATGGGGCGAGCGGGTCGGAGCCATCAAATGCGCTCCAGGGGCTCGAGCCCGAGCATCTGAAGGGAGCGCGCCAGGGTGGCGCGCAGGGCGTCCACCAGCTGCCGTCCCTGGGCACGGAGAGAGGGATCCTGCACCCGGTAGAGCCGGTCGGTGTGCTCGTAGTAGTCGTTGAACGCCGTGGCCAGCTCGAAGGTGTACCCGGCAAACGAGGAGGGGGAGAGGCTGTTGGCCGCCTCCGCCGCGGCCCGGGGAAAGGCGGCGATCTGCTTCACGAGGCGCCGACCCTCGGGGGTGAGCCGGTAGGGACCGGGAGCGGCCTGCACCGGTTCCACCCGGCGCAGGATCCCGCAGGCCCTGGCGTGAGCGTACTGCAGGTAGACGCCGGTGTCGCCGCTGGTGCGCAGCGCCTCGTCGAAGTCGAAGTTGATGATCGAGTTGAGGCCGAAGCGCAGAAGGTAGTAGCGGACCGCGCTGGCGGCGAGGACCTCCGCGGTGCGCTGGTCCCGAGCCTTGGGCCGCACCAGGCGGACCGCCGCGTCCAGGAGGTCGTCCGCCCCCACCTCGATGCCGTGCCGGCCACTCAGGGCGTACATGGTCCTCCCCGGCTCCGTCTCCACCCCGAGCGCAGCGGCCGCCCGGGGGGAGAGGGCCACCACCTCGTAGGCCAGGTGGAACAGCTGCTCCGCCTGGGGCTCGTGCCCCAGCCGGCGCAGCGCCTCCCGGACCACCTTCTGGGGGGCGCTCTGCCGCTGGTCGATGACGTTGACGACCCTCCCGGCCCGGCCGAAGGAGATGGGGTCCAGGTCGTGATCGCCGGCCCGGGCCGAGGAGGTGGCGGGGCCCTCGGGCGCCCAGGGGTGGTAGTGGAAGTCCAGCCCCAGGAGGCCGAACTTCCAGAGGTGGTAGGCGATGTCCTTGGCGGTGTAGGTGGCTATCCCGTCGCTCTTGATGAGCACCTTGGCCTCCCCCGTCTCCGGGTCGGTCTCGCCTTCGGTCATCGGCAGCACCAGGCACCCTGCGAGGGCCCCGGTCGAGACCCGGACGGTCACCCCCATCTCCTCCATGAGATCGAGGGCCCGGCCCAGAAAGCCCAGCTCCAGGATGTCGGACTCCCAGGTCAGGAGGTCGTAGCCGATCCCGGCCCGAGCCATGGTGCGCAGGTGGGCGTCCACGATCCGGCTGGTGAGCTCCTTGGCCGCCAGCGCCACCTCACCGCGGCGGCCCTCGATCTGGCGCAGGGTCTCGCGGCGCAGCTCCAGGAGTCGGGGCTCGGCCTCATAGCGGCGGAAGACCTCGACGTAGCAGCGGGAGCAGAAGCGGTCGAAGGGCTCGCCCACCGCCGGGGAGAGGCCCAGCTCGCGGATCCCCACCAGCACGTCCGCCACCTGGACCCCGGTGTCGTCGATGTAGTTCTGCACCTCCACCCGCTGCCCCTGGGAGCGCAGCAACCGCGCCACCGTGTCGCCGATGCAGGCATTGCGCAGGTGTCCCACGTGGGCCGCCTTGTTGGGATTGGTGGCGGTGTGCTCGACGACCACCTTGGGGCCAGGGTCGTTGTTCGCGGCCATCGCCGCGCCCCCTTCCAGGGCGGAGGCCACCACCTCGGACGCGTAGGTGGCCATCTCGATCCGCAGGTTGACGTACCCTCCGCCGGTCACGGTCACCTCGGCGGTGTGCCGGGGTGGCTCGAGCCGGCGCGCCAGCTCGTCGGCAATGGACGCGGGCGGGC
Organism: bacterium; assembly: GCA_021785655.1. GTDB lineage: Bacteria > Chloroflexota > Dormibacteria > Aeolococcales > Bog-877 > JAJYXT01. Next base: position 34,077 of record JAJYET010000012.1, on the reverse strand, counting down.
GGCGGAGGACCTTGGCAAGCCTGAAGGCGATCGGGGAGGAGAGGTCGCCCGCCGACTCCACGGCGGAGGGCTCGACGGCCGCCGGCACCTCCTCCGCCACCCCGAGGCCCCGGGCCGCCCGGGCGAGGGCGCGGGCGAACTCGAGCTCCAGGTCAGGCATCTGCCTGATACTACCGGCTGGCGAGCGCCGGCCCCCACTGCCCGACCCGGCCCGGGGGGAGGCCGTCTAGACTTCTGCTATGGAAGCGGAGACCCAGACCCGCCTCAGCGCCGACGAGATCGCCCACCGGCTTTACCAGGCCCTGGCGGCGTCTGGCCACGCCGCCTACTGCCCCGCCCATCTGGGCCCCCTGTACGACGAGTCGGTGGGGCGTTGGGGAGACCAGGGGCTCACCCCGGAATGCAGCTGCGGTCGCGACACCGCCTTGGCCGCCTACGAGGCCTGGAGGTCAAGCCGCTAGGGAGACCGAAGGACCGCCGGGCCGGGGCAGGCCCCGGGCCGCCTCAGACCAGCGGGTCGAGCTTGGCCTTCAGAGAGGACTTGGGCTGGAAGCCGACCAGCCGCTGGACCGCCTGGCCTCCCTTGAAGAGGATGAGGGTGGGGATGCTCATGACGCCGAACTGGCCGGCGATGCTGGGGTTGGCGTCGACGTCCAGCTTGGCCAGCTTGACCCGGGGCCCGTACTCCTTGGCCAGTTCCTCGACCACCGGGGCCAGCATCAGGCAGGGCTGGCACCACCCGGCCCAGAAGTCGACCAGCACGGGCACCTCGGACTTGATCACCTGGGTGTCGAAGGTCGCGTCGCTGACATTCAGAGGCTCAGCCATTCTTTACTCCTGTGCCGGTGGCTCCGGCGCTGGCTCCGCTCGGAGCTGGGTTGACGTCGGCCTTGGCGGCGGGCTCCGCCTTGGCGGCGGGCGCGGCCTGGGCCGGTTCGGGCGCAATGGTCTTGGGTGAGGTGATGGAGCCGGCGCCCGCGGATCGGGAGTCGGTCTTGTAGAACCCCTGGCCCTTGAAGACGATCCCCACCGGGAAGACCACCCGGCGCACCCCCGCCCCACAGCTGGGGCAGACGGTCAGGGGGTCGTCCACGATCGACTGGATGACCTCGAACTCGTGGTTGGCCGGGCAGCGGTACGCGTAGGTCGGCACTTCGATATCAGCGTACCCGATCGCGACCGCTACTAACCTGGGACACCGGGCCGGCGGCCCTTCGAGGTGAGCTCCCGCAGACCCTGGGTCAGGCCGGCCCGGTCGCTCACCGGCTCCAAGAAGAGTGAGTCCGCCTCCTCAACCTCCGGCAGCGCCCGGAGGAGCACCTGCCGCCCCCGCTCGGTGAGGCCAGGGTGCCGTATCCGGGCGTCTTGGGAATCCGGCTCTCGCACCGCAAGGCCCCGGCGCTCCAGTGCCAGCAGCACCTGTCCGGTCATGGTGAGGTCGGTGCCGGCATGATCGGCCAGTTCCCGCTGGCTCGGTCTCGCCCCGTGCTCGGTGAGCCACCAAAGCGAGGCCAGGGTCACGAACTGCACGTGGGTCAGGCCATGCGGCCTCAGCGTGGAGCGCATGAGCCGCTGCCAGCGCAGGGTGGCCAGCCAGAGGAGAAGGCCCGGGCTCTCCAGGGCATCCTGGTAGCGGCTGCTCATCGGTCGGCGCCGGAGAGGGCCAGGCCGGCGATCGCCGCGAGCTGGGCTGGGATGTCGGCGGTTATCTGGGGACCCAACTCTGGTCCCAGCGTGTCCGCCGCCGGCCCGCTGATCGTGACCCGGGTGGTGATGGTGGTCCTCCCCGCACCGGCTTCGAGGCGGTGTTCGAAGCGGATCACGATGTCCCCCAGGTCGGTCTCGTCGGCGAAGGAATGGCCCGGGTCGACCGCGACCAGGGTGAACGGCATCGGGTCCTGGCCGGTGAACTTCATCGATCCGCTTGACCCAGCCCGAAATGGGCCGTCGAGGGTCGTGTACTCATTGGCCCGGTCCCAGCTCGGCCAGGTGCGAACGTCGCTGTACAGCTGCCACAGCCGCTGGGGCGTCGCCGTCGTCTCCAGGCAGTGCTCATAGGTCCACATTGACTTCCCTCAAGTACCAGGCGCGCCGATCATATGCACACATATTATCGTAATGCCGACCGGGCCAGTCGGAGGGCGAGGGTGCCGGGTAGCGCTGGGGCGCGGAACAGGGGCGGGCGGTCTTGCCCTCGGGCCGTGGCCGGGATCCATGCTCCGCCCCGATCGGTGGCGGCGGGCGCCCCTACTTCCGGGGGGAGCCCGGCCCCACCATCTCCGTCTCCATCAGCACCAGACCACTGGGGACCTTGGGGTAGAAGTAGGTGGACTTCTGGGGGAGGACCTCCCCGGCCAGCGAGGCGTCCACCACGGCCTGCAGAGGGGTGGGGTTGAGGAGGAAGGAGAGGCTCCCGCGGCGGCGGCCAGCCGCGATCGCCTCCTCGGGGTCCCGGGTGTGGCGCACCCTCCCCGCCGCGGCCGCCTCGGGACCTATCCCCAGGATGGTCTCCAGGACCTCCCGGTTGAGGACGGACACGTCCAGCTGCGCCGCCCCATGCTCAGATTCCTGGCGCCGGCGCGAGGCGGTACCCACGGCCTCGGAGTCCAGCACCACCAGGGCGTGGTGGTCGGGGCCGAGCTCCCTCGCCCGGAGCTGGGCGCTCTGGACGTCATCCCACGTGGCCACCTCCCAGCCGGAGCCGGAGAGGGCGGTGAGCACCTGGTCGGCAGCCAGCGGGCTCTGGTCCAGCACTCGGTGAGTGGCCAGGATCACGTGGTCGACCGAACGCAGCGGGGTCACCAGGGCCAGGGCCCAGGGGAGCCGGAGGGCAAGGGCCGTCTCGTAGCGGTGATGGCCGTCGGCGATGAACATCCGGCCAGCGGACAGCGCATCGCAGATGGGCCCGACGAGGTCGGGATCGGTGACCGGCCAGAGGCGGTGATGCTCCCGGCCATACTCGCCCCGCAGCTCCGCCTCTGCCCCCGGCGGCCGGTCCGTCGCGGCCTCGAGCGCGGCGCCCACGTCGACCGGCCCATCGTGGAGGAGGAGCAGCGGCGAGGCCTGGACCCCGGTGGCGCGAAGCAGACGCAGGCGGTCCTCCTTGGGCCCGTCCAAGGTCAGCTCGTGGCGCAGTATCAGCCGGCGTTCGTGGGCGGCCGGCTGCACGGCCACGAACACCCCAAGCCGTCGGTGGGCCCCGCCGCCCTGGGGATCCGGGTAGAGGTGCTCGTGGACGTAGATCGCAGGCGACCCCTCCCGCAGGAGGAAGCCCTGCTCGCGCCAGGTGCGCAGATGGTCACGGGCCCTCGTGTAGCGGTCGCGCTCCCCGGGCAGGTCGTCCGGGTAGTCCTTGCCCAGCTCCACCCGGACCATGTTCTGGAGGGCCCGAGAGTACAGCCGCTCCTGCAGCTCGGGGCCGATGACGTCGTAGGGCGGCGCCAGCACCGCGGCCAGCTCGATGCGCCTGGGGTCGTACCGAAGGGCTGGGAAGGGACTGACCGTGGGCAACTTGGGGCTAGAGCTCCACCAGCCGCGCCGACTCCACTCCGGGGATGGCTCTGAGGCGGGAGGCCACCTCGTCGGGCACCGGGTCGTCGAGGCTGAGGGCGGTCACCGCCCGTCCGCGCGGGGAGTCGCGGCCCACCCGCATCTCCCCGATGTTCACGTTGGCCTCTCCCAGCAGCCGCCCCAGGTCGCCGATCAGCCCGGGGCGGTCCAGGTGACGCAGGACCAGCAGCCGCCCCTTGGGCACCAGGTCGACCGGGAGGCCCTCGAGCCGGATGACCCGCGGCTCCCCCAGAACCACGGCTCCCTCGATCTCCCCCGCCCCATCCCCGTCCACCCGCAGCACGAGAGAGGGGGCCCCGGAATCCTGGACGCGCCGCTCCCGCACCGCGATCCCGTGCCCGGCGGCGATCGCCTGCGCGTTGACCGGGGTCACCGGGTCGTGGCTGAAGTGGCGCAGGAGCCCTCCAAGGGCGGAGGCGGTGATGGCGGCCGGCTGGACGCGGGCGACCTCCCCGCGGTACTCCAGCTCCACGGCCCGCACCTTCCCCCCCCCGAGCTGGGCCCAGAGGCTGCCCAGGCGCCACGCGAGGTCCTGATAGGGGACTACGACCGCCGCCTCCTCGGGGGAGACGGGGGGCGCGTTCACCGCCCAGCGGGCGGGGCGCCCCTCCAGGACGTCGCGCACCTGGGCCGCCACGTCCGTGGCCACCGAGAGCTGGGCCTCGACGGTGGAGGCGCCCAGATGCGGGGTGACCAGGATCCTTGGGTCCTGAAGCAGAGGATGGTCAGGCGGCGGCGGCTCCTTGGCGAAGACGTCGAAGGCCGCGCCGGCCAGGCGGCCGGAGGCCACCGCCGCAGCCACCGCCCCCTCGTCCACGATCCCGCCCCGCCCCACATTGAGCACCCTCGAGCCCCGGGGCAGCAGGGCGAGCTCTCTGGCGCCGATCAGCCCCCGGGTGGCGTCGGTGAGAGGGGTGTGCACGGTGACGAAGTCGGCCCGCCCCAGCCCCTCATCCAGGGTCACCAGCTCGACGCCGAGCTGGTGGGCCCGGTCTGGGGCCACCAGCGGATCGAAGGCCAGAACCTGCATCTGCAGCCCCATGACCATCTTGGCCAGCTCCGCTCCGATCTTCCCCAGCCCCACCACCAGAAGGGTCTTTCCGTGCAGCTCGGTGCCGACCAGCCGGGATCGCTCCCACCGGCCCTGGCGCAGGGAGGAGTCGCCCTGGGGGATGTTTCGGGCCAGGGCCAGCATCAGGGCGAGGGTGTGCTCCGCGGCGGCCACGGTGTTGCCGGTGGGCGCGTTGACCACCAGGATGCCCCGGCGGGTGGCGGCCTCGACGTCGATGTTGTCCACCCCCACCCCGGCGCGGCCGATCACCCGCAGCCCGATGCCGGCCTCGATCACCGCCGCGGTCACCCGCGTCTCGCTGCGGACCAGGAGCGCCGCATACGAGGGGATCAGGTCCACCAGCTCCGGCTCCGCGAGCTTGAGGCGGACATCCACCTCCGCGGTGCCCTCCAGGAGCTCCAGGCCGGCGGGCGCGATCGGGTCGGCCACCAGAACCCGCGGCCGCCGGTCTAGAAGAGCGTGCAACCGATAGTTCCCCCAGGTGTGGAGCGGATGGGCTCCAGCTCCGGTGGACGGCAGCCTCGGACTGCCGCCGCCTCCCTGGCCAAGTTTACCGGGAGCGAGTTCTCGGTCCCTGCGGCTGGTCGAAGAGCCGGATCCCTCCCAGGATCCCCGCCTGGTTGTCCACCAGGGTCACGTCCTCGCCGAGGCCGGCCTTCACGTGGGCCGAGTTGCCCCCGCCGATGTAGAGGTGGTCGAAGAAGAGCAGCTGGCGGACGGTGTCCACCATCTTGGCAACCCGCTTGTTCCAGCGCCGCTTGCCCAGCTTGCGCAGCGCCTCGTCGCCAACGTACTCGTTGTAGGTCAGCCCCCGTCGCAGCGGGTGATGGGCCAGCTCCAGGTGCGGCCCCAACACCCCGTCCTGGAAGACGGCGCTGCCGAGGCCGGTGCCCAGGGTGAGCACCACCTCCAGCCCCTTGCCGGCGACCACGGCCAGCCCCTGGACGTCTGCGTCGTTGCCCACCCGGGTCTCGTGGCCAAGCGCTTCCGCGGTCTCTTGGGCCAGGTCGAAGCCCACCCAGCTGCGCTCCAGCTCGGGGTCGATGGGGCTGTCGTCGCCCTTGGGGCGCACGAAGTGGGGGGCGCTGAGCACCTTGCCCTTCCGGACGACCCCGGGGAAACCCACCGCCACCCGGTCGACCGGCGGAAGCTGGGAGGCGATCTGCCGGAAGATGTCCAGGAGCTTCTCCGGCGTGAGGGGGTAGGGGGTGGGGACGCGGACCCGATCCGCCAGCGCCTTGCCCAGCCGGTCCAGCGCATCCCCCTTGATCCCGGTCCCCCCGACGTCCAGCGCCAGGGTGACGGGCTTGCCCGGGGTCGCGGCCTCCCCGGCTTTCGCCCTGGTCCCCGGTGTCCGGCCGGCCACCCCCTCAGACCTCAGTGCTGGTCGCTGGAGAACGGCAGGAGAGCCATGTGCCGAGCGCGCTTCAGAGCGACGGTGAGACGGCGCTGGTGCAGGGCGCAGGTGCCGGTCACCCGGCGGGGGAGGATCTTGCCCCGCTCACTGATGTAGCGGCGGAGGCGGGCCACCTCCTTGTGGTCGACGTTGACGATCCGCTCCAGGCAGAAGTTGCATACCTTTCGGGGGCGGCGGCGGGCGAAATCCGACATGCTGGGTCTCCTACGGTTGCCGCGGCTCGGCGGCCAGCGGGCTAGAAGGGGATGTCATCAGGATCGATATCCCCGTCCGGGATGTCGGCCGGCTCCGGAGCCGACGGGGCACTCGCCGTGGGGCCGGGGAACGGGGCCACCCGAGGGGACCCCTCCTGCCCCTCGGCGGACCTGGAGTCCAGGAACTGGATGTCACTGGCGTTGACCTCGGTCCGATAGCGCTTCTGGCCGTCCTGGCCCTCCCAGGACCTGGTCTGCAGCCGCCCCTCGATGTACACCAGGCTGCCCTTGCGCAGGTACTGGCCGGCCAGCTCCGCCAGCTTGCGCTGCCCCATGTTCCAGACCACCACATCGTGGTAGTCGGTGAACTCTCGGCGCTCCCCTTCCTGGGAGGTGCCGTACCGGTTGGTGGCGATTCGCAGCTGGGTCACGGGAAGGCCGCTCGGGAGGTAGCGCATCTCCGGGTCGGCGGTGCAGCGGCCGATCAGCATCACCCGGTTGAGCGAACCCGCCATCGCTACTCCTCCCCCTCGTCCGGCTCGACCGCTTGGCCCGGCTCCACGGCCAGGTCGGCGTCCACCGTCTCGTCCAGCTCATCGGGGGCCTCTTCCTCCGGCCCCTCGACGCCTTCGTCCGCCACCTGGTCGTCCCCGGGGACGCCGGCCTCCGCCCGGCGGGGGCGCGTCCGGGGCCGGCCCCGGCGGTCCTCGTCCTCCGGGAGGTAGTAGACCTGGCTCAGGGTGATCAGGCTGCGAATGACCCTCTCGTCGAGGCGGAGCTGCCGTTCCAACTCGCGGAGGTTCTCCCCGGGAAGACTGATCTCCTTCAGGACGTAGTACCCGTCGGTGAAGCCGGCGATCTGGTAGGCCAGCCGACGCCGTCCCCACAGCGAGGACTTGGCGACCGCGCCACCATCGGCCGCGACCACCTCAGCGATCTCGTCCATGGTGGTCCTGACCTGCTCGTCGTCCAGGTCGGGCCGGATGATGTAGAAAAGCTCGTACTCGCGCAGCAAGAGGCGCCTCCCAGATCCTGTGGAGATGCAGCCGGCTGGGGACCGGGTGCAGGTGACCTGGCGATCTTAACAGAGCTCGACTGGGGGCCCGGTCCCGGCCACCTCCTCAGCGCTCGCGGGGCGGCGGAGCCGGAGAGCGCAGGCTGGAGATCAGAGGTCCGCGCCCAGCTGACCAGCGAGACGGTTCCCGTACCACCTGGTGAAGAGGGCCACGCCACCGGCCAGGACCGCCGCCAGAAGCAGGGTCACCATAGGATGGGCGGCTCCGCTGCCGAGCGGGAGCAGGGCGCCGATGAGACAGCCGAGGGCCATCCCCAGCGACAGGGACCCCAGGGAGATGAGGGGAAGCCAGACCGCCACCTTCATGGCCCTTGAGACCGGGGGCTCCTTCATCACGGCCAGCCGGTCGCGGCGGATCACGGTGAGGCTCTGCACGTAGTTCAGCCCCGGGGTGACGGTGATCCCCACCACGGTGGCCCCCGACTTCACCCGCTCAAAGAACTCGGGCCTGACCCGGAACTGCTCGACGTTGCGGCCGACGTTGATGGCCAGGGTGGCCAGCGTGGGGGTGGGCGAGATCCGGCTGGCACCCACCAGCTGCCCCTGGATGCTCCGGGCCTGAGCCTTGCGGTCTCCCCTCGCCGTGAGCCAGGCCGGCGCCGTGACCGACATGGTGACGCCGGAGATGAGGACCGCCACCACCACCACCACCACGCCCAGGAAGAGGTCCTTCTGCCCCAGCTCAACGAGGAGCCCCAGCACCGCCAGGGCGATCAGAACCACGCTCAGCAGGAGCGACAGGAGGGCCACCCGGGTGACGAGGGACGGGGCGAAACCCTCCAGCATCCCCCCCCGCTGCATCACCTCGCTGCGCTTGGGCACCTGGGCCCGCTCGCGCACCATGGTGCGCTGCTGGGTCTCCAGCCGGGCTTGGCGGCGGCGCAGCTCGCGGCTGCCGGGGTTGCGCATGGGAGATAAAGGATCGCACCTCGACGGGGGCCGATGTGCGCGCACCGCCGCAGGCCTGCGGATCGGTCACCCCGAGGAACGGCCTCCCCGCCGGAACCTGGCCGGGAAACGGCCCCTCCCGGCGACTGCGGAGCCCGGCATGCCGGTCGCGCGCATGGCCCGGGGCGGAGCCCCGACCAGGCCGACTGGCTAGACTGCCCGGGTGCTCGACCCGGGCCGGCTGCTGGCGGCCTACGACCTGCAGGTCCGGCCCATGGAACACGCGGGGCTGCCGCCAGGAGTGCGGGCCGAGGCGGACGGTCCGATCGTACGGGTCGTGGGGCGCAAGGAAGGGTTCATCAGCACGCCCCGGGATCTGGGCCTGAGCGGGGAAGAGCTGGACGCCCTGATCGGAAGGCAGCGCGACTTCTTCGCCGCCCGGGGGGAGGCGGTGGAGTGGAAACTTCGGAGCCACGACCTGCCGGAGGACCTGCCGGCCCGGCTCGCCGCGGCCGGATTCCGTCCCCAGGACGAGGAGACGGTGCTCGTCGGGCTGGCCGGGGAGATGGCTGTGGCTGGGGCGCCGACTCCGGAGGGGGTTGAGCTGCGCGAGGTGGAGGGGGAGCCTGACCTCCGGCGCATCGCGGCCCTGGAGGCCGCCGTGTGGGGCGAGGACCGCAGCTGGCTCGCCGACGACCTTTTGGCGCGCAAGCGAGCTGACCCCGATAGGCTGCGGATCCTCTTGGCTGCCGCGGAGGGTGAGGTGGTCTCCGCCGCCTGGCTGGAGCTGAACTCGGGGACCGAGTTCGCCGGACTTTGGGGCGGGTCGACGTTGCCGGGATGGCGCCGCCGCGGCATCTATCGGGCCCTGGTGGCGATGCGGGCGCGGCTGGCGGTGGCCGCCGGGTACACCTACCTGCAGGTCGACGCGTCGTCCGAGAGCCGCCCGATCTTGGAGGGGTTGGGGATGGTCGTGGTGACCAGCACCACCCCGCACGTGTGGTCCCCCGGGGATGTCCCCCCGATGCTCGGTCCTGGGAGCCCCGCCTAGCGGGGTCGACCGATCGCCCGCGCCGCGCCAAGGGCCGCGGCCCACGACGACTCGCCAGCCCTACCGGGCTCCCCCCCAACACCCGGCCGCCGGATACAGTGTTAGGCTTCTGCCGCGTGGGCAGGAGCCGGCAGCAGCCCACCGGGTGCGGGACCTGAGATGAGCACGGTCTCCGCAGTGGCGACCCCGGCTCACGCCGCCAAGAGGCCACCGGGGCCGCACTATCAGATGGCCCCGGCGAGATGCGACCTCAGTTCCGACCTGGGCCGGATTCTGTAGCTGGGTATCCACGTCATGCCGGGCCGCCGTAGCGAGGAAGTGGACACCTCGAGCGAGGCCGCCCTTGGGCCGTCTGTGCATGACGAGATCGCTCGAAGGCGCCAGGAGCATCCCCCAAAGAAGGGAATGCTGTTCAACGTCGTCGTCACAGTGGTCGAAATTGGCGGTGCCATCGCGCTGTTCCACGTCGCCCAGCAGATGGGCGCCAGTGACGTGGTCAGCTACCTGGTGGGCAGCATCGGTCCGGTTCTGGGCGGGTTGGTGGTCTGGGCCAAAGCCCGCAAGTTCAGCGGGGCTTCGGCCGCGATCTTCGCCTTCACCGCGGTGTCCGCCATCATCGCGGTGGCCGGAAGCACGACCCCCAAGATCCTGCTCTACAAGGACTGCGCGGCCACCGGCCTGATCGGCCTGATCTTCTTGGGGTCGTGTGTCGTGGCCCGCAGACCGATCGTCTTCTTCATGGCCCAGCGCTACGGCAGTGACGGCACCCACGACGGGATGGAGGGCTTCGACATGATGTGGGACGCGTACCAAGACTTCCGGACCGGCATGTACGTCACCACATACCTGTGGGCGGCCTTGTTCCTAGTCCAGGCGACGGGAACCGCGGAGATCATCAGCCGGGCCAATTACTCTACCGCCTACAGCTTCGACCAGGTCCTGCCCCTGGTCGCCGTCGGTTTGGGTATCGCCGGATCCATAGGAATCGGCCGCCATTTCACCAACAGAGGTAGGGCGCGTGGCGCTGCGGCCACCACCTCGTAGCGACCGAGCCTGATCCCCTCCGGTCAAGCGCCCCCGGAGGGCAGTTCCTCTCTGGACGGTCGAGGTGGAGACCTGAACGTCGTCACGGCACAATCTCTCACGCCATCCGAGCGGAACAGGATCGGCACGAAACGTAGCGGCCGCCGGATCGATCCCTTTTGCGGGCTGTTTGGATGCTCGGATGGGGAACCGCTTCCGGGCATCGGGGGCCCCAAGGTCCTCCCTCCTCGGCGTCCCCGTGGAGAGTTCCGTTTGGCAACACGCGGCCCGGAGCGGTTTCACTATCCGCGACCGGTCGCAGACGGTCCCCGTGGGCCAGCTCGACTTCCTCTCGTTCCCCGGTGGCGAGCCAGTCGAGCGGTCCGCGGGCAATGGGAAGATGCCGGCGCGCCTGGACGCGGGCAGCGGCTCCACCGGCTCCGGGCCCGACCGCTGCGCGAGCCAGCTCCCAGATCCAGCAGGTCGCGGGGCCTCGACGAGGCCCGCAGCGCCTGGGCGGCCGAAGAGGCCCCGGGGTGCTTCGAGCGGCCGAATGCTCCCGCGACGGCTTGGTTGATCTGGTTGGAGGTCAGAACGAGCAGCCCCACTTTGGCCTCGAAGTGGCGCAGCAACCTCCGATGCCCGGTGCCCATGGTCCCGGCGAGCTGGCGCGGGCCTTGGTCGCTCCACCTGCCTTGGACCACCCGCTCCCCGGCTGCTTCGAGCAGCAGTTGGCGCGCTTGCCAGGAATACGCACCCGGATGTACCGTCTGGTGAATGTCCCAGGTGGTACAGACGAAGAGCAGACGGTGAGCCGCTTGGAGGTGTCCTGCGAACGGCAGGTGGGCGCTCCAGCCGCAACCGTTTACGGCTACATCGCAGACATGGCCGAGGACCACCCAAGGTTCCTGCCCGAAGCGTTCTCCGGGTTCGAGGTCGAATCCGGCGGTGTCGGGGCGGGCACCGTTATCCGCTACAAGGTGACCGTCGGCGGGCGCACCCGTGCTTACCGAAGCGTGGTGGACGAGCCCGAGCCGGGCCGCGTGCTCACCGAGTCCGACACCAACTCGAGCACCGTCACGACGTGGAGGGTCAGCCCGAGTGGGCCCGGTTGCCAGGTCCGCATCTCCACCACCTGGGAGGGTGCCGGCGGCTTGGGCGGCTTCTTCGAGCGTCTCTTCGGTCCCCGGGTCATGCAGCGGATCTATGCCGACGAACTGGAGCGGCTCGACGCCCACGCCCAAGAGCGCGCCGCAGCCGCACCCTGACCTGAAGAGGATCGCCCCCGGCGGCACGACGGGGCGCGCTGCTAGGTGGCTACCCCTTCACCCGAGCACAGGTATTGTCCCTGCCTCTGGAGTGGCTCCGCAGAAGGAGGACACCGGGCTACATGTATGAGTGACACAGAGTCTAGGTCGGGGGGCGGGGAGTCGACGGCGCTGTCGTTGCCGAACATCGAAGGCCCGGTCGCAGCGAGGCGGGCGCGGTTCTACGCGGCCGCGCCAGGTTGGGAGGTCACCCACGGCGACGACGGTTACGGGCTAGTCGAAGGCAATGGCATCAGGATCGGCCTAGGCAAGCTCGAGGGATTCCCGCCCTCGCCGTGGGCCGACGAGGCTGGCGCCAAACGCCTCCATCTCGACCTGCGGGTGGACCACCTCGACGAGGCGTCCGAGAGCCTGGGCGCGCTCGGAGCCAGTCAGCCTGACTTCCAAGCCGGAGCTGGGCGCTGGCGGGCGCTGCTCGATACCCACGGCCAACGGTTCTGTCTGAGGCCCGGTCCTCTCCCTTTGCCATGGCGCCCATCGTGAGAGAACTCGCGGAGCTGCTTGTCCACGACGCCGAGGCATGGCACGCCTGGCTCGACACCCACCATACCGACCATCCCGGGGTCTGGCTGGTACTGCACAAGAAGGGAGGTCAGACGACGGCCCTGACCTACGCGCAAGCGCTTGACGAGGCGCTTTGCTTCGGCTGGATCGACGGGCAGATCGCACGACGTGACGACGGAAGCTATCGCCAGCGCTTCACGCCGCGGCGGCCAGGCAGCGCCTGGTCCACCAGGAACGTCGAGCACGTCGCCCGCCTTGCCGAGGCTGGACGGATGCGGCCGGCCGGAATCGCGGCCGTCCAGGCCGCCAAGGCGCAGGGAAGATGGCAAGCGGCCTACCGCGGGCAGGCCGACATGCAGATCCCGCCCGATCTGGTCCTGGCGCTGGCGACCAATCCCGCCGCAGCCGCGACCTTCGACCAGTTGGACGCCGCCAACCGCTACGCCATCGTCTACCGCCTCAACGCCGTCAAGCGCCCGGCGACTCGGGACCGCAAGCTGGCGGAGTACGTCGACATGCTCGCTCGCGGCGAGTCCCTCCATCCCAGGAGGCTCCGGCAGGATCAACGGTGACCGTCCCCGCTCGGCCTGGCGCCGAGAGCACACCGCGGCGGGGTGGTGGTTGATCCCGCACGGATTGATCGCCTGCCTCACCCGCAAGCCGGGCCATCGGGACGATGTTGTCGCGCTGCTCACGACGGCAGGTCGAGAACTCACCGTCCTCGGAGGTCGCCGGTACCTCGGCGGAGCCGCCGGCGCCGGCGAGGTCAGGGTCGGGGTCGGCGACGTGTGGGGGTCGAAGCATCACCATGAGGACTTAGTGCGACACGACGCGACGGTCGATTGCGAGTCGATCCGCTGTTCTGGACCGTGCCGCCATCGCACCTTGTCACTGCAGGTGGTCAGTGCTTGTCCTGCGGCCAGCTCGGCGCGCTGGTAGTCGAGGCGCGGGCCTTGGCCGGACGGCGCGGGGCCGAGTGGATCGCTGCCGCCGATGCCGTGGCGGTCGCGGTCAACGGCTACCGGGCCGAGCCGCTGTCGCCAGGCGATGGGGCGTGCCCGGCCGGTGGGTGCGGACACGAGCCGCCGGGACCCACGGGTGGCCATCCGGAACGGCTTGGCTGCGGTTGTGGTGGCGCAGCGCTCCATCGGCTGGGACAGTCCGCTCGACGTTTGAGCCATGTCGACCGGCATCGCTGGCCCGTCCTCGGGAATATGGCCGGCGAGGTAGCGGAGATGGGGGCGTGTGCGGGGGCCACCGGAACGGGTGACGGGCAGCCTGCCTCGCCTGCTGGTCATATGGCCGCCTCCTGGTTCACCCCTCCACCGTCCCCACGCGGTGTCCAGCAGATCGTTGACCAGGGGACGGGGAAAGCTTCGCAGGCTTGCCGGACTCGTCTGTAGCGTACCGTAGCTCCGAGTGCTACACTTGGTTAGTGACCAAGGCCATAGCCCAGCGGGAGCTCCGCAACGACAACGCCCGGGTGATCGACGAGGTGGTGTCCGGCCAGACCTTCCTCGTCACCCGCAACGGCGTGCCGGTCGCCGAGCTCCGGCCAGTTCGGCGGCCACGTCGAACCTTCGTGCCCAAGGCGGAGCTCCTAGCCCTCGCTGCTGTCGGGCCACACCTTGACGCCGCCGAGTTCAGGTCCGACCTCGATCGCATCGTCGATCAGAGCCTTTAGATGTCGACTGGCCTTCTTGACACTTCAGTGGTCCTTGACTGGGACGCCCCGGACGTCGCCGCGGCTCTCCCCGACGAGACTGCGATCTGTGCAGTTACCTTGGCCGAGCTGAGCGCCGGCCCGCATTTGGCCACGGCCAGCGACGAGAGAGCACGACGCCAGGCTCGCCTCCAGCAAGTAGAGGCGGCCTTCGAAGCGATCCCATTCGACGCCGCGGCTGCGCGCAGTTACGGCCTGATCGTGGCCTCCGGCGCTGAGACGGGCCGTTCCCACCGCCGCCGCATCGCTGACCTGCTGATCGCCGCCACCGCGCACGCGAACGGATTGACCCTCTACACCCGAAATCCGGACGACCTGAGCGGCCTCGGTGGGCTGATCGAAGTGGTCACCATTTGACGGCAAGCGCGACGGTCAAGCGTCCACGGCGGCGCTGGCTGGGCGGATCGCGACGAAAGGCCGCCTCGCGCGTGGCCGCCGGGGGACTCGAACCCTCGACCTCACGGATGTGAACCGTGCGCTCTAACCGGCTGAGCTAGGCGGCCCGGAGCCAGCAGACAAGTCTACCTGACCCGCCGGGGACTACCCGAGGTCCGCCTGGACCTGCTGAACCGGGTATGGAAGCGAAGCCTGGACCGTCAGGGTGCCCACCTCGACGCTGGCCAGGGGATGGACGGAGACCCCATCCGACCAGAAACCAGACGCGGTGACCCGGTAGGTCACGACCGCCCGGATCGCGCCGTGGGCTTCGGCCACCTGGGGGATCCAGGGGAGCTGAATGCCAGAGGTCCCGTCCGGCCAGAACCAGGTGGTGGCTTCCGGGGCCGCCTCCACCACCCAGACCACATGCAGGAGCTCGTCGGGGTCGCCATCGCCGAGGTCCGGAGCGGTGGTTTTGATCGTGGCGTACTGGATGACAGGAGTCGGGTTGATGGCGACCGTCACGGGAACGCCCACCACCCCGGGCGGCGGCGGGCTCACGGTCAGGGTCTCCGACGGGAGGTCCTTCTCCACTGCGGCGAGGAAGCCGGTGGGGTCCAGCCCGGGTCTGCAGCTGGCCGGCTTGACCCCGGGGGAACAGGGGCTGGGGCTTCTGGGTTTGCTGGCGGCCCCCGTGTACCGGAGCACGCCCGGGCTGCCGCAGGAGACGCTCCACACCCAACCGTTGTCCTGGATGGGAGTCGAGTAGAGGATGGGTACTCGCTGCCCGGCCTCTGTCCAGAAGCTCCCGTCCCAGCTCCATCCGTCCTTGGAGGTTCCGGTGGCCCACTGGGTGACCGAGTAGGGGGCACAGGCCGGGACGGGGACGGGGGCGAAAAGGATCCAGGGGTGATTCCAGGCCGGCTTGGTCGGGGCGGAGGGACCCTGCACCGCTACACAGGTCCCGCCGAACGAGACCCCACCGGCGTTCCCCGAGCAACCTACGGTGGGGCCCGGACCCGGATACGTGGCAAGGACTGGCTGAGCGGCCAAGCTCACCCCAAACGCAGTCAGTGCAATGACAACTAGGACGAACCTGTGTCGCACGTCAGGTACCTGCCCAATCCCGCGTCCCACAACACCCATCGGATAACAGCGAAGGGAGTGGACTTCTTGGTTTGCTGGGATCCCGTAGTCGACAATTCGGTCTCCGTGCCTGTGATGACGATCGCGATTGTTAGCGACGGAGCCGCTGGATCGGCTTTCGTGCCGACATCCATCGCGGCGACGGTGTCGCTCACGCTCACAACATGGGTCCCGTGCCCCTTGTCGCTCTGGATTTCTTGGGCTACCGCCGCCAACCAGTTCCCACAGTCCGCGTATGTGAGGAGCGCGGCATCGCCCCGCTCTATCGCCACGTTCTCGATCAGGTTGTCTATCACCACGTCCCGGGCCACGGTCGCCGCCGACACCCCGGCCGGCAGCGGGTGGGTGGTCGACACCGAGTACGGGGGAACCTTGACATCAGAGGCAGGCACCTCAACCCCAGGGGCGATGGTGGTCGGGGACGCGGTCGGGGACGGGCTGGCGGAGGGGATGGCAACTGGGGGTGCGGCGCCGCAACCAGCGGCCAGGCAAGCCGCCAGCGGAACCAGAGCGAGACGCCGAGCCAATGTGATGGTGCGCACCGAGCCCACGGCCCCCACCTGAACCTGCGCCACCAGTCCGGGTGGCGAAGCCCGAAGGATATTCCCCGCGTACGGACAAGGCAAGGGGCCAGCGGCAGAGTTCACGGGATGTCTACCAGCATCACCAGCCCCAGCTCCTCAGCGGCCCGTCCGAGGGAGGCCCGGAGCCACTCCCAGGATCCCCGCTGCGGCAGCCACACCCGACTCCCTCTCTCCCCCGTGCGGGAGTCGTAGCTGGTGGCCAGAGCCGGGAAGGGGGCGTCGTTTAGGTAGGCCTCGACCCGCCCGGCCAGGGCCGGATCACCGGTGACCTCGACACCCGGCCACCGCACGGAGACGGCCGAACCGGTCCGCGGGTCCGTGAGCCGGTAGGCGGCCGTCATGACCGACTCCGGACCAGGACGGCCAGGCGCGGCCGGGAATGGGGAAGGGCCGCCGCCCGGGGCCCCAGCTGGAGCTCTGCCTCGCGCCATGGCGAGATCAGGAGCCGCCAGCCCTCTTCCAGGGCTGGAAGGCCACGAGCCGGGTGCTCCAGTTGCAGGCAGCGGAAGATCTCGGCCAGGGTCTCGCACGGCTCGTCCTCCGCGTACGGGCTCACGGAAGGGCGGCGGGTCAGGGTGCTCTTCAGTTCGTCCGCGCTGAGCCCGGAGCGCGCGGCAAGGCCCGCAGCCCCCCTTGCCTCGGCCATGATCGAGAGCGCGATCTTCGAAGCCGGCTGCAGCCTCAGCGACTGGCCACGGTGCAGCGGGCAGTCCGGCCCGGACGGATGTTGCGCCAGCTGCCAGTCCAAAGCTGCGGGCCCCGGCTGCCGCACATCTCTCAGGGGGAGCCCCGGATCCCACCTGGGGTCGATCGCCCGCAGCCGCTCCAGGTAGTGCGCCTCCAGCTGGTCCAGAGAGTCGTTGCCGGCCAGGTACGGCCAGTGGTCCTCGGTGGGGCGGGGAAGCCAGCCGCCGGCGGCCACCAGCCGAACGTAGTCGCGCAGAGAGACTCCCCCCCGCGGGTCCTCCACCAGAGCGTGGCCGCACTCGTGCACAAGGGTGGAGACCAAGAGCCGGCGGCGCAGGGTCGGATGCCGGCTGAGCTGGGTCACCGGCCCGAGGTCGGGCCAGTCCACGTTGACCCTCAGGATGCCGCGGTCCCAGGTGGCGAGTGTCCCGGGTGAGAACGTGCCCCCGGGATCGAGGTGCAGCTGGTCGATCAGCCCGCGCATCACGTCCTTGACCTGGATGGGGAGGCGGTCCAGGGTCGCGACCACCTCCAGCTCTCGCCGGGCGCGCTCTTGGCCGCCACCTGCTCCCGAGCTCACGCTGACGGCGAACTGCTCCTCCGCCCACCGGGCCGGCGAGAGGCCCCGGCTCAGGTACGCCTGGAGGGGTTGAAACTGCAGCGGGAGGTAGTAAGGCGCAAGGCCCGGGCGGGAGGACACACCGGATCTGTCCGCTGGGCCGCCCCGCCCGAGGTGGGGATCAGCTCATGTCGGGCCAGGCGGCCGGTTCCGCCTCGCTGCTCTCGCCCTCCTCGCCCCCAACCCGCTGCTGGAAGCGCGCCGCCACCATCTGCTGAGCCATGGCCTTGGGGATGCCGAACTTCACCAGCGACTTGACCTCGTCCGCTATCACCTTGTCGCGGGCGGTCTCCACCGCGGTCATCAGATCTTCGAGCGCAACCGTTCCTTGCTTCACGACCACATGGTACCCCGGCGCGACGGCGCCGAACCTGGCATCTCGGACGGCCTCCTCAGACCGCCATCGCGGGGAGGTTGGGGTTGAGGCAGAAACCCTCGTAGTCGATGGGGGCGGTGATGGTGGGCCGCTCGCCACAGACCGGGCAGCCGGGGTCCTTGCGGATCCGGAACTCCCGGAACTCCATCGCCAGCGCGTCGACGTGCAGCAGTCGGCCGCTGAGCACATCGCCGATACCCAGGATCAGCTTCACCACCTCGGTCGCCTGGACCAGCCCCACCAGCCCCGGGAGCACCCCCAGCACCCCGGCCTCGGCGCAGGACGGCGCCTCCTCTGGAGGTGGGGGCGCCGGGTAGCGGCAGCGGTAGCAGGGCGAGGCCCCGGGGACCATGGTGGTGACCTGGCCCTCGAAGCGGAAGATCCCTCCGTCCACCAGCGGCTTCCCCAGGAAGACGGCCACGTCGTTGACCAGGTAGCGGGTGGGGAAGTTGTCGCAGCCGTTGACGATCACGTCGTAGCCCGCCAGGACCGACTCCGCGTTGGAGCTGTCCAGGTGCAGGTTGTGCTCCACCACCTGGACCTCCGGGTTGAGGGCGTTCAGGGCCAGGGCGGCAGACTTGGTCTTCATCATCCCCAGCCGGTCCTCGGTGTGGATGATCTGGCGCTGGAGGTTGCTGCGCTCCACCTTGTCGAAGTCCACCAACCCCAGGGTCCCCACCCCGGCCGCGGCCAGGTAGTAGGCGACAGGAGCCCCGAGGCCGCCCGCCCCGATGATCAGCACCTTGGAGTCCAGGAGCCTAGCCTGCCCCACCTCGCCCACCTCGGAGAGGAGGAAGTGGCGGCTGTATCGCTCGCGCTGTTCGGCTGTGAGCGCCCGTGGCACCCGGTAGGGGAACCCCCGGTCCTTCCAGGAGCCGAACCCCCCTCTGAGGGAGCGGACGTCGGTGTATCCCATCCGGCGCAGGGTCTGGCCCGCGAGCAGCGAGCGCACCCCCGCAGCGCAGTAGATGGTGACCGGCCGGGAGCGATCCGGAATCGCCGCCTCCACCTGGAGCTCGAGGTAGCCGCGGGGGATGTGGACGGCGGAGGGGATCAGCCCCTGCGCCACCTCCTCCGGCTCTCGGACGTCGAGGACGACATGCTGGGGGTCGCGCTCCATGGCATCACGCAGCCAGGGACAGTCGACCTCGGGCACCTCGAGGCGGGCCTGCTCCAGTAGGTCGCGTGAGTTGATGGTCATCTGTCGCTCCCAGCCGACTTGGCACCCCGGACGGAAATCCGACCTGCCAACAAGGATAACTCGCCGAGATCAGGCAGGCAGCCGGCGCATCTCCCCGGCCAGCACGTGCACGTGCAGGTGCGGAACCGTCTGGCCGCCCCCCTGGCCCACGCTGACGTAGAAGCGGTATCCGTCGGCATGGCCGAGTTCCTCCGCCACCTTGTGGGCGGCCCTGGTCAGGCGCAGCCAGAGGTCGGCGTCGTCCATCTGGCGCAGGTCGTCGATGTGCCGCTCGGGCACGACCAGGGCGTGGGTGGAGGCGGCGGGGTGGATGTCCAGGAAGGCGATGATGCCCTCCTCCCGCAGCACCAGGTTGGCAGGCAGCTCACCGTTCACGATCCGGCAGAAGACGCAGTCATCGGGCATGCGGCCATCTTAGGGTGCGGCTGAGCTTCTGGGGACGCGGGCCCGCTGCGCCGGGCCCGCATCCCCTGGTACGTTCCCTCAATCGACTCCCGAGAACCGCGCCACCGCCCGGCCCCTCCTCCGACCGGGGCGCCCCCAACGGCCCAGAGTCGAGCCGCTGCCGACAGCCGCCCGGGATCTGCATCCTGATGCCCCTTTACGACCTCTCCGTCCTCGGACATGAACTCCGCTCGGAGCTGGCGAAGCGTTCCCGGGCCCGCCGGCGACCCTTCCGCCTGGGGGTGCTGGTGGAGGCGGGCAATGTCGCCGGACGCTCCTTCGCCCGCTCCTTGGAGCGGGAGTCGAGGGAGGCGGGGATCGAGGTGGACCACCGGCTGGCACCGCAGGACAGCCCCGAGGCGACGCTCCTCCTGCTGGATGAGCTGGTCCTGGATCCCACGGTGGACGGGGTGGTCGTGGTCCAGCCGGTCAGCTCGCTGGCCCCGGGAACCGTGGAGGCCCACCTCCCCGCCAGCAAGGACGTCGAGGCCGTGACCCCGGCGGCCCAGGCGGCCGCCGCCGCGGGCCTGCGGCGTGGCACCCCGGTGGCCGAGGCCTGCCTGGCTACCCTCCGCCACCTGGAATACGACCTCAGGGAGACGGCGGTCCTCCTGATCGGGCACGGCCCCACGGGCGGCCGGCCGATCGCCCAGCGGCTGCTGGCAGCCGGTGCCCAGGTCACTGTGGTGCAGCACGACGTGGATCGGATGGATCCCCTGCCCGCATACCAGGTGCTGATCTCCGCTGTGGGGATCGCCGGGATCATCCCTGCCAGGGTGGTGCGCCAGGGGTCGACGGTGCTGGATGTCGGCACGTCGATGGTGGACGGGTCCCTGCGCGGAGACGTGGGCACGGAGGCAGCCGCCGGTGCCACTCGGGTGACCCCGGTCCCGGGCGGCATCGGGCGGGTGACCTCGATCTGTGCCCTGCTTTCCCTGACCGAGCTGGCTCAGCTCAGCCCGGGGCCCGTCGCCTCCTGGTCACTGCTGGAGGCGGTGGCGCGCCTGCTCTCGCCGCGGGACCCGGCCGGGGGAGCGGCCGGGGCGGCGATCACCGGGGCGCTCGCGGCCGCCCTGGACGGCCTCTGCCGGATGCATGAGGACCCCCAGGAGATCGCCCGCTCCGGCCACAGCGCGGCCAGGTTGCTGCTTGCCGCGGACCACGACCGCCAGGCGTTCGGCGCCTTTCAGCGAGCGCAGCGGCGGCACCAGGGTGAGGCCCAAGCTCGGCAGGCGGCGCTGGCGAGCCCTGAGGAGATCGCCGCCGCTCTCGCCGAGCTGGAGGCCCGGTTGCGCGGGCTGCGCACCACCGCGGCGCTGGAGCTGGACCGCCGGCTGGCGCTGGAGATCACCGGAGCGGCGCGGGAGGCTGTGCTGCGCCTTCGTGAGGAGTTCGCCGCCCAGGGTTGATCAGGGGATGAGGACCGCGGCCCCCCCCACCCCATCCGTCTTGAGCTTCATGAGCGCCTGGTTCGCCTCCTCCAGCGGGAACTCCTCGTGCTGGGTGCGGATCGGGATCTCGCTCGCCAGGTGGAGGAGCTCTGCGCTGTCCTGGCGCGTGAAATTGGCCGCGCTCTGGACCCTCCGCTCCCAGTAGAGGTGCTGGTATTCGAACTCGGGAATGTGGTTCAGGTGGATGGCGTTTATCACCAGCGAACCGGCCCGGTCCAGGGCCCGGAGCGCGTCCACCACCACCTCACCCACCGGGGCGAAGGTGATCGCCGCCTGCAAGGGTTCGGGTGGCTGCTGGCCCATAGCGCCGACCCAGGTGGCTCCGGCGGCGCGGGCCCGCTCCTGGGCGGCAGTTCCCCTCGTGACCACATACACCTGGCACCCCTGCTGGATCGCCACCTGGGCCACCAGGAGCGCGGAGGCGCCGAAGCCGTACAGGCCAAGCCGGTCGCCTGGCCCGACCTCGGCCAGCTTGAAGGCGCGGTAGCCGATGATGCCGCCGCAGAGCAGTGGAGCGGCATCCACAGCCGCCAGCCCCTCGGGGATCCGGTAGCAGTACTCCTCCCGGGCCACCGTGTGGGTGGCGTAGCCGCCGTCCCGGTCCCAACCGGTGAACTCGGCGCGCCGGCAGAGGTTCTCCCGCCCCCGCCGGCACATGTCGCAGACTCCACAGGTGTGGGCCAACCAGCCCACGCCCACCAACTCCCCCTCGGCGAGCGAGGCCGCGCCGGGCCCGGCGCCTAGCACCCGGCCGACCACCTGATGCCCGGGAATCAGGGGAAGGCTGTGCGCCTTCAGGTCGCCCTCCACGATCTGCAGATCGGTGCGGCAGACGGCGCAGGCCAGGACCTCGATCAGGACCTCTCCCTCCCCGGGAATCGGATCGGGGCGGGTCACGGGGAGCAAGGGGGAGGTCTCGGCCGCCCCCGGACGTGTCAGTTCCATGGCCCTCACGTCCCAATTGTGACGCCCCCGAGAAGTGGCGGCGCACTACCCTTTGCCCATGCGCTGGTCGGAGCTGAAGCTCCCCTTCGGTCCCCCCGCCGCGGCCGACCCCGAGGTCGGTGAGGCGGTGTACGACTCCCGCCGGGCGGGGCCCGGGAGGGTGTTTTTCGCGATCCCCGGGGCGCACCTGGACGGGCACGACTTCGCCCAGGTAGCCCTCCAGAAGGGAGCGGAGGCGGCGGTCACGGAGCGCCTGGTTCCCGGCCTGGATGCCGGGCGGCAGGTGGTCGTGGAGGACACCAGGGTGGCGCTGGGTCAGATGGCGGCGGCCCTGGCGGGCCACCCTTCCCACCAGCTGCCGGTGATCGGGGTCACCGGCACCGACGGAAAGACCACGACCTCGATCCTCCTCCGGGCGGCCCTCACCCCCTCTTTGGGAAATGTGGGCTCGATAACCACGGTGGACTTCCGGATGGGAGAGCTGGTGGAGCCCAACCTCACTCGGCAGACCACCCTGGAGGCCCCGGAAGTCCAGGGGCTCCTGGGTCGGATGCTGGGCGCGGGATGTCGCGCCGTGGCCCTGGAGGTCACCTCCCACGCTCTCGCCCTTCATCGCGTGGACGAGGTGCGGTTCCAGGGGGCGGTTTTCACCAACGTGACCCACGACCACCTCGACTTCCACGGCAGCTGGGAGGGCTACCTGGGGGCCAAGGCGAGGCTCCTCTACCTCTCCGGCGAGGCGGGGGGCTTCGCCGTCCTCAACCTGGACGACCACCGGGCCTATCCGCTGCTGCGCGAGCGCTGGGCGGGGCCGCTGCTCACCTACAGCGCGACTGGTGACCGGGGCGCGGACGTGTACGCCCTCAGGATGCTGCCGGTGGACGGGGGCTGGGCGTACACCGCGGTCACCCCGTACGGGACGGCGGAGGTGCGCCTGCAGCTCCCAGGGAGGTGGAACGTGGGCAACTCCCTGGCGGCGATGGCCGCGGGGCTGCAGATGGGCCACCCCCTCCCGGAGCTGGCTGCCGGGCTCGCCGGGCTGGAGAGCGTGCCCGGCCGGATGCAGCGGGTTCGGCTGGGCCAGCCTTTCGAGGTGGTGGTGGACTACGCCCACACCCCGGCCGCCCTCACCCTCGCCCTCTCGGAGCTGCGCGCCGCCACCGCCGGCCGTCTCTGGGTGGTGTTCGGCTCGGCCGGGGAGCGGGACCTTGAGAAGCGGGCGGAGATGGGGCGGATCGCCGCTCGCCTGGCAGACCAGGTGGTGGTGACCAGCGAGGACCCCCGGGACGAGGATCCAGAGGCGATCATCGGTGAGATCTGCCGGGGGGCCGTCGACGCCGGGGCCGACTTCGACCACAACCTCCATCGCGAGGTGGATCGTTCCCGGGCGGTGCGGCTGGCGGTGGAGCGCGCTCTCCCCGGAGACACCGTCCTCCTGGCCGGCAAGGGGCACGAGCACAGCATCCTCACCTCTGGCGGCTCCATCCCCTGGGACGAGGCCCGGGAGGCGGAGGCGGCCCTGCGCCGGCGCCAGGGCCCTCACGGGTTGCAGGATTCTTGACCAGGTCCCCGTCACAGTCCGGGGGCGGGAGGGGCATGGGCAGGCGGGTTCTGGGCGGTCGGCGGGCCGGGGCGGCTCGGCATCTTCGGACCGGCTCGAAGATGGGTTGAGGGGCCGCTGGGGCTGCCCGGTGAGGGGCGCCGGAGGTGGTCTCAGTCCTGCCGGGAGGACCTGCACCGGTCGAGGAGGGGGATGCCGTGCCAAGGGAAGTTCCCCGCCCAGCTCCGCCGTCGGCTGCCGGCGACTCACCCGCCGCTGGTGGCGCCCTTGGCCCGGGGGGCCGGGAACGAGGTGAGGGCGGCGGGGGACACTGCGGCTAGGTCGAGAACGAGGAGTTCGAATTCGGCCCCCAACTGGACCTCTCCGCTGGGCTGGCGGAGATCCTAGAGGCCGGAGGAGAGTTCGTCACCGCGCCGGCCGGGAGGGCCGCCGGCCGGTCAGACCTCGCGGCGGCGGCTGGGCCAGTACGCGCCTACCAGCAGCAACCCGCCGAGGAGGATCAACAGGGAGGAGGGTGCCAGGGGAAGCGCGGCCCCGGCCGCTGGAACAGGCACCGTCACCTGGTACGCCAGCGTCGCCGTGCTGGCCGCGTATGTCGTATCCCCGGAGTAGGCGCCGGCGAACTGGGTCGCCCCGGCAGCCGGCAGGGTGAGGCCGCAACTGCCGCGACCCTGGCTGAGCACGGCCGTGCACGAGGAGCCCCCCCCCACGGTCACCACGACCGAGCCGGTGGGTGCGCCCCCATCGACGGACGCTACGGTGGCAGTCACCGTCGCCCCAGAACCGGATGGTCCGGAGGTGGCCGGCTGCACCGCCAGAGACGTCACGCTGGGGTACTGGATCTGAATGAACGGGGTTCCGCTGGTGACGTTGCCGAAGGTCGCCTGCGATAGCTGCGGCCCCGCGTAGCTCTCGCCGCCGCCACCGCCACCGCCGGCCCCCAGGCCCCCGATCCCACCGTTGCCCAAGCCCCCGCCTCCTCCCCCGCCGCCGGCGTAGAAGCCGCCGCCACCGCCGCCGCCACCAGCCCCGCCAGCGGTCGAGCCAGCCCCTCCCGCCCCGCCGGACGTCGCCCCGCCCGCCGTGCCGGGGCTGCCGTTGTTCGCCCCTCCGTAACCCTGCCCCGCGGGGCCACCGTGGCCCCCGATCGATGCGCTGCCGGCGCTGCCGGGGCCACCCATGGTGGTGTACCCGAGCTCAGAGAGACCGCCACTGCCGGGGTAGGCCGGGTTCCCGCCGCGCCCGCCGAACCCGCCGGCGTCGGAATTGAGATCACCGGCCCCCCCGCCACCTCCCGCGACTACCAGACGGGGGTCGTTGCTGGTGCCGAAGTCCGCCGGGTTGCAGCTGGCCGCCGCGCAAAGCTGGATGTCGCTGGCGCCCCCGCCCGCAGCTCCCCCGGAGGCGGTGAACCCGGCGTACCCGGCGCTGGGAATGTAAGTCGCCCCCCCAGCGCCCCCGCCGCCCTGGGCGGTCGCGCCCGGCGCGGAGGCGCCGTTGGCCCCGACTTCGAGGTAGAGGGTCTCGCCCGGGGTCACTGCCAGCAGGCCCTGCACCGTGCCGGCCGGGCCACCCGGGGTGGTGTCAGCGGACCCCAGGACGGAGTCCGTCGTCGATCCCCCGATGCCCCCCACCACCGTGACCAGCAGCTCACTAACCCCCGGGCCCACCTGGTAGGCCAGCTGCCCCGGGGTGGCATCGCGCAGACCACCCCCGGTCGGCGCGGCAGCCAGCACATCAGGGACGCTGAGGAGCCCACTTGCCAGGAGCAGTCCTGCGGTCCCGGCGGCCGCGAGCGCCAGTTTGGGGAAGGTTCGGCTTGGCACGGCCAGCATGATAGTGGAACCACCCGCGCAACGGGCCCCGGCGCCCGCGCCGCCCGCAAGGCCCGGGAGTGGGCGGGAACGGGCCATCGGCCGAGTCCAGGCGCAGGATCATAAGATCCCAACAGCCAGATCCAGGCGGTCGGCTCCGGAACTCCGGAGGGGCCTTTGCCGGACTGGTGGATCTTTGACTTTTTGTTCTTGACGCGTCACCTGCCCGGGTGTAGAGTCTCGGCGTCGGGGCGGTGACCGCCCACGGCCGCAGTGGGAGGCCCCATGACCCAGGACAGCTCCACCGGCACCGGACGACATACTGCCCAGCTGGCGGTGTCCTCCGTCACCGACGCGGTGTACGCCCACCTGCGCCGGCTGATCCTCCGCCAGCTCCCCCCGGGGTCGCCGCTGCGGCTGAACGACCTGGCTGCCCAGCTGGGAGTGAGCACGACCCCGGTGAGGGTGGCCGTGGAACGTCTTCGGGCCGAGGGCCTGGTCGTGCACCAGCGGGGCAAGGGGTCCACCGTGGCCCCCCTCTCCGTGGACGACCTGCTGGACATCTACGCGGTGCGGGTGGGACTGGAGAGCGTGGCCGCGGGGCGGGGTGCTCCCCGTCTCACCGACGGCGACGTCGAGCGGATGCGAGGGCTGGTCCGCAAGCTCGGCGGCCTGGACCATGACGACCTTCGGGTCCTGCCCCAGTACCTGGACGCGGAGTGGTCCATGCACGAGATCTGCTATGAGGCCGCGGGGCACCCCCGCCTCCTGCAGGAGATCCGCTCCTACCGCCGCCAGGCCGAACGCTACTTCCGGCTGGCGCTGGCCCAGGGGATGAACGCCCACGATGACTTCCAGCGCCAGACCGCATTCTTCGAGGCCTGCGCCCGCCGCGACGGGACGGCGGCCGAGCGCATGGCCCGGGACCTTTTGGAGTGGACCGTGGAGAGGGTGGCGCCGATGCTCGGACCGGAGCCGGCCTCCAACGGATCCAGGGTGGCCGCCGGTGCCGGGGACGGCTGAGGTTCCCGGGGGGCTGATTCCTGGGCTGGCGGAGCGCCTCGGAGAGCGCCTGAGCCTCAGCCCGGCCGACCTGGAGCGCCACAGCCGGGACGAGTCCCACCATGAGCCGCGACTTCCCTGGGCGGTCGCCCACTGCCAGAGCGTGGAGGACGTGCAGGCGGTCCTCGAGGTGTGCCGGGAGTATCTGTGCCCGGTCGTTCCGTTCGGAGCCGGGAGCGGGCTGGAGGGTGGGGCCATCCCCGTCCACGGAGGGGTGAGCCTGGACCTATCGGGGATGAGCCGGGTGCTGCGGGTGGACCCCGAGGATCTCGACGCCACGGTGGAGGCCGGGGTCACCCTCAGCCAGCTCAACTCCGAGCTGGGGCCAAGGGGGCTCTTCTTCCCGGTGGACCCCGGATCCGACCCCACGCTGGGAGGTATGGCGGCCACCCGGGCGAGCGGCACCATGGCGGTCCGCTACGGGACCATGGCCGCCAACGTCCTGGGGCTCAGGGTCGTGCTGGCCAGCGGGGAGGTGGTGACCACCGGCGGGCGCGCCCGCAAGTCCAGCGCCGGATACGACCTGACCCATCTCTTCACCGGGTCGGAGGGCACCCTGGGAGTGGTCGTCGAGGTCACGCTCAGGGTGCAGCCGCTGCCGGGGGCGGTGGCCGCGGCGGTCTGCCCGATGCCCGACCTCAGGTCCGCGGTCAGCGCGGTGATCGAGACCGTCCAGCTGGGGATCCAGGTGGCCCGGATCGAGCTGCTGGACGAGGTGATGGTGGACGCCATCAACCGCTACCAGCAGATGGACAGCCCGGTCACCCCCACCCTGCTCCTGGAGTTCCAGGGGGCCCGGGACGCGGTGGCGGAGCAGGTGCGCGAGGTGGCGGATGTGGTGGGGGCCAAAGGTGGCCGGCTGGAGCTGATGCCCACCCCGGAGGACAGGAGCCGGCTCTGGGAGGCGCGCCATCACGCGCTCTACGCCGCCAAGGCGCTCCGGCCCCACGCCAGGACCTGGTCCACCGACGTCTGCGTCCCGGTGTCGCGGCTGGCGGACTGCCTGCTGGAGACCAAGGCGGAGCTGGACCGGAGCCGGGTGCTGGCCCCCATCGTGGGCCACGTCGGCGACGGCAACTTCCATCTGTCCTTCGTCCTAGAGGAGGGGAGGGAGGAGCAATTCGACGAGGCGGCCGCCCTCCATGCCCGGATGGTCGAGCGGGCCCTCCGGATGGGCGGGACCTGCACCGGGGAGCACGGGGTGGGGATCGGCAAGACCTCGTTTCTGCGCCAGGAGCACCCCTCCGGGGTGGGGGTGATGCGCCGGCTCAAGGCCACCCTGGACCCCCTCGGGATCCTCAACCCGGGCAAGATGCTGGAGGTCGAGGAATGAGGGGAACCAGCCCACCTCCCCCGAGGTCGGCGATCGCCCACCTGCCAAGCTACGTCCCCGGCACCCCCGCGGCCCCGCGTGAGGGGCGGCCGGGCTACAAGCTCAGCTCCAACGAGTCGCCGTTCGCCCTCCCCGAGCAGATGGTGGAGGCCATGGCCGCCGCCTGCGGGGAGGCCAACCGCTACCCACCCTCGGGGCGGGAGCTGGCACTGAGGCTGGCCACGCGGTACGGGCTCCCCGCCGAGGAGGTGGCGGTGGCCGGCGGGTCGCTGGAGCTGCTCCGCGACCTGCTCCTAGCCTACGGCGGCCCCGGGGCCGAGGTGGTGTACGGGTGGCGCTCCTACGAGGCCTACCCGATCCTGGCGGGCAGCTGCGGCGCCCGGCCGGTTCCGGTCCCCCTCGTCGACCAGCGGATCGATCTTGCCGCGCTCGCCCGGGCGGTCTCGGCCGACACCCGGGTCGTGCTGCTGGCCGACCCCAACAACCCGACCGGCACCGCTCTGGCCCCGGATGAGGTGGCGGCTTTCGCCCGCCAGCTCCCCGCCACCTGCCTTCTGGTCCTGGACCAAGCCTACTGCGAGTTCGGGGAGCCCGAGGCGGACGGACTGGCGCTGGAGCTGCGCTCGGAACTCGGCAACCTGGTGGTCATGCGCACCTTCTCCAAGGCCTTCGCCCTGGCCGGGATGCGGGTGGGCTGGTGCACCGCCCACCCCGACGTGGTGGCGAGCCTGGAGGCGGTGGCCATCCCCTTCACCCTGACCGCGCCCGCCCAGGCGGGGGCGATCGCGGCCTTGGAGCTGGAGGGGGAGCTGCGCCGTCGTGCCCAGGTCCTGGTGGCCGAGCGCCAGCGGCTCACCACCGGTCTGCACCAGCTGGGGCTCGAGGTGCCCCCCTCCCACGCCAACTTCGTCTGGCTGCCCCTCGGGGAGGGCTCATCGGGATTCGCCGCCGCCTGCTCCCAGGCCGGGGTCAGCGTGCGCTGCTTTGCCGGCGAGGGGGTCCGGGTCACGGTGGGGCTGAGGGAGGAGAACCAGGCGGTTCTGGAGGCGGCCGCCGCCTACGTGAGGGGCGCGATCCCCGGCTGAACTCCCAGAGCCGATCCCGGTGGGAGGCCGGGGACCCAAGGATCCCCGGCCAGGGCCGCCAGTGATCGCAGCGCCACCCCCTGGCCCCAGGGGGAGGGCTCAACTTCGAAGGACTCGTAGCTGGCCGGATCCCAGCTCGGCAGCACGTCCGCGCTGACCCCGCGATACACGCCTCCTTGGTCGATGGCGCTCAGGACCCGCCCCCGCGCCAGCTGGTACAGGGAGCGCCGGGCCGGGACGGCGGCCATTGGGTGGTGGGCCGCCGCCAGCACGAATGCCGCCACCGAGGTCTCCCGGGGCAGGTCCGGGCGCCCCAGAACCGGGCCCCAGCCCGCGGGCCCCGCCCCCTCGCACAGGGCGTCCCACAGCTCGGCGCCCAGCCCCTCCAGCTCCACTCGGAGTGCCCGACCCTCGGTCAGCGCGATCGTGTCGAGAACCCCGAGGAGCGCCCAGCCCACCCCCCGGCTCCACGGCACCTGGTTGTTGCGATCCTCGCCGACGTCGTACCAATGGGCGAAGCCGCCTGGGCAGCGCAGCCGCTCCAGCATCTGCACCGCGATCCGCCCCGCCCGCTGGACCAATTGGTCGTCCGAGCGCATCCGGCCGATGGCCGCCAGGGCCGGCGGAAGGTGGTAGAGGGCGTCGATGCACAGGCCGAAGCGGAACTGCGGGAGGTGGGGCTCCAGCGCCGGGACCTCGGCGAAGAGCCGGGGCAGCCCGTCCACCGCCTGGAGGAACCGGTCGGCGGCGGCCTCGGGCAGCTCTCCGACCCCCACCAGCGACGCGATGGCCGCCCCCGGGGCGAGGGCGTCGTGGTAGCCCCGCGGCACCCGCTCCAGCCAGCCCCTCAGGAGCTCCGCCGCCCGCGCCCTGGCGGCGGGAACGGCCGCGCCCGCCGCCAGCAGGCCGTCCACGCAGATGGCGTCGCCCCAGTACCAGTGGCCCAGCGGCCAGCGGCAGGTGCGCAGGGCCACACGCGAACGCAGCTCAGCCAGGTCGCTCATGGCCCGGGAATCCTACCAGGCGCCCCTCGGGCCCGTGCCATTGATTTTTGACTTTTTGCCCTTGACGGCGCCGGCCGGGCCGGTTACAGTTCGCACCCATGAGGGGCGCCGGGCCGACCCGGCCCAGCCCCAAGAAGGGCGGCGGGAAGGGAGGACACCTGGGATGGCAGACACTCCGCGGCAGGGTGGGATCGGCCTGGAGCAGCGCTCCATCGACTACATCCCGGAGGCAGAGCGCCACGGCCACCCCAACACCCTCTTCACCCTTTGGTTCGCCAGCAACGTGCAGATCACCGCCGTCGCCACCGGGGCGCTGGCGGTGGTCCTGGGGCTCAACCTGGTGTGGGCCATCATCACCATCCTGGTGGGCAACCTCGTGGGCGGACTGTTCATGGCCTACCACTCCATCCAGGGCCCCAAGATGGGCGTCCCGCAGATGATCCAGAGCCGGGCCCAGTTCGGGATGTTCGGGTCCGCGCTCCCGGTGGTCGTCGTCCTCCTCATGTACCTGGGCTTCTTCGTCAGCAGCGGGATCCTGGGCGGGCAGGCGATCGCCTCCTTGCTGCACATCGGGGTGGGGCCCGCGGTGGTGATCTCGGACGTTCTCGTGTTGCTCATCACCTGGGTGGGGTATGACCTCTTCCACGCCTACGACCGGGTGGTGTCGGTCCTGTCCTTCGCGATCTTCGCGGTGCTGTTCGTCAAGCTGCTGACGATCCTGCCAGCCCACGCTCCCAAGGCCAGCGTCACCTTCGGAACGATCCTCCTGGTCACCTCGATCTTCGCCGCCTGGCAGATCACCTGGGCGCCCTACGTCTCCGACTACTCACGCTACCTGCCCAAGTCCACCAGCTCACAGCGCACCTTCTGGTTCACCTACCTGGGGTCGGCGGGGGGCGCCTGCTTCGTCATGATCGTGGGAGCCCTCGGCGCCGTGGTGGCCGAGAGCCAGGTGGCCAGCAACGCACCCGCCTATTTCGCGGGCCTGTTCCCCCAGGTTCGCTGGCTCTTCCTGGTCATCATCTTGCTGGGCGTCTTCGCCGCCAACCTGGAGAACCTGTACGGCGCCTTCCTGACGGCCTTCACCACCCTCTCCCCCAGCGGCAAACTCCTGGCGGGGGCTCGCGGGCGCCTCGTCGCCACCACCGTGGTGGCGGCGCTCGGGACGGTGATCGCCATCGCCGCCAGCTCCAACTTCCTCACCAACCTCTCGAACTTCGTCCTCTTCCTGCTCTACTTCCTCATCCCCTGGACGGCCATCAACCTCACCGACTACTACCTGGTCCGCCGCGGCAAGTACGACATCCCGAGCCTGTTCGAGACCCACGGAAGGTACGGCACGGTCTCGTGGGCGGCCCTCGGCATCTACGCGTTGACCGTCGTGGTCGAGCTCCCGTTCATGAACTCGAGCTTCTTCGAGGGTCCGATCGCCAAGGCCATCGGCGGCGGTGACATCGCCTGGATCGTGGGACTGATCCTGGCATCGGGGCTCTACTACCTGTACTCGACCTCGGCCCGGCGGGCTGCGCCCCAGGAGGCCGAAGTCGCCGGCGAGGCGGGAGGTGGGCTTTAGGGTGTTCCTCCAGCGGACCCAGACCCCGGGACCAACCGTGGCGGCGAATACCTGCCTCCTCCCAGATGTCGGTCTCTGACCCGTCTCGGAGCTGAGGGTGGCCACCTATGTGCTGGTCCACGGGCATTGGCACGGCCCCTGATGCTGGGCGGATGTGGAGGGGTTGCTGCCGGCCGCGGGCCGTCAGGTGATCTCCCCCATCCGGCCCAGCTAGCAGCTTTCGGCGCCGTGGGAGCGCCTGGGCGCGCTGGTGGTCCCGCTCGCCGGCGGGCACTCACCGATGCTGAGCCAGCCGGAGGCCCCACCGAGATCCTGCTCCGAGCGGCGCCGTGATGGTCCGGCGACCGGGCGGGTCGACGTGCTCTTGGCCACCGTCGCCCGGCGCCCATAAATAGGGATTCCAGCGGGCGATGGTCGGCCCGGTGCTGCGACAGCGTCCGCGACGGCCGCGGCTTGTGGGTGCGGCTTGTGGCCCAACTCCCACTGACACGGTCGCTGACCTCGGGCGCTCGGCCCGGCGACGGCTCCGTGACCGCGCTGGCCCTGGCCACCGATCCGGCCCTGGTCGGCAGGCCTTACCTTTACGGACTTGCGGCGGGAGGAGAGCGGGGAGTTGGACCGGTGATCGCCATGCTGGGGGATGAGATGAAGAAGACCATGCGCCATTGGAGGGTGAGCGGGATCGCTCATCTACATCAGGGGGGAGTCCCACTGGTCTCCCGGGGTGGAGAGTCGGCCCCGCCTGGGACCCCGTCGTGAGCGCGGCAGCCACGGTCCACATCGGGGACCAGGGGCTGGGCCGCCGGGACGTGGTGGAGGTGGCCCGCCACGGCGCTCTGGCGGAGATCACCCAGGAAGCCGATGCGGCGATGAGCTCGGCCCGGCGGCTGGTGGAGGAGATAGGGGCCGGCGCCATCCCCGCCTACGGGATCTCCACGGGCTTCGGACTGCTCGCCAACACCAGCATCCCCGTGGACCAACGCTCCCGGCTCCAGCACGCCCTGATCCGCTCCCACGCCGCCGGTATGGGGCCGAAGGTGGAGGTCGAGGTGGTGCGGGCGATGATGCTGCTCCGGGCCCGCACCCTGTGCCTCGGGTACTCGGGCAGCCGCCCGGAGGTCGCCCACCAGCTGGTGGCGCTGCTGAACTCCGGGATAACCCCGATCGTGCCGGAGCACGGCTCCCTGGGTGCCAGCGGGGATCTGGCTCCGCTCGCCCACATGTCCCTCGTCCTGATCGGTGAGGGATGGGCGGAGCTGCCGGACGGCCGGGTGGTGGGGGGCAAGGTGGCGCTGGGGGAGGCGGGGCTCCAGCCCATTCAGCTCGAGGTCAAGGACGGGCTCAGCCTGATCAACGGGACCGACGGCATGCTGGGGATGCTGGTGCTGGCGATCGAGGACCTGGAGAACCTCCTGGCGACCGCTGACGTCTCAGCGGCGCTCAGCACCGAGGCCCTGCTGGGCACCGACGGCCCCTTCATCGCCGAGCTGCACCAGATCCGCCCCCATCCCGGGCAGATGGTGAGCGCCGGGAACCTGAGACGCCTTCTGAGTGGCTCAGAGATCCGTGCCTCCCATGCGCAGTCTCCTCACGCGGTCCAGGACGCCTACTCGATCCGCTGCGCCCCACAGGTCGCGGGCGCCGCCCGGGACACCCTGGACTTCGCCCGGGGTGTCGCCGAGCGGGAGCTGCGCTCGGCGGTGGACAACCCGGTGGTCCTGAGGGACGGGCGGGTGGCGTCCACCGGCAACTTCCACGGAGAGCCGCTGGCCTTCGCGCTGGACTTCCTGGCCATCGCCGCCGCCGAGGTGGGGGCGATCGCGGAGCGAAGGGTCGACCGGCTCCTGGACCCGGCACGCTCCCAGGGGCTCCCCCCCTTCCTGGCGGCGGAGGCGGGGGTCAACTCGGGGCTGATGATCGCCCAGTACACCGCGGCCGCCATGGTGGCCCAGAACCGGCGGCTGGCCCAGCCCGCCAGCGTGGACTCGCTGCCCACCTCCGGGATGCAGGAGGACCACGTCTCCATGGGCTGGGGGGCCGCTCGCAAGCTGCGCCAGGTGGTGGACAACCTCTCCCGGATCCTCGGCGTGGAGCTGCTGGCCGCGGCCCGAGGACTGGAGCTGCGCCAGCCACTGCGGCCGGGGCCGGCCGGCCGGGCAGTGGGGGAGCTGGTCCGCGAGCTTGGGGGCGGCGTCGGGGCGGACCGCTTCACCAGTCCGGAGCTGGAGGCGGTGGCCAGGGCGGTGAGCGACGGAAGGGTACTGGAGCGGGCGCGTCAGGTGGTGCCGGAACTCGGCTGAGGGCCTCATTCGAGAGAGTGAGCCGGGTGGTCGGGCCTCGCCCGCTGCGGGGGCGTGAGCTCGCTCCGCCGACGGACCTCCTCGTGCTCGCGACCTCTGGCCCCCACTGCCATGCGCTCGCAGCCCCAGCTAACCACAGGGTCCCGTCCCGAGAGTCGGACGGAGCCCTTCAATCGGCGCTGGCGATGGCCTTGAGCGCTCGCGAGGCCCTGCGGATAACCGCCGGCTGACCCAACGGCCCGGCTGGCCCGATCCGCACCGGTGGGCGTCACCGGCCCGACGGCAGGCCACCGCGAGAAGATGGCCGCGAGGGATTCATGAGCTGTGGCATGGCAGAGAGCAACGGAGGTACGTGCGATCGAAGGGGGATGGCCCGGCTCAACGGGGAGGTGGACCGGCATCACCGCCTCGGGCACCAGGCGGTGGGTGAGCCCCTGGTCAAGTCCGCCCCTGACCGGGCCCGAGACTCGTGTGAAGACAGCTCGCTCCTATCTCGTGCCCTCTTCACCAGTGGGAGCGACTATCGGTCGCCCCAAACAGGGGACACCCGCGGGGTGGGGTCGCCAGTAACCAGGGACCACTTCGCCCACTCGAGGCATCTCCGCAGGGCCATCACCTGATACCGGTGTCGCACAGCACGTTGGCCCTGGTCGGCCTGGAGTCGTCTAC
>JAJYET010000011.1 GCA_021785655.1 bacterium | reverse complement strand
GATGCCTTCGCGGAGAGCGACTCCCACTGAGCGCCGCCATCCGAAGCTTGAAGTTCTGAGGAACGGTCATGGCCTACCTGCCCAACACCGAGACTGAGCGCGCCGAGATGCTGGCCGAGATCGGCGCTCAGTCGGTGGACGAGCTGTTCCGAGAGGTGCCCCGCCACCTGCTGGGCCGCCGGCTCGACCTGCCCGAGCCGCTGAGCGAGCCGGAGCTGGCCGCCGAGCTGGAGCGGCTGGCGCGCCGTAACCGGGAGCTGGCCAGGTGGGACTGCTTCCTCGGCGCGGGGATCTACTCCCGCTTCATCCCGGCCATCGTGCTCGCCACCATCGCCCGGCCGGAGTTCTACACCGCCTACACGCCCTACCAGGCGGAGGCTAGCCAGGGGTACCTGCAGACCATCTTCGAGTTCCAGTCGATGGTGGCCGAGCTGTACGACCTGGATGTCGCCAACGCGTCCATGTACGACGGTGCCACCGCGGTGGCCGAGGGAGCGCTGCTGGCGGTGGCCCACACCGGCCGCGCCCGGATCCTGGCCGCCTCGACGCTGCACCCGGAGACTCTGCGGGTGCTGCAGACCTACGCTGACGGCCGCGGCGCGGAGCTGGATCTGCTCCCCGCATCCGCCCAGGGCACGACGGACCTCGCCCAGGCCGAGGCGGCCCTTTCCGCCTCGCCAGCCGCCGTGCTGGCGGTCCCCCAGCCCAACTTCTACGGCCAGCTGGAGCCCGTGGCGGAGCTGATGGGGCTGGCCCATGCGAGGGGCGCCCTCGGTCTCGTGGCCGCGGACCCGGTGGCCGCCGCGGTGGTGCAGCCTCCCGGAGCCGAGGGCGCGGATCTCGCCGCCGGGGACGGCCAGCAGCTGGGGATCCCCCCGCAGTTGGGGGGACCCACGGTGGGGCTGCTGGCCTGCCGGCAGGAGCTGGTGCGGCGGATGCCCGGGCGGCTCGTGGGCCTCACCGTGGACAGCCAGGGCGGGCGGGCCTACACCCTCACCCTTCAGACTCGGGAGCAGCACATCCGCAGGGAGCGAGCGACCTCCAACATCTGCACCAACCACGCTCTCATGGCCCTGGCGGCGACCGCCTATCTCGCCAAGATGGGCTCGGCCGGCCTCCGCCAGGTGGCCGACATCTCCTTCCGGCGGGCCCACCGGCTGGCGCAGCTGCTCTCCGAGCTTCCGGGCTGCCGGCTTCCGCTTCCCGGGGAGTTCCTCTGGGAGTTCGTCCTGGAGACGCCGCTGCCCAGCGAGGAGGTCTGCCGCCGGCTCGCGGAAGAGGGCATCCTCGCCGGCCATCCCCTGGGGGGGAACCGGATCCTGGTCTGCGCCACGGAGATGTCTTCGGCGGGCGCCATCGGTCGCTACCGGGCCGCGCTCTTGGGCTTGGTCAAGCAGGCCCGGCCGGCCGAGGTGATGGCGTGAGCGGCCCCCAGCCGGCGTGGGCAGGGGAGGAGCCACTGGTTTTCGAGATCGCCAAGGAGGCTGGCACAGGCCCCAGGCTGCCCTCGGCGGGGGTGCCCGGCCCAGGGGCGGACGAGGCCATCCCGGAGCGCTGGCGCCGTCAGAACCCCGCCCACATCCCCCAGGTGAGCGAGCCCGACCTGGCCCGCCACTTCGGCCGGCTGGCGCGGCGCAACCACAACCTCCAGCAGGGCGGGTACCCCCTGGGGTCCTGCACCATGAAGTACAACCCGGCCATCAACGAACGGATGGCGGCCCTACCGGGGTTCGCCGACCTTCATCCCTGGCAGCCGGTGGAGTCGATCCAGGGGGCGCTGGAGCTGATGTGGGGGCTTGAGCGCCTCCTCTGTGAGATCACCGGGATGGACGCCGTCTCGCTGCAGCCAGCCGCCGGGGCCCACGGCGAGTGGACCGGGCTCCGCATGATCCAGGCCCACCACCGCAGCCGGGGGGACCAGTCCCGGACCAAGGTGATCGTGCCCGACACCGCCCACGGGACCAACCCGGCCAGCGCTGCCCAGCTGGGCTTCCAGGTGGAGACGGTGGCCAGCTCGGCGGACGGCACCGTGGACTTGGAGGACCTCCGGGCCAAGCTCGGCCCCGAGGTGGCGGCGGTGATGCTCACCAACCCCAACACCCTTGGCATCTTCGAACGCTCCATCGAGGAGATGGCGGAGATGGCTCACCGCGCGGGGGCCCTGGTCTACTACGACGGAGCCAACCTGAACGCCCTGGTGGGCGTGGCCCGTCCCGGGGACATGGGCTTCGACGTGGTCCACCTGAACCTCCACAAGACCTTCTCCACCCCCCACGGCGGGGGCGGTCCCGGGGCCGGGCCGGTGGGCGTGCGGGCCGAGCTGGAGCCCTACCTCCCAGTCCCCCGGATCCGCCGCCAGGGGGACCGGTACCTCCTCGACTCCGACCTCCCCCAGAGCGTGGGCAAGGTCCGCTCCTACTACGGCAACTTCGGCATGCTGGTCCGCGCCTACGCCTACATCCTGGCCTATGGGAACGAGATCGGGGAGGTGGCCCGGGACGCGGTGCTCAACAGCCGCTACCTGCGCGCCCGACTTCGCCAGGTGCTGCCCACCCAGGTGGACACCGACACCTTCCATGAGTTTGTCGCTACCCCCAAGCGCTCGGCCCACCCGGAGCTGAGGGCCCTCGACATCGCCAAGCGGATGATCGACTACGGCGTCCATCCGCCGACCGTCTACTTCCCCATCACCGTCCCCGAAGCGATGATGTTCGAGGTCACCGAGACTGAGTCCAAGCGCTCCCTGGACGACCTGGCGGAGATCGTGCGCCTGATCGTGGAGGAGGGGGGCCGCGACCCCGAAATCCTGGCCTCGGCCCCGCACCGGGCCCCGGTCCGGCGGGTGGATGAGGTGCGTGCGGCGCGCCAGCTGGTGCTGCGCTGGCGGCCCCAGCCCGGCGGCTGATGCCCCTCAGCGCCGAGGAGCGGCGGACGCTTCTCCGGCTGATGCTGGACCGCGCCTTCAAGGTGGGGGATTTCCTCCTGACCAGTGGCCGCCGCAGCCCCTACTACTTCGACGGACGCCTGGTGACGCTGGACCCGGTGGGGGCTCTCCTGGTGGGACGGGCGCTCCTGGAGTTCGCCCGCGAGGATGGCGCCGAGGCGGTCGGCGGTCCCACTCTGGGTGCCGACCCCATGGTCACCGCGGTGGCGCTCTGCAGCGCCCTGGACGAGGGGCCGCGGGTGGCGGCCTTCATCGTCCGCAAGGGCACCAAGGAGCATGGGGTGGGCGGGGAGTTCGCCGGCCCTCCTCCGGCCCCGGGCCAACCGGTGGCCGTGGTCGACGACGCCCTCACCAGCGGCGGCTCCCTGCTGGCGGCGGCGGAGCGGGTGCAGGCCGCGGGCGCCCGAGTGGTGTGCCTCTACACCCTGCTGGACCGGGAGGAGGGGGGCCGGGAGCGGGTCGAGGCCGCCGGCCACCGGCTGCGGGCCATCTTCACCCGCTCCGAGCTTCTGGCCGGCCCGACCTCCCCGGGTCCCCGGCCGTAGCCGTGCTCTCGCCCCGAACAGGGGTGGGGGCGCTGGCGCTGCTGGCCCTCACCCTTACAGCCTGCGGAGCCAGCGTGTCCAGCGCGGCCGACGCCCAGCGGGCGCTGACGGGCCAGCTCCCGGTGAGCGCCCACGCCCGGCCGGTGAGTGAGGGGAGCGCGGCCTGCAGCCCGGACGGCGGCTTCTACGTGGATCACAGCAGCATCGCCTTCTACTACAGCCGCCAGGTGCCGCTGGCCGACGTCCTCCCCCTCCTCTCCGGGGCCGAGGCCCGGGACGCGAGCCAGCTGGCCGGGCTGGGCCCGCTCTTGGAGGTGGTGGCTCTGGCCCGGAATCCGGGGGCGTCCACCTGCGGCGTGGGCCTAACCCAAACGGTGCTGGAGACCTCCGCGGCCAACGGCGGCACCGTCCACCTGGTTCCCCCAGGGGCCCACGGACAGGTGCAGCTCAGCTACTACGACCCGATCCGGCCCGTCGTGGTCCTCTCCAGCAACCGCCTCGACCTCTGCTCGGCAGACGTGAACCCAGGGGCTGCGGTCTGGCTGCTGGCGGTCTTTCCCCCGGTGCGCCAGGGGATCCCGCTGGCGCTGGTCAACCCCGCCCCTCAGTACGGTTTCTTCATGCCCGTGGGGCGGGGCGCCGTTCCGGCCCGGGTGCCGACCGACCTGTACAGCGAGGACGTGAACCACTGCCTCCAGATCCTGAGCGCCGGCTGAGGGAGGAGCGGGAGGAGCTCTGGCGACGGCTCAAGCCGGCCCTCGCTCCGGAGGCGCGGGCGGCGCTGGAGCGGGTCCCGAGGGAGCTGTTCCTGCCGCCCCGGGCGCAGCGGCTCGCCTACCAGAACCGGCCGCTGGCCATCGGTTGGGGGCAGACGTGCTCACAACCGGAGATGGTGGGGGTGATGGTGGAGGCGCTGCTGCCGCTGTCCGGGGCCAGGGTGCTGGAGGTGGGAGCCGGAAGCGGGTACATGGCCGCGGTGCTCCGGGCCGCGGGGGCTCTGGAGGTGGTCACCCTGGAGCTGATCCCCGAGCTGGCCGCGACCGCCCGTCGCAACCTGAGCCGGGCCGGGGTGGGGAGGGTCGAGGTCCGCTGCCAGGGCGGTCGCCGTGGCGCTCCGGACCGCGCCCCCTACCAGGCGGTGGTGATCTCGGCCGCCGCGACGACCGTGCCGGAGGCCTTGCTCGGGCAGGTGGCCGAGGGGGGCACTGTCCTGGTGCCGCTGGGGGGTCCGGAGGAGCAGGAGTTGGTGCGGCTTCACCGGGGCGGCGATGGCGAGTGGCAGTCGGAGGGGCTTGGGCCCTGCCGCTTCGTCCCGCTTCTGGACTGATCCCTCCTGGGTGACCGGGGCCGCTCGAGCGTTTCTTTGGGGATGGCCCGTGCGCGTTGACCACCCCACCGGCTCCGCCCGACCCGCCGTCCGGCGAGCCCGGGGCCCGGCCCTACCGGCCCGGGAACGCCGAGGACTTCGACCGCCTTTACCGGGTCGCGTATCCCCGGATCCTGGCGACCGTGGTGGGCATGCTGCGCGATCGCGAGGCGGCCGAGGACTGCACCCAGGAGGCCTTCGTCCGGGCCTACCGGGCCTGGCCGAGGTGGCGCGAGGTAGCTCCGGCGGAGGCCTGGCTCCACCGAATCGCCATCAACGTGGCGGTCTCCCACCGCCGCCGGGAACGGTTGCGCCAGGTGGGTGAGCTGGTTCGGCGCCTGGGTCAGCCGGCACCAGGTCCCGACCCCACCTCCGCGGACGGATCGGTGCTGACGAGGGAGCTGGCCACCCTGCCGCCCAAGCAGGCGGCGGTCATCGTCCTGCGCCACCTTCACGGTTACTCCAACCGGGAGATCGCCGTCGCCCTCAGGGTCCCCGAGCAGACGGTGGCCTCCCGACTGGCGGCCGCCAAGACCCGGCTGCGGGCCCGGCTGGGAAGTGAGTACCTACAGGAGGTGGTTGATTCCTCGTCCAAGGGCGTTTCCTCTGGTGAAGATGCCCCAGGGAAGTAGCGGCCTCGACCTCGACCGGCTGCTGGAGCAGGAGCTCCGCCAGCGCCAGGCAAACGCTGGGCAGCTGGTGGCACCGGCACCGAGGTACCGCTCCCTGGCGCTGCAAGGAGGAAGACACATGTCGGTTCTGCCCCAGTTTCTGACCGGCCTCTCGCTCAAGGCGGCAGCCGGGATCACCCTGGCCGCGGCCGCGGTCGGGGGAGGCGCCGCCGCCACCGTGGTCACCCACAGCGTCAGCCCCGTGACCTGGGGGCAGGATGTGGTGAACGCCCTCCAGGGCTGCAAGGCGGAATACCTGCCGTCGGGCAGCGGGACGAACCAGGGAGCGGAGGGC
The DNA here is from genome assembly GCA_021785655.1 of bacterium. Taxonomy (GTDB): domain Bacteria; phylum Chloroflexota; class Dormibacteria; order Aeolococcales; family Bog-877; genus JAJYXT01. The sequence continues at coordinate 52,443 of JAJYET010000011.1, read as the reverse complement.
CAGCACAACGTGGGCCGGTGCATCAGCGCCATCGCCAAGACCCACGGCCAGCAGGAGCGGGCGATGCATGCCAAGTCGTCCGGCACTTCCAATCCCATGCCCACCCCGAAGGGGCACGGCCGCCCCTCTTCCCTCCCGACCCCGTCCGGGAAGGGCCGCCCGAGCTCACTGCCCACTCCGCGGGGCCGATCCGGCTCCCTGCCGACACCCGGCTGACCGCCGAGGGCGGCTGCCTCCGCTAGGCCCTACGGCCGCCCGCGTCGCCTGGTGCGGATCCCGCCCTGGTGCTGCGGCGGCCCGGGCCCTGGCCGGCCCGCCCCCTTCGAGTTGGCGCCCACCCGCCGCCGCCGGCGGCCGCAGGCATCAGCCGGCGGAGCTGGTGCCCTCCTGAACTTCGAGCTGCCGCCCCCGCGCCAGGGTCAGGGCGGTGACCAGGATCCAGGCCAGCTCGAGAGCTAGGAAGATGCGCTCGTAGAGCCCGCCGAGGCTCTCCGCCCGGAAGCCCGCCCTCAGGAGGGCCAGCAACGGCACCACCGCCAGCAGAGAGAGGGCCAGGAGCCGGCCACGGACGCCTTGCAGCGGGGGCAGATGGCCCGCCGCCAGCGAGAGGAGGATCGTGCCCACCAGCGCGCCCAGGAAGGCCAGCAGGGCCAGCACGAGATGGATGGCGCCGCTGGCCGTGGCCGGCGTCCCCAGGGGATCGTCCGGGAAGACCGCCAGCAGGGCTGAGAAGACCCCCCACACGGCCAGCAGGAGGGCTCCCAGACGGGCGAGCGGCGATGGCCGCCAGCAGCTGACGATCGCCACCACGAGGCAGAGGGTGAGGGCGCCGCGGAGCAGGAAGTTCAGATCCATGAGCCAGAAGAACGGCCCCACGCCGTAGTCGCTCTCGGGGTTGTGGAGCAGGCTGAGGCCGGGTCGGAGCAGCGCCAGCACCGCGTCCACCAGCACGTACACCAGGACTCCGGCCGCGGCCAGGCGGGCCCAGGTGCGGGCCCGGGCCAGACCGCGGTCCGCCGCCTGGCTACTCAACTCCGGGCCCGCACCTGCTGCATGCTCGGGCGCGAACGCATGCGCATATAGTACACAATGATGACTATTCTAAGGCAAGCGAGGGGTTCCCCCGGCGGTGGGAACGAGACGCCGGTGGTGGCTCTCTTGCGAAAAACGCTGAGCCTCTACGGGCGGGAGATCAGGAAGCAGCTGGCAGAGCAGGGGATGGGCGATGTGCCCCGGAGCGGAAGCTGGATCCTCGGCGTCCTGGCGGAGGGCGAGCTGGGGCCCAAGGAGCTGGCACGGAGATTGGGAGGCAGCAAACAGGGCTTGAGTCGGCTGAGCCAGACGCTGGTGGACCGGGGTTACGTCAGCCGGGTCCCGGATCCCAGCGACCGGCGCCGCGTCCTGCTCCACCTCACCCCGAGGGGCAGGGAGGCCGCCGCGGTGGTCGGACTGGCGGTCCAGGGTCAGGACCTTCGGCTCAGGCGGCTCCTTGGAGAGTCTTCGTGGGACCGGCTTCGCCGGGCGCTGGCGCGGATGGAATAGGGCAGCCGGGAGGGGGCAGGCCGGCCTCAACCCGCGGTCTGAGTTTCCGGACCAGAGGGGGCGGGCGGAGTCCTCCGGCAACGGGAGCCGGGACCACCCGTCACGCCCTATCCTCAGGGGGTGGTTCAGGAGTTCGGCGGCGCCGGGGACGCTGGTCGTCCTCCGCTCCTGGAGAGGGGGCGGATCGAGGGGCCACCGTGGGCCCATCCACTGTGCGGCGAGCTGGTGCAGATGGTCCTGACCAGCCGGGCGTTGGAGGGCAACCACCTGCAGGATCCGCTTCGTCGGCCCCTGTGGGTGTACCTCCCACCCGCCTACCGGCAGGACCCCGGCCGCCGATTCCCGGTGGTCTACCTGCTCCAGGGGATGACCGGACAGATCGACATGTGGCGCAATCGCTCAGCCTTCCGCCGCACCCCGCTGGAGCTGTACGACGGTCTGCTCAGCGACCCCGCCACTCCACCGTGCCTCCTGGTGTTCGTGGACTGCTGGACCTCACTGGGAGGGAGCCAGTTCCTGGACTCCGCGGGCACCGGCAGGTACCACACCTACCTCTGCGACGAGGTGGTTCCCCTGGTGGACCGGGAGTTCCGGACCCTGGCCGCCCGCGAGCACCGCGCGGTGGCGGGCAAGTCGAGCGGCGGCTACGGGGCGATGGTCACCCCGCTTCTGCGCCCCGATCTCTTCAGCGCCTTCGCCAGCCACGCCGGGGACGCCCTCTTCGAGTACTGCTACCTCCCGGAGTTTCCCCAAGTGGTGCGCGCCCTCCGCGACGGCCATCAGGGGTCCTTCGAGGCCTTCTGGGGCGACTTCCGCTCCCGCGAGGGGACCAGCCGCGCTGAGGACGGGGTGCTCATCAATTCCTACTGCATGGCGGCCTGCTACTCGGCCTCCGCCGACGGGACGCCGGAACTCCCCTTCGACCTGGCCACTGGGGCGATGCGCCCGGAGGTGTGGGCCCGGTGGCTGGAGAAGGACCCGGTCCGGATGGTAGCGGCCGACCCCGGGAGGGCCGCGAACCTCCGGGCCGCCTACCTGGACGGGGGGCGGCATGACGAGTACAGCCTCGAGGTCGGGGCCACGGCGGTCGCGGCGGCGCTGCGGCACGCGGGCGTGCCGGACGTGCGGCTCGAACTCTTCGACGGGGGCCACGGCGGGATCGAGTACCGCTACCCCGAGGGGATCCGCTTCCTTGCGGAGCGGCTGTCACCCTAGGGCCCGCCGGCCGGTAGGGGCTGTGATCCTGCGCCACGCCCGCCAACCGCCCAGCGCTGGGCCGGTCGTTCTCCCAGCCGGCCAGCCATCCTTCGGAGTGACCCCGCCGCCCCACGCTGAGCCCACCAGCTTCTGGTGGCCGCGGGGTCCGAGTGGGCACGAGGCCGAGCGAGCCGTGCCGGGAGGCGGCACCGGCCCGTCTCGCCGATCGGAAATGGCCGGCGATGCACCAGCACCGGAGGGCGATCTCCACGCGGTCCTCCCTCCCCTGGGCGAAGAGCGCCTCTCTTCAGTGGCTCACGGTCCTGGGCGCCAGGGGTGGGGATGGGGCGATGCCGACGGGGCGGTCGTCAGGGGCGCGGGGACCCCAGGACGCTCAGCCGCCGTAGTCGTGGAACCCCTGCCCACTCTTGCGCCCCAGCCGCCCGGCCTCGACCATCCGTTCCAGGATCGGCAGGGGTGCGTACCGGGGGTCGTGCAGCCCCTCGTGCATGACCCGGCAGATGCCCAGAACCACGTCCAGCCCGATGAAGTCGGCGAGCTCCAGCGGGCCCATGGGGTGGCGGAAGCCCAATTTGGCCACCTGATCGATGTCCTCGGCGCTGCCCACCCCCTCCTGCAGGGCGCGCATGGCCTCGTTCAGGAAGGGGATCAGGATCCGGTTCCCGATGAAGCCAGGAGCGTCGGCGGAGCGCACGGGCCGCTTACCCAACTCGCGCCCCAGCTCCTCGATGGCGGAGAAGGTGTCCGCCGAGGTGAGCAGGCCGGGCACCAGCTCCACCAGCTCCATGACCGGCACCGGGCTGTAGAAGTGCATCCCGATGAACCTCTCGGGGCGCCCGCTGGCGGCCGCCAGACGGGTGATGGGGATGGAGGAGGTGTTGCTGGCGAAGAGCACCTCCGGGCCGCAGCTCCGCCCCATCTCCGTCCAGAACTGGAGCTTGAGGTCCATCTGCTCGGTGATCGCCTCCACCACCACGTGTGTGCCCGCCTCCGGAGTCGAGGTCTCAGCCGGGTGCAGGCGCAGGAGGCACGAGGCCGCCGTCCCCGGCGCAGCCTTTCCCTGCTCCTCCGCTCGCTCCAGGCGCTGGCGGATCTGCCCGATCGCCCGCTCCGCCGCCCCGGGGACGGCGTCGTGGAGGTGGACCTGGAAGCCCTTCTGGGCGGCCGTCTGCGCGATCCCCGATCCCATCAGGCCTGCGCCTGCCACGAACAGCGAACGGATCCGCGACTCGGTCATGGCCCACCTCCCTCGCTCGACGTCCCCCCCGGCGCCGCAGGGCCAGGCCCGCCGGCTCCACCGCCCCGGCGCCGTCGCCGCCGCCGCCGGGGCGGCGCTGCTGCGCCTCCGGGCTGGGGAGCAGCGCCGACGACCGGCTGACCGTCCGGGCCGAGCACGGGCCGCCGCCGCCTCCGGCGCCGCTTGCGCACCCCGGCTGGGGGCGCCTCCCCTGGCACGACGGTGGCTGCCGCCTCCCCGGGGACCGCGGGGCGCCGCCGTCGCCGCCGGTGGCGCCGGGGTCCTGTCGGCTGCCCGGCCTCCTCCCCTTCGGCGCGCCTCGGAACGGGCCGTCCGGGGCGGGCCCTGGGGCCGAGCAGTTCGGTGGCGCGCAGGTACCCGCCGCAGGCCCGGGCCGCCTCCACGAGCCGCCCGTACATGCTCTCCTCCCCGGCCCGCAGGGTGTCGGCGTCGCCGACGCAGACCACCAGCCGGCGGGCCCGCGAGATGGCCACGTTGAGCCGGTTGGGGACGCGGAGGAAGCCGATGCGCCCGCGCTCGTTGCTGCGCACCAGGGAGATCACCACCATGTCCTCCTCCCGGCCCTCGAAGGAGTCCACCGTGTCGATCTTCACCGGGCGGCGGAAGTGGCGCCGGCTCAGGGACTGGCGCAGCCGGTCGACCTGGTCGGCGTACATGGCGATCACCGCCAGGGAGAGCTGGGGGTCGACGCGCTCGTCCAGGAGGCGGACCACCTGGGCGCACACCCTGACCTCGGCGTCGTTGCGCAGGGCACCACCTGCCCCCCGTCGCTCCCGACCGCCCCTGAGGCCGGCGGTGTCCACCATGTGCAGGGCGACCGGGAAGGGCCGGCGGGTGAGGTAGGGGTACTCCAGGACCTCGGGAGCGTTCTCCAGCTGGTTGTCGTAGCTAGCGGAGCTGATGTACTGGGCGATCTCCGGGTGCATCCGGTGCTGCTCCACCAGCAGGCAGCGGGCCCGGTCCGGGACACCTCCGTCCCAGCAGCGCTCGAAGAGGCTGGTGTCGACGATCGCCTCCAGGTCGGGCCGGTCCTCCACGATCTGGTAGATGGCGTCGTCCTCCACCGGGGGCAGCTGCTTGTGGTCTCCGACCAGCACCAGGGCGGCCCCCAGCCGCAGGCAGGGGAGGGCCTCGTCGATGCGAGCCTTGTTGGCCTCATCCAGGATCACCAGGTCGAAGGTCTCGTCAGCGGTGATGGACGAGGTGGCCGCCGTGGCGCAGGTGGCGAAGACCACGTTGGCCGACACCAGCCGCTCGTCGTCCTCGTCCTCGACCCGGAAGGCGTCCACGGTGGAGCTCACCCGCTCGGCCTTGGCCACCCGGACGGCCCGCAGACCCGGCGTCCCCGCCAGCCGCTCCAGGGCGTTGTCTACCGCCAGGTTGCTGTGCGAGCAGACCATGATCCGCTCGTCCGGGCGCTCCCGCAGCCGGTGCTTGATGGCCTCCACGATCACCGTGGTCTTGCCGGTACCCGGGGGCCCCTGGATCAGGGCGGCCTGGCCGGCGTCCAGGGCCACCATGATCCCGATGGCCCGGTCCTGGGCGGGGTTGCTGTGCATCGAGGGGGTGACCCAGTCCGGGCGGGGCGGGGCGGCGGGGGCGTACACCGCCTGGGGGTCAATGAGGAGCTGGGCCAGGAGCAGGCTGCGGGCGTCCCCGCCGGCTATCGAGGCCAGGGTGGCCCGCTTGGCCTGGTAGAGCTGCTTGTTGAACGAAGGGGTGATCCAACCGGACTCGCCCGGGGCCTCGTAGGCCTTGCACGCCACCTCCACCAGGTGGCGGCGGTGATCGATCCGGGTCACCCGCCCCAGGTAGTGAGGCTCGTCCTCGGGCTCCACCATCACCGCCGCGTCGACGGTGAGGGAGATGGGGTGGTCCTTGGGGACCAGGAACTCCAGCCTCCCCGGCTCGGGGCGGCGGCGGTCCTGCTCCTGGATCTCACGCCCGCACGAAGGGCAGCGCTGGTCCCGATCCGGGCGCCACAGGCCACGGCACTGGCGGCACCGCCATAGCTCGGCGACCGCCTCGAACGGGGTCCGCTGGGTCGCGGCGCGCCCCCGCTCGGCGGCCTCCAGCCCGTCCACCAGTGCCAGGGTCTGAAGCAGGATCGGATCCGGCTCCTTGGGGCGGTGGGCCAGGCGGGCCAGGCGCAGCAGGTGGAAGGTGTCGCTGGGCTCTCCCTCTTTGGCCGAGACCAGGGCGCTGGAGCAGCGGATCATGATGGCCGTCCGCCCCGGCCCGTCCCGGTCGGGGGGCGCCGGGCGGACGGACTCCACCTTGAGGGCCTCCTTCTCCGGCGCGGTCCGGGCCCGGTGCACCGGAACGCAGCTCACGTCCAGCCCGGGCAGCAGGAGGGTGACCCCGGTGGCGTCGGAGCCCGCCGGGACCACCGCGAACTCTCCGACCTCGGCGAGCTGCTCGGCGAAGTGAAGCCGGGCGTCTCCCTCGCCATGGCCGTTCAGAGCCTCAAGGAAGGACATGGCCTGCGACTTTTCTGGGACCACCAGATGCAGGCGCTCCAGGGTCAGGTTGGGGGGCGTCAGGGCGCCACTTCCTCCGCAGCGGACCGATGGCTTGAAATTGCCAAGGCTTGAATTTGGTGGCTCCCGGCCGGCGGTCCGGTCGGATGAGCCGCGGGCCCAGCCGCAACCGGCGGGCCGCTCGTCGTGCCAACCATACCGCGAATCGGCCCGCCGCGGGGGGGAGGCCCCCGACCGGCTCCCCGCGCAGCCCACCTGCGGCGGGGCGGGATGGTCTCAGGAAGCCGAGTCCCGCCCCCGGCGGCCGCCTCCCCGCAGGCCCGCCTCAGTTCCGACGGCCACCCAGCGGGCCGCCAGGACGATCGCGGCTCTGCCCACCACGGGGCCTGCTGGCCGGCCGCCGCCGGCCAGAGGCGGCAATCGAGGGATTCGGTTCCCCGGGTTCGCTGCACACCGGGCCCTCGGTCCCCGTGTGACCTCGATCAGGGTGATCGCTCGCCGCAGCGGCCCCAGCCATCCCAGGAGGGCCGCTTGGGCCGGGGGGAGCGCTCCTCCGCGGCGCCCCGAGCGCGTCCCCCGGCCGGCCCCGGTCACGGTGGGGGGCGAGTTCGGACTGGTAGAATTAGCTGTGGTCTCCGCTGGGTCTGACGCCCTTGCCAGGCGGCTTCGCGACCCGTGGGCGCCCCAGGTGGCCGGCCCGTTGTCCCTCAAGGAGGGAAGGTGACAGATCCCGAGAATCCAGATAGCGAACTTTGGCTGCCCATGGAGCCGGCCCCGGGGGCGGCGGGAGGGCCGCCACGGCCCCCCCGGCGGGGCGGCCGCAGGGCGCGCCCCAGCTCGGACGATGACGGGTACTCGGCCGACCAGATCCAGGTGCTGGAGGGGTTGGAGCCGGTCCGGAGACGCCCTGGCATGTACATCGGCGACACCGACGTGGCTGGCCTTCACCACCTGGTGACCGAGATCATCGACAACAGCGTCGACGAGGCGCTGGCCGGGGAGTGCAACGAGATCGAGGTGACGCTGGGGGCAGACGGGTCCTGCCAGGTCGTCGACAACGGCCGGGGCATCCCCGTCGACATCCACCAGCAGACCGGGCGGCCGGCTCTCGAGGTGGTGATGACCAAGCTGCACGCCGGCGGGAAGTTCGGAGGAGGCGGTTACAAGGTCTCCGGGGGCCTGCACGGGGTGGGGCTGTCGGTGGTGAACGCCCTCTCCGAGCGGGTGGAGGTCGAGGTTTACCGCGAGGGCCGGGTCCACCGCCAGGAGTACCGCCGGGGCCTCCCATCCACGGAGCTGAAGTCGGAGCGCGATGCGGTCGAGGGGAGGCGGGGGACCATGGTCCGCTTCTGGCCCGATCCCCTCATCTTCAAGAACACCCGGGTGTTCAAGGCCGAGACCGTGGCCAACCGGCTCCGGGAGCTGGCCTTCCTCAACAAGCGGGTGCACTTCCGCCTCCTGGACGAGCGCGAGCAGGCGGCCCAGGAGTCCAACTTCTACTTCGAGGGCGGGATCGAGGCCTTCGTCCGCTTCCTGAACCGTGGCCGGGGGGTGGTCCAGGGCCGGCCGATGTACGTGGAGCGGGAGGTCGAGGGGAACTCGGTGGAGCTGGCGGTGCAGTACAACGACACCTTCACCGAGCACGTCCTGGCCTACGCCAACAACATCAACACGGTGGAGGGGGGCAGCCACCTGACCGGGTTTCGGGCGGCGCTCACCGCCAGCCTCAACCGCTACGCCCGCAAAGCCGCGATCCTCAAGGAGAACGACCAGAACCTGAGCGGAGAGGATGTCCGGGAGGGGCTGACCGCGGTGCTCTCGGTGAAGCTCCAGGAGCCGCAGTTCGAGGGCCAGACCAAGACCAAGCTGGGGAACTCGGAGATGGCCGGGCAGGTGTCCGCGGTGGTCAGCGAGGCCCTGGGGCAGTACCTGGAGGAGAACCCCGCCGACGCCAAGCGGATCGTGGAGAAGTCGCTGACCGCGGCGAGGGCCCGGGCGGCGGCGGTCCGGGCCCGCGAGCTGGTCCAGCGCAAGTCGCTTCTGGAGTCCGCCACCCTTCCCGGCAAGCTGGCCGACTGCTCGGAGCGCGACCCCGACCTCTGCGAGATCTTCATCGTGGAGGGGGACTCCGCCGGCGGCACGGCCAAGGGCGGGAGGGACCGCCGCTACCAGGCGATCCTGCCGCTGAGGGGCAAGATCCTCAACGTGGAGAAGGCGCGGGAGGACAAGATCCTCCAGCACGAGGAGATCCGCAACCTGATCACCGCCCTCGGCACCGGGGTGGGGGAGCGCTTCGATCTCAGCAAGCTGCGCTACAACCGGGTGGTCCTGATGGCCGACGCCGACGAGGATGGCTCCCACATCCGCACCCTGCTGCTCACCTTCTTCTGGCGCCACCTCCAGTCGGTGATCCTGGACGGGCACCTCTACATCGCCCAGCCACCCCTCTTCCGGGTCGAGAGGGGCAAGCAGGTGCGCTGGTGCTACAGCGAGGAGGAGTTCCGGGCCGCGGTCAAGGAGATGGGGGAGAAGTCCCGCGTGCAGCGCTACAAGGGGCTGGGGGAGATGACCGCCGAGCAGCTCTGGGACACCACCCTGGATCCCGAGAAGCGAGTCCTGCTCAAGGTTGAGGTCGAGGACGCGATCCGGGCCGACGACATCTTCGACCGCCTCATGGGGGTGGCGGTGGAGCCCCGCAAGCGCTTCATCCAGGCTCACGCCAAGACCGTGCGGAACCTGGACATTTGAGCTCTCGGGAGCCGGTGGTGGCGGTGGACGCGATGGGCGGCGACCACGCCCCCCGGGAGCTGGTGGAGGGCGCCCTCCTGGCGCTCTCGCGGGACCCTGGCCTCCACCTGCACCTGGTGGGGCAGGAGCTCGAGCTGGCAGCGATCCTGGCCGGGCGCTCCCCCTCCCGCCTGGAGCTGGCGCCCTCCGAGGGGGCGATCCCCATGGACGCCCATCCGGCCCAGGCGGTGCGTGCCCAGCCCCGCTCCAGCCTGGGGGTTGGCGTGACCCTGGTGCAGGAGGGGCGGGTCGACGCCCTCTTCACCGCCGGCCACTCCGGCGCCGCCATGGCCGCCGCCCTGGTGGGGCTGGGCCGGCTCCCCGGGATCTCCCGTCCGGCGATCGCCACCCCCCTCCCGGGCCCCCAGGGGGTGACCTGGTTGGTGGATGCCGGCGCCCAGGTGGACTGCAAGCCCGAGTGGCTGGCCCAATTCGCCCAGCTGGGTAGCCGCTACGTGGAGCTGGCCGAGGGGAAGCCGAGGCCCAGGATCGGTCTGCTCAGCAACGGCACGGAGTCCACCAAGGGAAACCAGCTGGTCCAGGAGGCGCACCGGCTCGTGGGCGAGCTGGGCCTCAACTACGCCGGCCCAGTCGAGGGCACCCAGCTTCTCTCCGGCGAGCTGGACCTCGTGGTGTGCGACGGCTTCGTCGGCAACGTCGCCCTGAAGACCGCGGAGGGGGTGGCGGAGGAGGTCGTGGGGGCCCTGCGCTCGGAGCTGACGCGGGGACCGCTGGCCCGGCTGGGGGCCCTCCTCCTCCTTCCCGGGCTGCGCCGGATGCGCCGGCGGCTGGACTGGAGGGCGGTGGGAGGAGCGCCGCTGCTGGGGGTCCGGGGGCTGGTCTACATCGGGCACGGCCGATCCGACCGGGTGGCGGTGGCGGCGGCGGTGGCGGTCGCGGCCCGGGCGGTGCGCTCCGGGGCGCTGGCCGGGATGACCGGGCTGCGCCGGGCTGAGCCCGCCCCCATGGGGTCCTAGGGGAGGAAGTGATGGCTGAGGGCCAGGGAGGCGGCGCCGGCCAGCTCCGCGGGGTGGAGCTGGTGAGCGAGATGCGGGAGTCGTACCTCGTCTACGCCATGAGCGTGATCGTGGCCCGGGCCCTTCCCGACGTACGGGACGGGCTGAAGCCGGTCCAGCGCCGGATCCTCTACGCGATGCAGGAGCAGGGGATGACCCCCGGGGCCTCGCACCAGAAGTGCGCCGCCATCGTGGGCGAGGTGCTGAAGAACTACCACCCCCATGGGGACATCTCGGTATACGACACCCTGGTACGGCTGGCCCAGCCCTGGGTGATGCGCTATCCCCTGGTCGACGGCCAGGGCAACTTCGGCTCCCCCGAGGGGGACCCTGCCGCCGCCTACCGGTACACCGAGGCGCGGATGGCCCCGATCGCCGCCGAGATGGTGGCCGACATCGACAAGCAGACCGTCGACTTCGTCGACAACTACTCGGCCACCAAGCAGGAGCCAGCGGTCCTGCCCTCCGCCCTGCCCAACCTCCTCGTCAACGGGGCGGCGGGGATCGCCGTGGGGATGGCCACAAGCATCCCTCCCCACAACCTCTCTGAGGTCTGCGACGGGCTGGTGCGTCTCATCGACAACCCCGAGGCCTCGACCGAGGAGCTGATGCGGCTCATCCCGGGACCCGACTTCCCGACCGGAGGCATCATCTACGGCAAGGACCTCCCCCAGGTGTACGGCACCGGCCACGGCCGGGTGGTCCAGCGGGCGCGAGTCACCTTCGAGGAGTCCAAGAGCGGGCGGGAGCAGATCATCGTCACCCAGCTCCCTTACCAGGTGAACCCGAGCCGAGTGCTCCAGACCATCGCGGAGCTGGTCAACGAGCGCAAGTTGGAGGGGATCGCCGACCTGCGCAATGAGACCGGGAGGCGGGAGGGCACCCGCCTGGTGATCGAGCTGAAGCGCGACGCCCGGCCCTACACCGTCCTCAACAACCTCTACAAGCACACCCAGCTGCAGTCCTCGTTCACCTGCATCCTGCTGGCCCTGGTGGACGGGCGGCCGCAGGTGCTCTCCCTGCGCTCTTTGCTGCAGCACTACCTGGAGCACCGCCGGGAGGTGGTGGAGCGACGCACCCAGCACGAGCTGGAGCGGGCGCGGGAGCGGGCCCACATCGTGGAGGGGCTGCGGATCTGCCTGCAGAACCTGGACGAGGTGATCCGCCTGATCCGCGCCGCCCCGGACGAGGCCACCGCCCAGCGCCAGATGGAGGAGCGCTTCGGGCTGACCGACCGCCAGAGCAAGGCGATCGTGGACATGCGCCTCGGACGCCTCACCCGCCTGGAGCGGGAGCGGCTGGAGCAGGAGCACCGGGAGCTGATGGAGCGGATCACGGAGCTGGAGGAGATCCTCTCCAGCCGGGCCAACCTGATGGCGGTGGTCCGCGCGGAGCTGCTCACCCTCCGCCGCAAGTACGGTGATGCCCGTCGGACCGAGATCAGCCATGGGGACATCGAACTCAACGAGGAGGATCTCATCCCCCGCGAGCAGGTGGTGGTCACCCTCACCCGCCGGGGGTACATCAAGCGGACCCCCGCCACCGACTACCGCTCCCAGCGCCGGGGCGGCAAGGGGGTGGTGGGCGCCAGGCGGGTGGGGGACGAGGACTACGTGGAGTTCTTGCAGGTGGCCTCCACGCACTCCGACATGCTCTTCTTCACCAACCGCGGCCGGGTCTTCCGACTGCGCACCCATGAGATCCCGGACGTCAGCCGCCACGCCAAGGGGACCGCGGTCATCAACCTGCTGGAGATGGACCAGGGGGAGCGGGTCACCTCCATGCTCTCGGTGGACGGCTACTCCGAGGAGACCTTCATGGTCATGGCCACCCTCCGGGGCCACATCAAGAAGACCCCTGCCTCGGCCTACGCGGCGGTGCGCCGCAACGGGCTGATCGCCATGAACCTCAGTGAGGGCGACGAGCTCAACTGGGTGGCGGTCAGCAACGGCGGCGACGAGATCCTTCTGGTGACCCGCCGGGGTAAGGCCCTGCGCTTCTCGGAGCGCCAGGTGCGGCCCATGGGGCGGGACACCCAGGGGGTGACCGGGGTGCGCCTCCAAGCCGGCGACCTGCTGGCCGGCATGGACCTGATCCGCCCCGGAGGACACGTGCTGGTGGTGACCGAGCGGGGGTACGGCAAACTCACGCCGGTCGCCGACTACCCGGTCAAGAACCGCGCCATCCAGGGGGTGTACACCCTGGACCAGCATGCCATCTCCAAGGTGGGGGAGATCGTCGGGACCAGGATGGTGCAGGACCTCTCCGAGGAGCTGATGCTGATCAGCACCAAGGGTCAGATCATCCGCATCCCCCTCGAGGGGATCAGGATCTCCGGCCGCCAGACGAGAGGGGTGATCCTGATGCGCCTTGAGGACTCCGACCTGGTCGGCTCCATCGCCGGGGTGGCGCCGCCCGGCGACCTCGAGGAGGCGTAGTCGGCGGCCGCCTCCGCCCCGCGGGGCTGAGCCGCCCGTGAGCCAGATCCTCGCTCAGCTCACCCACCTCCCGCCCCTCGGGGTGTACGCCTTCGTCCTCCTGTGGCTGGCCGGGGAGTCGGTCGGCCTTCCCCTCCCGGACGAGGCGGTGCTGCTGACCCTCGGCTTCCTCGCTCACCGGGGATCGGTGTCGCTGGTGCCGCTGATCCTCTGTGCCACCCTGGGCTCGGCGATCGGGGCGACGGTCTCCTACCAGATCGGCTACGCCCTGGGGAGGCCGGTGGTCATCAGGATCGCCGGCCGGGTCGGAATCTCACCGGAGCGCCTCGACCATGCGGCGGTCTGGGTCCGACGCCGGGGCGGGATCGGGGTCTTCCTCACCCGGGTGATCCCCTTCGCCCGCAACCTCGCCTCCTACGCCGCCGGGATCGCCGCCATCCCCCCCCGGGTCTTCTACCCGGCCATGCTCCTGGGAGCCCTGGTGTGGTGCACCACCGTGACTTCGGTGGGGGACGCGCTGGGGAGCCACTATCAGCTGATCTTCCACCTGGGCAGCCGGGGGTTGCTGATCGCCGGCGGGCTGGTTCTGGTCGCCCTCGCCGCCTACCTGGGATGGGTCCTGGCGCGCCGGCGGCGCGCTGCCGGCGGCTGAGCCTTCGCGCTCAGTCCGGGCCCTCGCGAACGGCCACCGCGCGCATCTGCGCCACCGCCTCCAACTCCTCGCGGATCATCACCAGACGGCAGTGCACCCGGTTGAGCAGCTCCTGGCCGGTGCGGTCCAGGGTGAACTCGCCGAACTGGGCCGGGGCGCCGAGCCCGACCACCACCAGATCCGCGCCCCAGCGCCGGGCCTCGTCGACGATGGCCGGGCCGGCGTCCCGGGCCTGCAGGACCTCGGTTTCCACCCTGGTCCCCAGCTTGGCGGCCAGCCCCTCCATCCGGGCCAGCATCTCCTCGGCCACCGCCAGCTCCTCCCCGAGGCTGGCCGAGAGCGGGAGGTGCCGGGGCACCTCGAGGACGGTGAGCACCAGGACCTGGGCCCGGGCGGGGCGGGCCAGCCGGCAGGCGGCGCGCAGGGCATCCTCATCGACCAGCACCCCCTGGACCGGGACCACGATGCGACGCGGGCCCAGCACCCCGGTGCGCTCCGACTCGCCGGCCGCCCCGGGGCGGAAGAATCTGGATGCCACGACCTCCCATTGTGCCCGCTCGGGCCACTCGCAGGGGCACCTTCGGGGCCGGGCTATACTCACCTCGTCGTGAAGGCGGTGATCGTGGGGTGCGGCCGGGTCGGGTCGGTGCTCGCCCGGGAGCTGGCGGCCGCGGGCCACGACGTGACCGTGGTGGACACCACCAGGGCCTCCTTCGACCGTCTGGGCAGCCACTTCCCCGGCCGGATGGTCCTGGGCAACGGCATCGACCAGCACGTGCTGGAGGAGGCCGGGGCGCCCGGGGCGGACTGGTTCGTCTCGGTCACCAACGGCGACAACCGCAACATCATGTCCGCCCAGATCGCCCGGGAGATCTTCAAGATTCCCCGGGTCATGACCCGGATCTACGACCCCATCCGGGAGGCGGTCTACCGGGAGATGGGCCTCTACACCTACTGCCCCACCCTGGTCGGCGCGGCGATCGCGCGGACCTACTTCGAGGAGGGGCCGGAGGCCGCCGACCAGGCCCGCTCCGAGCTCACCGGATCGCTGGTGGCAAGCCTTGGCTGACCGTCCCGCCTACGTGATCGTGATCGGGGGCGGCAAGGTGGGTTACTACCTGGCCCACCGGCTCCTCGGGGCAGGGTACGAGGTGGCCCTGATCGAGAAGGACCGCACCCGGGCGGCGTCGATCTCCGCCCAGCTGGGCAGCTGCGCCTGCCTGGTGGGCGACGGGGACGAGATGGCCTTCCTGGCCACCAGCGGGATCGAGAGGGCCGATGTGGTGGCGGCGGTCACCGGGGACGACGAGGACAACCTGGTGGCCTGTCAGCTGGCCAAGCGCCAGTTCAAGGTGCCCCATACCGTGGCCCGGGTCAACAACCCCAGCAACGTGCAGCTGTTCCAGAGGCTGGGGGTGGACGTGGCGGTCTCCGCCACCGAGCTGATCCTCAACGAGATCGACAGCGCCCTCGCCACCCACAGCGACGCCCAGCGGCTCCCGCTGGAGGGAACCCGAGCGGGGGTGGTGCGGCTCTCCGTTCCCCCGGGTGGGGGCGGCCGGCGAGCCGCCGAGACGGCCGAGCTCCGCGAGGAGCGGCTGCTGCTGCTGTTGAGGCAGGGGAAGGAGATACCGCTCGACTCGGTGCTGGAGGTGGGGGACCAGGTGGTCCTCTACAC
Organism: bacterium; assembly: GCA_021785655.1. GTDB lineage: Bacteria > Chloroflexota > Dormibacteria > Aeolococcales > Bog-877 > JAJYXT01. Next base: position 37,374 of record JAJYET010000011.1, on the reverse strand, counting down.
CAGCCGCCCGCTTCCGGACCTCACCATCCAGCCCCTGGCCGAGCCGGCCAGGGTCAGCGGCTGAGGCCGCTCCGCCCCGCCTCCGCGAACAGCCGCCACATCTCGGCCGCGGCCTCCATCCCCCGGAAGAGCTGGCTCAGCACCACCCGCTCGTTGGGGGCGTGGATCCGGTCGCCGGGGAGTCCGACCCCGAAGAGCACACAGGGGAGCCGAAGCTCGCCGGCCAGGGTGGCCACCGGAGGGATGCTCCCTCCCTCTCGGATGTATGCCGGAGGCCGGCCCCAGACGGACTCCACGGCCCTCGCCGCCAGCCGGACCGCGGGGTGATCGGTGGGGGTGAGGACGAAGGGTCCGTCGTGGATCAGGCGGAAGTCGAGCTCCACTCCCGGGGGGGCCGCGCGCCGAAGGTGCCGCTCCACCACCGCCGTGACCTGGGGGGCCAGTTGGTGGGGGACCAGCCGCGACGAGAGCTTGGCCCCGGCGCGGGCCGGGATCACGGTCTTGGCCCCCTCTCCCTGGTAGCCGCCCCAGGCGCCGCAGATCTCCAGGGTGGGCCTCACCGTGCGGCGCTCCATGGTGGTGTACCCCGCCTCGCCGCCCTTGACCGCCCCCACCTCGGAGAGGAAGCCCGCCTCGTCGAAGGGCACCGCCGCAAGCTGGGAGCGCTCCTCGGCGCTGAGCTCGGCCACCTGGTCGTAGAAGCCCTCCACGGTGATCCGCCCGTCGCGGTCGTGGAGCCCGGCCAGAAGGTCGGCCAGGACGGCGAGGGGGTTGAGCACCGCTCCTCCGTAGACCCCCGAGTGCAGGTCGGTGCTGGCGGCCCTGACCTCGACCTCCCAGTAGGCGAGCCCCCTCAGGCCGACGGTGAGGGCCGGCTGGTCCTCTGCCAGCATCCCGGTGTCGCTGACCACGCACACGTCGGCGGCCAGGTCTCCCCGGTGCTCGGCGACCAGCTGGTCGAAGTGCTCCGATCCGTCCTCCTCCTCCCCCTCCACGATCATCTTGAGGTTGAGGGGCAGTCGGCCCACGGAGTCCAGGATTCCCCGCACCGCCTCCAGGTGCATGACCACGTGACCCTTGTCGTCCGCGGTCCCGCGGCCCAGCAGCTGGCCGTCCCGCTCCAGGGGGACGAACGGCGCGGCGTCCCACTCCTCCACCGGGTCCACCGGCTGGACGTCGTGGTGCCCGTAAACCAGGACTGTGGGCAGCTCCGGGTCCTCGATCCGCTCGGCGAAGACCGCCGGGTGACCCGCCGTCTCCCACACCTCGGCGCGGGTCATGCCGCAAGTCAGCGCATGGTCGCGCAGGAACTGCGCGGAAGCGGCCACGTCCACAGCGTGCCCGGGGTCGGTGCTTACCGACGGTATCTCCACCCAGCGGGCCAGCGTCTCCACCAGGGGGCGCTGTCGCCCCGCGAGTCGCGCTCCCCAGCTCCCCTCCCCACCTGTCACCGGCGGGCACCCCCGCACACGCGGGGGTCCCGCTCGGTGGCGCCGGTGATCAGGCCGCCTTCCCGATCTTGAAGATCTTGGTCCCGCAGACGGGGCAGGTCCCCGTCACGGCCGGCTTGCCGTTCTTGAGGGTGGTGGGCTGGGGGTCTTTGATCTCGCGGCTGGTCTTGCACTTCATGCAGAAACCGGTGACGGCCATGTGGGTGCCCCTCCGCTGGACTGGATGCCCGAAGTCGGGCGAATGAGGCGCATTGTATGGGCCGATCTCGCCGACCGCAAGTTGGGGCCCCCGCCGGGGCCAGGTCCACCCCCCCTGATCGGCCGAGCGGGGCCCGGGTACCATTGGCCCGGCCGCCCACCGGGGCCCCCGGGAGGGCAGCCCCGGCTCCGGGGCGGACGCCGACTTGCGCCAGGGAGGTGAGCCGATGGTCCGCAACTCTCTCAGACCGGACGAGATCCTGGAGCTCCTGGCCGGCGCCCCGGCGGAGATCGCGGCCGCCACCACGGGGCTGGCGCCGGCCGAGACGGAGGCGGCCCCCCAGGCGGGGCAGTGGTCCCTGGTCCAGATTCTGGCCCACCTCCGGTCCTGCGCGGATGTCTGGGGCGGGGCGATGGCGACGATCGCCGAGGGGGAACAGGCGACCATTCGCGCCCTGAATCCCCTCACCTGGGTGGAGCGCACCGACTACCGTACCCTGCCCTTCGACCTCTCTCTCCGGGCCTACACGGAGCAGCGTCGGGATCTCCTCCCCCAGCTCCGCCGGCTGCCGCCGGCGGGGTGGGAGAGGACGGTCCTGGTCACCGGGGCGGGTCGCCCGCTCCAGCGCTCGGTCCTCTTCTACGGCAGGTGGCTCGCCGGGCACGAGCGCTCCCACCGCCGCCAGATCGCGGCCACGGCGGCCGCGGTGCGGGGCGCCCGGCCGGGCGGCTAGCCGGCCTCTGGGGCGGCCCCCCTCCGCCTCAGCCAGCCCAGGATGCCGGCGGCATTGGACTCGACGCCGTTGAGGGCGTCCACGACCGGCTGGCGGCTGGGGTCCGGCGCGGGCTGGTAGGCCCGCTCCAGCAGCGCCCGCTCGACGTGATCGAGGGAGTGTCCTTCGCTCCAGGCCTCCTCGGCCACCTGGCACCAGTGGCGCATCGTCTCCTCGGCCTCAGCGAGCACCTCCTGGGGCTCGCCGGCAGGCCCGAAGTGAGTGAGCACCAACTGGGTCGGCCTGAGCGCTGCCATCTTGTGCAGCGACGAGACGGCCAGCTCCAGATCGAAGTCGTCCGGAGGGGTGGCGGGGCGGAGGGGGCCGCCACCGGGCACCTTGACCCCGGCGGCGTCGCCCACCAGGAGGACTCCGCTGGCGTCATCCAGGATCGCGATGTGGTGCTTGGCATGCCCAGGGGAGTGGACCAAGGTGACCGAGCGGCCGGCCCCCAGGTCCAGCTTCTCCATGTCCTCGGCCGGGCGGAGCCGCGCCTGGTCGACCGCGGTCATCCGTCCGTACAGGGTGTCCAGCCGCGAACCGTACACGTTGGCCGCCGCCGCCACCAGTCGGGTGGGGTCGGCCAAATGGCGGAGCCCACGCGGGTGGCAGATCACCTCGGCCCTCGGGAACTGGCGAGCGAACTCCCCCACCGCTCCTCCGTGGTCCAGGTGGATGTGGGTGAGGATGACGTAGGCGAGCTGGTCGGGGCCCAGCCCGTGGCCGGCCAGGGAGGCGAGGACCCGGGGGGCATCCAGCTGGGGCCCGGTCTCCACCAGGCAGGGCCGCTCGGCGTCGATCAGGAACACGGCGTTCAGCTCGGGCCACCCACCGAGCTCGGTGTCGATCTCCAGAACCCCCGGCGCCAACACGTGGTCCACGGCAACTCCCCCAACCGCCCCGGGCGGACTGTTAGGACACCTCTCGAGTCTAGTGGGCCCCGCCGGGCCTTCAAGTGCTAGCCCGGCCTGAGCCCGGTCACTGCCCAGCCCGGCCCGCCATCGTGGACCGAAGGGACCCAGGGCGAAGAGAGGGAATGGTCGACATCCACGGGACGGCGGGGCGGATGCATCACCACGGCAGGATGGCTCTCGCCGAAGTCGGCCGCCCCGCCCTGTCGCCGCTGAGGACTCCCTGGCTGGCGGTACCGCACGGACCTCCCGACTGCCACCAAGGGTCCGGCGCATCTCCCGCTCTCTCCTGACCACAGGGATCTCCACCGTGGTGTCCGAGGCCACCCTCATCGCGGTCCTCGCTATCCGCCTGCTGCCGGCGCCGGCGGGGGCGATGGCGGCCACCTGCACCGGAGGCATGGTCTCGCACGTCCTCAGCCGGTCGTGGATATCGGCGACCGACTTCCTGGCCGACCACGCCTCCGGCCCGCACCCGGCCCGGGTGGCGGAGGCGGTGGCCGCCTGTCTGGCCACCTGCGGGCTGCTCTGGATCGCCAAGTTCCTCGTCTACCAGAGAGTCATCCTCCGCCCGGCCAACCTCCCCGATCCGGCCTGAGGCCCTGCCTATACTCCAGACTGTGGAAGATCGCGGTCCGGAGAGCCCAGGGGAGGCGAGCCCGCAGGAGGAGCGGCTCCCGGAGTTCATGGACCCGGAGTCGGAGCACTACCAGCCCTGGGCCGACAAGCAGATCGTCAACGCGTCCAAGGACAAGCGTCCGCTGGCGGAGTTCCTCCTCGAGTTCGAGCAACGGCTGCGGGAGGCGGGGCCGGTGGGGGAAGCCGCCTGGGAACCGGATCGCAACCAGAGGTTGCTGGCGCGGTTCGACCCCCGGCCCGCCGGGCCAGGGCACAAGTCGCGCCGCCGCCGGCGCCCCTCCGGACGCGGTCCCGCAGCGAGCCCGGCGGCGGCTCCGAACCCGGCCGCCGCCACGAGTCCGGCCAGATCCTCCCGCTCCCGGCGTCCCCGCCCTGGGGGTGCGCCCGCGGGGGCGACCGGCGCCCCAGCTGGAGGGACCCCGAGGCGACGACGGCGGCGCCGCCGGTCGGGGGGCAGCGGCGGCGGCACGCCGGGAGGGGCCGCCCCGAGCGGAGGATGAGGCACGAGCGGCCCCGGGCCGTGGCCTTCGACTTCGGCAACACCCTGGTGGAGATCGGCTACCCCGCGGCCGGGCTGCGCGCCGCGGGGCTGGAGCTGGTTCACCGCCTCAAGCTGGGCCCACTTCCGCTGCCGGCCGAGGAGCTGGGACCCGCGGTTGACGCCAGGGTGGACCACCTGATCGCGGTCGCTCATCGGCGCCGGCCGCTCCGCGAGGTGGAGATAGTGCCCGTGTACGCGAGGGCCCTCGGGAGCGTCCTCGGCCGCCGGCTTCCGGTCGAGGCGGGGATGGTCGCCTGCGAGGTGCTCCAGCCCCCGTGGGGGGAGGCGGTGTCGGTGCGGCCGGGGGCGCTCCGGACCCTCGCCGGACTGCGGGCGGCTGGCCTCAGGCTCGGCCTCCTCTCCAACGCGCCCTACCCCCCGTCGGTGCTCCACGGCATCCTCCGCCGGGTTCGGCTGGCACCCCTGCTCGACGTGGCCATGTTCAGCAGCGAGGTTGGGGTCCGCAAACCCTCGCCCCTCGCCTTCCAGCTGCTCCTCGACGGGCTGGGGGTGGAGGCAGACGAGGCCTGGTTCGTGGGGGACGAATGGTGGGCCGACATCCAGGGGGCCAGCCGGGCCGGGATGGTACCCCTCCTCGCCCCGGGGGCGGACCCAGCTCTCGATCCTGCCGTGCGCCAGCTCGGCTCGTTCGAAGAGCTGGGGGAGCTCGTTCGATGCCCCCCGGGGGTGGAGGCCTGACCGCGGGGGGCCAAACGGTCCCGCCCGCCGCTTCCTGGAGATGGCACTGGGGCCGGGGCCGCATCGCCGCTCCCAGGGAGGTTCGGGGCCGGCCCGGCCGGCCTCTCCCCGCCCTTCAGGGGACGCGGAGCGAGTCCCTGAGGTCTGAAAGAAGACGATCCCGTCCTCGGGCCTCCGGGTGGTCGGGAGCCCCGCCCCATCCCGGTAGGAGCGGAAGGAGCGCTCCAGATCGGACACGCCCAGCGCAATCAGCGAGATCCGGGGCTCCACGGCGGCATTCTTCGGCGCCTCGGCGGCGGGGGACCCAGCCTCGGGTTCCTTCCCCCCACGGCCGGTAAACTGGCGGCAAATGAGGGTAAGCCAGCTCTTCGGCGCGACCCTGAGAGCGGCGCCCTCCGACGAGCTCTTCTCCCACCAGCTCCTCCTGCGTGCCGGCTACCTGCAGCAGCTGGCGGCCGGGATCTTCAGCCTGCTCCCCCTGGGGGTGCGGTCCCAGGAGCGGATCCGGCGGATCCTGCGCGAGGAGCTCGACGCCATCGGAGGGCAGGAGGTTTCCATGCCGGTGGTTCAGCCCGCGGACCTCTGGCAGCGCTCGGGTCGGTGGCAGCAGGTCGACGAGACCCTGGTCCGCTTCCAGGACCGACGAGGTCGGGAGATGGTGGTGGCCATGACCCACGAGGAGGTGGTGGCCGACCTGGCGGCCAGCCAGGTCACCTCCTACCGGGACCTGCCCCGGATCGTCTACCAGATCCAGACCAAGTTCCGGGACGAGCCCCGTCCTCGGGCGGGGCTGATCCGCACCAGGGAGTTCTGGATGAAGGACTCTTACTCCCTGGACCGGGACCCGGAGGGGCTGCGAGCCGCCTACCGCAAGCACTTCCACGCCTACTTCCGGATCGCGGCCCGGTCGGGCCTTCCGGTGGCGGCGGTGCTCAGCGACGTGGGGATGATGGGGGGCAAGGTCGCCCATGAGTTCATGTACCTCTCCGACCAGGGGGAGGACACCCTGCTGCTCTGCCCTCGCTGCGGGTACGCCGCCAACCAGGAGGTGGCGGAGCGGCTGGAGCCGCCGCCCGAGGACTCCCCGGAGCTGCCCCTCCAAGAGGTGGCAACTCCCGGTTGCACCACCGTCGCCGAGGTTGCGGCCGCCCTCCAGGTGGAGCTGTCCAGGGTGGCGAAGACCGTGGGCTACGTCGCCGAGATGGAGCGCGGGGAGGACGGGCGGGTCGTCCTGGCGGTGGTCCCCGGGGACCGGGAGGTGAACCTCGCCCGTCTCCGCCAGGCCACCGGGGCGGTGGACCTGCGGGTGGCGACCGCCGAGGAGCTGGCCGAGGTGGGGGCGGTCGCCGGCTACATGTCGCCCCGGGGGCTGGAGCGGGCGGCGGTCACGGTCGTGGCCGATTCCAGCCTTCGCCGCCGCCGCAACCTGGTGGCGGGCGCCAACCGGGAGGGGTGGCACCTGCGCAACTTCAACCTGGTCCGTGACGGCCGGGTGGACCAGGAGCTGGCGCTGGGGGCCGCGGTCGGGGGGGACCCCTGTCCCAGCTGTGGTGGGCCACTGGACCTCCGGCGCGGCATCGAGTACGGCAACATCTTCCAGCTGGGCACCCGGTACAGCGAGGCGCTGGGGGCCGTGTACACGGACGAGGAGGGGCGCCAGCGGCCGGTGGTCATGGGTTCGTACGGCATCGGTCTGGGGCGGCTATTGGCCTGTGTGGCCGAGGAGCACCACGACGAGCGCGGCCTGGCCCTGCCGATCTCCATCGCCCCCTTCCAGGTGGCGCTGGTCCAGGTCGGCTCCGACCCCGAGGTCGTCGAGGCGGCGCGGGGACTCTACCGCGACCTAGAGCGGGCCGGGGTGGAGACCCTCTACGACGACCGGGACGTGAGCGCCGGGATCAAGTTCGCGGACTCCGACCTGCGCGGGATGCCGCTCCGGGTGACCGTCTCACCGAGGACGCTGCAGCGCGAGGCGGTGGAGCTGAAGCGCCGACTGGGCGAGGCCCGAGATGTTCCCCTCGCCGGTGCCGCAGGCGCGGTGCAGGAGGAACTGGGCGCGCTCTGGAGCGAGCTCGACCTCTACGTAGGCGAACGGATGGCGGGAGTTGAGGAGCTCGCCGCGCGCACCTTCGGCCCCGCCGGCTGACGGAGGAGGGGGCGTCGTGGGTGGGGCCCGGAGCATCCTCCACGTCGACCTGGACGCCTTCTTCGTCTCCTGTGAGCTGCTGCGCCGACCGGAGCTGACCGGCCTCCCCGTGGTGGTGGCGGGGGGGGCCGAATTCCACTCCGGCGAGCCGCGCCGTCCGGGCCGGGCGGTGGTGAGTGCCGCCTCCTACGAGGCCCGGTCGTTCGGGGTGCGGTCGGCGCTGCCGCTCTCCGCGGCCCTGCGCCAGTGCCAGGAGCTGGTGGTCCTGCCGGTGGACATCGCCTACTACGCTGCGCTGTCCAAGCAGGTCTTCGCCGTGTTCCGCGACTACACCCCGCTGGTGGAGCCGGGCTCCCTCGACGAGGCCTACCTGGACGTGAGCGGGTCCCGGCTCCTGGCCGGCGATGGACCCAGCATCGCCGCCACCATCCAGCGCCGGCTCAGCTCCGAGGTGGGGCTGCCCTGCTCCGTGGGCATCGCCACCTGCAAGACGGTGGCCAAGGTGGCGTCCGACCTGGAAAAGCCAAGAGGGCTGGTGGTGGTCCCGCCCGGGGGGGAGGCGGAGTTCCTGGCCCCCCTCCCGCTGGAACGGCTGCCCGGTGCCGGCCCCAAGACCGTGGAGAGGCTGAGGCTCTTGGGCGTGAGGAAGATAGGGGACCTGGCCAGGCTGGACCATCCCTCTCTGCTGGCGGCCCTCGGGTCCCAGGGGGCGCAGCTCCAGGCCCGGGCCCGGGGACACGATCCCAGCCCGGTGGTGCCTCCAGGGCTGCCCCGGTCGATAAGCCGGGAGCGGACCTTCGAGGTCGACCTGACCTCCTTGGACGAGGCCCGGAGGATGGTGCGGCAGATGGCTTTCGCCGTGGCGGGCCGGCTTCGGGCCCAGGGGCTGCTGGCCGGGACCGTCATCCTCAAGGTCCGCTTCCAGGACTTTCGAACGGTGACCCGGCAGCAGGCCCTCGCCGCCCCCACCTGCCTGGACCTGCAGCTCTCCAGGTCCGCCCGGGAGCTGCTGGAGCCGGTGTACGAGCCGGGCGTCCGGCTCCTCGGTGTGGGGGCGGGAAGGCTCCAGGAGGGGGAGGTGGCCGGGCTCTTCCCGACCGACGAGTCCCGCGCCGCCCGGCTGGACCAGGCTCTCGACCGGCTGCGTGCCCAGTTCGGACCCCAGGCGATCACCCGCGGGGTCGGTGACCTGGGCCGGGTGTCGGACTGGAACCGGGACCACCTGCGCGCGCTGGGCGACCCGCCTTCGTCCGCAGGTGAGCCGCCTTATCATCGGGCGGTTGAATTCGAAGACCGACGTCCTGGGCTGGGAGATCGAGCGCGCGGGCCAGCTGGCCGTGGTGCGGGAGGACGGTGAGGTGCGCTCAGATGACCCGGGGCTGGCCGAGTACCTCCGCTCCCGCCTGCGCGAGCCCGTGACCGTGCCGCGCCCCTCCGCGGCCCGCCCCCTGACGCTGGTGCCGGGGGACGGCCGGTACGTGGCGGCGAGGGTCCGGTCCCTGCGGCGGGAGGACGGGGAGCTGACCGTGGTCGGCATCGTCTGGAACCCATGAGGGTGGATTACCGCTTCTGCCCGGCCTGCGGATCCCGCCTCCTGCCCCGGGAGGTGGAGGGGCGATGGCTTCCGAGCTGCCCCGCCTGTGAGTTCGTGGCCTGGCCCGACCCCAAGGTGGCGGTGGCGGTGCTCGCCCACGACGCTCGCGGCCAGCTGCTCCTCATCCGCCGCGGCACGCCTCCCGCCCAGGGCGAGTGGGCCCTTCCCGGCGGCTACGTGGATGCGACCGAGACCCCCTCCGAGGCGGCCCGCCGCGAGCTGCTCGAGGAGACGGGGCTGGAGCTGGAGGTGGAGCGGCTCGAGGGGGTGCACCACGTTCCCGTGGGGGACGGCGGCGGGCTCCTGGTCCTGGCCTACGTGGGGCGGCTCAGCGGGGGTGAGGGGAGGACCACCCCGGAGGCGCTGGAGCTGGCGCTGGTCGACCCGGCCAGAACTCCTGAGCTGGGCTTCTCCGCCCACCGCGCGGCGCTGGCGGCCTGGCTGGCCGACGGGCGCTGAGTTGTTCTCGTTCGTCCGGCGCAGCTGCCTGGGGGGTTGCCTGGGCTGCCTTCTGCCGCTGCTGGTGGTGGCGGCCGTCCTCGTGTACGGCGTCCACCAGATGCTGAGCGCGCCGAATTTCGCCCCGCTGAAGCCCGTCGGCCCGGCGGCGGTCCAACTGGCCGTGGCCAGCGGGGTGGAGTCGGCGCTGGCGGCCCAGCAGCCGGTGGCGCTGATCCAGCTCACCGACTCCGAGGCGACCAGCCTCCTCCAGCAGAGCCTTCCCGGGTACGTGGGCCTGGGGAACCTCCAGGTCCACTCCGTCGGGGGTGAGATCGTGGTCAGCGGAGAGAGTGCGATCCTGGGCCACACCATCGTCGTGAGCGGGCCGGTGGAGCTTCGCTCGGGCGGGGGAACGGTGGTCTCCATGTCCTTCAAGGGCCTCTCGGTCGGGCAGCTGGGGCTTCCCCAGCTGCTCCCCGAGCTGCTCACGCACGGCCTTAGCCCCCAGTTCAACCTGGCGCTGGTGGCGCAGGGACGGGAGGTCTCCTTCGCCTGCGCCGCCGCTCCCCCGGGCCTGGTGGTGGTCGGCGTCTACTACAGCTCCTCCCATCCGCCCGCGACGGCGTACTGCCAGGGGGTGCGCTGATGGCACCCGAGGGAGGTCACCGGCTCACGCACCTGGACGAGCGGGGCCGCGCCCGGATGGTCGATGTCGGCGGCCGCCCGGTGACGCGCCGGGAGGCGACCGCCGAGGGGTGGGTGCGCATCAGTGCCGAGGCGGCGGACGCGGTGGCCGCCGGTCAGCTCACCAAGGGGGACGTGCTGGCGGTGGCCCGGCTGGCGGGGATCATGGGTGCCAAGCGCACCCCCGAGCTGATCCCTCTCTGCCACCCGGTGGCCCTGCGGCATGTGGATGTGGATGCTGAGCTCGACCGGGGCATGCCCGCGATCCGGCTCCTGGCCCGGGCCCGCTGCGAGGACGCGACCGGGGTGGAGATGGAGGCCCTCACCGCGGTGGCGGTGGCCGCGCTCACCGTGATCGACATGCTGAAGAGCGTGGACCCTTGGGCGCGGGTGGACGGGGTGCAGCTGGTGGCCAAGAGCGGGGGGCGCTCCGGGGAGGTGACCAGGCCGGAGGACGCCAACGCCGGCTGACCCTCCCCGGGACGACAGCGAGCTGCGCGAGCTGCTCTTCCTCCAACAGCTGGCGCTGGCGGCCGCCTCCACCATGTCCCGCGACCGCCTGCTGGAGCTGGTGATCGGCCAGACCACCGGCGCCATGGATGCCGACGTCTGCGCCCTGTACCTGCAGGACGAGGCCCGGGGGGGGCTGGTGCTCACCGCCACCAACGGGTTGAACCAGGCGGCGCTGGGACGGGTCGTGATGCCCCTGGGGGAGGGGATAACCGGCGCCGTGGCCGCCTCGCGGCTCCCACTGGCCGTCTCCGAGGTGGCCCGGGACCCCCGCTTCAAGTGGGTGGAGGGGGTGGACGAGGCTCGCTTCACCTCCATGCTCTCGGTCCCCATCGAGGCTGGGCCGCGGATGGTGGGGGTGTTGAACGTGCAGACCGTGGCGCGGCGGGAGTTCCGCCCCGAGGAGGTGGCCTTCCTGTCGGCGATCGCCGGGGCGATCGCCGGGGTCCTGGAGCGCAGCGAGCTCCAGCGCCGGCTCGAGGAGCAGCTGGAGGAGGTGCGCCTGGCCCAGGTGACCCACGAGCGGTTCACCGAGCTGGTGCTCACCGGGGCGGGCCTGGCGCGGATCGTGGACGCCATCTCTGGCCTGGCCGGGGGCGCCGTGGGGGTGTATGACCCCCTCGGGTTCAGGCTGGAGCACGGACTGGGGCGAGGGCCGGGCCCCCGTCGACTTCAGCTTCCGCCGCAGCTCGCGGCCGGGGCCGAGGGGCCGGTGGCGGTCCACCACGGCAGGCCACCTCAACAGCTCACCCTGACCCCGGTCCGAGCCGGCTCCGAGCTGGTCGCGGTCCTCGTCCTGGAGGGTGACCTCGGCGGCTCGGCGTCCCGGCGGCGCGCCCTGGAGCAGGGCGCCACCGTGGTGGCCCTGGAGCTCCTCAAGGAGCGGGCCGCAGCCGAGGTGGAGCGGCGGCTGCGGGGCGACCTGATCGAGGGGCTGATCACCGCCGGGGGTGAGCCCGAGGAGGCGAGGCGGCTGGCCCAGCGGGCGGAGCGGCTGGGCTTTCGGATTCCGGCCCAGGCCTGGCTGCTGCTCCTGGAGCCGGACGACGAACGTTCCGCGACCCATCTCCAGTCGGGGCCCCTCCAGGAGCGGCTCTCCCGGGACCTCGTGGAGCTCTGCCGACCGCGCCACCCCGGGGCGGTGGTGGCGTCCCGAGGGGCCGCCACGCTGGTGCTGGTGCCGGCCGAGGCCCCAGGTCATGATCCGGCCCGGCCCCAGCTCCCGGAGGTCGAGGAGCTGGGGAGGGAGGTCTCGCGGCTGGCCCATGGTCTGGAGCGCCGGCTCAGCGTCTCGGTAGGGATCGGCAACCTGGCCGCCAGCCCGGACGAGCTGCCCCGTGCCTACGAGGAGGCTCGGCAGGCGCTGCGGCTGTCACGCCGGGGAGGGCGCACCCGGCTGGTGGCCTCATACCGCTCGCTCGGGGCGCTGCGCCTTCTGCTGGAGGTGCGGGACCCGGCGTCGGTGGACCGCTTCGTGGGCGAGACCCTGGGGCCCCTCCTGGAGTACTCCCGGCGGCGGGCGACCCCGCTGCTGGCCACGCTCGAGGCGCTGGCCGGGGAGGGCTGGAACCAGCGGGCCGCGGCGCGCCGGCTCAAGGTGCACATCAACACCCTCACATACCGGGTGCAGCGCCTCGAGGCGCTCCTTCAGCTTTCCCTGGACGACCCCGAGACCAGGGTGGTCCTGCAGGTGGCGCTCCAGGCCCGCACCCTCGGCCGCATCTGACCTCGGCCCCGCCGTGCGGCCGGGTCTGCGACCATGGCGGAGTGGTGGCCCATCTGCCGCGACGCTCTGAAGGTCAGCCCCCCTCTGGCCGACGCGGTTCCTCGGCTGGGAGGGCTCCCGGGTGACCGACCCCCGCCCCGGGGAGGCCGAGACTCCCCCGCCTGACCCTGCGGATCCGCGCCGGGGCTACCGCCGGCTGGAGGACGCCAGGACTCTTCGGGCGCTGGCCCATCCTCTCCGCATCGCGCTCCTGGAGGCGCTGGCGGTGGATGGCCCGCTGACCGCAACGGAGGTGTCCGAGGTGTTGGGGGAGAGCCCCACCACCTGCTCGTTCCACCTCCGGCAGCTCGCCCGCTACGGTTTCATCGAGGAGGGGGAGCGCGGACCGGGGCGGCGCCGGCCGTGGCGCCTGGTCGCTCGAGCCAACACCGTCCCCCGGGAGGGCGAGGACGCCGCGGCGACGGTGGAGGCGGAGGTTCTGGGGGGCATGTTCCGCCGCCGGCTGATAGAGCACCTGGAGCGCTGGGAGGCGACCAAGTCCACCTATCCGCCGGATTGGCAGGCGGTGGCCGAGACCAATCAGTTCCTGCTCTTCGTGACCCGGGAGGAGTTGCAGGATCTCCAGCGCCGGCTGCACACCATGCTGGGAGAATTCTTGCCCCGCCTGGACCCCGCCAAGAGGCCCCCGGGAACGGTCCCGGTGGAGCTCATCTCGTTCACGTTCCCCGTTCGGCTCCCCGAGGTCGCGGATCGGGGAACCCAGCGCCGCAAGTAGGCAAGACAAAGACCCGCGGCGCGGATGCGGCTCGGTTCACTCTGGCGCACATGCGTTCGTCGTCCCCAGCCGCCGCGCCGGGAGCTCGCCGCCGCCCGGCGCAGCGGAGCCGGCGGCGCCAGGTGGCGGCTCGGGTACGGCATCCGCCCCTGCGCCTGGCATGTGCTCGACCGCGCGTTCGAGATCGGGGACCGGAGGGGCGGAGCGCCCCTGCATCTTCGGAGTCCGCGTGGGATGGGCGGCTGGTTGGTTGGGGGCAGGGCCCCGCGGGCGATCTGGCGGCGCTCAGGGAGGCCGGTTCCCTCCCGCGCCGGGCGGTGGATCGCCTCCGGGCTGGTCAGTCGGGTTCCAGGACCCCTCCGCCCTCGCCCTGGTAATCGGGGAAGCGGTGCTGGAGCTCCCGCGCCAGCAGCCCTCCCTCCCCAAGCGAGGCGAGGTATTCCGGTGTCAGGGAACCGCCGGAGAAGCTTCGGCAGAGCAGGAGGTCGAGCGCCGTCCGGCGGGAGAACATCCCGCACGAGGCCACCCCCACCACGTCACACGATCCCAGCCGGGCCACCCAGTAGCTGCTGCCGGGATGGGCGGGAAGGCCCCGACGCACCGCGACCGCACCGGCCTCGAGGAGCGCACGCCAGGGGCGGTCCAGGGGGTCGATGGAGGCCACGCCAGCGACCAGCAGGAGGTCGGAGGTGGCGGCCATGGAGTTCAGCACCCCCGGGTCCGCCGCGCCGCGATCCGGAAGGTACCTCACCTCCCGCACGGATCCTTGCAGCCACCCCACCTTGAGCCGGAGCGCCTCCTCGAACCGGGTCCGGCGCGCCTCGCTGAGCCCCTCCAGCACCAGGGCGCTCACCCGGCGGGGCAGGAAGGGGAGGACGTCCACCAGCCCCCTGGCTGCGGCCCGGGCCTCGGCCTCCTGGAGGACCGCGGCCGGGATGCCGAGCCCGGTCACCTTGACCCCGGCGACCGAGCGCCCGGCCTCCACCGGCATCCCGTCCGGCAGGGTGAAGACCGTGACCCCCTCCAGCGCGTTGAGGGCGAGCAGCCGCTCCGAGGCCACCCGGACCAGCCCCCGCCAGCGCGCCCGGCAGGTCACCTGGGACTCCACCGGCCGACCGGCCACCAATCCCTCCCCGACCACCCGCGCCGCCAGCCGCACCGCCGCCGAGTCCTCGTCGACGTCTCCCGGCCCCAGGAACACCAGGTGGAGGTCGCCCGGCGAGGCCGCCTCCAAGAACACGTCGTCGGCGCGCTCCAGCCGGTGCCCCTTGGCCAGCAGCCGGCTCCCGTCTCCGGCCCTCAGGTCGTGGCAGAGCACCCCTCCCAGCCACCGCTCCGGGCAGCTCCGCCAGCCCTCCTGGGGGATGAGCTCAGCCCGCATCGCCAGACAGGGCCCGAAGGCCGGCGAGGTCGGCGGCCAGCAGCGCCTGGTAGTCCTCCTCGGTGTCGCAGTCCACCGGCCCCCATCCGGCGGGCAGGTCTACCCACCTCAACTCCTCGCCCAGACCGGCCAGGATGGGCGCCGCTCCCCGGTCGCCCTGGAGCCGATCCACCAGGGGCCAGGTGGCCGGGCCCAGCGCCACCGGGTGGCCGGGGGCCCGGCGGTCGCCGCCGTAGGCCACGCACCAGGCTCCGCGGCCTCCCCGGGCCACCGCCTCCAGCACCGCGGCCACCGCCTCCGGCCGCAGCCCCACCTGGTCGGCCAGCCCCACCAGGACCGCCCGCGGATGGTGGCGCCGCGCCGCGCGCAGCCCCACCCGGAGCGAGTACGACTGTCCGCGGGCGGCCTCGGGACTCGCCACCCACTCCACCGCCGGCAAGCGCCCCGCTCGCGACCGGAGCTCCTCCGGGTCCCGGGCGACGACCAGGAGGGGTTCCGCCCCTCCCTCGTGCGCCGCCCAGAGGGCGTGGGCCAGGAGGGTCCTCCCGCCCAGTTCCAGGAGCGGCTTGGGCCGGCCCATGCGAGAACTCGCGCCGGCCGCGAGCACCAGGAGCGGCCGGCTCCCCCGGTTCATCCCGCCTGGAGGGGCAGCCCGCCCCGCCCGTACCGGGTGGCCACGGCCTCCGCCAGGATGGCGAGCGCCTGCTCTGCCGGGGTGACACCGCCCAGGTCCAGCCCCACCGGGCCATGGATGCGGGAGAGGGATTGCGGCTCCGCGCCTATCTCGAGGAGCCGCTGCCGCCGGGTCTCCTGGGTCTTGCGGCTGCCGATGGCCCCGATGTATCCGACCCCGCTCCGTAGCAGCGCCAGGAGGGTTGGGTCATCGAACTTGGGGTCGTGGGTGAGGCAGACCGCCGCGTCCCGGGGCCCGAGCCTGAGCCGTGCCAGGGCGGCCTCTGGCCACTCCTGGATCAGCTGATCCGCGCTGGGGAACCGCTCCCGGGTCAAGAACCGCTCCCTGGGGTCCACCACCAGCACCCGGTACCCCACCTCCTGGGCCAGCCGGCAGAGGGAGGAGCCGGTGTCCACCGCGCCCACGATCACCATCTCCGGTGCGGTGCCCAGCGGCTCCAGAAGCACCTCCTCCCCTCCGACCACCTCTACCCCGGCCAGGCCGCTGCGCAGGTGGGCGGAGGCCGCCGCGGTGACCGCCGCCAGCTCCGAGGGCCGGCCGCCCCCCACCAGCCGCTCCCCCACCAACAGCGCCCGACGGCCCACCTCAGGACCGCCGATCCAGGTGCAGAGGACCGCGTCCGCCCCCGTCTCGGCCGCCGCCCTGAGCTCGGCGACCAAGGGGTCGGCGGGCTCCCAGCGGAGCCGCTCCACGAAGATGTCCACCTCCCCCCCACAGGCCAGCCCCACCGTCCAGCCCAGCTCGTCCGCTATCCCGTAGTGGAGGACCCGGGGCTCCTCCCCCCTGAGGGTCCGCAGCCCCTGCTCCACCACCTCCGCCTCCAGGCATCCCCCGCTCACCGAGCCCGCCATCCTCCCGTCCGGGGCGATCGCCAGCCGGGCGCCGGGGGGGCGCGGGGTTGAGCCCCAGGTGCGCACCACAGTGGCCATCGCCACCTCCGGGAACTCAGGGGCCCAGCTATCCAGGGTCGGGATCAGCTCAAGCAAGGCTCCCCCCCATCCTCCGGCCCCGGCCCCGCCGCCGGCTCTCGTCCAGCCTGAGGACGCGGCTGAGCTCCAGCAGGCTGGCGTAGTTGTGAACCGGCTGGAGGCGGTCCAGATGGGGCAGCGCCGCGCGCATCCCCGCCGCCTCTGGTCGGAAGTCCGGATCGCCCATCCGCGGGTTGCACCAGATGAGCAGGCGGCTGCCCCGCTGCAGCCGGGCGGCCGCCTCCGTCAGCCGGGACACATCCCCAGTCTCCCAGCCGTCGCTGAGCAGGATGGTCACCGGACCGCGGCTGAGGGCCCGCCCGCCCCACCTTGTGAGCAGCTCGTGGAGGCAGTCGCCGATCCGCGTGCCGCCGGACCAGTCCGGGACGGCGGCGCCCACCGCCCGGAGCGCCGCGCCGGGATCCGGCTGCCGGAGCTCCCTGGTGACCCGGGTGAGGCGGGTGCCGAAGAGGAAGGCCTCGGCTCCTGGGGAGGTCCTCTCCAGGGCGTGGAGGAAGCGCACCATCAGGCGAGCGTAGCGCTCCATGGACCCGCTCACATCGCAGATCAGCAGGAGCTGCATCGGACGCTCCCCCCGGCGGCGGCGGCGAAGCCGCACCGGCTCGCCCCCGGAACGCAGCGCTGCGGCGCTGGTGCGCCGCCAGTCCAGTTGCCGGCCCCGGCGGCTGGGCCGGTAGCGCCGGGACCGGCGCATGGCTGGCCGGGCAGCCAGCTCGGCCACCGCCCGTTCCAGGTCGGCCAGCTCCTCGCTGGTGCAGTCGGCGAAGTCCAGCCGGCGCAGCCGCTCCTCCAAGCTGGCGAACCCCCGTAGTGGCCCCTCGGACCAAGGCCCGGAGGGGTCGGCGGCCGCGCCCGGAGCCTCGGCGCGGACTTCCATCCGGGCCACGGGGCGGGCCAGCCGCGATGGCTCCGGGCGCGGGCCCCCGAGCTCCGCCTGGAAGGCCCGGTCGAAGATGGCGAGGTCGGTAAGCTGGTGGCACCAGCAGCTGCGCAGCGCCAGTCGCAGCCGACTCCGGTCCTCCACGCCCACCAGGGCCGCCGCCCGGAGCCCCAACAGCACCTCGGCGGTGCCCACGGGCAGTCCCTCCCGCCGGAGCCGCCGGGCGAGCCCCACCAGGGTGGGTAGAAGCCCCGTCGCCGCGCCGGCCTCAGCCCCCGACACCGGCCTCGGCCAGGAGTTCCGGAAGCCTGTTTCCCGACACCGCTGCCAGGTCCTCCTGGTACTTGAGCAGGCTGCCCAGGGTGGCTGCCACCAGCTCTGGGTCCAGCCGGTGGCGCTCCAGCGCCAGCAGGGCGGCCGCCCAATCTAGCGTCTCGGCCACCCCTGGCAGCTTGTAGAGCTGCAGGGAGCGCAGCTGCTGCACGAACGCCACCACCTGCCCGGCCAGCTGGGCCGGGACCTCGGGAAGGCGCAGCCGCACGATCGCCAGCTCCTCGGCGGCCCCCGGGTAGTCGATCCAGTGGTACAGGCAGCGCCTCTTCAGGGCGTCGTGGAGCTCCCGGGTCCGGTTGGAGGTCAGGAGCACCAGCGGGGGACGCTCGCAGCTGAGGGTGCCGCGCTCGGGGATCGTCACCTGCCAGTCGGAGAGCATCTCCAGGAGGAACGCCTCGAACTCGTCGTCGCTGCGGTCCACCTCATCGATGAGCAGCACCCGGCGCCGCCCGTCCGCGGGAGCCAGGGCCTCCAAGAGGGGCCGGCGGATGAGGAAGCGGTCGGCGTACAGGTCGAGGTCCGGACCGCCCCCCTCATGCTGCCGGATCGCCAGGAGCTGGCCGGCGTGGTTCCACTCGTACAGCGCCTGGCTCACGTCGATGCCCTCGTAGCACTGCAGCCGCACCAGAGGAGCGCCCAGCACCCGGGCGAGGGCCTTGGCCAGTTCGGTCTTGCCGACCCCCGCCTCCCCCTCCAGGAGCACCGGGCGTTCCAGTTTCAGCCCCAAGTAGGCGACGGTGGCCAGGGCGGGGTCCGCGAGGTAGCTGGCGGCGGCCAGCCGGGAGCGCATCTCCTCGACCGAGTCGAGGCCCCGCGCCCCCGGCCAGCCAAACTCTCCCGGCGCCCCTTCCGCGCCCTGGGCCACCAGCCCCGACCGCCCTCAGGCCGCCTGTTCCAGCGCCCGGCGGGTGAGGACCCGGGCGAGATGGCGTCGGTAGTCGGCAGAGGCGCGAACGTCGCTGGGGGGTTCCAGGCCGTCCGCGGCGGCGGCGGCGGCCTCCTGGAAGGTGGCCCCGGCCTGCAGGCGGGCCTCCACCGCGGCCGCCCGCACCGCGCTCGGGCCGACGTGCGTCAGCCCCACCCGCCACCCCGAGTCCAGCTTCTGCACAGCGGCCCCAACGATGGCCCAGTCGTACAGCCGGCGTCGGAACTTGAGGTACCGGTGGGGCCCCGGGGCCATGGGGAAGACCACTTCGCAGACCAGCTCGTCCTCGGCCAGCACGGTGGTGAAGAGGTGCTGGAAGAAGTCCCGGGCCGCAACCCGGCGCCGGTCCGTGACGATGGTGGCGTCGAGCATCACCGCCAGCGTGGGGTAGTCTCCCGCGGCATCGGCATGGGCGATGACCCCGCCCAGCGTGCCCCGGGCCCGGATCTGCGGGTCGCCCACCTGGGCGGCCATCTCCGCGAGCAGGGGAAGGTGGCGCTGCACCAGCTGAGAGCGGGCCATCGTCGAGTGCCGGGTCATCGCGCCCACGCGCAGGAGGTCGCCCTCCGGGTGGACGTAGTCGAGCTCCCGGACCCCGTTGACGTCGACCAGGTGCGACGGTTGGGAGAGCCGGAGCCGCAGGAGCGGGATCAGGCTCTGCCCTCCGGCGATCACCTTGGCCTCCGGGCCGGCCTCCCTCAGCTGGGCCACCGCCTCCTTCACCGAGCCGGCTTTCGAGTACTGGAATGCTGCTGGAATCACCGCCCTGCCTCCTGCATCAGCCGCCAGAGCCGGTCCGGACTGGCGGGCATGTCCACATGGTGGATTCCCAGCGGCCTCAGCGCGTCGCAGACGGCGTTGATCACCGCCGCCGAGGCCGCGATCGTCCCCGCCTCCCCGATTCCCTTCACCCCGAGGGCATTGGTGGGGCTGGGAGTCACGGTGCGGTCGAGCTTGGGGGTCGGGAGCTCGTTCATGGTGGGGACCAGGTAGTCCAGCATGGTCCCGGTCAGGAGCTGTCCCGACTCCTCGTCGTAGACCACCTCCTCGAAGAGCGCCTGGGCGATGCTCTGGGCGATGCCTCCTTGGACCTGGCCCTCGACGATCATGGGATTGATGACGTTGCCGCAGTCATCGACCCCGGTGTAGCTGAGTATCTCCGCCGCCCCGGTCTCGCGGTCCACCTCGACCACGCACACATGGGCGCCGAAGGGCCAGACGAAGTTGGGCGGGTCGAAGTGGCTCACCGCCTCCAGCCCTTGCTCCATTCCCTCGGGGAGGCCGCCCCCGTAGCTGGCCAGGGCCACCTCCTGGATCGTCTTCCTGGCCTGGGGGTTGCCCCGGACCGTGAAGGCGCCGGCCGTGAACTCCAGGTCCTCCGGGGATGCCTCCAGAAGGTGGGCGGCAAGCTTCCTCGCCTTGGCGAGGATCTCCTGAGAGGCGGTGTAGAGGGCCATCCCGCCCACCGAAAGGCTGCGGCTGCCGTAGGTGCCGTAGCCGAACGCCGGGCCCTCGGCGGTGTCTCCGTGGCGCAGGTCGACCGCCTCCAGCGGCACCCCCAGGGTCTCTGCCACCAGCTGGGAGAAGGTGGTGTCGTGGCCCTGCCCGTGAGCGTGGGTGCCGACGTAGGCGGCCACCGAGCCGGAGGGCAGGAAGCGGATCTGGGCGGACTCCACCAGGGCGATCCCCCCGGTGGCTCCGGCGGTGGCAGCGCTGGGGCCGAAGCCGCAGATCTCCACCCAGGTGGAGAGGCCGATGCCGACCAGCCTGCCCTCCCCTCGGGCCCCCGCCTGGCGCTGACGCCACCCCTGGTAGTCGGAGAGCTCCAGGGCCCGATCCAGGGTGCCGTCGTAGTTGCCGGAGTCGTAGGTAAGGCCGAAGTTGTTCACGAACGGGAACTCGCGGGCGAAGTTCTTGCGTCGGAGCTCGGCGGGGTCCATCCCCAGCTCGTCGGCCATGCGGTCCACCATCCGCTCGCAGAGGTGGGTGCCCTCAGGCCGGCCAGCCCCCCGGTAGGGGTCGGTGGGCACCTTGTTGGTGAGCACCCCCACGGTACGGGCTGAGATCGCCTCCCAGCGGTACACCCCTCCCGACATGAGGCAGGCGCAGGCCTGGAAGGCCCCGAAGGTCCCGTGGTAGGCGCCGAGGTCCAGCACCTGGGTCAGGCGGAGCCCCAGGAGGGTTCCGTCCCGGAGGGCCGCGGCCTCCGCGGTGAACACCTGCCCCCGGCCGTGGATGGTGGTCATGACGCTCTCGGTCCGGGTCTCGATCCAGCGCACCGGCCGGCCCAGGATCTTGGACGCGGCTGGCACCAGGTAGTCCTCGGGGTAGGGGCTGATCTTGCTGCCGAAGCCCCCGCCCACGTCCGGGGAGACGACCCTGACCCGGCTCTCCGGGATCCCCATGGCCCCGGACACGAAGAGGCGTATGAAATGGGGGTTCTGGCTGCTGAGCCAGAGGCTGAGCTGCTCGCCATACGGGGAGTAGCTCGCCATCACCCCCCGGGTCTCCATGGCGGTGGGGGCCAGCCGCTGCTGGAGGATGCGCTCTCTCACCACCACCTCGGCCCGGCTGAAGGCGGCGTCGATGTCGCCGCCCGCGTAGGTCATGTCCCAGCCGATGTTGTCGGGGCCGTCGCTGTGGACCAGGGGGCTGCCCGCGCTCATCGCCTGCTCTGGGTCCACCACCGCCGGCAGGGTCTCGTACGTGACATGGACCAGGTCGGCGGCGTCGGCGGCCAGGTAGCGGTCGGTGGCCACCACCACCGCCACCGGCTCCCCCTGGAAGCACACCTCGTGATCCGCGATCGGGAAGCGCTCCGGGACGTACTTCTTCTCCGGGGCGAAGGCCGGGGTGACCGGCATGCTCCCACTGAGGACCTTGTGGAAGTCGGCGGCGGTGAGCACCGCCAGCACCCCCGGAAGCGCCCGGGCCGCCGCTCCGTCGATGCCGAGGATGCGGGCGTGGGGGTGGGGGCTGCGCACCACCGCCAGGTGGGTCAGCCCGGGCAGGGTGTGGTCTTCGATGAAGTGTCCGTGGCCGGTGATCAGCCGCGGGTCCTCGCGGCGCTGAACCCGGGCTCCGATCAACTGAGTGACCGCCATCTCCCTACCCTCCGATCGGGGCGGCGGCCCCCTCGCGCATCGCCTGGGCCGCCGCCTTCACCGCCTTGCGGATGTTGACGTAGCCCGTGCACCGGCAGAGGTTCCCCTCCAGCCCCCTCCCGATCTCCTCGTCCGAGGGGTCGTGGTTCTCGGCCAGGAGCGCGGCGGCGGCCATGATGAACCCCGGGGTGCAGTAGCCGCACTGTAACCCGTGGTTCTCCCAGAAGGCGGTCTGGAGGGGGTGCAGCCCTCCCTCCGGGGCCAGCCCCTCGATGGTGGTGATCTCGGCACCGTCCGCCTGCAGTGCCAGCATGTTGCAGGACTTGACCGCCGCCCCGTCCAGGAGCACGGTGCAGGCACCGCACTGGCTGGTGTCGCAGCCCACGTGGGTGCCGGTCAGCCCACACGTCTCGCGCAGGTAGTGCACCAGGAGGAGGCGGGGCTCGACCTCGTCGCTGCGCGCCTCCCCGTTCACCGTGACCCGCAGAGTCTGTCCCATGAGAACCCTCCGTGCGACGGGTGCCGAACTGGCCGACCCGCGGGACGCCTCGCGTGAAGAGCGAGAGCCCGCGGGCCTTCGGCAGCTTGCCGGTCGAAGTATGGTCCACTGCACAGGGCTTGGCAACCGTGCCCCCCGCCCACCTGCCGGGAGGTCAACCAGAGATGGCCCGCGAGACTCCCCCCAGCCCGTCCTGGCGGATGGAGGTGGCCAGGGCCCGAGAACGGCTCACCGCAGCCGGCTTCCTCAACCCCGGCGGGGAGGCCCGGCTGCTGGCGACTGCGGCCGGTCAGTCCGGAGACCGGCTGGAGGAGCTAGTGGGACGCCGCACCACCGGCGAGCCGCTGCCCTGGATCCTCGGCTGGGTCGACTTCTGCGGCATCCGGCTGGCGATCGTCCCCGGCGTGTACGTCCCCCGGCCGCAGACCGAGCCCCTGGCGCGACGGGCGGCCCGGCGGCTGCCGTCCTTGGGGCTGGCGGTGGACTTGGGGACCGGATGCGGCGCCATCGCCCGGGTGCTGGGGCAGCGCCGGCCGGAGGCTGCGGTCCTTGGCACCGAGTCCGACCCGGTGGCGGCGCGCTGCGCCCGGGCCAACTCGGTGGAGGTGGTGGAGGGGGATCTTTTCGAGGGCCTGCCAGACCCCTGGCGCGGGAGGGTGGACGTGATCGTGGGCGCTCTCCCCTACGTACCGGACCCGGAGCTGCCGTTCCTGGCCCACGACGTGCTGGCCTTCGAGCCCCGGCAGGCGCTGGAGGGGGGGCCCGACGGGCTCCGGGTGCTGCGCCGTGCGGTCCTGGGGGCAGCCGTGTGGCTCCGACCCGGAGGGCGCCTCCTTCTCGAGTTGGGGGCCGGACAGCCGCAGCTCCTCGGACCGGCCCTGGAGTCCGCCGGCCTTCGACCGCCCCGTCTGCTGGTGGACTCGACCGGCGACGTCCGGGGGATCGAGGCGCTGTGGCCGGGCTAGGGCCCTGCGCGTGAAGTGACTTCTACATCAGTCCGGGGTAGGACCTGACTGGGCGTCTTGACCCGGGTGAACGGGTGCTTGGTTTCGTCCCACTCGGCGATGAGTTGCTGGATGGAGGCGATCGGAGCTCGCACACTTCGGAACACGCCCCGCTGAATGGCCTTGCGGTGCAGGATCGAGAACCAGGTCTCCACCTGGTTCATCCAGCTGGCGCTGGTCGGGGTGAAGTGGAGGCGGAAGCGGGGATTCTCCGCGAGCCGCGCCCGGACCTCGGGGTGCTTGTGAGTGCGGTAGTTGTCCAGAACCAGGTGGATCTGGACCCGGGGGTAGGGGGCAGCAATGACCTTCAGAAAGCGGAGGAAGTCCTCATGGCGGTGCCGGGAGTGGGTGCGGCCAGTGACCGTACCGGTGGCCATGTCGAAGGCGGCGAGTAGGGTCGCGGTGCCGTGGCGCACGCAATCGTGGGTCGGGCGTTCGACCTGCCCGGGCTTCATCGGCAGCAGGGGCTGGGTCCGGTCCAGGGCTTGGATCTGGCTCCTCTCATCGACACAGAGGACCAGGGCACCTTCGGGTGGGTGCAAGTAGAGGCCGATCACGTCGGTGACCTTGGCCTCAAGTTCCGGATCGGTGCTGTATTTGAAGCCCCGCGTTCGGTGCGGCCTGAGGCGATCCTCCCGCCAGATGTCCAGCACCGTGGTGGCGCTGACCCCGACCTCCTTGGCCACCTGCCGGCTGCTCCAGTGAGTGTGGCCCCGCAAGGGCTGGCTCACGGTGACGCTGATGATCCGGGCCCGCACATCCTCCCCGAGGAGCTTGGGCCGACCTCGGCCCGGTCGGTCGACCTCCAGGCTGGCCAGGCCCTCCTGCTGGTAGCGGGAGCGCCAGAGCTGCACGGGGGGGAGCGTGGTGCCGATCCGGGCTGCAATCTGCCGATGGGGAAGCCCCTCGCTGACCAGCGGCACGATGCGCGAGCGAGTAACCAAGCGCTTGGAGAGGGTGTACCTGCGGGACCAGGTGGTCAGGATCGCGCGGTCGTCATCCGGGACATCGAGGGCGGGGGCAGGATGGCTGGGCATGAGACGAGCAAGATCGTCTCGCACACGATATGCAACCCATTTCACCCGCAAGGCACTGGCCGAGGGCGGGCGGGTTGTGGCTCCCCGCCGCGAGCTAACCGCCCGGACCACCTGGCCCGTTCTGGCCGTTCTGGCCGGGCGGGCCCTTGCCGTGGCGACCTGGCGGGCCGCTGGGACGGCCGCCAGGTCCGCGGAGCGCGCCACCCCCGAGCACCTGGTTGGTCGGCCCGGTGCCAGGCAGGTAGTACACGGTCTGCCCCTGGTACTGGCCGACAGTCATTCCCGACGGAACCTGGTACCACTGGGCCGGCTGGCCCGTGAGGGCGGCCTCCATGAAGTCGTGCCAGAGGATGGCCGCCCCGCTGATTCCGTTGATCCCCCCTCCGTACATGGGCTGGTCGTTGGCGTTGCCGACCCAGTCAGCCCCCACCAGAGTCGGCGTCCAGCCGACGGCGAGGTTGTCCCTGAAGCTGTTGGAGGTCCCGGTCTTGACCGCCACTGTTCGTCCCGGGAGGACCAGGGGTGTGTCGGGGCCGAAGGCCAGGAGGCGATTGCTGTTCCGGGCGAGGATGGTGTTCATGATGAAGGCCACCTGAGAAGAGACGACCCGCCGCGTGACTGTGGGCGCCGAGTACAGCACCTTCCCGCGCCGGCCGATGACCCTCAGCACGAACCGGGCGGGATGGAGGGTGCCCTGGGCCGCCAGCACCGATCCCGCCTGAGCCATCTCCCACAGAGGGATCGGATAGGCCCCAAGGGTGAGGCTCGGCCCGTAGGAGGAATCGGAGCCGTCCAGAGTGGTGACGCCGAACGCCCGGGCCATCTTCAGCACCTGGGGAACCCCCGTCGCCAGCTCCACCCGGACCGCTGGCACGTTCAGAGAGTTGCCCAGGGCGACCTCCGCCGGCACCACTCCGAAGTACTGCCCGTTGTAGTCGTGCACCACGTATGGGCCCCCGCCGGGGCCCCCGGAGGGCAAGGTCAGGCGGTTGTCCAGGATCGGGGTGGTCATGGTGATGGTGTGCGACGCGATCGCGGCGGAGTAGGTGAAGATCTTGAAGGTCGACCCCGTCTGCCGGGGCACGGCGGCCATGTCGATCTGGCCGCCTGGCAAGCTCGGTCCGGCCCCGCCCACCCAGGTCTCGATGTCGCCGTTCTGGGGGTTCTCCGCGACCAGCGCCCCGTCGGTCATGTGCATCGCGGCCCGCGCCGCTACCACCTGGGTGACCAGCTTCTGGGCGGTCTCGTTCAGGGGTAGGTCCAGGGTCGTGTACACCCTGAGACCCAGGGTGGGGTAGAGGTCTCCGAAGTGGGAGCGCAGCCACTGCTGTACCTGATCGATGAAGTAGGGGGCCAGATTGGAGCCCGAGCTGGGGTGCAGCGGCGTGGGATGGGCCAGGATGGCGTTCGCCTCATGCTCGGTGAGGTTGCCCTGGGTGACCATCGCTTGCACCACCGCGCGTTGGCGCAGGCGGGCACCGCTGGGGTTATTCAGAGGGTCAAGGTAGGACGGAGCCGGTAGCAGCCCCGCCAGGAGCGTCGCCTGGGCCGCGGTCAGCCGGCTCGCCGGAACTCCGAAGTAGGTCTCCGCCGCGGCCTGCACCCCGGTTGCCCCCTGGCCGAAGTAGACGTCGTTCAGGTACTCGTCAAGGATCTGCCGGCGGCTGAGCCGGCTGGCGAGGTCGTTGCCGTACAAGATCTCCTTGATCTTGTAGATCAGCGACCTGTTGTCGCGCAGATAGAGGATCTTGGCCAACTGCTCCTCGATGGTGCTGGCCCCCTGGTCCGGGGCCCGATGGACCGCGTCGTAGAAGGCCGCCTGGACGATCCTTCCCAGGTCGAAGCTCGGCGAGGTCCAGTAACCGTGGTCTTCGATGTCCACCACAGCCTCTTGCATCACCGGGGCTACCTGATCCAGGGGTACCGGGATCCGGCTGCTGTCCGGTGGATGCAGATCGGCGATCTCCTGTCCGCCCCGGGCAAAGACCAGGGTGTCGGACGGAAACGTTCTGGCCGCCGCTGGGAGGGCGCTGTAGGAGTGGGCCAGCGCGGTCAAGGGGACCGGCAGGAGCACCACCGCGGCCAGGCCCGCCAACCCCAACATGGCCAGGAGGCGGGTCGCATGTGGCACGGAGCGGCGCAGCCTGGCGCGAGCCCTACCCGCCGCCCGCTCCGCCAGGCGTCGGGCGTGGTCCCAATCGTGCTCGAACTGATCCCGGATCATTTCGTTCTCCTCGGTCGGCACCGGCCTGGCCGCTGGCGAGGGCAGCCTGGGGCGCTGTCGGGGTACAGCTGGTGCAACGCAGCAGCTGAGGTCGAGTTTCACTCTCCGCCCGGGGCGAGGCGGGCCGTCGGCTCCCGGGCCTGACCCGGCCCCTCCCGCCGATGGGAGACCGGGTCGAGCTGGCGGCGGCGGCGCCTGCTCTGCAGTGTTCCGGGAAGTTTCGTGCCTGCGGGCAGCGTTGGCCGGAGGGGGACGTGACACTCCTAAGCTTTCTGCAGCGCATCGACGCCGAGGTCCCCGCCGACCTCGGCGTTCATCTGGTACTCGACAGCTACGGCACCCACAAGACTCCTTCGGTCCATCGTTGGCTGTTGCGCCATCCCCGGTTTCGGCTGCACTTCACCCCGACCTATTCGTCCTGGATCAACCAGGTGGAGCGCTGGTTCGGACTGCTCACGGAGCGCCAGATCGGACGGGGTTCACACCAGAGCTTGCGCGCTCGGGAAGACGCTATCCGTGTCTACCTCAGGGCCAACAGCGAGCACCCCAAGCCCTTCACCTGGGTCAAGACCGCCGACCAGATCCTCGCCAGCAGCGCTCGCTTTTGCGTAGCTGCTTCGGAGGCAGGACACTAGACTTGCCTCTCGCCACAGGACCGTGGGGCTGGACAACCACCGTCCCAGGGGCCATCATCGAGCCCGCCAGCCACCTGGAGGGGCCCTCTTGGGATCTCACCACCTCGACCACCCTTCCCCCCCCTGCCATGTGGCGCGCGATCCGGGGGCCGGATGCGGCGAGAGCGGCTCCGTGGGCCGACGTCCACCAGTCGCGACCGCCAGCGGGGTCGGCCGGTTCGGAGGGGCGCGGGGAGGAGCATCGGTGCGGTCCGTCCCGTGATGGCGAGCCCGCCTCTGCAGCCGCCGCCCGAGGGCGATCCCCGTCTTTCTCCGCCCCCTGAGCCGGAACCGCGCAGAGGATGCCGCCGGGGATGCTGCGGCTGCCTCTCTGGGGTGGGCACCGCCCTGCTGCTGTTGGCCCTGCTCCTGGCCGCCTACGCCATCATCCCCAACTCCTATCCCGCCTACCCACGGAGTGCCACAGCCACCCTGGCGCGCTCGAACTACCCTTCCACCTCCAAGCTCCCCTGGCTCCACAGCAACGGCAAGGAGATCCTGGACAGCGCCGGGGACCAGGTGCTGCTGCGGGGAATGAACGTCACCGGGCTGCTCCAGGCCAAGGACATGCGGCCGGGACCGGTTCCCACTCCGATGGACTTCGCGGAGATGGCCGCGGACGGCTTCGACGTCATCCGCATCCCCATCAGCTGGTCCCTCCTCGAGCCCCGGCCGGGAAGGTTCTCAGCCTCGTACCTCGGCCTCCTGAAGAGGGTGGTGGGGGAGGCCGCCAAGGAAGGCATCTACTCGGTCCTC
Source organism: bacterium (assembly GCA_021785655.1). Classification (GTDB taxonomy): domain Bacteria; phylum Chloroflexota; class Dormibacteria; order Aeolococcales; family Bog-877; genus JAJYXT01. The sequence continues at coordinate 9,786 of JAJYET010000011.1, read as the reverse complement.
GACTTCCACAACATCGACTGGAGCATGTACTACGGCGGCGACGGGGCCCCCAGCTGGCTCACCGCCGGGTTTCTGCCCCGGAGCTTCCCAGCCGGCAGCCCCTGGAACCGCCACCTGGCCCCCGGGGTCCTGGCCAGCTACGGCATCTTCTGGGCTGATCTCGGGGGATGGCAGCAGGACGCGATCCAGGCCTGGACCGTGGTGGCCAGGGCCTTCAGCCACGACTCGGCGGTGGCCGCCTTCGACCTCTGGAACGAGCCCCACCCCTTCCCCATCCCCCCGGGGCTGTTCGAGGCCAAGTTCCTGCTCCCCTTCGAGGCCAGGCTGATCTCCACCATGGCCCGGGTGGCTCCCCGTCAGATGTACATGGGGGAGCAGACCCTGGACTTCGGCCTCCCCACCTACGTGGGCCGGCTGCCCTACCCCAACCAGATCTTCTCCAGCCACGTCTTCGCCACTCTACTGGAGCCCCCCTGGCAGGCCCCGGTCCCCCAGTACGGCGCCCCTCTCAGCCTCCTGGAGAGCCAGGCCCGTACCGCCGGGGCGGCCCCCTGGGTGGGCGAGGTGGGCGGGCCCCCCGGGGCGGTCGGCAACGCCTGGATAGCCCGGGAGATGAACCAGCTGGACTCGTACCGATTGGGTTGGGCCTACTGGGACTGGAACGAGGGCGGCAGCTGGGCCTTCGTCAAGCACCCAAGCCGCCTCCGGCTGGTGGCTCGTGCCTATCCCAGGACCACCCCCGGGCAACTGACCTCCCTCAGTTACGCCCCCTCCACCGGCGAGCTGGCGGTCGGGATAAACGGCCCCACCGAGGGCCGGCCGCTGGTGATCGAGGTGCCCCGATTCCTCACCCACCTCACCCTCAGCAGCTCCATAGCCGGCCCGCCCCCGGCCTACCGGCTCGACCCGTCGACCCACCTCTTGACCATCGACCTGCCGGCCGTGACCGGCTCCTTCACCGTCCGGGTCCACTTCAGCTGAGGATGGCCGCCAGCGCGCCCGGCGGGTCAGGCGCGGGTCTCCGGCATCGGCCCGGGCGGCGCGCTGGGGCCGGCGACGGAGGGGCGCATCAACCGCCTCGTCACGGCGAGACCCCAGCGGTCCAGCTCCTCGGGGAGGTCCCCGGACGAGGTCATCCCCGCGAGCACGGCGAGCTGCCGGGCCCGCCGGCCCCGGTTCTCCACGCCGGGTCGGGCCAGAAGGCAGTCCGGGTCGTTGGCCCACCACCTCCCGTGGGCGAAGGCCCGCGCCCGGCAGACGACGTGGGCCGACCGGCCGGACGGCTGGCTCAGGTCCCCACCCTGAGGCTCCCAGTTGGGGGCCGTGTCCGGGCCGACCCGCACCGCGTCCGCCAGCCCTACGGTGGGAAGGAGGGGGGCGCCGCAGGCCACGATCCGCGCTTTGGTCCCCAGGGTGCCGCGGATGGACTCCATCGCCCTGCGGTAGGGGGCGATCCCGGAGCCCTCGCCCTCCAGCGCTCCCGCATAGAGGAAGTCCAGCTTGAAGTAGGAGACACCGAGGTCGGCGAGCCCTTCGAGGCGACCTCGGAGGTGCGCCAGGGCCGCCTCCCGGCTGAGGTCCAGAACCAGGATCTGGCCCTTCCAGTTGCGTCCGGCGTCGAGGTCCGACCGGTACCAGTCCGGATGACGGCGGGCGGATTCGCTGCCCTCCGCGGCCACGAAGGGCGCCAGCCAGAGTCCCAGCTCCAGGCCCTCGGCCCGAAGCGCTCTGGCCAGCTCCCCGAGATCCCCGAAGCGCTCACGATCCGGCCACCAGTCCCCCGTGGCCCGCTGCCAGCCGTCGTCCGCCTGGAACACCTGGAGGGGCAGTCCCCGCCGCTTCGCTGACCGCGCCGCGCCCAGGACCGAGGCCGCCGTCACCCGGTCCTTGAGGCAGTACCAGGAGCACCAGACCGCAGGCAGCGGCTCCCGGCCGTACAGACCGGCCCCGGGGAAGGAGGCGGCCCAGCTCCCCAGCGCCTGGTCCATCCCCGCCCCCTTCTCGGAGATGTGCACTTGCACCTCGCCATCCGCGCTGACCTCCATCCGCCCTCCCCGGAGCTTGGCGCGGATTGAGGGGACCTGGTCCGGCCCGCCGGCGGCGAAGATCACGATGGGCTCGCCGTCCTCCCGTGCCACGGCCAGGAGACCCTCGCCCTGAAAGCCCTCCGGGGGTGCTGGGCGGCCCGGCCGGTAGCCCATGACCTGGGCGAGGCGGCTCATGGGCCGCGCCGAGCGGGAGGCGGCGGGGTAGAGCGCGGCCGGGCTCCAGGACTGCCAGCCGAACTCGTACACCTGCGCGGTGCGCGGGTCGCAGTCCAGAACGGCGACCGGGGCAAACTCCCGGCCGGTCACTTCCTGCCCCGGCTCAGCCGGAGACCAAGGGGAGGATCTCGGTGAAGCTGGTGATGGACTCGCCCTCCCAGAGCTGGTCCGGGTCGTACCGCATGTGCTCCAGCGCCAGGTGGTTTCCGTACAGGATCCGGCGGGCGGCCAGCCCCACCGCCTCGGCCCCGGTCAGTTCCTGGCTGCCTCCGTCGCCCACGTAGAGGCACTCCTCAGCGTCCAGGCCCAGAAGGGAGAGCGCCTTGCGATAGAGCTCGGGGTCCGGCTTCCTGCGGCCCTCTACCCAGGAGAAGAGCGGCGACTGCACCGGTCGGCACCAGCCCATCTCTGGCCAGAGACGCGGAGTCTCGGCGGAGCAGTCGGTGATCAGCCCCACCGAGACCCCGCGGTCCCGCAGAGTGGCCAGCAGCGAAGGCACCTCCGGGCGCGGGCGGCTCAACACCTCCCGGAACTGGGCGATCCGCAGCTCCGCGGCCCGGGCGAGGGCGCAGTCTGAGGGCTCGTGGCCCACCTGCAGGCAGAGGGCCCGGAGCATAGGGGCCACGTCGCCCAGCCGCCCGGTGGCGCGCTCGGTGTAGGTGGACTCCATCAGCTCCAGGAAGGGCCCGAGGGGGACCTCCAGCGCCTCCCCGAGCTGCCGCGCCCGGAGGTCGGCCTCCTTAGAGGTCCAGCCGTCTATGAGCGTGCCGTAGAGGTCGAATATGACTCCCCGGTACGGCACAGCTCCAGTCTAGTGGGGAGCGCCCGCGCCTCCCCGGTGGCCCAGGTCGGTGCTGGCCGAGGGCAGTCCGGCCACCATCTCCAGGGCGTGGGGCAGAGCCGGCCAGACCGCCTCCAGGCTCTCCTGGGCAGCCTTCAGGGCGCCGGGGAGGGCGAGGATCAGGGTGGGGCCGAGGACCACCGCCACCTGGCGGGAGAGCATCGCATGGGGGGTGTGGGCAGCCCCCTCGCGGCGCATGGCCTCGGCCATGCCCGGCACTTCGTACTCGCCGACCCGCAGGACCGCCTCGGGGGTGCGGTCCCGGGGGTGGAGTCCGGTGCCGCCGGTGCAGAGCACCAGCGCCGGCCGGAGCTCCTTGACCGTGGCCCTCAGCCACGCCTCCACCTCGGCGGGCTCGTCCGGGAGCAGCCCTCTCAGCTCCACCTCGGCGGGCAGGTCGGCGATGCGCCGGGCCAGGTAGTCGCCACTCTGGTCCTCGCGCTCCCCCCTGGAGCCCAGATCGCTCACCGTAAGGATGGCGACCCGCCAGCGACCCTCGACCGAAGGGGACTCGCACCGGTCTGCAGCGCTCATCGCGGCACCTCCTCGCCCATGGTGCTCAGCATCCGGAAGAGCCGGTTTCGGGCCAGCGCCAGGTGGGAGAACTCCACGAAGCGGGAGCGCAGGTTCGCGTACTGGCTGGCCAGGGCCGGATCCTGCTCGGCGCCGAAAGGGACCCACTCACTGAGGTAGTGGATGGCGACGATCCCTGCCTGAAGGCTCTCCTTGACGCATCCAAAGCAGGGCCGCATGGTGGTGTAGAGGGTTGCGCCCAGCGTCGACTGGCCGAAGCGGGCGGCGGCCAGAAGGGAGTTCTGCTCGGCGTGAACGCAGATGCACAGGTCATAGCCCCGTCCCGCCGAGTACTCCTCCTGGTCACGGTGCGCACAGCGGTGGCAGCCCCCCTCGGAGCAGTTGGGCATGCCGATCGGGGTGCCGTTGTACCCGGTGCTGAGGACCCGGTCGTCGCGCACCACGATGGCCCCGACTCGCCGACCGAGGCAGTCGGCCCGCGCCCTGGCGGCGAGCGCCAGGAGCGCGAAGTACTCCTGCTTCCCCGGCCGGTCCTCTGGGTTCCACCCGGCCGTGCCCTCGTCAACCGGCTCAGTCACCAGGGCAGTGTGCCACCGAGGCCCAAGCTGGCGCCTCCAGTGCCGGGGGAGGCGGGCTCACGGGCGCCGCGCCACCAGGGTGTACAGGAGAGGCACGAGGCCCCCTCCCAGCCGCAATCGATGTCGCCCATCGGGGTCGGGGGGGCCCAGGTCGCCCCGGTGATCGCAGGGGGAGTCGGTCCTCTCCGCCAGCCTTCGGATCTCGAAGCCGGCGTCGATGGCGGCGCTGACCACCTCCCCCAGACCGTGGGAGTATTCAACCGTGGAGGTGGAGTCGACGGGAGCGTCTCGGTCGGTGTAGCTCCCGGGGCTGTCGAAGACGTGCGGGCCGTCGAAGTTGTAGGGGATGTCCAACACCAGGGGGTCGACGGTGTCGATCATCGCCTGGAGCGGATGCATCTCAACCAGCACCAGCCTGCCGCCCGGGCGGAGCAGCCCGAAGGCGGCGCGCATCCAGGCGCCGACATCCTCGATCCAGCAGAGCACCCCGATCGTGGCGTAGGCGAGGTCGAAGCGCTGGTGCAGCCGGGCCGGGGGATCGCACACCTCGCTCTGCACCAGGTCGAGTCGCACGGCGCAGCGGCGAGCCAGGTCGGCCGCCTTGGCGAGGGCCACCGGTGAGAAGTCCAGCCCGGTCACCACAGCTCCCATCCGGGCGAGGCTTATCGAGTCGAAGCCGATGTGGCATTGGAGGTGGATCACCTCAAGGCCGTTGACGTCCCCCACCGCCCAGCCGAGCGCCTCCAGCTCCACCTCGGTGAGCGAGGAGGCGCCGGCGATGAGCGCTCGCGAGTCGTAGATCCGGTCCTGCCCATGGATCCGGGCCCGGTCGTCCCAGTTCCGCCGGTTCAGCTCCAGTGGGGTGGGCGCGGGCTGGTCCACCCTTCGCCCTACTCCAACTCCGCCAGCAGCTGGTCGGTGTCCACCACCTGACAGAACTCGTCGTGCAGGCTGGCGGCGGTGCGGCGGGCCACTTCGTCGGCGGGGATCGTGGTCCCATCGGGGCCCCGGCGGTCGAAGGTGCGCGTGGCGTCCAGCACCAGCTCGGTGTCGTAGCCGAGGTCCCCCGCCATCCGGGCGGTGGTCTCGCAGCAGTGGTCGGTGGCGATCCCGCAGATGGCCAGGCGGGAGATTCCCCGCTCCTGAAGCCAGCGGTCCAGGTCGGGTTGGCCGTAGAAGGCGGAGTGGACCCGCTTGGTCACGAGGAGGTCGGGCTCCCCCACCACCTTGAGGCGGTTCCCCGCTGTTCCCGGGGCCAGCACCGATCCCTCCTCGGCGGAGTCGTGGCGGACGAAGACCATGGGCAGGGAGCGCGCCCGCCAGGCCTCCACCAGCCGGGCGACGTTGACCTCGAGCTGGGGGTTGTTCGCCGGTCCCCAGCTCGGGTCGTCGAAGCCCGCCTGGACGTCGATCACGACCAGCGCCCGCGGGGCTGGCGAGGCCGCCATCCTCCTACCTCCCGACCACGCCGGCGATGAGCTCCGGGTCCAGCCCGGGGTACTTGCTGAGATATTCTCGCCGCTCCCGGCGCAGCCTCTCCACTATCGACCGGTACTCCTCGAGCCGCCCTTGGCGCTGGTAGAGCCGCCGGGGCTGCAGCAGCTCCTCATCGTCGATGCCGGGGACGGAGCTCGCCACCTCGTAGCCGAAGTCGGGGTCCGTCTCCCAGGCGATGGTCCCCTCGGCGATCGCCTTAACCACCGCGGAGGAGTGGGGGATGCGCACCTTCTTGGCCCCGGGCTGTCCCGCGTCCCCGCCCACCGAGCCGGTGTTGAGGAGAAAGACCTGGAAGCCACCGCCGGAGTGGAGCTCCTTGAAGCGGTTGCCCTGCTGGGCGTGGAGGAGCGGGAAGAAGGGGTTGGTCCCCGGCACCCGCAGCGCCCGGCCGGCCTCCGCGGCTCCCCCGGCGGCGGTCCCCTTGGTCTCGCCCAGCATGAAGTAGCCGGCGGCCTGCTCCAACGGCAGCCGGGCCACCGCGGGGATGATCCCGTCGTTGCGGTTGAGGATCAAAAGGCTGCTCACCGGCGGGGCCAGGCGCGCGTCCTGGGACCAGCCCAGGGCGGACATGGGGAAGACCGCTCGCCCGTTCTGGGTGTAGGTCTCGTCGAAGAAGTCCACCGGCCCCCCCACCTCCTTCTGGGAGACGTTCTCCAGGTAGGCCACCTCGGAGGTGACGGCACCGTAGATGGTGGGCTCGTCCTCCTTGGAGAGGGCGTAGGTCTTGGCGAAGCAGCCGTTCTCGGTGCCGTAGACCCTTCCATCGGGCATCAGGGCCACGAAGTCGTCCTGCACGGGCTTGCTGTCGTTCTGGCGGGTGAAGGTGGTGGTGGTCTTTCCCGTCCCGGAAAGCCCCACGATCAAGAGGGTCCGCTCCCCCTCGGCGGTGGGGATCACCTTGCAGCCCGCGTGGAGGGCCAGGCCGCCGCGCTCGTAGACCAGCCGGTTCCACATGCGCAGTAGTCCCTTCTTGGACTCCCCGAAGTAGTCGGAGTTCAGGACCCGGGTAAGTCCTCCCTCCAGCTCCACCGCGATGAGCCGGTTCTGGGGATAGCCGTCCGCCTCCAGCCCCGGGGTGTAGACCAGGGTGAACCAGGGCTGGAAGTCGGCCCCCGGCTCACCGTCCTTGAAGAGGAGGTGGTCCTGCATCCCGGCGATGTTGGCGTAGGCCTGGTCCATCACCAACCGGGCCGGGCAGCGGAACTCCTCGTCATTGCCGATGTAGCCGTCGATCACCAGCACCTCGCGGTCCCGCAGGTAGCGGTCCTGCAGCTCGCTGACCCGCTCCCACTCGGTCCGGGAAATTGTCTTGCTGGAGGTGATCGAGGGATCGTCGGAGACGATGTAGGTGGACTCGGTGCTCCGGGCCAGGACCTTGGTCTGGACGTTGTAGTTGTGGTAGGCGGTGAGGCGGGCGGTGGGCATGGCCGCCGTGAGCCGGCGCAGCTCCGCCTGGGGGGGGTTGTAGGTGACCTTCCTCGCGGTGGGGACGTACCGGCTGGCAAGCTGGCTCATGGGCGCCTTCGCCTCCTCATCTCCGCTCGAACTCTCGGCCGGCAGGTTACCGCAGCGGGCCGGGTGGCCGGGCGCCGGGACCACGGATCGCTCTCCCTGGCCCAGGGCGCAAGGTACGATGCTGCCACGAAGGACCCAGGAGGTGTGGATGGCGCGAGTGGCTGCGGACGGAGTTGGTGCCACGGTAGGGGCGGTGATGACCCGAGCGGTCATCACTACCACGCCCGGGGCCACCGTCGAGGAGGTGGCGGAGATCCTGAGCCGCCACCACATCACGGGGATGCCGGTGGTGGACGATCACCAGCGGGTGGCCGGGGTGGTGAGCGAGATGGACGTGGTCACCAAGTCTGGCAAGCTGGTCAAGGACATCATGACCCCCGAACCGGCCACCGTGGGGGAGGACGTCCCACTCCATGAGGTGGCCGACCTCCTGATGGGTCGCCGGATCCGGCGGCTCCCCGTGGTCCGTCACGGCAAGCTGGTGGGCCTCATCTCCCGCACCGACCTGGTGCTCTTCTTCGCCCGCCATCACTGGGCCTGCTCCGCCTGTGGGGGCACTCAGCGCGGCCTGCAGCCCCCTAAGGCCTGCCCGGCCTGCGGGCGAGAGGAGTTCACCCTGGAGACCGCGCCGCACGGCATGTGACCGCTCAGGGGTCGGAGCGGTGCAGGAGCTTGCGCAGATCGTGGACTGCGTCCACCCAGCGGATGGTTCCGCTCTGGGAACGCATCACCACCGAGTGGGTGGTCACCATGTCGCCGGCGAAGCGCACCCCGCCCAGCATCTCCCCATCGGTGATCCCGGTGGCCGCGAAGAAGATGTTCTCGCCCCCGGCCAGCTCGGCGGCGGTGAAGACGTGGCTTTCGTCGTACCCCTCGGCGCGCACCAGGCTGCGCTCCTCGTCGTGGCGGGGCCAGAGCCGGCACTGCATGTCGCCGTCGATGCAGCGCACGGCGCAGGCGGTGAGCACCGCCTCGGTGGCCCCGCCCACCCCCATCAGGACATCGATCCCGGTTCTCTCCGGCAGCGCTGCCATGATTCCGGCGGCCACGTCGCCGTCGCTGATCAGCATCACCCGCGCCCCCGCCCCCCGGATCTCCGCCAGCAGCCCCTCGTGCCGGGGCCGGTCCAGCACCACCACTGTGAGGTCCTCCAGGTGGCGCTCCTCGGCCTCGGCCACCCGGGCCAAGTTCTCCGCCACCGATCGGCGGAGGTCGATGGCCCCCTTGGCGCGGGGACCGACAACCAGCTTCTCCATGTAGAAGCAGTGGGTCCGGAGCAGGGTGTCGCGCTCCGACAGGGCCACGGTGGCGATCCCCCCAGGCAGCCCCCGGGCCACCAGGCGGGTACCGTCGATGGGGTCCACGGCCACGTCGACCAGGGGCGGCTTGCCGTTGCCGACCTCCTCCCCGATGTAGAGCATGGGGGCCTCGTCCTTCTCCCCCTCCCCGATCTTCACCACCCCCGCCATGTCGACGTAGGCGAGGCTGCGACGCATCGACTCCACCGCGGCCCGGTCGGCGGCGATCTTGTCGTCCCGGCCCATGAAACGGGCGGCCGACATCGCCGCCCCCTCGGTCACCCGCACCAGATCCATGGCCAGGTTGCGGTCGGTGGGGCTGCCCGGGTCGGTGGTCAGGATGTGGATGGCGCTCAGGTGATCGTTTGCCACGGCGCCGCCAGGATACCGGCTGAGGGGGCAGAGCGGGGTGGTGCGATCATTAGCAGGTGAAGGAGCTGCCGACCCCCAGCCGGTTCGCCTACGACGACGACGCGCGGGCGCTGGTGGTCGAGTGGCGCGACGGCAAGCGGCTTTCGATCGCCTTCGCCGACCTGCGGCGCGCCTGCCCCTGTGCCTCCTGTCGCGGAGAGCTGGGTGCCCCGGGACGGTTCGACGTGGATCCCGAGCTCCACCCCGGTGAGGACGAGCTCGCCGACATCGCCCTCGTGGGCAACTACGGGCTCAAGGTGGTCTGGGCGGACGGGCACGACACCGGCATCTACCGCTTCGAGCAGCTGCGCCAGCTGGGGCAGCTCAGCTAGGGCCGGGCGCGGCCCTCCCCGCGGCCTCCAGCAGCCCCCGCAGCCGAGCGGCCACGATCGTGGGCTTGAAGGGCTTGACCACCACCTCCCGGGCGCCGGCCGCCCGGGCCAGCTCCTCCCCCTTGGGATCCCGCTGCTCCGGCATGAGGACCACTCCGGCGGGGGGTTCGAAGCCGGAAGCTACCAGCCGCCGGCAGAGGCCCCGGCCGTCCTCCTCCAGGGTGACGTCGCAGAGCAGGAGGTCGACCCCCCCCTCGCGGCACAGGGCCTCAGCCTCGGCCGCCGTGCGGACCCAGGTCACCCGGTGGCCCTCCTGGGTGAGCTTGAACTCCAGGATTCGGCCGATCATCGGCTCGTCCTCCGCCAGCACGATGTGGGCCCCGTCCATACCGTTCCTAGGCAACGGACAGGACGCGACACGCGTCTGTCCGTGTGCTGGGACCACCGGTCGAGCCGGTGGGCTCCGGGGCGGTCCCGGTTCCTGCTTCACGGCCACCTGCCGGGCGAGGCCCGGGC
>JAJYET010000042.1 GCA_021785655.1 bacterium | reverse complement strand
CATGCCAGGGTGGGCAAGCTCACCTTCACCGGGGGCACCGAGGCCGGACGCCAGGTCTACGTTCTCGCGGCCTCGCACTTCGCCCGCTGCACCGTGGAGCTCGGGGGCAAGACCCCGGTGCTGGTGTTTGCCGACACCCCGCCCGAGGAGGCGGCCCGGGGGGCGGCGTTCTCCGCCTTCATCGGGGCTGGGCAGACCTGCATCGCGGGCGCGCTGTTCCTGGTCGAGCGGTCAGCCTATGGGGCTTTTCTGGAGCAGTTGGCCGCCGTCGCCCGTGCCATTCGGGTCGGCGACCCGGCCGACCCCGCCTGTCAGATGGGGCCGCTCATCTCCGCCGAGGCGCGGGACCGAGCGCTGGCATACGTCGCGTCGGGCCTGGGCGAGGGGGCGCGGCTGGCGGCCGGTGGCGGCGCCTTGGCGCCCCGCGGCTGTGAGGGTGGGTTCTTCATGGAGCCGACGGTCCTTGCCGACTGTCGCCCCGAGATGCGCGTGGCACGTGAGGAGATCTTCGGCCCCGTGGCGGTGGTGATGCCCTTCTCCACCGAGGAGGAGGCGGTGGCCGTGGCCAACTCCTCGGATTTCGGCCTGGGGTCGGCCATCTGGACCAGGGACGTGGCGCGGGCCCATCGGGTCGCTCGGCAACTGGAGTTCGGAATGGTGTGGGTGAACGACCATCACCGCCTCGACCCCTCCTCGCCGTGGGGTGGGCTCCGGGACAGCGGTGTGGGCCGGGAGGGGGGCTGGGAGTCCTTCCACGACTTCACCCACCTGCGGTCGGTGACGGTGCGCACGGCGCGGGAGGCGGTGGACTGGTACGGCGGAGAGACGGGGAGGCTGAACTAGATGGGAAGTGGAGTGGTGATCAGCCGGGAGAGTCAGGAGGTCCTGATGGTTGAGCTGTCCCGTCCTCCCGACAACTCCTTCACCAAGGAGATGTGTCAGGAGCTGAGCTCGGTGCTGGCCGCCCCCCCGGACGGGGCGCGGGTCCTGCGGCTCCGGGGCCAACCCGGCGTCTTCTGCCGGGGGCGGGACCGGAGCCGGGATGGCCTGGAGGGTGCCCGGGCGACGGTGGCCGCCCTCACCTCGGTCAACCGCGGCCTCGCCGAAAGCAGGCTGGTGACCGTGGCCGAGGTGGACGGGGAGGCGGCGGGGTTCGGAGTGGGTCTGGCGGCCCTCTGCGACGTCACGGTGGCCTCCGACCGCTCCCGCTTCTGGTTTCCCGAGGTGACCCACGGTCTCGCTCCGGCCCTGGTGCTCAGCTGGCTGCCCCAGGTGGTCGGCCGACGGCAGGCCTTCTGGCTCACCGCGACCGGCGCCCCCCTCGATGCCAGCGCGGCTCGAGCCCTGGGCCTGGTGAATCGGGTCTGCTCGCCGGAGCGGCTGCAGGAGGTGGCATCGGAGATGGTCGGCAGCCTGCTGAGGCACCCCGCGGCGGTGCAGGCCGAGATCAAGAGGGACCTTCGGGACTTCCAGGACCCGTCCGGAGCTGTCGCCAAGATGGCTGCGGATCGGCTGCTTCTGGGCGCTCTCTCGCAACCCCCGGGCGAGGGACAGTCGGACTCCTGAGGGCCCGGGCTAACCTGCGGGGGCGTGACTGAGACATACCCCTATGGGTATCATCTCTCCTGGAGCGGTGGTCCGCCGCTGGATCCGGGACGACGAGGAGGAAGGAGATGACGCTGATCGAGGAGGGGCCCAGCGAGGAGGTGGCCAAGGGGGTTCGGACCTTCGAAGGGTCCCTGCCCGATGAGCACTTCGGGGAGCCGGTGCGGGCTCTGGCGCCCATCTCCCGGGTGCCGTCGTGAGGGGCGAGGAATACGCCTTCTCGGTCAGCGTTCGGCTCACGATCCCGGCGGCTGAGGAGGCGGTGCGCCGGGAGCTGGCGGCCGAGGGATTCGGCGTTCTCACCGAGATCGACGTCCGAGCCACGCTGCGGGAGAAGCTGGATCTGGACTTCCGTCCTTATCGGATCCTCGGGGCCTGCAACCCTGCTCTGGCCCACCGGGCTCTCCGGGCGGATCCGAGGGTGGGGGTGCTGCTCCCCTGCAACGTGGTTCTGGAAGAGGAGGGTGCCGGCTCCACCACAGTCCTCTTCATGGAGCCCCGCGCCCTTATGACCGGAGAGGACGCCGAGCTGGAGGCGGTGGCGGGGGAGGCGTCGGAGAGGCTGCACAGGGTGGCTGCGAGGCTGTCGGCGAGCGCCAGCTGAGAGGTGCTGGTCCGTCTACCTCAGGAGCGTCGGCAAGTGCCTTGAGGTTCGCGGAAGCCAAAGCCGCTCCGTAAGACGAAGGAGTGGGTCAAGGTCGGCTTTCCGAACTCCGGTAAGTTGGGCCGGTTCCAGCCGACCAAGACCGCCGGCGGCCGCTGGCGAACTCGCGAGAGTCGTGGCCGCCCTCCAGGAGGTGGCAGAGCTGGGTGGGGCGCTGCCTGGCCGGGCTGCCAGTGAGGTGGTCTCGACCGCGGCGGACTGCGGTTACGGGACGCTGTCCCCGCTGATGTCAATGTGGGTCTGAACCAGGAAGTCCGATCGGTCGGCACCGAGACGGGCCACCACCAGCAATCTGGAGCCGCTCTGGGACTCCCACCTTTGGACAGCTAGGGATCCCCGCCAAGAGAGGACTCCGAAGACCAGCATCTGGACTGTGAGAAAGCCCAAGAGCGTGGGCTGGACCGCGGCTGCGACCAACCCCAGGAGCGAGAACGCCAGGACGAAAAAGGCGCCCGGGAACACGATCGCCGGCCACACCTGACGGGGGGCCCAGCGGGCTGTCGTCACGGTTGCCCCGGAGACCGCCCACGAGACCCAGTGGCGCAAAACCCAGAGCATGGCCCCGGCATAGACGACGAACATGGCCACAAGCAGCGGCCAATAGATGAGCGGCGGCCTCGACCAGAGGGCGGTGGCCAGGGCACCGCCAAGCGCCATGGTGACCGATAGATACGCCAGCGCCTTGAGGTATCCGGCGACACCTACGTGATCGCAACTCTCCTCCGGAGCGCGGCTATCGGCAGCCATCACCGGCCCAAGATACATCGCCCATTCCGACCGCGCCGCTCACCCTCCCTCGGCGAGGGTCGCTCGTCTGTGCGCCAGCCCGGAGCAGCAGGCGGCCGCGCCAAGCCCCAGGACGCGGCGCCTCAACTTAAGGATCAGGAGGCCGAGGATGTGCGCGCTGGACCCTCCGGTGAGGTGGCCGGAGCCGATCGGCCCGCTGTCGGGGTGATCCGTCCCAGCTCCACCCGGAGAACACGCGAGCCGGTGATCGAGGCCAATGCCCTGCCGATCTCCGGCACCTCGAGGACTTGGGTGGCGATGCCCCGCCTGGCGCTCCAACGACTGCTGGATCGCCGGCGCGGGAACTGTAGCCAGGCAGGGATGGTCGGCTTCAGGCTTTGACGCGGACCGGCCGCACACCGCCGCCGCGAGCGGAGTGCAGGGGTGACCGGGAGCTGAGAAGGACAGCACCCCGGGCTGCCCGGCGGATTGCGTCCCTCCTCGCGCCCACGGCCTCACGAGGCCCCAGCCGCCAGGCTGCTGGTCGAGGTGAGGGTCACCGAGGTCCCCAGCAGCGGCTCCAGGGGATGGGCGACGTAGGTGACCTTGACGGTATAGGCGCTCGGGCTGCTCACCCCGCCGTGGATGCAGAGCTCCAACGGGGCGTCCTGGCCCGCCGGGATCTGGGTTAGCAGTGTGTTTCCTGTCGGGCAGAAGGAGTTGTTGGAAGCCTTACAGAGTGGGTTGGGGTCCACCGGCAGGATGTTGGCGGCGTGCTGGGCGGCCTGCTGCACCGCCACCGGGGTGCCGGTGGCGCAGCCCCCGCTGAGGGAGAGGCGCTGGCCGCTGTAGCTGACCACGATCGCCTCCCGGGCGCCTCCCTGGGCGGCGTCGTTGACCGCCGAGGACTGGAAGAAGAGCCATCCGGCGGCGATCACCCCGAAGAGCAGGGCGAAGAAGATCGGCGCCACCAGGGCGAACTCCACGGCGCTCTGTCCGCGCCCCCGGTGCCAGCGCCCCATCAGCCGGTCAGGATGGCGCTGGACCCGAGGCCCGGCAGCGGCGCCCCGGTCCCGTCGATCGCCAGCTGGGTGTAGCCCTCGGTCTGGAACATGTCGACCATGGCGAGGCCGTTGATCGTGACGTTGCAGCCGGTCTGGGTGCCGTACCCCGGCTGCCCGGGGCCGCAGGTGAAGCCGGTGCCGAAGGCGCCGTAGCTGGTGCCGTCGCCCGGGTAGTTGGGGTCGGCGGCGATCCCGTAGCCCGCCAGCAGCATCCCACCGGGGATGAAGGGGACTCCGGCCTCGCCCCCCCAGTACTGCTCGTTGTTGAGGTTCTGGCCCTGGGGGTTGGAGTCGTCGACCAGGACCCCGTCGAGCGTGATCTGGCTGGAGTCCCCCAGCCGGTTGTCCAGGCCGATGTTGGCCTTGATGGTGGAGATCTGCCAGAGCAGGAACTGGTTGTAGGGGCCGTTCAGCGGCTTGCTGAGGTCCACCGTCCCCTGGCCCCCGATGTAGATGGAGTCGTTGAGCCCCTGCCCTGCGCAGGACACGGGGTACTGGGAGCAGGAGACCTGGCCCGCAGAGACGGGGTTGGGGTGGAAACAGTAGGCCCCGCAGCTCGTGTAACTGGCGTTGCAGTTGGTCCCCGCCCAGGAGCCGGCGTTGTGCGAGGAGTTGCAGTTGTAGCCGCTGCCCGCCGCCTGGGTGCAGTTCTCGTCCCCCTGGGCGTTGATCGTGCAGCCTTGGCTCCCGTGGCCGATGTAGGGCTCGCCGTCGCCCACGTTGTGGGGGAGGGCGGAGTTGGGGATGGGGGCCGCCGCCGCCAGCAGCACCTCGGCGCCGGTCACCTTGTCACCGGCGGCGGGGGTGATCGCCACCCCCTGGGCGAAGTAGAAGATGCCGGGCTGCGGCGGCACCGCGTTGGTGCCGAGCTCCTGGCTGCAGTTGTCGAAGACGGCGTTCCCGGTGACCACCACCGGATTCGGGTACACCCCGGGGTAGTAGGTGGTGACCCCGCCTGAGGTCGAGGTGTGGCCGTCCAGGCTGGGGTCGCCGCACCCGGCGCTGGCCGGCGTGGGGTCCTGGGGGCTGGCCGGCAGCCGGTTCTTGATCTGAGCCTGGCCGCTGCTGACCCAGCCGTTCACCCAGATGTCGGTGCTCACGTTGACCGGCGAGATGTTGTTGGGGGGCTGGCAGTGGATGTCGTAGGACGGCGGGTTGGCGGAGGGGTTGGCGACCGGCCAGCCGGAGGGCATGTGGCCGGAGTTCTTGCCCGCCGCCGCCGACTCGCTGCTCCCGCTGAAGCAGCCGTCCCAGGGATTCCCCACGGCCGCGGCCGAGTACTCCAGCTGGCCCCAGTCGTACATCACCCCGCCCTGCTTGCCGTCGATGATGTCGCCGGGGCTCCAGCGGGCACACCCACCGTTGAGGCAGCCGTCTGAATTGTCGTAGATGGTCCCCTGGACCTCGAACACCCCCTTGCCGGCCATGAGGATGGTGTGGGCGCCGTGCTCCCCCAGGGAGGCGATGCTGGTGGTGGGGCCGTTGCCGGTCCCGGGATTGAGGGCCGAGGCGCCGGCCGCGGTCCTGAGGCTGGTGACCCCCATCACCTGGGCCACGAATGGGGGCCACTCCGGGGCGACGTTGAGGTGCACCCCGCAGGCCCCTACCGGCGGGGTGGTGGGGGCGCCACTGGTGGGGTCGTAGATCGGAACCTTGTTCCCGGCCACCGTGAGCGGCTGGTTCTGGGCGTTCAGGTAGTAGCCGGACCAGCCGTAGTTGGGGAAGGTGACGGCGGTCGACGGGGAGTTGGGGGCGACGACGGCATTGACGTCGGCGACGATGTCCGAGCCGGTGGGCATGGTGCCGCTGTCGGTGCACTGGGGGTAGAGCGCCTCGGCCGCGGCCTCCGAGGCGAAGTCGGCGGCGTTCTGCGCCTGGCGGTATTGCAAAAGGCCGAACCCGCCGTCGATGGCCACTCCCACGATCATCACCAGCACCACTAGGCTGATGGCGAAGAGGATCAGCACCTGACCGGTCTGCGACCGGGGGCGGGCCCCGGCTCCCATCCAGCGCCGCACCTGCGCTACCCCTCCGTGGTGGCCTGGGCCGAGATGGTCCAGGACGCCCCGAAGACCGGCAGGAAGCTGTCCACCGACCGCCAGACGGTCACCGTCGCCAGGGTCTGTCCCGGGCCGGAGCTTCCCGGCGTGGTCACCGTGACGCACTGGCCGGAGGCGCCCCTGCCGCCGCAGCTCAGCGAGCCGACGCCGAGCTCTCCCTCTGCGGCGTGGCGCGCGTCGACCACTTGCTGACCGGTGGGGTCCCCCTGCTGCAGGTCGCCCTGCACCGCCTGGGCACCGGCCCTGGCGGCCTGGGTCAGGTCGATGGCCGCCATCAGCATCTGACCGCCGGTCGCGACCAGGGCCAGGATGACCACGGCGATCGGGAGGACGAGGGCGAACTCCACCATCGCCTGGCCGCGGGTCGGGCCGCGAGACACCCTAGCCTTATGGGATACATGTCGCACGTCCAGCCGAGGCTAACGCATGGTGGGGCCATCCTACCCATCCGAATGTGTCACAACTGTGTGACGGAACGTTGAGCCGCCGCCAGCCGGGGTCTCGGGCGGAGCCCCCAGTCGAGTCGCAGGCACCCCTCAGCCTTCTGGAGGTGTTGCGCCGTTCCACCCGCCACCTCGCCGCCAGCGGGTCGGAGACCCCGAGGCTGGACTCGGAGCTGATCCTGGCCCACGCGCTCCAGCTGGACCGGATCGACATCTACGTTCAGTTCGAACGCCCGCTTGGGGAGGCGGATCTGGCGCTGATCCGGCCCCTGCTGGCCGCCCGGGCCCAGGGGCGTCCGCTGGCCCAGCTGGTCGGCCGGCGGGAGTTCTTCGGGCTGGACTTCGCCGTAGACGAGCGGGTCCTGATCCCGCGTCCGGAGAGTGAGCTCCTGGTGGAGCTGGCGATCCGCCTCCAACCGGAAGCCGAGCGGGCGGCGGACTTGGGGAGCGGGAGCGGCTGCCTCGGGATTGCCATGGCCGCCAACCTGCCCCAGCTGCGCTGCGACCTGGTGGAGCTGGACCCTGGCGCCGCCGCCGTGGCGAGCCAGAACGTCGCCCGCCACCACCTGCAGGCGCGGGTCCGGGTCCGTGAGGGCAGCTGGGCGGAGCCGCTGGAGGGGCTGGGCCCCTACCAGCTGCTGGTCTCCAACCCCCCCTACGTCACCACCTCGGAGTGGGAGCGGCTGGAGCGATCGGTCCGGGACTTCGAACCCCGGCGGGCGCTGGACGGGGGCGAGGACGGGCTCGGCCCGTACCGAGAGCTGCTGCCCCAGCTGCCGGGGGTGGCCGCGCCCGGGGCGACGATCCTCCTGGAGGGCGACCCACGGCGACTGGGCGGCGTGGAGCGGCTGGTCCAGGAGGTGCTCGGCGAAGTCGCCACGGCCCGGCACCTGGACCTCACCGGCCGGGAGCGGGTGCTGGAGGTGCGGCTGCCTTGAGCCAGGTCCCGCTCTGGCCTGCCAGCGATGTCGGAGTCTCCGCCGCGGCTCGGGCGCTGCACCTTGGCGGGGTGGTCGCCTTCCCCACCGACACCGTGTTCGGGCTGGCGGCACGCGCGGATCTCCCGGCCGCGATCCGGCGGATCTCGGAGCTCAAGGGCCGCTCTCCCCGGCAGCCCCTGATCCTGATGGCAGCCGCGCTCGGGGAGCTGGAGACCTACTGCGAGCTGGTCGAAGGTGCCCGGGAGCTGGCCGGTCGCTTCTGGCCCGGGCCGCTCACCCTCATCCTCCCGGCCCTGCCTCCCGGCCTGGCCCTCGGTGGGGATGGGACGGTGGGGGTGCGGATTCCCCGCCACCAGCTGGCGCTGAAACTGCTCGCCGCTTCCGGCCCGCTGGCCACCACCAGCGCCAACCGCCACCGGCGCCCCCCGGTGGCGGATGCGGCTGCGGCGATCTCGGAGATCCCCGGGCTGGCCGGGGCACTGAGCGCCCCGGCGGGCGTAGCCCGCGGCTCTGAGCCCTCCTCTATACTCGACCTGACCCGGGAGGCACCCGCCCTGCTGCGGCGCGGCCGTCTGGGGCCGCGGGAGCTGGCCCTCCCCGGCCTTGAGGACCTCTCGGGAGCGCGGAGGGACTGAGATGGCGGTGGCCGCGGAACGGCTGGGGGTCCTGGAGGCGGCGGACCCGGAGCTGGCCGCCCTCCTACAGGGAGAGCTGGACCGGCAGGAGCACACCCTGGAGCTGATCCCCTCAGAGAACATCGCCAGCCCGGCGGTGCTGGCGGCGCTCGGCTCCTGGCTCACCAACAAATACGCCGAGGGCACCCCGGGGCGCCGCTATTACGGCGGCTGCGAGTGGGTGGACCAGATCGAGTCCCTCTGCCAGGAGCGGGCCCGGAAGCTGTTCTCCGCCGAGCACGCCAACGTTCAGCCCCACTGCGGGAGCTCCGCCAACATGGCCGCCTACATGGCCCTGTGCCAGGCTGGCGACACCATCCTGGGGATGGACCTGAGCCACGGCGGCCACCTGAGCCACGGCTCCCCGGTGAGTTTCAGCGGGATCCTCTACCACGCCGAGTTCTACGGCGTCAGCGAGGCAACCGAGCGGCTCGACTACGACCTGGTCCTGGCCCGGGCCAGGGAGGTCCGGCCCAAGGTACTGGTCGCAGGGGCCAGCGCCTACCCCCGGACCTTCGATTTCGCCGCTCTGAGGCGGATCGCCGACGAGGTGGGCGCGGCCCTCCTGGTGGACATGGCCCACTTCGCCGGGCTGGTCGCCGGAGGCGCCCATCCCAGCCCGGTGCCCCACGCCGACATCGTCACCCTCACCACCCACAAGACCCTGCGCGGCCCCTGGGGGGGGATGATCCTCTGCCCGGAGTCCCGGGCCAAGGACGTGGACAAGGCGGTCTTCCCCGGCGTCCAGGGAGGGCCGATGCTGCACGCCATCGCCGGCAAGGCGGTGGCGCTCCACGCCTGGAGCCAGCCAGAGATGCGCGACTACGCTCAGCGGGTGGTGGCCAACGCCGCCCGGCTGGCCGAGGGGCTGATGGCCCGGGGGCTGCGGCTGGTGAGCGGGGGGACGGACAACCACCTGATGCTGTTGGACCTGAGACCGCTCCAGCTCACGGGTCGCCGGGTGCAGGAGGCGTTCGACCGCGCCGGGATCACGGTCAACCGCAACTCGATCCCCTTCGACACCGCTTCCAAGTTCAATCCCAGCGGGGTCCGCCTCGGTACCCCCGCGGTCACCACCCGCGGCATGGGGGTGGCGGAGATGGACGAGATCGCCGCCCTGGTGGCGGAGCTGATCTCGGACCTGGACGGTGAGGCCACCCTGCACCGGGTGTCGGCCCGCGCCCGGGCCCTCTGCGAGGCCTTCCCCCTGCCCTACTCCTGAGTCCAGGAGGGCTCCTTGCCCACACCCCAGCACCACTTCCTGGTAGCCCTGCCCATCCTCCTCGTGGCGGTGGGAGTCACCGTGGCCACGGTCCCCGTGGCCCGCTGGCTGAGCTTCCGTCTGCACGCCGTGGCCCTCCCCGGAGGCCGGAACATCCACCAGAAGCCCACGGGGAGGCTCGGGGGCCTCTCCCTCATGGCCGGCTTCGTGGTGGCCATGGCGATCTTCGGGAGAGGGGTCCACGACTGGCTTCCGATCGTGCTGGCGGCGGTCGCGGTGGCGGGGCTGCTGGCCGCCGACGACATCCTCCAGCTGCCCTATTGGACCAAGCTCCTGATCCAGATCGTGGTCTCGCTGCTGGTGGCGGCCGTCTTCGGCATCTCCATCACCTACGTCACCCTGCCCCACCTGGACCTCCACCTCCTCTGGGCGGCCATCCCGGTCACCGTCATCTGGCTGGTGGGGATGCAGAACTCGATCAACCTCCTGGACGGGGTGGACGGGCTGGCGGCGGGGGTGGTGGCGATCGTGGGTGGAGTGCTGTACCTGGCGGCCGTCAACCGCCTCCAGATAGATCCCTCCCAGGGCGGGGTGATCCTCCTGTCTGCGGCCCTGGTCGGCAGCTGCCTTGGATTCCTGGTCTTCAACTTCGCCCCCGCGCGGATCTTCATGGGGGACTCGGGAAGCCACGTCCTCGGGCTCCTGGTGGGGATCATCACCATCGTCGGGGTCGCCAAGGTGACAGTGGCGCTGGCCCTCTTCATCCCGGTCCTGGCCCTGGCGCTGCCCATCGGGGACACCGCCTGGGCCATCTGGCGGCGGCGGCGAGAGGGGGTGGGCTTTGCCCGCGCGGACGCCCGCCACCTCCACCACCAGCTTCTGGCCCTCGGACTCAGCGCCCGGGAGACGGCGATCACCTTCTACCTGGTGACCGCCATCCTGGGCTGCCTCGGATTGGCGCTCTTCGGCCACCGTAAGATCCTGGCGGTGGCGCTGGGGCTGCTGGTGCTGGGGCTGATCCTCCTCGGGCTGAGGATATGGAGGAGGGGAGGCTTCGACTTCCAGGGTCGCCGCAGGCCCCAGCACCGCCTGGAGGGGCCAAGGTGACCGGTCCACTGCTGGAGATCGAGGGCGGTAAGGCCCTGCGCGGCTCGGTGCGGGTCAGCGGCAGCAAGAATGCCGCCCTGCCGGAGATGGCGGCGGCGCTTCTCTCCGAGGAGCCTCTGCTGCTCTCCAACGTGCCCGAGATCGAGGACGTGGACACCATGGTCGGGATCCTCAGGAGCCTCGGGCTGGCGGTGGGCCGGCGGGCGGGGGAGCTGGAGGTCACCCCGGCCCGCGCCTCCGCTTCCGCGCTCGACCCCGAGCTGGCCTCGCGCATGCGCGCCTCCCTCCTTCTCCTCGGGGCACTTCTGGGGAGCCGAGGGGAGGCGGCCCTGCCGCGCCCGGGCGGCGACGACATCGGCGCCCGGCGCATCGAGCAGCATCTCGCGGGACTCCGGGCCATGGGGGCGGAGATCTCCGAGGAGGGCCCCTGGCTACGGGCCCGAGCGGGACGGCTACATGGGGCCCATCTGCTGCTGGACATGCCCACCGTCACCGGTACCGAGAACCTCATGCTGGCGGCGGTCCGGGCCCAGGGGATAACCGTCATCTCCAACGCGGCCAGGGAGCCCCACGTGGCGGACCTGGCCCTTTGCCTGAACTCCATGGGGGCACGGATCTCGGGGGCGGGGGGTGATCGGATCGTGATCGAGGGGGTGGAGCGCCTCCATCGCGCCCACCACCGGGTCCGGCCCGACTACATCGAGGCTGGGACCTTCGCCATCGCCGCGGCGGCCACCGGGGGCGAGGTTCTCGTCGAGGAGGTGGTTTGCGACGACCTGACCCAGCTCTTCCACAAGCTGAGGGCCGCCGGCTGCACGGTGGAGGAGGGGGGGAGCTGGGCCAAGGTGTCTCGCAGCGGGCCGCTCTCGGCAGTGGACATGACCACCTGGCCCCATCCCGGGTTCGCCACCGACCTGCAGTCCCAGTACGTGGCGCTGATGACCCAGGCCCGGGGGGTGTCCACGGTCTGGGAGTCGCTGTACGAGAACCGCTTCCGGCCGGTGGAGCAGCTGCGCCTTTTGGGAGCCCGGATCGAGGTGGAGGGGAGGATCGCCGTGGTCCACGGGGGACATCCCCTGATGGGCGCGGAGCTGAGCATCTCCGACATCCGCTCGGGCGCGGCCCTGGTGATCGCCGGGCTCTGCGCCGCGGGCACCACCACCTGCCGGGAGTTGAGGCACCTGGACCGGGGATATCAGGAGTTGGAGGCCAAGCTCACCTCCCTCGGCGCCCGGTTGCGCCGGGCCGAGGGCTGACGGTGGCCGGCCGGCGCTTCGCGGTCGAGCTGGCGCCGGACAGGGTTTCGGTGTGGGTCCGCGGAGAAGGGCTCATCGTGGACGAGCCGGCCATCGGGCGCTGGTCGGAGTCCCAAGGGCGCCTGCTCGCCTCCGGGGAGGCCGCCCGGCGGGACGCCGAGGGGACCGAGCTGGTGGAGCCGATGGGGATCTTTGAGCTTCGCCACCCCGAGGCGGCCGCCCAGCTCCTGCGCCAGCTCAGCTCCCGGGCCGTGGGGCGCATAAGCTTCGCCCGCCACGAGCTGGTGCTGGCGGTCTCCGCCCAGCTGTCCACCTCAGCCCGGCGGGTGCTCCTGCAGGCGGCGCTGGAGTCTGGGGCCCGCATGGCCCACGTCTTGGACCTGCCGCTGGCGCTGGCCTTCGGTGCCGGTCTTCCCGTGACCTCCTGGGACCCCAGCCCCGTCCTCTATCTCCTGCCCCAGGGGGCGCAGGCGGCGGTGGTCTGCCACCACGGGCTCCTGGCCCATGCGGCGGTCGAGGTCCCGCTCACCCCCGGGGGGCCGGACGAGGGTGC
This sequence comes from bacterium, assembly GCA_021785655.1. Classification (GTDB taxonomy): domain Bacteria; phylum Chloroflexota; class Dormibacteria; order Aeolococcales; family Bog-877; genus JAJYXT01. The sequence goes on along the minus strand of JAJYET010000042.1, from coordinate 2,851 downwards.
CGCCGAGGCTGTGATCGCCCTCTTCGAGGGAGTGATCGAGGAGACTCCCAGGTCCCACCGCCAGCGGATCACCGGCCAGATGGTGCACCTGGCCGGGAGGGGGGTCGACCTGGAGGGTTGGCGGGACGTCCTGGTGAGGCGCACCGGGATGCGCGCCCGAGTGGTGCCGGACCCCGCCCACAGCGCGGTCAAGGGGGCGGAGGTGGCGCTGGAGAGGGTCGAGGGGTCGGGCTCGAGGGCACTGCTCTACCTGCGCTGAGCTCCTCTAGGAGCAGTGCGCGGTGGGCGGCCACCGACCGCTCCCAGGTGTAGCGGCCCGACCTCTCCCTTCCCAGCCCGGAGAGGTGGCGTCGGAGGTCCGGGCTGGTGTGGAGCTCCCTGATCCCTTCCGCCCAGCGCTGGAGGTCCCGGGCCGGGAGGAGGATGGCCGCCCCCGCGGCCACCTCGGCCACCGCCCCGGCGTCCCCGGCCAGGACCGGAGAGCCCAGCGCCATCGCCTCCAGCGCCGGCAGCCCGAAGCCCTCGTACAGAGACGGCACCAGTGTCGCCTCGGAGCCCCGGTAGAGGGATGCGAGGGCCGCGGGCCCCAGGTGGGGGAGAAGGAGAACGCGTTGACCCAACCCCAGCTCCTCGGCGAGGCGGGCCAGCTCGGAGGCGGCCTCGCCGGTGGCGTTGGCCACCACCAGCGACGGTGAGTCGGCCGAGCCGGGGAAGGCGGCCGCCAGGGCTCTCACCGCCTGCTGGACGTTCTTGCGCGGATGGTGGGCGCCCACCACTAGCAGGTAGGGTCGGGGGACCCCTAGTCGCTCCAGCTCCGCGTCCGTGGTGCCGGGATCGACGCCGACAAGGGCCGCCGAGACCCCGTGGGCGATCACCGTGATCCTCGCCGGGTCGGCGCCGTACAGCTGACAGAGGTCGGAGCGGGTGGTCTCCGAGGGGGTGATCACCCGCCGGGCCCGGCTCAGGGTGTCGCGGACGAAGTCGTCCACCGCCCGTCCCGCGGCCCCGGAGTAGGCGGAGCCGGTCATCCGGTGCTCCACCCCGTGCACCGTGACCACCGAGGGCGGCAGCCGGCCCGGGGGGAGGCGGTAGGCCGGGACGAAGAGCAGTTCCGGGGGGCGGCGCGCCAGCTCCCAGCGCAGCCTCAGGCGGGTCCACCCCCTCCGCAGCGGGATGGGAAGGTACTCGCTGCCCTCGGGGAGCCGGGGGGCGTGCTCCGGAGGGTGCCTGGCGTTCAGGTACAGGCGGAGGTCGGCTGGAGGATCCTTGGCCAGCCCGGAGATGACCTCGGTGGAGTACACCCCGATCCCGGTGGGGAAGGCGGAGAAGGCGCGGCTGGCGTCGATCCCGATCACCACGGGGGAAGTGTAGGTGGGGTCATCGGGCCGGCCGTCCGGCGCCCCCGGCATGGTAAGATCCCGCGGAGTTGTCCTTGGGGGGCGATCCGCAGCGGCCCGGGGGAGTGCCGGGCCCCGGGGCGGCCCTCGCCTTGGTGGGAGTCTTCTCGTTCACGGTCGGAGTCGGGGTCGTGGCCGGGGTGCTGCTGGACCAGCGCTGGCACACGCTTCCGTGGCTGACGCTCACGGGGCTGGTGCTGGGGATGGTCGGGGGGGCCGCGGCGGTGATAAGGGGATTGCGATGGTTGCGGGGACCGGACGGTGATGGCTAGCCCGGCGGAGGAGCTCGCCGGAGCGGGCCGAACCGCGCTGCGGGCGGCTCTCGCGGCGGGTGCCGTGGTCGCTGTGGTCGGCTTCTTCGTGGCTGGCCCTTTGGGACTGGGGCTGGCCGCCGGCGGGGCGCTGATCGGCCTCGGCAACCTCCAGCTGGCGGTATTCGCCATGCGCCGCTCTCCGGTGGCCTTCCTCGGATCCAGCCTGCCTAGGCTGGCGGCGATCACCGTGGTGCTGGCGCTGCTGGTGGCGCTCCTGGGGCCGGTCGGCGTGTGGGGGCTGCTGGGGCTTCTGGCGACTCATCTGGCCCAGGTGGGGGCGGTCCTGCGCCTAGGGTGGAGGCTCAGCCAGCGGTGAGGCCGGTGGTCCTAACTCAGATCCAGGTGGGCCAGCACTGGGTGGGCTACATCTTCGGAGAGCAGGTCTATCTGGACACCCTCATCAGCAGTGGGGTCGCCTTCTGCATCGTCCTCGGGATGGGGCTCTACCTGCGTCGACAGGTCACCAGCGGGGTCCCGGGGAAGTTCCAGACCATGATCGAGTTGGTCTGGACCACGGTGGACGACTATGTGACTCGGATGATCGGGCCCTTCGCCCGCTGGGTGGTGCCCCTGGTCACGGTTCTGTTCTTCTACGTCCTGGTCAGCAACTGGTTGGAGCTGATCCCCACCGGGGACCGGCTCACCTCGCCCACCGCCGACATCAACGACACCGCCGCCCTGGCCATCATCGTCATCGTCATGGTCCACGTCACCTCAATCCGCCGTAAGGGGCTCCGGGGTTACGTGCACACCAACTACCTCCACCCGGAGGGGATGCCCTGGGTCTTCTACATCCTGCTGGCGCCCATCAACATCATCGCCCAGATCTCCTACCCCATCTCCCTGGCGCTGCGTCTCTTCGGCAACATGTTCGCCGCCGCCTTGATGCTGCAGATCATCGCCATCCTGCCCATCTACATCGGTTTCGTCTTCAACGGGGTCTGGAAGCTCTTCGAGGGGCTCTTCGTCGACGTCATCCAGGCCTTCATCTTCGCCCTGCTGACGGTCATCTACCTCAGCATGGCCACCATGAGCAATGAGGAACACCAGGCGGCCCAGCCCGCCACCAGCCAGCCCTGAGAGGTCCTAAGAGGGACCGGGAGGAGAGATCTTGCTAACCAGCGCACACGCCGAGGTTTA
>JAJYET010000067.1 GCA_021785655.1 bacterium | reverse complement strand
TGGAACGGGGCCTGCTCCTGGCGCACGATCTCCACCTCCTGCTCCGCGGTCCGGGGGTAGTGGGTGCGCACCTGGGCCCCGAACCGGTCCTTGAGGGGGGTGATGATCCGGCCGCGGTTGGTGTAGTCCTCGGGGTTGGCGGTGGCCACCACCAGGACGTCGAGGGGCAGCCGCACCAGGAACCCTCGGATCTGGATATCCCGCTCCTCCATGATGTTGAGCAGCCCCACCTGGATCCGCTCGGCCAGATCCGGGAGTTCGTTGACCGCGAAGATGCCACGGTTCACCCGGGGTAGCAGCCCATAGTGGATCGTGTACTCGTCCGCCAGGTACCTCCCCTCAGCCACCTTGATGGGGTCGACCTCGCCGATCAGGTCGGCGATCGAGGTATCGGGGGTGGCCAGCTTCTCGGCGAAGCGCCGCTCCCGGAGGAGCCAGGTGATGGGGGTGGCATCGCCCTCCTCCGCCAGGCGCTCCCGCCCGAATCGGCTGATGGGGGAATAGGGATGGTCGTTGACCTCGCTCCCGGCGATCGCCGGGATGCGCTCGTCCAGAAGGCCGCAGAGCGCCCGGATGAGCCGCGACTTGGCCTGGCCGCGCTCTCCCAGGAAGATCAGATCCTGGCCGGCCAAGATGGCGTTCTCCACCTGGGGGAGTACCGAGTCCTCGTACCCGACCAGACCCGGGAACGCGGGCTCCCCGGCCCGGAGGTGGGCCACCAGGTTGTCGCGCAGCTCCTCCCGCACCGTGCGGACCCGGTACTCGCTGCCCCGCAGTTCGCCAACTGTGGAGGGAAGCGTCAAGGGCACTCCGAAAAGCCGACTGGGGAGGACGTCGACATGGACCTCACTATAGCCAAGGGTGGCAAAGCGCCCTCCTTCAGCCCTGACCGGGTGCCAATCCGGCAAGCTTGGGAGGTGAGCATCGGTCCCTCCCCCGTACGACGGTTCGGCCGCGATCGGGTGGAGGCTCTCGCCGAACCCTCGGGCTTCTCGGTGCGGCTTGGTTGGGGGCTGGACGGAGCCCTGGCCCTCGCCCCCAGCTCGGACGTGCTGGTGGTGGTCGACGTGATCACCTTCTCGACCGCCGTCAGCGTCGCCGTGGACCGGGGCTGTGAGGTCCACCCCTCCCCCTGGGACCCCGAGGCGGCGGCCCGGATGGCGGAGGAACTCGGCGCTGAGCTGGCGGTCCAGCGCTCCCGGGTGGACGCCCAGCACCCCTACTCCCTCTCGCCCGCCACCCTGGACCGGGCACCCCGCGGCAGCTCGATCGTCCTGCCCTCGCCCAACGGGTCCGCCGTGGCGGCGGCCGCGGGCGCGACCGGGGTGCCGGTGTTGGCCGGCTGCCTGCGCAACGCCGCGGCGGTCAGCCGCGTCGCCCGCCGGTGGGGCCGGCGGATCTCCGTGGTCCCCGCCGGCGAGCGCTGGCCGGAAGGCGGGCTGGACCCGGCGCTGGAGGACCTCGTCGGGGCCGGAGCGATCGTGGATGGGCTGCGCCGACGCCGGCGCTCCCCCGAGGCCGGGGCGGCGGCTCAGGCCTTCCTCTGGGCGCGGCGCCGGGGCCTGAGACGCACCCTGGCCGAGGCGGTCTCCGGGCGCGAGCAGATGGGTCGGGGGTACGGGGAGGAGATCGAGTGGGCCGCGGCCCTCAACGTCTCCCGGCAGGTCCCGGTTCTCTCCGGGGGCGCCTTCCGCGCTCACCGGAGCCGGGCTTCCGCAGGCGGCACCTGAGGCGCACCAGGACCGAGTACTCCAGCTTCCCCGGATCCAGCTCGAGCTGGGCGGGGCCGGCCATGGCGGCCATGTGCTGCCGACTCCCTCGGGCTGGAAAGGCACCCGACTCTGGGAGCTCCTCGAGGCGAAGGACCCGGCCCAGAAGCAACCGGGCGGCGACGGCCGCCTCCGACGCGCGACCCAGAGCATCCTGGACCGCGAGCCTTCGCGCCTCGGCTAAGAACTCCTGGGCGCGTGACGACGTCCATCTCAGCTGGCTCACGTGGAGCCCATCCCCGAGGTCCGCGGCCGCGCTGAGGAGCCTTCCCACCTGGTCCAGGTCGCGCAGCCGCACCAGCGTCACGCGCCGGGCCACCTGACCTACGAGCTCCCCCGTCCGACCGTGCCAGGGCTCCAAGGCAAGCGTCTCGGTGCGGCGATCCGAGGGCGGGATCCCCTGACTGTCCAGGATCGTCGCGAGCCGGCCCGTCGCCGCCGCCAGCCGGCCGAGCGCCTCACCCACCGTGGGCTCCCGGGCGCTCAGCTCAAGCAGGAGCTCCAGGCCGTCGGGATCGGCCGACAGGCGCCCGATCCCCACCGTCTCGATCCAGGGCCGGGCCTTCATTCCGAGCTGGAGGCTGCCTTCGGCCCAGCTGACCCGGAGTCCCCGGGACTGCGGTGCCGGGCGATGAAGTCGAGGATCCGGCTCCAGGCGTCGGCGCAGGCCGCCTGGTGCTCGGCGAAGGTCCGGTCGAAGAAGCTGTGCGGAGCCCCGGGATAGGTGTGCTGCTCGAACTCCACGTCGGCCTTCCTGAGCTCCTCCGCGAACCGGGAGTAGGCCTCGGCCGGGGTGAAGTCCGCACCGGCGATCAAAAGGAGCAGGGGCGCCTGCAACTGGGCCAGGAATGGCTCGGTGCGCTGGGGCTGGCCGTAGAAGCCGATGCAGCCCGCAAGCCGGTGGCCGAAGGCCGCCTGGTTCCAGGAGTTGCTGCCCCCGAAGCAGAAGCCCACCGTGAAGGCGTCGCGGACCCCGCCCCCTTCAGTCGAGCGCAGCCAGGCGACCGCGGCCCCGGTGTCCTCCGCGATCTGTTCGGGCGTGGTCCGCTCCACGTGGGGGCGGAACTCGAAGCTGTCATCGCGGGGGTCGTGCCCGGCGGTGCGGCCGAAATAGTCGATGGCCACCGCCGTCACCCCGGCCTCCGCGAAGCGCAGGGCCAGCTCCTCGTAGAAGTGGTGCAGCCCTCGGACGTCCGGGAGGATCACGAGCCCCGCGCGATCGGGCCCCCGGGCCCGGGCCGCGTAGGCGGAGAAGGATGTACCGTCAGCCGAGATGAGGACCAGCCGCTCTCCGTCGGGGGTCGCCCCCCGGACCGGAGGGAACGGTGG
>JAJYET010000041.1 GCA_021785655.1 bacterium | reverse complement strand
GCCCGGGCCTCGCCCGGCAGGTGGCCGTGAAGCAGGAACCGGGACCGCCCCGGAGCCCACCGCCTCGACCGGTGGTCCCAGCACACGGACAGACGCGTGTCGCGTCCTGTCCGTTGCCTAGGAACGGGCTGACTCCATACGTTCGGCCGTCCTCCGGGTGCTGGGTGAGCCGGCCTTCCGGGTCGCGGCTCAAGGGATCGCCGCTCGGATGCGCCAGGCGCTGTCCCCCGACGTCCAGCTCCGGGCGCTTTGGACGCCCCGGGTGAACTAGGAGCGTGGATGCGGGCGGTCCCGACTCTGGCCCCCGCGGCGGCGTGTGGACGAGGCTCCACCGGGGGTGGCGGCCGCCTCAGCCAACCGCCTCCGGCGTACACTTTCGCCCCGCCCAACCGTCTGGGGAGCCGGCCGGACACTTAATTGGACCGTGAGACGAGTGGCTCTCGCGAGGCGCCGCGAGCCACCAGCAGCGGAAGGACGCCCGAGTACCGGGTCGCCGCCCTGGGCGGCACCACCTGGCCGGCCTTCGCCCGCCTCGCGGAGAAGAACAACGGCATCTGGGGTGGCTGTTGGTGCACCTGGTTTCACACCATGGCTGCCGAGAAGACCCGCACCTACGAGGGCAACCGCGACCTCAAGGAACGGCTGGTCAGGGAGGGGCGGGCGCACGCCGCCCTGGTGTTCCAGGGCGATGACGCCGTCGCCTGGTGCCAGTACGGCTCGCCACGGGAGCTCCCCAACATCTACCACCGGAAGGAGTACCTGGCGGGGATGGTCCAGGAGCCCGACTACCGCATCACTTGCTTCTTCGTGGACCGCGGCCACCGCCACGGGGGAGTCGCCGCCCTCGCCCTGGCCGGTGCCCTGGAGCTGATCGCGAGGGCGGGCGGAGGTCTGGTCGAAGCGTACCCCCAGGAGGCCCCGGCGAAAAAAGCTTCCGGCTCCCTCCTCTACAGCTGCACCCGGACCATGTTCGAGCGGGCCGGCTTCAGCTATGACCGGCCCAAGGGGCTGAAGCACTGCGTGATGCACAAGGTGGTGAGACCCGCCCCCTGACCGGCAAGGGTCCTCGCCATCCGATCACCCCTCGAGGGCGGGGACTGGTTGCGGCGGCGGCGGCCCCACGTACCGCGCACTGGGCCGGATGATCTTGGGGTCTCCCGCCTGCTCCAGAACGTTGGCGGTCCAGCCGATGACCCGGCTGGAGGCGAAGGTGGGCGTGAACATCTCTTTGGGGATCCCACAGGCGGCCATGACCACGCCGGCGTAGAACTCGACATTGGCGTAGAGGCGCCGCCCCGGCTTCAACTCCGCCAGGACCTCGACGACCGTCCTCTCCACATTGAGGGCCAGCTCCGCGAGCGGTCCGCCCAGCTGCCGTGCCACCTCCCGCAGCATGTTGGAGCGCGGGTCCTCGGTCCGGTACACGGCGTGTCCGAAGCCCATGATCCGCTCACCCCGCCCCACCTTGCGCTCGATCACCGAGCGCGCCCTCTCCGGGCTCCCGATCTCGTCGAGCAGCTCGAGCGCCCGGCTGGGAGCCCCTCCGTGCAGCGGCCCACTCAGGGCCCCGATGGCGCCGACCAGGCAGGCGCCCAGGTCCGCCCCGGTCGAGGCGATCACCCGGGCGGTGAAGGTGGAGGCGCTGAAGCCATGGTCTATCGTGGAGGTCAAGTAGCGCTCGACGGCACCCGCGTGCCCAGGGGACGGCTCGGCGCCGCTCAGCATCCAGACGTAGTTCGCCCCCCCCGCCAGGTCGGGGCGGGCTGGAACCGGCTCCTTCCCGTGCCGCAGCCGGTACAGCCCGGCCAGCAGGGTCGGGGTCAGGGCGGCGACGAAGAGGGCGTCCGCCCGCCGGGCCGCCGGATCGATGTCATAGAGGGGCCGGAGGCCACGCTCGGCGGCAGCCAGCGAGAGGGCGGTCCTCAGCCCCTCCAGCGGTTCGGAGGCTCGGGCGATCGCCGGTAGGGTCTGCATCACTAATGGACTCGCCTGCCGGAGCGGCCGGACCTCGGCCGCGAACGCCTCCTGCTGGCCACGATCTCGGGGAAGCGCGCCGTCCACCATCAGCCTCCAGGAGTCCTCCAGGGGCCTCTTCTCGGCCAGTTCCACCGCGGAGTACTGGCGGTAGTGGTAGAACCCCTCCTCGCCCCGCACGTCGCTCACCTCGGTGTCGGCGACGACGACGCCCTTCAGGCCGGGAGGCGTGGCGGCCGGGCCGATGGAGAGCACAGGGGCGAGGTCGGCCAGCGAGACCACCCCCGCGACCGCGCCGTCGGAGGTCACGACCAGCTGCCCTGACCCCGGGCGGGCCAGCATCCGGAGGGCCGCGCTCAGGTCCTCGGAGGCGTCGATGGTTCCCAGCACAGGGCGCATGGCGTCGGAGGCCAGGAGCCCAGGCCGGTCGGCGGCCGCCCCCTGCGCATCCCGCTCGCTCAGCGTGCCCAGCGGGGCACCGTTCTCGAGCACGACCGCCGCGGCCACCCCCTGGGCCCGCATCCGCGAGACCGACTCTCCCAGCGGTACCCCCGGGCCAACAACCAGTACCGGACCCGCCATGACCGTGCGTACCTGCTGCACAGCGCCAGGCTATCCAAGGACCTGGCTCTAGTCAATCTTGATTATCATCAAGTCAATGCCAAGGCTCACGGCCGAGGAGGCCGCCGACCGGCTGGGGGTCAAGCTCGCCACCCTGTACGCCTACGTCAGCCGCGGAGCGCTCCGTCGCTGGCACGAGCCCGGCTCCCGAAGGAGCCGATTCGATGCCGCCGAGGTCGAGGAGCTGGCCCGCCGCGGGAAGCCCCGACGTTCGACCCTGCCACTGGCGCTCGACCTGGTGGTCCGCTCCCAGCTCACCGTGATTGCCGACCACGACTTCCTCTACCGGGGGGTGAGCGCGCTGGAGCTGGCGCAGACGGCGAAGTTCGAGGAGGTGGCGGAGTGGCTCTGGACGGCCAGGAGGACCGAGGGGCAGCCCTCCTGGCGGGCACCTTCCCTTCGGCTCCCGGAAGTGAAGGCGGCACGGGACCGGCTCCGGCTCGCCGTGGTCCTGCTCTCCGCCGGGGATCCCCTTCGCGCCGACCTCTCCCCGCCGGCGGTGGTGGAGCGCGGGCGGCGGCTGATCGCGGCCCTGGCCGCGGCCGCGGGAGGCCCTCCCGATGGGACCCCGGCCACGATCGCCAGCCAGCTCTGGGCCGGCCTCGCTGAACTTCCCCCCAACCCGGAGCGCCTTGCCGCCCTGAACGCCGCCCTGGTGCTGCTCGCCGACCACGAGCTGGCCGCCTCCACGGTGGCGGCCCGCGTCGCGGCCTCCGCCCGGGCCGACCCGTACTCGGTGGTGCTGGCCGGGATGGGGGCCATGGCCGGGCGCCTGCACGGAGGCGCCTCCCGCCGCGCCCGGGAGCTGCTGGAGGACTCGGCCCGAGGGGGACCCCGTGCCTCCCTGGCTCGATTCGCCGAGGCCTTGGGCAACCTTCCCGGGTTCGGCCACCAGCTGTACCCCGGAGGGGATCCGAGAGCCCGGCTGCTGCTCCGCCTCACGGGCCGGGCGGCACCGGGGTCGGCGCTCTGTGCCCGGGCGGGGGCGGTGATCTCCGCGGCGCGGGATACCGCCGGGGTCGAGCCCAACATCGATCTGGCGCTGGCGCTCCTCACCATGGTGGCCCAGATGCCCGAGGAGGCTGGGGAGGTGATCTTCACGGTGGCGCGGGCCGCCGGCTGGCTGGCCCACGCCCTGGAGGAGTATGGAGAGCCCCCGCTCCGGTTCCGAGCGCGGGCGGTCTCCCGCGCCTGAGCTCACCCTGCGAACCGGGCCTGGCGCGCCCGGACGGCGAGGCCGGTTACCCGGGGAGGCCTCCCGCCTGCTCGTGGGCCGGCCGCTGGGTCGGCTGGACCAGGAAGATCCAGACATCCCAGAGCGAATGGCTGACGACCAGGCTGGTCATGGGGACTCCGGCCGCGGCCAGGCCGGACCAGCTGACCCCGGCCACGGTGGCGGCGGCGATCAGGGTCCGGTTGCCGGTGACCAGGTGCGCACCCCCGTACAGAAGTCCGGCGGCCGCCGCCGCTCGGAGCGGCCCCAGCCGCCGCTGGAGGGAGCGCTGGAGCAGACCCCTCCAGAAGAGCTCCTCGGCGGGACCCACCACCAGGGCCAGGCGCAGCGCCAGCTCCAGGTGAGGCCGCAGCTCTCCCAGCCGGTAGATGTCCGCGATCTCCTCACCGCCCCCGGGAAGTACCCGCCGGGCTATCCGGTCCCCCACCTGGAAGGCCCCGTACAGACCGCCCGCGATCGCGCCCCCGAGCGCCACCTCACGGGCCCTGGGCCTTTTTCCCGCCAGCGATGGCTCCAGGAGCAGCGCCGCCAGACCGAGTGAGGCGCCGGTTCGGGTCATCCGGGGCCAGAAGCGGTCGCGGGGGCCGCGGAAGGTGGCCGCGAAGGCGCCGTAGGCGCCAAGGGTGACCAGGCCGGTGAGGGCCGAGCGGGGGCTCAAGCCGGCCTCACGCCCCGGGGTGCCAGACCGCCGTCGCGGCCAGCCCGACCACCAGCAGGGCCCCGAAGGCGGCGTGCAGCTGCGCCGTCTGGAGGTCGATGAGGGAGATGGCCCGCTGCTGTCCCATGGCGCCCAGCTCCGAAGACCTGAGAGCCCGGACGAAGAGGGGCAGCGAGAGCACGGCGAGGAGGCTGAGCCGGGGAAGCGCCCCCACTGCCACCGCGGCCACCAGCGCCAGATACGCTCCCACCAGGAGGGCCACGTAGAGCCCGTGGGCAACTCGGCGCCCGGCGCGGATGGAGAGGGTGCTGATCCCCGCCCTGGCGTCCTCCCCGATGTCCCGCCACTCGTTGCCGTGGAGGATGGCGGTCACCAGCAGCCCGATGGGGAGGCTGATCACCCCGGCGGTGAGCGACCAGCTCCCGGTGATGGCGAAGAACCCTCCCAGGACCATGAGCGGCCCCATGAGGACGAACACCAGGGGAAGTCCGGCAGCCCGGTACTTGTACTGGAGCGGAGGGGCGGTGTAGCCCCACCCGCCGATCAGCCCCACCAGCCCGAGGACGGCCAGCTCCCAGCCCCGGGCCACGATCAGGGCGACCCCGAGGAGGGCCGAGACGGCGAAGGCCGAGTACGCCAGCCGGAAGGCGGCGCGCTCGGTGACCCGGCCGGTGACCAGGGCCAGGCTGGCGCGGGGGGAGGTGATCGAGTCCAGCCCCTTGCGCACGTCGTAGATCTCGTTGATCACGTTGGTGCCCACCTGGAGGAGCACCCCGGCGACCAGGGCCATGGCGAAGAGGGGCCAGAGGATCCGGTGCTCGGAGAGAGCCAGGGCGCCGGCAGCGGCCACGGGTGTCGCCGAGGCGGTGAGGCTGAAGGGCCGGACCACCTCCAGGAGGCCGCGCAGACGGCGCCGGAGGCCGATGCCCTCCCGGTCTGAGCTGGAGAGCTCCGTGCGGTAGGCCACCTCGCGCTCCGCAGATGGGCCCACCGCGGCGCAGAGCACCGCCGCGTCCACCACCTGCTCCACCTGCTCCATCTCCTGGAGCACCGGCTGGAGGATGGGAAGCCCCATCCCCGCCCGGCGGAACTGGTCTGCCCGCTGCGCGATCTCCTCCCTGGTTCCACAGAGCAGGAAGGCGTCGACCAGGTCGTCGGGGATGATCCGGGCGGCTCCGGTGTAGTCCTCCTCCCGCCACTTGGCGAAGATCGCCTGGCGGATCTTGGGGTCCAGCCCGGCCCGGACCATGGCCGGCTCGGACTGCACCGAGAGCATGTAGATGACGAAAGGCTCCCGCTTGGCCCGGTCCAGCGCCGCCCGGCGGCTGGAATCCGCTAGCGCCAGGAGGTACCCCCCCAGCTCCACCTCTCCCTCGGGCCGCCCGGCCCGCCTCTCGGCGGCGCGAATCCGGCGGACACCGACCTCGAAGGCGGGCAGGGACTCCGCCGGCCTGGCCAGAAAGCCGTCCGCCAGCCGTCCCGCGAGCTCGTGGAAGGCGCGGCGATACCCGGCCACCCAGATCGGCACCCGGTGAGGCGGGGGGAACATCGGCTCCAGGTCGGGCACGCCCTCGGGGGTGGCCAGCCTCTCCCCGGCCCAGAGACGGCGCAGGTCGGAGATCGCCTGCTCCACCTTCTGGGTGGCGAGAAGGGGATCGTAGGGGATGCCCATCTGCAGGAGCCTGATGGGCAGCGCTGAGCCCAGGGCGAGGACCACCCGCCCGGGCGCCAGGTCGTCCAGAGCGGAGACGGTCATGGCCAGCAGGACGGGGTGCCGGGTGTTAGGGTTGACCGCCCCCAGGGCCACCCGCACCCGGGGGACCTCGGCCGCGACGGCGGTGGCATAGGTGACGGCGTCCCGCTCGAAGTAGGACTCGTGGAACCAGACCGAGTCCAGCCCCGCCGCCTGCGCACGTCGGGCATACTCCACCGCCTCGCGCACGTCGCCCCGGCCAGCGAGGCCCAGCCCCACGGGCAGCAGCCCCTCAGCCACGGTCCACGCCTCGGCGCGGCCCTTTAGGACCCGGATGGCGCCCTCCGGCAATCACCTCGCCAGGTTAGCGGGTGAGAGGGAGGACCGCCCGAAGGTTCAGCTTCTGAAGCGCTCCCGGAGCGCCGCCAGCCGGCGGCGGTACTCCTCTTCGTCGATCTCACCGCGTGCCAGCCGCTCGGAAAGGATCATCTCGGCCGGGTCGGGCGTCCCGGCCATGGCCACCGGGCGCGCACGCTGGGCGATCAAGAAACCGACCGCGACCACCGCTGCGACCAGCAGCAGAAAGAGCACCAGCATCAGCCACCAGTGGTCCCCCAGGGGCCCGGGACCGTATCGGTAGAACATCTCAGAACGCCTCCTTCGGGAGCATGGGCCGCTCCCACACTCACCTTAGCCCAACCTTCTGAGAGTCAGCTGGGAGGGATGGGAGCCACCGCCTGGTCCGGTCCCGGACCCGCCGGCCCCGGGGCCGGGGAGGAGGAGCCAGGCAGGGGCTCGATCCCGGCGGGCGGCTGGCGCCGCCGGCCAGCCAGCCGGGTGGCGGAGAGCACGGCGGCCAGCGCCATGAAGGCCATGGAGGTGAGGAAGGCGGCATGGAGGCCGCCCGTGAACACCTTCGAAAGGTGGGGGTCCAGCCGGGTCGTGCCCACGAAGATGGCGAAGGCGAGGCCCCTCGGGATGGCCCGCGCGGCCACCAGGATCGCCACCGTGAAGGAGAAGACCATCCCCACGTTGGCGAAGGTGCGCAGCAACCCCGAGGCCGTGCCGAAGGCCCGCCCCGGCGCCACCTTCATCACCGCGGCGTTGTTGGCCGGGAAGAACCCGCCCCCTCCCACCCCGTTCACCACCGCCGCCAGGGCCACCACCCAGAGGGGGGTGGCAACCCCCAGGCCGGAGTACACCCAGAGGGCGAGGATCTCGATGGCGAGGCCCACGGTGGCCGGCCACACGACCCCCACCCGGTCTGAGAGGCGGCCGGCCACGGGGCCGACCACCGCGCCCACCAGGTACCCGGGGACCAGGAGCAGTGACGCGTCCAGGGGACTGAGGCGGCGGACGCCCTGCAGGTACATGATGACCAGGAAGAGGACGGCGAAGTTGGCCAGGGACTGGAACAGGGCCGCCAGCAGGGTGGGGCTCATGGTGGGGATGCGGAAGATCGAGAAGGGCACCATGGGGGCGGGGCTTCGGATCTCGATGACCACAAAAGCGGCCAGGAGCACCAGCCCGACTCCCAGGAACCCCAGGACCGTCCCGTTGAGGGCGGAGGTGGTGAGCTGGGTCATGGCCCAGAGCACTCCGAAGAGGCCCACCCCGAGGGTCAGCATCCCCGGCCAGTCCAGCCGCTGGCGGGAGCGGTTGCCGGTGTCATGGAGGACCCTCAGCGCCAGCCCGAAGGCCAGAAGGCCCGCGGGCACGTTGATCCAGAAGATCCAGCGCCAGGAGAGGTAGGTGATGATCAGCCCCCCGAGGAGGATCCCGGTCACCGCTCCCACGTTCCAGCCGACGGAGTTGTAGCCGTAGGCCCGGCCGCGAACCTCGGGAGGGAAGGTGTCGGCGATGACCGCGCCGCCGTTGGCGGTGATGAGGGCTCCCCCCAGCCCCTGGAGCACCCTGAAGGCGATGATGGTGACCTCGTTGCCGGCCAGGGCGCAGAGGGCCGAGCCCACGATGAAGACCAGGAATCCGGTCTCATACATCCGCACCCGGCCGAACATGTCTCCGAGCCGCCCGACCTGGGTCGCCAGCAGGGTGATCACCAGCAGGTAGCCGATGACCACCCAGATCACGTGGGCCAGGGGAACGTGGAGGGCTCGCTCCATCTCCGGCAGGGCCAGGACCACAATGGTGGTGTCGATCGCCGCCATCAGCACCCCGATGACGATCACGGTGAGGGCGAGGCCGGTGCGAGGGCGAGCGCGCCCGGTTGCGGTCAGTGCCATAAGCGCCCCCGACCGGGAGCCGCGCCGCTCCGCGCCGCGCCACGACAAGGGGAGGTGCGCCCCAGGAGCGGGGTGAGCTCCCGCGCATCAGGTTGTCGGTTCACCGTCCCTAGTCAACCACCGTGGGCCAGGTCCGGTCGGCAGCGGACCGGGGCGGCAGCGGGAGGCCCCGGCCGGCTCCGGCATCCCGCACGGCTCAACCATCAGTCCCTCCCCGGGCCGCGCCCAGCGGAGAGTGGCGTCAACTCCAACGGTCGAACCCCATCAGTCGGGCGGATCGGGGGAGGTCCGCGGCTTGGACCGCCATCCCCGGGGTGGGGGCCATCCAGCCCCGCTGGTGTCCCGACATACCAACCCGAGTCACGGCTTGGCCGGGAGCGCGGCACCCAGCACGGCTGCTGTCCTACTTGGAGTCCTCGCGCCCGGTCCCTGCTCGGGCAAGGGCGGCGGCCACGATCAACTGGACTGTGGTGGACCGGGGAATCGCGGTCGCATCCAGGTACAGGTGGTAGAGGCGCGGGGAGGCGACGTCCACCTTGTAGAAGTGGCGGAGGTAGTGCCGTCGCACCAGGTCGGTCTCGCGCTGCGAGCGCTTCACCTCCCGCTCCCCGAACCCGCTCTCGGCCATGGCCAGAGCCAGCCGGCGCTCCGCCGGTCCATCCAGGCGGACGTGCAGGGCCCGGGGGTCGTCCCTCAGCACGACCGAGCCGCCGCGGCCCAGGATCACCACCCCATGCTGCGCTGCCCGGCGCATCACCGACTCGGTGTGGTTGAGGTACTCCCACTCGCTGGCGAACGGCTCCAGGGGGTCAGGCACCCCGAGCCACGCCGAGCCGAGAGGTGCGAAGAGGTCCAGCCAGTGGCTGAGTCCCCGGGCCAGGTGGCGCTCCGCGTACTCCACATCGGCCAGCGGGGCCATCAGCTCCCGGGCCACGGCCGCCGGGATGGCCCGGTCGAGGAACGGCAGGCCGAGGCCGTCGGCCACGGCCCGGCCCACGGCTTCCCCGCCGGTGCCGTGGGCGGCCGAGATGGTGACCACCGCTGGCGGTGCTGACATGGCCGGCTCCCCTCGTGAATCCCGGCTGAGTATGAGGCGAAGCATCGGCAGCGGCCCGAGCCCGGGGTGGACGGTCCCCGTATACTCTTCCCAGCGACCTTGAAGCCGGTCCTGTGAGGCTGGCAAGGTACTCGGGCGCTGGGCGCCGCCTTGCCTCCTCGCGGCTCAGTCAGAGGAGGTGGGAGATGGCGATCCGGAACGGTGGGACACGCCACGTGATCTCCGCCCAGCAGTTTCCCCCGGCGCTTCTGGACGAGCTCTTCGCCTCCGCGGACGAGATGGGCGGGCGGCTCGTGGCAGCCGCCCCGCCGCTGCTCCCGGGCCTGGTGATGGCCACCCTCTTCTACGAGCCGAGCACCCGGACCCGGCTGAGCTTCGAGTCCGCCATGCTGCGCCTCGGGGGCCAGGTGGTGAGCACCGAGAACGCCCGCGACTTCTCCTCGGCGATCAAGGGCGAGACCCTGGAGGACACGGTCCGGATCGTCGGCGGGTACGCCGACTGCATAGTCCTCCGGCATCCCGAGGAAGGCGCGGCGGCCCGGGCTGCCGCGGTCTCGACGGTCCCGGTGATCAACGCCGGGGATGGTCGCGGCGAGCACCCCACCCAGGCCCTCCTCGACCTCTACACCATCCGGGCCGAGCTCGGGCGGCTGGAGGAGCTCCGGGTGGTGATGGCCGGCGATCTCGCCAACGGCAGGACGGTGCACTCGCTCATCCGCCTGCTCTCCCAGTACCGGGGCCTCCGGGTCACCCTGGCCGGCCCCGCACAGCTGCGGCTGCCCGAGCCGGCGGTGCGCGCGCTCCGCCAGTCCGGTGCCGAGGTGCGGGAAGCCGACAGCCTGCTGGAGGCGGTGGTGGACGCAGACGTCGTCTACCAGACCCGGATCCAGGCCGAGCGGCTCTCCGGGCCGTTAGAGGATGGCGGGCAGGGCGTCGCCAGGTTCCGGGTCACCAAGGAGGTCATGGCCGCCCTCCCCGAGGGCGCGGTGGTGATGCACCCCCTCCCCCGGGTGGGCGAGATCGACCCGGAGGTGGACTCCGACCCCCGCGCCGCCTACTTCCGTCAGGCGCGCAACGGGGTCCCGGTGAGGATGGCGCTGCTGGCCAGGGTGCTCGGGGAGTGAGCGCCCTCGCCCCCCGGCACGAGAGCACCGTCGGCGGGCCGGAGGAGCTGGAGCGGGTCCTCTGGCGGCTGGCGCGCGAGCTCCAGGAGCGCCATCCCGGAGGGGACCAGGTCACCCTGTGCGGGATCGCCACCAGGGGGGTACACCTGGCCGCCAGGCTGGCGGGCCTGGTGCAGGCCCAGGGCGGAGGCCAGTGGCGGGCGGTGTCCCTGGACACCGGCCCCTTCCGGGATGACAATCCGCGCGCCGCGGGAGCGGGGGCCCAGGGCGGCGCTCCCCTCCCCCGGGCCGACCGGACCGCCATCGACCAGCGGGTAGTGGTCCTGGTGGACGACGTCCTCTTCCACGGGAGGACCGCCCGCGCGGCCCTGGTGGCTCTGGCCGGGCTGGGTCGCCCGCTGGCGGTCGAGCTGCTGGTCCTGGTCGACCGTGGCCACCGGGAGCTGCCCCTCAGGGCCACCTACGTGGGACGCAATCTGCCCACCAAGGTGGACGAGCGGGTCCGTGTCCGGCTCCGGGAGTGCGACGGGGAGGACTCCATCACCCTGGTCCGCGAGGAGCGGGGGTGAGGGGCCTTCTGCTGCGCTCGGTTCGGCTCATGCGCCCGGCGGAGGGCTCGGCGCTGGACGCGGTGGACCTGCTTCTCCAGGACGGCCGGGTCGAGGCGATGGGCAGCGGCATCTCTGCCCCCGCCGGGGCGGTCGTGGTGGAGCGCGAGGGCTGCGTCGTGGCGCCCGCCTTCCTCGACCTGCACACCCATCTCCGGGAGCCTGGCCAGCCGTGGAAGGAGAGGATCGCCACCGCCACCGCCGCCGCCGCCGCAGGGGGCTTCGGGGCCGTCTGTGCCATGGCCAACCTCCGACCCCCCGTGGACAACGTGGCGCGTCTTCGCGAGTGCCTGGCCAAGAACCGCTCCTGGGAGCGGGTTCCGGTGCTCCAGTTCGCCGCCGTCTCCGAACAGCTGGCCGGTCAGCGGACGGCACCCCTCGAGGGGCTGGCGGCTGCCGGAGCTGCGGGCTTTTCGGACGACGGCCGCAACGCCTTGGGCCCGGAGCTGTTGCGCCAGGCCCTGGAGCGGGCGGGTGAGGCCGGCCGGCTGGTGGCGATCCATCCCGAGGACGAGGAGGTGCTGGCCGCCGCCAATCCCTGGGGCGGAGAGGACCCCACCTCCTGGCTCCTGCGCCCCAGGGAGGCGGAGGTCAGCGCGGTCCGGTCCGCCCTCGATGCCCTGCGCAGCTCGGGCCAGGGCCGCCTCCACCTGCAGCACCTTTCCACCGCCGGGGCGGTGGAACTGGTTCGGGACGCCAAGCGGGAGGGATTGGCGGTCACGGCTGAGGTGACCGCCCACCACCTGGCCTTGGCGGGGCCGCTCACGGACCCCGAGGCCCGCGACCGGGAGCTCACCTGCAACCCGCCCCTCCGCGGCGAGGAGGACCGCTCGGCGCTCTGGGAGGGGCTCCGGGACGGGACTATCGACGCCCTGGCCAGCGATCACGCCCCCCACGAGTCCCCCTCCGACCCCCTCCAGCGACGTTCCCCGGGCTTCAGCGGGGTCCAGGCCCAGCTGTCCGCGGTCCTCTCGGACCCGCGCGGGGGACCGCTCCTGGAGCGGGTGGTCGAGGCGCTCACCGCTCGCCCGCTGGCGGTCCTCGGACCTCTGTCCAGAACCCTGCCCGAGCCCTCAGTGCGGGAGGGGCAGCCAGCCCACCTCACGGTCTTCGATCCCGAGGGTGTCTGGCGGCCTGAGCCGGGCTCCTGGCTCTCGCTGGGAACCAACACCCCCTTCTGGGAGCGGCCCCTCAGAGGGTTGGTCCTCGCCACCTTCTCCAGGGGCAGAGTTGCCTTCCTCCGCCGGGAGCTGGGCTGGGAGGCCGAACTTGCCTGAGCCCAAGCGAGGCGTCCTGGTATTGGAGTCCGGCGCCCACTTCGAGGGCGACTGGCTGTGGCGCCCAGACGAGGGGGGTCCGTTCCTGGGCGAGGTGGTGTTCAACACCTGCATGACCGGCTACCAGGAGGTCCTGACGGACCCCTCATACGCGGGCCAGGTGGTGGTCTTCACGCAGCCGCTGATCGGCAACGTGGGCACCGCCCGGGTGGACATGGAGTCGGGCAGGGCCTGGGCCCGCGCGGTGGTGGTGGCGGAGGCCAGCCCGACCGCCCCCCACTGGCAGGCGGAGGAGACGCTGGCGGAATGGCTGCAGCGCCAGGGCGTGCCGGGCCTCCAGGGGGTGGACACCCGGGCGCTGACCCGGCACCTCCGCGATCACGGGACCCTGCGCGGGGTGCTCGCCGACCTCGGGTCCCTCCCCCTGGAAGAGCTGCTGAAGAGGGCCGAGCGGTCGCCGTCGGTGAGTGAGCAGGAGCTGGTCGCCGAGGTCTCCACCCCGGTGGCCTACACCGCCGCGGAACCCCTGCACCCGGCGCTGCGGCGAGGCGCGGGGCGCCTCGGCGAGCCCGCCGGGGTCCGGGTGGCGGTGATCGACCTCGGGGTCAAGCTCAACACCCTGCGCTCTCTGGTCAGCCGGGGGGCGGAGGTGGAGGTCCTCCCCCACTCCACCAGCTGCGAGGAGCTGGAGCGGCTCGCTCCCCACGGCGTGGTGATCACAAACGGCCCCGGGGACCCCGCCAACCTCGGCCGGGAGACGGAGCTCACCCGCTTCGCCATCGAGCACTACCCGGTGCTGGCCATCTGCCTCGGGCACCAGCTGGTGGGCCGGGCGATCGGAGCCACCACCAGCCGCCTGCCCTTCGGCCACCACGGGGGCAACCACCCGGTCCATGACCTGGTCAGCGGGAGGGTCTTCGTCACCCCGCAGAACCACGAGTTCCAGGTGGATGAGGCCTCCATCCCCGAGGGGTCTGGGTGGTTTGTCTCCGAGCGCAACCTCAACGACGGGTCAGTGGAGGGGCTGCGCCACCGGGAGCTCCCGGTCATCTCGGTCCAGTACCACCCCGAGGGAAGCCCGGGGCCCCAGGACCGCCAGCACCTATTCGACGAGTTTCTGAGCCTCTGTCGGGGCGGGGAGCGCGCTGCCGCGGGGCCGGAGCCAGAGCCCGTCCCCGAGGTGCGCCGGGTCCTGGTCCTGGGCAGCGGGCCGATCGTGATCGGGCAGGCCGCCGAGTTCGACTACGCCGGCACCCAGGCCTGCAGGTCGCTGCGGGAGGAGGGGGTCGAGGTGGTGCTGGTCAACAGCAACCCCGCCACCATCATGACCGACGAGGACACCGCCGACCGGGTGTACCTCGAGCCCCTCACGGTGGAATCTGTCGCCGCGATCATCGAGCGGGAGCGGCCCCAGGGGCTCCTGGCCGGTCTGGGCGGCCAGACCGCCCTCAACCTCGCCGTCCAGCTCGCCGACCGGGGGGTGCTGGACCGGTACGGAGTGGAGGTCCTGGGCACCCCCCTGGAGGCCATCCGGGACGCCGAGGACCGGGAGCGCTTCAAGCAGCGGATGCTGGCTCTGGGCGAGCCGGTGCCCCCCTCGCGGACCGTCAACAGCTGGGAGCAGGCGAGAGAGTTCGCCTCCGAGGTGGGCCTCCCGCTGGTGGTCCGGCCGGCCTTCACCCTGGGGGGAACCGGAGGAGGGATCGCCACCACCTGGGAGGAGCTCGAGGAGGTGGTGGGCCGGGGTCTGCGGGCCAGCCCGATAACCCAGGTCCTGATCGAGCAGGCCCTCCTGGGCTGGCGGGAGCTGGAATACGAGGTGATGCGGGACCGCGCCGGCACCTGCATCTGCGTCTGCAACATGGAGAACCTCGACCCCATGGGGGTCCACACCGGCGACTCGGTGGTCGTGGCCCCGAGTCAGACCCTCACCGACAAGGAGCATCAACAGCTCCGCTCCGCCGCCCTCCGGATCATCTCGGCGCTGGGGATCGAGGGGGGGTGCAACGTCCAGTTCGCCCTGGCACCCGACTCGCCGGCCTACTTCGTCATCGAGGTCAACCCCCGGGTGAGCCGCTCCTCCGCGCTGGCCTCCAAGGCGACCGGCTACCCGATCGCCCGGGTGGCGGCCAAGGTCGCGCTGGGGCGCCGACTCAAGGACATCCGCAACCAGGTCACCGGCAAGACCTCCGCCGCCTTCGAGCCCAGCCTCGACTACTGCGTGGTCAAGATCCCGCGCTGGCCCTTCGACAAGTTCCCCCACGGGGACCGCCGGCTGGGGACCCAGATGAAGTCCACCGGCGAGGCCATGGCCATCGGGCGCAACTTCCTGAGCGCGGTGTCCAAGGCGCTGCGCTCCCTGGAGCAGGGGCCGGTCGACCCCCAGGATGTGCTGCGGGCGGTGGAGAGGCTCGAGACCGCGACCGATCTCCGTCTCCCCGCGGTGGTGGCGGCGCTGGCCATGGGCCAGCCACCGGACAGCGTCGCCCGCCGCACCGGATACCCCCGCTGGTTCACCCACCAGCTGGCCCGGCTGGCCGAGCTGGAGGGGGAGCTCTCCCGGGGCCCGGTCGACCGGGATCCAAGGTTGCTGCGCTCCGCCAAGCGGGCCGGCATCTCCGACCGGCGGATCGGCGAGCTGGTGGGGCGGGCGGCCGCCGAGGTGCGGGAGATGAGGGAGCTCATGGGGGTCCGAGCCACCTTCAAGTGCGTGGACACCTGCGCTGCCGAGTTCGCCGCGACCACGCCCTACTTCTATTCCAGCTACGAGCTGGAGGACGAGAACCGGGCCAACCCCGGGGCCGCGGTGGTTCTGGGGTCGGGGCCCATCCGCATCGGGCAGGGGATCGAGTTCGACTACTGCTCGGTCCAGGCCGCCTCGGCCTTCCGCCGCCGAGGGCTGGAAGCGGTGATGGTCAACAGCAACCCGGAGACCGTCTCCACCGACTACGACTGCAGCACTCGCCTTTACTTCGAGCCCCTGGACCTGGAGTCGGTTCTGGAGGTCTGCCGGGTGGAGCGACCGCGGGGGG